>CALAHF010000205.1 GCA_937891465.1 uncultured Verrucomicrobiales bacterium | reverse complement strand
ATCAATAAAATTCTTGATGCAACAGACGAGGGAACCGAAACAGCTGTTCACTTTTGTTTTGGAAATTACGGCGGCCAAACGATTCAGTCGGGCGGATGGAAACCGTTGACTGATTTCCTCAGTGCGCTGAATGCGGATCACCTTGTGCTGGAATTGGCGCATCGACCTGATGACGATTTGAATGCTTTGAAAGAGGTTGATGATCGCATCGCAATTGGTTTGGGCGTCGTTGACATCAAAGTGAATCACATTGAAACGGCCGACCAAATTGCGAGCCGGATCGAAAAAGCAGAGTCCGAACTTGGAGGAAATCGAGTCCGCTGGATTCATCCCGATTGTGGTTTCTGGATGCTGAAACGCTCTATCGCAGATCGGAAAATCGCCGCGCTGGCGGCCGGCCGTGACAAGTATTTGGGCATTGCTTAATCACTAACCTTCAAAAAACCAATGGGCGGTATGGAGTCAGTCTTCGCTGATCATGAGATAATGACCTCCGCCTTTGCCTCCCCGCCATACAGAGAAATCTCTCATTTTGGATGAGAGGTTTGCTTGTTTCGAAAAGATGATTCCCTCAATAAAATCACGATCGTCTCCGTTTAAACGTGATTCACATTATGAGTAATCAAGCCTTACCAGTCCGTTTGTATGGAGAGGGGCCGAACCCTCCACAATCCACATGGCATCCGAATCGAAGAGATGAAAATCAAACTCAAAATCGACAATATTTCATCCTTTTTCGAGATCATATCCTGTCATTTTATTCAATCCCACCGGAGTTCCTAAATCAGTTCGGCCGAACGACCACATTAGAAAACCAACCGCCAAAAAAATGATCAGAATTATTTTACCTCGAGTTTGCATAAAACAGTGTTGAATAATTTCTTAAGCCCTTGACCCGTATACCGTAATGTTTTCAAGCTCGAAAGTCCAAGTTCAATCCATTGAGTTCTCGGTTGTTCCAACGAAAACTCGCTTTCCGTTTCGATATGGAATTGCCGCGATGACCGAAGCCCCGCATTTGTTTGTGCGTTCAACAGTTGAGGTTGACGGAAAACCGACGACTGGAATCGCGAGTGAAGGCCTGCCACCGAAGTGGTTCACGAAGAATCCCGATACGACGTTTGAGGAAGACGATCACCCGAGGATGATTCGAGTGATCGAACAAGCCGCCAAATTCGCTAAGGAAATCAGTGAGCCGTTGTCGTTTTTTGAATTCTGGAAACATCTTACATCACAACAGAAGGCGTGGGCTGAATCTGAAGAAATACCTCCTTTGTTAGCGCAATTGGGAACAGCGATGGTGGAGCGGACGGTGCTGGATGCGCTGTGTAGGGCACTTGAAATGCCATTGCATCGGGTCGTTCATGAAAACCGATTGGCAATCGATTTGGGAGAGATTCATTCGGAACTGGCTGGTACCAATTTGGGTGATGTGTTTCGAAACCCTCCGCTCGATGAGCTTCGGGTTCGTCATACCGTGGGGCTTGCAGATCCTCTGACCGATTCGGACATTCTCGCTGAGGATAAGATTGATGACGGGCTGCCGCATTCGTTGGTCAGCAATATTCACAGATATGGCCTGACTCATTTTAAACTCAAGCTCTTTGGTGATTTGGAGGCAGATCGAGATCGGCTTCGAGAACTGACCGCGCTTTTTGAGGCGGAGGCGTCACGTGATTACGAAATTACGATCGACGGGAATGAGCAATATGCAGACCTTGATCAGTTTCGAGAACACTGGGAGGCGCATCAGGCAGATCCAATGATTGCGCCACTTTTTCGGCATCTGCTTTTTGTTGAGCAGCCAATCCATCGCGACCACGCTCTTGCTGATTCGGTGAAATTTGGTTTCGAAAAATGGAAGAATTCGCCGCGAGTCATCATCGATGAATCAGATGCCGGGACCGACAGTTTGCCCCGGGCGCTCGAATTAGGTTATGTGGGAACGAGCCACAAAAACTGCAAAGGCATTGTCAAAAGTATCGCCAACCGGGCGCTGCTCGACGTGCGTAGCGGCGTGATGAGTGCTGAAGATTTGGCAAATCTGGGTCCGGTGGCTTTACTTCAGGATCTTGCGGTGGTTGCGATGCTGGGGATCGATCACGTTGAGCGAAATGGCCATCATTATTTCAAAGGCCTAGCTTCGTTTCCGGAAGACCTTCAGCAAAAAGTTGCTGCTGCTCATCCTGATCTATACGCAAAAACTGACCGAATGGTGACTGCTTTGAAAATTGAGCAGGGGCTCATATCTGCCACCTCATTGAACGAAGCTCCCTTTGGAATTAGTTTGGATCCCGATTTGTTTCAGTTTCAAGAATGAAAAGGAGCATGTATGTTTTGCGACATCATGCCTGATTCGCTAAAACGTATCGCAGTCATTCTCGAAGGGCGGGTTCAATACGAGCGTAAAGTTCGCGAATGGAACTTGCGAAGCGGCTTTTGATTGAAACACGACAACCGCTCCGTGAAATCGCGATCCAGTGCGGGTGCGGAGATGCTTCGCGAATGGTGACGATGTTTCGCAGAGAATGCGGAATGACGCCCGGTGAATTTCGGAAAGTAAAAACGAATTCTACGATCCAATAGGGTACGTTCGATAAACCAATAGGGTTGGTTCGTTGTGGAGTGATTTCCGTTTTGAGCCTCGCACAAAAGTCATGCGGAGACGGGAGCGTGCGTCTGGACAGGGAAGATTTCAACGAATACGATGCGAGTATGAAACGATTTCTGCTTTTCTCGACTCTTCCGATTTTAGCAACGGCCTTTGCAGCGCCGGAGGTGAAAACTATTGAACCGGGCACGAAGGCTCCCGATTTTAATTTACCGGGAGTGGACGGAAAAAATCACACGCTCGGTGAATATTCGAAGACGGATATTTTGGCGGTTCTATTCACCTGTAATCATTGCCCGTCAGCGCAGGGGGCGGAGTCGCGGGTGAAAAAAATTGTGGCGGATTATGCGGACAAATCATTTCAGCTGGTAGCGATTTCGCCGAACTCTGCGGAAGCGGTTCGAGTGAACGAGCTTGGGTATTCGGTCTATGGCGATTCGCTGGAGGACATGAAAAAGCACGCAAAGGATCAAGGATTCACCTTTCCGTATCTGTATGATGGCGAGACGCAGTCAGTTTCGAAGGCTTATGGTGCGTTGGCGACGCCTCATCTTTTCATCTTCGATAAGGGTCGAGTTTTGCAATATGTGGGGCGAATTGACGATTCGAAATTCGGTGATCCGAGCACGATTAAAAAACACGATGCACGCGAGGCGATTGATGCGTTGCTCGCAGGAAAGCCGGTTCAGAACCCAATAACCCGGGCTCACGGATGCACTACAAAATGGGCTTACAAAGGTGACTTGGCGGTAAAGTTTAATGAGGAATTCAAAGCCAAGGCGGTGACGATTAAAAAAATTGATGTCGAGGGCGTTAAGGGATTGGCGAAAAACGATACCGAAAAATATCGGTTGGTGAATTTGTGGGCAACGTGGTGTGCGCCATGTGTTGATGAGATGCCGGAGCTAGTAGCGATCGGACGCCAGTTTGAAACACGTGGATTTGATATGATCACGATCAGCCAGGATGCGCCGGGGCAGATTGATGCGGCGGGAAAAGTCCTGAAGCGCATGCACGCAGCGATGCCGGATCGAACGGCTGAGTCGGTAAAGGAAGAAGGACGGACGACGAATAATTATCTTTTCGAAGGGGATAGCGATGCTCTGGCAGAAGCGCTCGATAAAGAATGGCCTGGACCAATTCCGCACACAGTTCTCATCGCACCTGGTGGAAAAATTGTATGGCGTCACAATGGCCAAATCGATGCGGACGAACTGCGCCGTCAAATCGTGGCAAAATTAGGCCGCTGGTATTCGCCCAAATAACAAGTGATCAATCGAGCGGCTTCAGCCGGATTTTGCGAAACGCTGCGACGCAACCTTTGCCGTGGTCCTGGAGAGCGATAAGCCCTTTGGTCATCGTATATTTTTCTTCTAAATCGGTGAGGATGGAAAACGTCTTGCCGTTGATTTTCTGAGTCACGGTCGAGCCTTTGGCAATGATCACGAGCTTGTTCCATTCACCGTCTTTGCAGAGTTTTTTGAGGGCTTCACCGTCGCCGATTGATTTCACGGTCTTGGTGCCGTCGGCGGCGTAAGTGGTGTGCTCACCAGCAAGAGCGAGGTGGGATCGGTGTTTTTCCGGGGCAAGCGAGTGATGCCAGAGTCCCATGACATCGTGCTTTGCGATTTCGACCTGATATCCCTGAACGTGATACGGTGCGTCTCCCATCATGTGACTTCGAATTTGGACGCCACTGTTTCCTGAGGTGAACTTGAATTCGAGACGAAGCTCAAAATCAGCAGGTTCGCCGCCTTCCCAAATCAACCAGTTTTTGCCGCCTTTGGGCTGGCCTGTGCAAACGATCGCGCCGTCTTCGACTTTCCACGCACTGGGAACGCCATCCCAATCGGTGAGATCTTTTCCGTTAAAAATCGAAACGAATCCGGCTTCGTCATGGGCGAAGGCGAGAGGAGCGAGGGTGAGTGCTGCGAGAAAAATCCTGAATGTCATGATAACGATGCTATCACAATTACACGTAAATTATGTCGCAAAAAATGGCTCAAATGTGTCGGGGACAGGTGCCTCAAATACCATGGTTTCCCTGGAAATGGGATGGCGCAAACCGAGCTTCCAGGCGTGGAGCATGAGCCGGCCGGTTTTAGTCTGTTGTCGTTTTGGGTTTGCGTAAATGAGATCTCCAACGATCGGGCAGCGGAGATTTTCTTTCATGTGGACGCGAATTTGATGGGTGCGACCGGTGAAAATTCGACACTCGACTAGTGCCCACCGATGAGATGAATCCGAATTGGTAACGGTAAATTCAGTAATAGCCTCTTTACCGCCGGGAGCATTCAAAACAGCCATGCGCTGACGATGAATCGGATGGCGACCGATTCGATTTTCGATTCGGCCGGACTCGCTTGGAGGGCAGCCTTCAACGACAGCGAGATAGGTCTTTGAAGTTTCACGCCCAGCAAATTGTGAGACCAAATCAGCACGGGCGGCTTCGGTTTTTGCGGCGACGAGGCAGCCGCTGGTATCTTTGTCCAACCGATGAACGATCCCGGGACGAACCGCTTCGCCCACAATTCGCAGCGAATCGCCGACGTGATGCAGCAATGCATTTACCAGGGTGCCATCGGGATTTCCCGCTGCGGGATGAATAACGAGTCCAATGGGTTTGTTGATTACAAGTAGGTGGTCGTCTTCGTAAAGAATGTTGAGCGGGATGTCTTGAGCGATCAGTTCATCTGGCTTTTTGTCGGGCGGCGTCAGAACTATTTTATCGCCGGGAGATACTCCTAATTTAGCTTTCGTCGCTGTCTTGCCATTGACCTCAACGCAGCCGGTTTTGATAAAATCCTGAATTTTCGACCGGGAAAATTCGAGTTGCTTTGAACCGCAAAATTCCACCAGTGCCCGATCCAAACGATCGCCGGTACTGGTGGAATCATTGATGATGAATTCCTGCCTTGGAGAGGGCAAGCCTTCGGGAAAAGGCGTTTTGGAGTCGATCGACATCAGTCGAGTCGAGGTGTATAAGGTGGTAGATCGAAGTTTGGTCGAAGGTCGTCGATCGTTTGCCAAGTCTGTAAAGTTTTGTAATGGGAAAGCGGGACGAGTTTAAGCGAAATGGTATCGCCAACGCTGCGTCTCGCTGCACCGGTAAGTCTACGATTGAATACGATGCCGTGAGCTCCACGAATTTTTTTGTAGGGGTAGTTTCCTTTTCGATCCCGGATGATTTCGTATTCGTAAATTCCGAGCGCGTTCGGGTAGGTCACCCGGTTCAGTTCAGTTGCGGGTAGCGTCGATTTTTCAACAAGTCTTAAATCCAGTTCGACCGGCTCATTAAAATCTGCCCGAGATTTTATATCCCCCGCAGTCTTGATTTTTTTCCTATCCACAGATAAATACGCGGCGGTGGAGTCTGGTGAAACTGCGATTGGAGTTGCTCGAATTGGGACCTTTGACGCGTATGAAGAATTGATCTTCATATATACGTTGAAATCCGAAGTCACCCGAGTAGCCCATTCACGGGCCTCAATCGAACCATAGTGAATTCCGTCTGTGGCAGGATAGGGATCGTCAAATTTGGTGTACTTCTGGCTCTCGAAAACGGCTCCGTTATATTCTTTTACAACGTCGCGCATGATGGTTACGAGTTCCGACTGAAGTTCGTTGCTGTATCGCTTTTGGTGAGAGTTCGGGGGTAAAATCCAGTATCCCTTTGCATCGACGTCTGCGATCGCTTTGCACATTTGATCGATCAAGGAACGAACTTCTTCTTTATTCTCCGCTTTTGGCCGACGGCGAGAACGCAGTGTTGCGTATAAATTGATCCCAGTCTGAACAACGACCACATTGGGATAGTGTTTTTCGATTAGATCTTCGATTTTGGGGACCGCACGGACGTAGCCGAGACGTTTATCAGAAGCTGTCGTTTTCTCCCAATATCCGATCGTGCAGGGAAGGGGTTGGTAAGCTTTGAGCCAATAATAAGGGCTGGCTCCTCCAGCAACAACCGTGTGGACGTCGAATCCTGCATTTCGAAAATTGGTATCAATCGTCGTTCCGAAGGCTCCCATATTCAATGAGTCGCCTAGATAAAGGACCTTATCAGCGGAATACGCCGGTTTCATCGCAAATCCTGCAGAAAACACGGCGATGAGAGTAAATATTTCATATCGAAGTAGCGGGCTCATCAGAGGTAGACTTCCGGTGTTTTACCTTATTTTTGAAAAAAATTCAAGTAATTGAGAGTCAATTTTTAGAATTTTTACAATTAATCTAGTTTATAGTTAAATTCAAGCTGTAGCCATAATTTATGTTATACATTGATTTTTAGAGAGTTGTCAGGAATTTCGGGGTATAATAGCTCATTTATGCATTCTGAAGGTTGGAAGTGACTGGAAATAATTCGATCTGAAGATTTCAGCGATCGAATAGGGGCGATTCAATGAGCGAACCCTGTTTGATCGTGAAACCGCGATTCCCCACCCAAATGCGGAGCTGTTTTTGATTCCTTTCAGGATGAAATCCCTGAACAATAGCGATATGAATTCACGACTGTTGTTGTTTTTAGCCTGCTTGTCTGTGTCGATTCTTTCGGCAAACGGGCAAGAAAAACGCCCAAACATCCTATTTTGCATCGCGGATGACTGGGGGTGGCCGCATGCTTCTGCTTATCAGAATGATGAGGTGGTGAAAACGCCGGCTTTTGATCGAATTGCAAAGGAGGGGGTGCTGTTTAACCACGCGTATGTTTCTTCTCCATCATGCACGCCGTCACGGAATGCGATTTTGACGGGTCGCTACCACTGGCAGCTGGAAGGTGGCGCAAATTTATGGAGCACTCTGGATGACAAAATCGAGACCTATCCGCACCTGCTCAAAGCCGCTGGATATCACACCGGTTCCTGGCGGAAATCGTGGGGCCCGGGGAAACTGACTGGGAAGTGGAAAGAAAATCATCCCGCTGGTGAACCGAACAAAAAAGGGTTTGGAGAATTTTTGGAGAACCGTCCTGAGGGCAAGCCCTTTTGTTTTTGGTTGGGAGCGTCAGATCCTCATCGTGGCTACGAATTGAATTCGGGGCAGAAGTCGGGCATGGATATTTCGAAGATAAAACTGTTCCCGCATTATCCGGACTCGGAAGTAGTCCGAAGTGATGTGGCTGATTATTATTTCGAGGTCGAGCGATTCGATTCCGATGTGGAAAAAGCTCTCGCGTTGCTGGAGGCCTCGGGTGAGGCAGGCAATACGATTGTTGTGATCACGGGCGATCACGGAATGCCCTTTCCGCGTTGCAAAAGCAATCTCTACGACTGCGGTACGCGCGTTCCATTGGCGATGCGCTGGCCGAGTGAAGTGAAGGCAGGGCAGGTGTTGAATGGATTTGTATCTACGACAGATTTTGCACCCACGTTTCTCCAAGCCGCTGGAGTGAAAATCCCCGGAGTTGTTTCAGGGCAAAGCTTGCTTGCTGCAGTCACCGGTGGGGGCGATTCAGCGTTGCGCCCTTTCATTCTCACTGGAAAAGAGCGTCACGTTCCGAGCCAGGAAGCGCCGGACATGGGTGGATTTCCGATGCGTTCGATTCGCGACAATGATTTTCTTTATATCCGCAATTACGAACCGGATCGCTGGCCGAACGGCACTCCGGAATGGAAGAAAGCATCGGTTCCAAACACCTGGTTTGGCGACACCGACAATGGTCCGACAAAAACGTACATCCTCGATAATAAGGACAAAGATGACAAGCACCGCATGGCCTACGAGTTGTGTTTTGCGAAGCGCCCTGCGGATGAATTGTTTGATCTTAAAAACGATCCCGAGCAAATTAACAACATTTCGGACGATCCTAAATATGCAGATGACCTGAAGCGTTATTCCGAGAAGCTGACATCGCAGCTAGTGGATGCGAAAGATCCACGCCATGTCGAGTCGCTTTCGTATGATTTTGATGGGCAACCGTATTTGGGAGGTGGGCCGACGCATCCCGATGCACCGAAAAAGCCTAAGAAGAAAAAGGATGGGGGGAAGAAATAAAATTCCGGATTGGAATTTTTTCTGCGTCGCACCGCCATTTCTGGCTATGCTGCGTGACTCAGAAATATGGCCCGTGATTATACTATCAACCGCGTTCCCGCGAACGCTCCTTCGAATATCGATTATGAGAAGGAACTCAATGACTCTCAGTTCGACGCGGTGACGGCTCCTCCGGGGCCGGCGCTGGTTATTGCAGGCGCCGGGTCGGGCAAAACGCGGACGCTGACTTATCGCGTTGCGTATTTGCTGGATAACGGGATCAATCCTAAAAATATCCTGCTGCTGACCTTTACCAACAAAGCGGCCCGCGAGATGTTGGAGCGGGTCGAAGAACTGGTTTCGAGCAACACCGCGGATTTGTGGGGCGGGACGTTTCACTCGATTGGTAATAAAATTTTGCGGCGTCACGCGGCCCGCCTTGGTTGGGAAACCGGTTTTTCGATCATGGATCGGGAAGACCAGAAGGAGTTGATGCAATCGGTCATCGCCGAAAGCAAAATCGACGTCAAAGAAACGCGCTTTCCCAAGCCGGATGTGCTCGGGAATATGTTCTCGCTCGCGGAAAATACTTCCGAAACGCTCGATGAAGTTGTCGAATTACGGTATCCGTATTTCTATCATCTGATGGAGCAAATCGAAGGGCTCCATGTTGCTTACGAGGAGAAAAAGAAGGACACAAATTCGATGGATTTTGATGACCTCCTTGTGAAGACGCTCCTTTTGCTGAAGGAGAATAAAGACATCTGCGAGATCTACCAAAAGCAGTTCGAGTTCGTTCTTGTTGATGAGTATCAGGACACCAATCAGGTGCAGGCCGAGATGATCGATCTCCTCGGGATGCCGCAAAAAAATGTCATGGTGGTTGGTGATGATGCCCAATCGATCTACTCGTGGCGCGGAGCTGATTTCCGCAATATCCTCGAATTCCCCGATCGTTATGAAGATACAAAACGCTATGTGATTGAGACTAATTACCGAAGTGTTCCTGAAATTCTGACGTTTGCGAACGCGGCGATTGCGCCGAACCGCGAGCAATTTAAGAAAAATCTCGCTCCTGCCCGGCCCGATCGCGACATGCTTCCCGCTTTGGTTCCGGTGGCTGATGTGTCGACTCAAGCGCAGTTTGTGGCGCAAAGAATTTTGGAGCTTCGCGACGAAGGAATCGAACTTGAGGAGATCGCAATTTTGTATCGGGCGCACTATCAGTCGATGGAAATTCAGATGGAGCTCACGCGGCGCGGCGTGCCGTTTTTCATCACCAGTGGCCTTCGATTTTTCGAGCAGGCCCACATCAAAGACGTGGCGTCGTTCATCAAATTCGCAGCGAACCGCCGCGACGAAATTGCTTTTAAACGCATTGTGAAAATGCTACCAGGTTTTGGCGCAAAGACAGCGGATAACTTGTGGCGTTCATGGCGTGGTAGCGAAGGAGCTCAAGCCGAAGTGATTGGAACATTCAGCGAATACCTGCTCGATTTTAAAGTCCCGAAAAAAGGTGAAAAAGCGTGGGAGCAACTCGCCTACACGCTTGATGAATTGATCAGTGCCGAGGGCGAATTGTATCCGCCTGTGGCGATGATTTCGTCGATCGCCAATGGTGTTTACGACGACTACATGCGATCGAAATTTCCGAATTACGACAACCGGATTCAGGATATTCGTCAGCTGGAACGCTACAGCGAAGGGTTTGAAGACGTGGCGGAATTTCTCTCCCAACTGAGTCTGTTGGCGGGGCAGGATGCTGTTGGCGCGACTCAGGAAGAAAGCGACAAAGAGTCCGTTTGCTTAAGCTCAGTCCATCAGGCGAAAGGCCTCGAGTGGCGGGTTGTTTTTGTAGTTTGGCTGGCCGAAGGCATGTTTCCAAATGCCCGCGTCCTCGACGAAGATGGCGAAGACGAAAGCGGCTTGGAAGAAGAGCGGCGCCTGTTCTACGTTGCTGTGACGCGAGCGAAAGACGAGCTGTATTTGCTGTATCCAAACATGTGGCACGGCGCTCATAATGGAAATGTCATTCAGCGGCCGTCCCGGTTTTTGGAAGATATTCCGACTGATTTGGTCGAAGAATGGCGAGTTGGTGGGAACCCCTGGTGATTCTATTTCGATTGCAATTCTCAGGTTTTTTTCACCCTAAGTTGAAAATTGATACACCAGATATCCAATCCAGCTGATCATTGACATCACCAAAACAGTTGAAATCGCTAGGAGGAAAATCACACAAAAAGGTTTCCTCAAATTATTGCGTTTAAGATAACGCAGTGCAATTTCGAGATCCAAATATGGGGCCATGGGATGAAGAAATGCAGAGGGGGAAAGTTTTTGAAGTAAAATAAATCGCCGAACCGGAAGCCACGCCAGAAGAATTAGAAATACGAATATTGCAAATGCCCACTTCATCTATCCCTCACTTTCCTTCCGGATCACGATAAAACCAATCTGGAAACTCAGCTGATTTTGTGCCGCCTTTTTTGCGGTGCAAAAACTTCGTGCCGCGATCATCGAGGATCGGCATTTCGGTTCCGGTGCTTTCTCTTAGGAGTTCGAAAAGCCGCTTGTTCAGCTTCTCGACGGTCTTGGCGTATTTCGGATCGTTGATCAAATTTGTTTTCTCGTCGGGATCATTTTTTTGGTCGTAAAGTTCATCGACATCCCAAATTCCGTGGTAACGGACATACTTGAATTGCTCGCCGATCACCGCATGCATCGTCGGCGTTTGCGGGTAATTTCGTTCCCAAAAATATTCGTAGAGAATGTAATCGCGCCACTCGGTTGATTTTCCCTTTGCGAGCGGGAGAAAGCTC
Organism: uncultured Verrucomicrobiales bacterium; assembly: GCA_937891465.1. Lineage (GTDB taxonomy): Bacteria > Verrucomicrobiota > Verrucomicrobiia > Verrucomicrobiales > DEV007 > JABDJT01. The sequence goes on along the minus strand of CALAHF010000205.1, from coordinate 70,370 downwards.
ATGCCGTCCATTTGTTCCGGTGTTTCCAAACCGGCGGCGTCGAGCATGGTCGGAGCCACATCGATGTTCGCGACCACTTGCTCGAGCGTTTGCCCGCCTTTGATTCCAGCCGGCCATGACATGACCATCGGGATGCGAACCGACGCATCGTATGCGCAGCGTTTGTCGATCAAGCCGTGTTCGCCGAAGAGAAACCCGTTGTCGCCGAGATATAAGATCAGTGTGTTTTCCAGTTCGCCAGCGGCTTTCAGTTGAGCCCGTATTTCCCCCAAACTCTCATCGATCGCCGCGATTGTTTCACAGTAGCGCTTGTAATACGTCGCGATGTCGAGATCGGAATAGTAGGCAAACTCAACCCCGTGGCGGCTGTTGCGCTGGTTCTGAACCCAACGCGGAACATCTGTGAATTCATCTGGTGAGTCCGACCAGCTTTTTGGCGGCGTGAATTCGGCGTCTTCATACATGTAAGCATGGCGATTGGATGGTAAAAAATCTGCGTGAACTGCTTTGTGCGAAAGATAGCAGAGCCATGGCTTCTCATCGTTTTCACCTTCGCGGCCCTTCAACCAATCGAGCGTGTATTCGGTCAGCTCATCTGTGATGTAGCCTTTTTGTTCGACTCGTTTGCCATTGATGTTGAATCCGTCGCGATTGACTTGTGGCACAAAACGGCCCTTCACTTTCGCCTCGGCCGGATCGGCGAAATAGACACCTTGTCCTTTAAAACTGATCCAGTGATCGAATCCGGGCTGTTGGTGATCGATCTCGCCGCCCATGTGCCATTTGCCGATGAAAGCGGTTTCGTAGCCATTTTTCTGCAAATACTCGGGGAAATAAATGAGCCCTTCAGGAATCGGATTGTAGTTGTCGACTACCCGATGGTTGTGTGCGAATTGCCCCGTCAAAATCGAAGCGCGACTCGGCGAACAAAGCGAAGTTGTTACGATTGCGTTTTTGAAATGAATCCCGGTGGCCGCCAACTCGTCGAGATGAGGCGTCTTCAAAAACGGATGATCGAGAAAGCCCATCGCGTCGTAACGCTGATCATCCGTGAGGACGACGAGGATATTCGGGCGTTTTTCTTCCGCCGAAGCATGGAAGCAAAATGCAGCAAAAACGATCGCGAGAAAGGTTCTAAACATGCCGCGATGATAACGATTTCGCTATCAATGACAATCGTTCGATCGGGCGACTAAGCCAGAGTCGGAAGTGAAGCGGCCGCGATCGCTTGGCCATGTCGCTTCATTTTCTCATCCGGAATTGTGAACGTAATCTTTTCTGCAAGCTCAGGGTATTCCGCCGTGAGAACTTCTTTCGCACGATCCATGAGCAGGTCTCCGCCGGAGCCGGAGGTGACGCGCCCCATAATGATCAGCGTGTTGATGTCGTAAAATTTTGCATAGTGAGCTATCGAATATCCGAAGCAAACGCCAAGCGTATCATAAATATTTCGGGCACCTTCGTGCCCGTCGTTCATTGCGTTTTGCACCTCGATGAGTTGCTCGGGAAATGGCATGTCTCCAAACTTGAAACCTGCCTTGTCAGTTAAGCGCGCGACTCCTTGTTGCGAGAAAAATTGAACACCGCAGCCCGAGTCGCCGGACCATTCATCAGCGGGGCCATTCTCGCGATAGTCGACCGGTGCAAACGCGAGTTCGTTGAGTTGCGGAGTCACTTGACCACTCGTATTCACATAGCCAACTGCCTCGGCTGTTCCCATGGCGATTCCGAGGACACCATTTGTATTTAAACTCATCGCACCAGCGAGAGCGGTGACATCGCCGTCGTTCGCGATTTCAAAAGGAACTCCAGGATAATGCTCAGCAACGATATCGGTAAACATCGGCTGAACCCGCTTTTGAAAAACAGCTGGATCCGTAACGCCGCGGAAAAGTGAGGCGAGTCGCACTTCATTATTGATATAAATTCCTGCGGCGGAGCCACCAATCGCATCAACTTTGGGAAGATAGGCGGCTGCTTTGGCGAGGCTGTCGACGATTCCCTTGTAGTGGTAGTCAGGGTCGGATTGAAAGTAGGGATCCCAGGCAACTTCCTCTGAGAAAACGACTTCTCCATCGATCACCGCGGCATATTTTCGATCTGAACCGCCCAGATCAAAACCAATCCGGCAGCCATCAAGATTTTTCCCCTGTGAAGTCGTGGCGAGATTTTCCTCCGGCAGATCCGATTCATTCACCGACGTCACCGAAATTGCTTCGCCGAAGACATTCTCTCCCAACGTTTTCCAATCGAATTTGCGTGTGCCGTTTTCCGAATACTCCGAGGCGAGAAAGCGTGTTAAGTCAGTGTTTCCCGAAATTAGAACCCGACTGCCTCCCTTCGCCCACAGGAGAAATTTGAGAAGCCGCTCAACATATTTTTGATTCAGAGCCGCGTTTGATTCGGTTGGTTCAAGGATTCTGGCTGAATGCCGAAACGTGACACCATCGGGGCGCGTCAGCGCAATTTCGAAATCCTCAGCTTTCGAATCTGCGGCGACCTTTTCACGGAAGTTACGATTCCATACGGCAGCAGGAACAAAATCAGGATCGAGACATGGTGTGATCATAGGGATATAAAGCGTCTCTGAGCGAGTATGGCAACCCCCGAATACCAGTTCCAAAATGAGACTCTGTTCTACCCATTTCCTAACCAACAGGGTTGCTTCGAAAAGGCAAAACGAATCTATAGGGTATGTTCGGCGAACCAACCCTATTGCTTCGTGAATCAGGGAAATTGCTGAACGTGCTGTTCGACTTGATCGAGATCCGGAATCGGGCTCTGGGCGCCTGCGCCAAGCGTGGTAAGCGCTCCCGCGACATTTGCGGAGCGAACCGCATCGCGCAAATCCACACCGCGCGCGATTTGAGATGCAAAGCAGCCAGCGAATGCGTCGCCTGCGCCGACGGTGTCGATTGGAAGTACGGCCATGGTTGGAACTTCGAATGGATCTTCGAACTCCGGATAAACGAGAGTTGGATCGCTTCCACGTGTGATTACGAGCGTGCCGATATTGAATTCATCCAGCTGCTGGCGAACCATAGGCAGATCGCGGATTTGCCCGGGAAGAAAATCGAGCAATTCAATGGCTTCGGATTCGTTGACGATCACGTAATCGCTCTGAATCTCGCTCCACGGAAATGTCGTCCGGATCGGGGAGGGGTTCAAAATAACGGTCACGTCGGCGAGATTCGCGGCGTTTACGGCTTCGACGATGGTCGAAATTGGAATTTCAAATTGAGCCAACAACGCGTCCGCTTTCTGAATTGCGGCCTCAGCGTGATGAATTTCGTCAACCGAAGTGATCGCGTTTGCTCCCGGAGATACGATGATGGTATTTTCGCCTTCATCATCGACGGCGATGAATGCAGAACCGGATCGGATGCCGGGTTGATTTTTAATCAGATCGACGTTGATACCTTCGTTTTCGAGTCGCGTTCGGTAGGGACGAGCCATTTCGTCGTCGCCGAGAGATCCAATCAGTGTGACCTCGATTTCCTGACGGGCTGCCGCAACTGCCTGGTTGGCACCTTTGCCGCCAAAATTAGTAACCATCTCGGCCGCTGCGATGGTTTCACCGGGGTTGGGTAGACGGCCCACCCGCATCACATAGTCAATATTCAATGAGCCAGCCACGACGAGATGGGGGGCATTGGGATCGATCGAAACCGGCGAAAGTTCTTCGTCGGCAAAAAAGTCTTCTGGGGCGTCGCTCATGGGGGAAATTCAATTTAGCGTGGCAGGGGCGTTTTCACCCCGTTGTCGTCAACCTGAACCAAGGTCACGTTGGTGGAAAAAATCTCAATTTCCTCCCGTCGAACCGAGACTGCATAGGTCACTGAGGTGTTGCCCTGCCCGACGCGCTGGCTATTGAAATGCAGAATCGAGCCTTCGCGAACGGTTTTTTTGAATTCAACATCGTCCATCCCAACGGTGACGAATTTGGAGTTGGGAAATTCGGAACTGGCCGCGAGGTAGGCCATTTCATCGACCCAGGCGAGTAGGTAGCCGCCGAAGAGAAAGCCGTAGTGGTTTAAATATTGGGGGAGGACAAGGCGGTGGTTTTCCATGGCGGGACGGCTTTTTGCGAGAATAAGGCGGTTTTTTCACCAAATCTGGAAAATTATGTAAGAATTTTGAATGAAACGCCGGATTCTAACGTTTATAGTAAAATGTCATTTTTATCATTCCGTTTTATGAAAACCGTTCCAGCACTTCTTTCCGCCCTTGCCCTGTTCGTATCGTCGGGCGCGGTGAATAGTCAGGAAACCAGTCCTTTCGCAGGAAAAACTCCTGATCAACTCACTGCTGATGAGGTGATGAAATTGGTTCGTTACAGCTACACCCTTTTTGATCGCGACTTCAGCGGACAGCTTCGGGTCGGTTTTAATAAAAAAGTGCCATTCATTTTGTCGCTGAAGCCGGAAGCGATTCGATTCATTTTTTCCGATCCTGCGCACATCATCTATCTCGACAGGAAAGATAAGAAATTTGCGCTTTATGAAGGCAAAGGGGGCGCTCAACTGTCGCCCGTTGACCCGAAAAATTATGGCACCACCCTTCGCGGAACGGATGTGACTTACGATGATCTTTCAATGCGTTTCCTTTACTGGCCGAACGCAAAGATTGTGGATACCCAGCGAATTAAGAATCGCGAGACCTGGGTGGTTCGGGTGATCAATCCTGACGGCGCGGGACTTTACTCAACCGTAGATTGCTGGGTGGACAAAACCAGTGGCGGAATGCTCAAGATGATCGGTTACAACGCCAAAGGTCGTCCAATTCGTCGCTTCGAAGTCATTCACGGCAAGAAAATGGGCGATATTTGGATGGTCGACGAAATGCGTATCGAAACCATCAACCCAGCAAGCGGCAATCGGACGTCTCACACGCGTTTGCAGATTGAGGAAGCGATCAAGTAAGGCATTGAGGCGGTTTGCCCGTTTACCGATTGATCGGCAACGCTCTGATGAATGTTTGATCCGCTTCTGAAAGCTGATCGATCTCGTAAGTGTGATTCTTTCCATTCTTTGTGAAGAAAATCTGGGTCTTGGATCGGCCCAAAATGCGCACTTCGATCTCATTTCCATTTGCGTTCGTCAATGTGCGGTCGGCTGGGAAAGCGGAGGGCGTCGGTTTTCCTTCGGGAAGGGTAATTGCATTGAGAATCGCCGTGGCTTCGACATCGAAAAGGCCTCCTTTGTACTCGATCGTTGCCGGAGATTTTTCGAAAAACGTGACGTAAAACACGCAAGCCGCAAGATAGGCGCCTTGTGCTGACGGATGACTCCCGTCCGATTTATACAACGAATCTCCCAATTTGGGATCTGCTTTTCGAACCTTTGCCCACGTGTCTCCCACCGGGGCGAGAATGGCGTCGCAACGTTTCGCGGCACTGGCGTAACTGTCGCTCAACTTTTTTTGCATCGCCTTGTAGGTAGGCATCGTCTGAAGGTTCATTTTGTCACCGTCTTTGCGCCCCCACGTCTGGTAGAAAACAGTCTTCGCACCACTCGCATCGATCAATATATCGAGATCAATCACGGCAGATTCGAATTTCTTAGGAAACGCTGCCGGAGTCTGGCTTTGGTCCTGAAGAACCACAAAGTCCCAATTCCCTGTTTTAATCTTTTCCAGAGTCGCTTGAGTCTCGAGGTGGAATCCCAACGTTTTCCCTCCAGGGGTGATAAATTCCAATTCGGTGGTCTTCCCTTCAGGCGAAGCCTTTATCAAATTCGTAAGCGTTTTGCGGATTTGCCCGGAATAGCTGTTTCCGACGAACAATATTCGCGTCATTTCTTGGGAGTAGCCCGATGGCTGCAACAAAATGAGCAGTAGAAAGAGAATGATGATGTTTCGGCTCATGGGGCAGTTTTGAGGGGATATGAATTGGATTCGTCGTGCAGCTTTTGAAGCTCAACGTCGTCAGCCCGACTCAGTGAATCGAAAAAAACTTTGTTCCAAGTGCAACTGTCAGCGGAAGCCCGGACAAGAGCGCCGTTCTTTGCGGTGATGTTCAAGCTGGAAAAATACAGAGCTGGTTTTGACGAATCGTAATTCTGAAAATACTGAAGCTCCGAGAACGGACCACTCTCCACTTGTTCGCTGGGCGGATGTGTTTTGATGAAAGCGGAGAGATCAGATCCATTCTGAATCTGCCCTGTATCAAACTTTTGCCAAACAGGATGAATCTCATTGGCCATTTTCGACTGCAATTGAAAGTCGGACAACAAGCTGGAGCCATACAGTACAGCTGCGATCGCGCAGGCGAGAAGCACGCTCGCAATTGAGGTGTGTCTTCTCGTAAGGTTCTTCATGGCCTAAACCTAACCGCGTATGATCGGCGATCAAAACCGATTATGTCGCTTTGAATCAACAAGGCCGGAAGATTTTCCATCTTCCGCTACTTGAATTTGGATTCAGCACCTTAGCCGCCGTAACGGCCTTCCATCTTGGAGAAGCAGTTCGACTGGCAAGGCATGTCCCACGCGGCTTTCAACTCGTCGTCCACGCGGGTGAACGAGAATGAAATGCCTGACATTTCCTGGCAGGTCACTAACGGTCCGGTCAAGACGTCGTACACTTTAATTCCGCGCTCGTTGAGAATTTCTTTGGCTTTGCGGAGACAAATCAACAGCTCCATCATAGTGGTGGAACCGAGTGAATTTACAAACACGATGACTTCGTCGCCTTCGGTGAGGGCTTCCACATCAGTGTCGTCATCGAAGTCCTGAAAAATCAGATCGATGATTTGTGGCGTCAATTCATCCGCTGTGGTCATTGGGATTTCACCAACGCCTTGCTCGCCGTGAATGCCCATACCGAGTCCTACTTTGTCATCGTCGAGTTCGAACGTTGGCTTTCCGGTTGCTGGAATCGATCCCGGAGACATCGAAACGCCGACGGAACGAGTCTGAAGATTGGTTTTTTCAGCAAAAGCGGCCAATTCGTCGAGTGAGCCCGCCGTTTGCGAAGCAGCACCAACCAATTTTACGATCGGGACCAAACCGGCAACACCGCGGCGATCGTGTTTTTGAGTCACTGGCGCTGAGCAAACGTCGTCGCAGATCAGAACTGTTTTCACTTCAATGTCTTCGTCCTCGGCATCTTCCGCGCCGATGTCGAAATTCATCACGTCGCCCGCGTAGTTTCCATACAAATAGAGGACGCCGTTGCCTTTGTTGACGGCTTCGGTCGCTTCTAAAACGATGTCAGGGGAGGGCGCTGCGAAAACGTCGCCACAAGCCGCACCATCGGCCAAATTTCGTCCGACGAGACCATGATAAATCGGCTCGTGTCCTGCACCGCCACCAACGAGTAGCGCGACTTTATTGTCAGGAATATCATTTTTTACAATCGAACGGCGTCCTACGAGCGAGCACTCGCCATTGTAGGCTTCGATAAGGCCCGCCATCAATTCGTCGGCGACATTCAGGGGATCGTTGATCAGTTTTTTCATGGATCGAAATAAAGTGTTTTACGTAAAGTTTTCTGCCGTCATGAAATCGGTGTGAGGCCCATTTGTCAACGGTAAACGACCGATTCCAGCACTTCTTCAATAATCGTGAAGGCCTACCCATTCACGGAAGATTCCATTTCAAATTCGGCGGCCGGAATGGACGTGAAAAAGATTTACTGCTCCAACGGCCAAATCGCGGCGACCGATTTAGAATCGACCCATCCGCGCAATTCACCCGGAATATCGACGTATTTCCATGGGCCGCGGTCTTGCAGAATTCGGACCTCGGAACCCGGCGGCAAAGCGATCACTGCTTCGGCTCCGGGAGCAGGTGCGGTCAACGCAGAAACATTGCCTCCTTTAACGACGGCGAATTTTTCGATCGCTAAGGTGTCGGATCGTCGACTTCCTGCCCAAATCGCAGCAATCGCGAGGGACAGGCCGAATAGGCTGATGATGATGAGTAGTGGACGCCAGTCGCGCAGTTTTCGAATGATGATCATCGCGGCAAGGCTCAGCAAAAACACCCAGGCGCCGATCCACGCGTAGATCGTGAGTTCAGTCGGTTTCCGATTGAAGAGAAAGGCATCGAGTGGCTTTCGTTCAATTTCGAGATAGCCGTGGGTCTTTTGCAAAAACGTAAGGTTTTGATTGGCCTCAGTCATGCGCGGATCAAAAACCCGAGCCCGCTGAAACCAGAGTGCCGCTTCGCCGGGTCGGTTTTGGCGGAAAATTGCGTTTCCGAGATTAAAAAACACGTCCTCAGAAACCTTGCCGGCCTGAATGAGTTTTCGATATTCCGATTCCGCCGCAGCGAATTTTCCGCTTTGAAAAGCGGCGTTTCCTTGAGCGAAAAGCACGTCGCGTTGATCTGCCTGAGCAGCAACCGCCCAGCCCAGAATGAGACCGAAAAAGAGAATGAGTCGGGCCGCTTTCAAAAGTCGAAATCGTCGGTTTTAGGTTTCGGTTTCGAACTGCCACGAACTTCTGCTCGCGCTTTTGCCTTAGCCAGATTGGGCGGAACAGTGCCGAGGTGCTTCAAAATTTCGTGGGTTTCCGCCGCTTCCCGTTCGGACACATTTCCGGTTCGCTGAGCTTCTTCAGCTCCGTAAAGTAGCCATTCGCAGCGTGACGCGAGGGCTTCTTTGGCCTTCAACGTCTCGGGTGGAATTCGGCTTTTATCTTTGCCGGCCTGCTCACGCTCAAGTGCGACGAGAGTTTGCTTCACAGCGGTGTAGTATTCTGGCCGAGGTGAATTGGCGGATGGAATCGCCGCAGCGGCTTGAGTAAACGATTGCGGTTTTCCGTCGTCCGCGGCGTTTTTTCGCGCCGAACGTCTCCCGGCCCAGCGAACCAATCCAATTCCAAGCAACGTGAACAGCGTGATCGAAGGCACTGCTTGGGCGATCCAAAACATCGGTTGTGAAGTGGCTGCGACCGGCATTTTTCGCCACGTTGGAGGGAGCGTTTTAATCGTCAGGATATCGTTGAACTGTGCAGCTGGTTTTGCGGTGTCAGGCATGGAGGATGCTCCGTTTTGAGCTCCTGCGTTCGACATCATCGCTGCGGCCGGTTGGTTTGCCCTCGGATCGGGAGCGACCTGAATCGGAATCGGTTGGGTGGTTCGCGTGCTGTAGGTGGCCGTTGTCGGATCAAAAAAGGACAGTTCAAACGACGGGATTTGTGTCATCTCTTTCTGCGGAATCACGATTTGGGAAAACGTCACTTTTCCGGGAGTCAGACCATCTGAATCCTCGGTTGGGTCGAGAATTTTCCGTGCTTCGTACGTCTTCCAGTCAGCCGGCCCAAGCGACAAAAATTTGGGAGCACCCATCGTTTCAAAATTTCCTGTTCCGGAAACCACGATCTCAAGCGGGATAGGATCGCCTACCGTGACTTGCTGGGTTGAAGCCATCGCCGTCACCGAAAAATTTCCCACCCCACCAGTAAACGACGCCGGTTTTCCCGGAGGAAGCGGCTTTACGTTCAATTCGAGCGAATTACTCGTCATCGACTGATTTCGCATCCGCGCGAGCAACATCCGCGGACCAAAGCTCGAACCGGTATCGACGATTCGCGCTGACATTTCTGCGGGGCCGATTTTGAACTTCCCCGATTTCAGAGCAAACATCGTTGCTGGAACAATCGCCGTATAAAATTGAAGTCCGTCAACTTCCCGCGCTCCAAATGTGAGTTTACTGGGACGGCGAACGACGATGGCATCATGCTCCAGACTCGCTTTGCCGATTTCCTGAATCTGGGCCTTCGAAAACGCGGTCATCGTGAATGGGATCATCTGATTTTCGTAAATCTCTTTCACCTCGGTTTCCAAAACCGCAAAATAAGGCCGGGTCGAATCCATCGCAGATTTGGGTGTTTTGCGCTCAAAAACCGAAAGCGCGTGTTTTTCGGTTTTTGCCGGCAATCCATCGACTTCGATTTCGATTTCGGGAATGATGAAGTCGCCCGCCTTTTCGGCAATCACCGTGAAAATGAAATCAAATCGAGTGGCGCCGTTGATATAACTTTGGTTTCTCGAAGTCTGCTGAATAATCAAACCTGGAACGCTGAGCGATTGGGGAACCGGTTTGGTTGGCACGCCATTGTTAATTGAAATCGTATATTGATTCAGCTCGCCGACCCCAAATTTAGCCCGATCGACGGAACTGGATACCGATGGGCCAGTTGCTTGAGCGATTGCAATCTCACTGGAAAAAAGCATCGCGAAAAACAAGACGGCGAGAAAAAACGATCCAACAGGGTTGGTTCGTCGATCATACCCTATCCGATCGTGGAAAGGTGCTGGGTCGGAGTTTCTCAAAGCGATCACTTTTCTACGCCAAAGAGCGGCAAGGACAAACGGGTTTTTCTTAATTTTATCGGAGAGCGAACGGAAAATCCGAAACGAAGCTGCTTAATCTTCCCATCCTTTCACTCGTTCGACCGCTTTTTTCCATTTTTTCAAATGCTCCGCAGCTTCGTCACGGGTCATTTTTGGTTCGAAATTTGCGTCTTCAATCCAACGCTCTGCGATCGCTTCGCGGCTTTCCCACAGTCCTACGGCGAGCCCGGCAAGATAGGCCGCACCGAGCGCGGTCGTTTCGGTGACTTCTGGGCGCACGACTTTCACTCCGAGTAAATCGGCCTGAAATTGCATCAAACACGCATTCATCGATGCGCCGCCATCCACCCGCAGTTCGGTCAACTCGATTCCTGAATCTGCTGTCATCGCGAGAAGCACCTCAGCGCTTTGAAAGGCGATGCCCTCCAATGCGGCACGGGCGAGGTGGCCTTTCGAAGCCCCTCGCGTCAGACCTAAAATACCACCGCGCGCGTACTGATCCCAATGCGGAGCTCCCAAACCGGCAAAGGCGGGAACAAAATAGACGCCGCCGTTGTCTTCCACTGAACTCGCCAGCGCTTCGATTTCAGAAGCATCTTTAATGATTCCCAGTTGATCGCGGAGCCATTGCACAACCGCACCTGCGATGAAAACGCTGCCTTCGAGCGCATATTCGGTCGTGTCGCCAATTTTCCAGGCAACGGTTGTCAGCAGATTGTTTTTCGAGCGCACGATTTCTTCGCCTGTATTCATCAACATGAAACAACCCGTGCCGTAGGTGTTTTTTGCCAATCCGGGAGCATGGCAAGCCTGACCAAAAAGCGCGGCATGCTGATCCCCGGCGATTCCTGCGATCGGGATGGGATGCCCAAAAATGGTCGATTCTACGTTTTCGTAGATTTCACTACTGCTGCGAATCTCTGGCAGAATCGCAGCAGGAATGTCGAAGAGCTTCAGCATTTCGGGATCCCAATCCAGCATCTCAATATTAAAAAGCAGCGTCCGGGAGGCATTGGTCACGTCGGTGATGTGAAGCCGGCCCGCCGTGAGATTCCACACCAGCCACGAATCGATCGTCCCAAAAGCCAGGTCGCCGGCCTCCGCCCGTTCCCGCGCCCCTTCAACATGATCGAGTAGCCAGCGGATTTTTGATCCGGAAAAATACGCATCGAGCACTAAGCCTGTCCGTTGTTGAATTTCGTCCGCATGTCCCGCCTCACGGAGTCCGGTGCAGTAATCCGCCGTTCGTCGATCCTGCCAGACGATGGCGTTGTGAATGGGCTTTCCCGTTTGACGATCCCAAATTACGGTGGTTTCCCGCTGATTTGTGATCCCAATCCCGGCAATATCGGAGGATGAAATACCCGCCTTTGAAATCGCATCGTGAGCGGTTTCCAGCTGAGCTTGCCAGATTTCCATTGCATCGTGCTCGACCCAGCCGGGTTTTGGAAAAATCTGCTCGAACTCCTGTTGAGACTTCGATTTGGCTTTTCCATCTTCGCCAAAAATAATCGCCCGCGAGCTAGTGGTTCCTTGATCGAGCGCGAGGATGAATTTTGAGGAATCGGGCATGACTCATTATTCCTGAACGGAACGGGTTTTGCAAAAAATTACGACGGTAGAGCCGGAATTTCGCATTTATTAACTTTTGCTGGCGTCTAATCTAAGAAATCACCACCTCACTTCGTTTTATTCCGACATCGTGAACTTTTCAAAATCCGCATCCTTTCTTTCGCTTGCCGCATGGTCTGTTTTTGCGTTCGGATCGATGTCGGTGGCTGCTCCTGCCTTGAAAAAAGCAAGCGTAGCCAGTATTAAGCCACAGGATCTCGTCGAATACGCGACGATGGAACCCAGAGTCCAAAAGCTCGTTCGTGAAGCGCTGGCATTGACCACAAAGGGGCTGGGTTATCGATACGGCTCGAATTCCCCGAAGAATAAAGGAATGGATTGCTCTGGGACCGTCCAGCACACCTTGAATGCAGCAGGCCTCTCGCAAATCCTGCGATCGTCCTATACGCGATGTATCATTGGACCAAAGACGCAGGGACGTTGAACAAAGTTAGCGGCGTGCATTCTCACGATCACAGCGGTCTTTCAAAGTTGAAGCCGGGTGACTTGCTATTTTGGGAAGGAACTTATGCGACGGCAGGTCGGGTGCCGCCGATTTCTCACGTGATGATTTATCTCAGAACGCTAAAAGAGGACGGTAAAAAAGTGATGTATGGCGCGAGCAGTGGTCGTCGTTATCGGGGAAAGAAAATTCACGGGGCCAGCGTGTTCGACTTCAGTTTGCCGAAGGTGGATTCGAAAGCGAAATTTGTCGGTTACAGTCCGATTCCGGGATTCAAAAGTGTCAAACCTGCGCCGAAAAAGACCGTGGCTTTCAGAAAAAAGACGGAATCTGAGGTGACGAAACCAGTCGCGCCGAAAAAAACCGCAACGGCCGTCGAAACTAAACCAGTGGCTGAAGAACAGACACCGCCACCCACAACTGTGCCAGTGGCTACTGCTCGGAAAACGGTTCTGCCAAAACTGTTTCCAAAACTTCGCGCAGCCCTGTCGAAGAAGTGAGGTCTTCAAATCGGAAGCCGGGTTCATTTTCGATTCCCCGATAAAGCGCTCGCAGACGAAGCGCGACATTCTGGGCAAGTTCATTACCACGGGTTTCGATAAGCAGCTCCCTCAATTCTACCGGCCCGCTGAACTCTCTGCCGCCATGAAGTTGGCCGGTGGCATTGACTGGTTTTCCTGCTTCCAGTGTCCGCCAGCGACCGGTCGCATCGAAATTCTCCAGTCCAAACCCGATCGGATCGATCTTTTCATGACAGCGAGCGCATTCGGTTTTGGTTGAATGCTCCGCGAGTTCTTCACGCAGCGTTTTTCCCCGCGCCTCGCCCGCGTCTCCCGGTAGCTCGCCGGCGTCAGGAAGGGGATCCCCCACTGGCAACCCTAGCAAATTTTCCCAGACCCATTTTCCACGCCGAACTGGGTTGGTTCGTGTCGGCGAGGACGTTGCCACCAACACGGCACCTTTTCCGAGAAGGCCAAATCGATTCGAGTTTTCCAGATCGGTTGATTCATAATAGGCCGCTAATTTCTCATCAGCGAACGACTCGTTGGCGGTTAATAAATCGGAAACCGGCCGGTTTTCGCGAACGAGTTTTGCGATGAAATTATGAACTTCAGCACGCATCGAATCAGCAATGTCGGGCGTGAAATCAGGCCAGAGATTTCGGTCAGGCGCAATTTCTTCGAGTTCGAGCCACTCATCTGAAAAGCGACGAAAAAACGCGTCCGAACGAGGATCCGTCAGCATCCGCGCGATTTGAGATTTCAGCACATCCGGAATTCTGAGATCTGCTTCAGCCAGTTCCAAATCAGATTTTGAGAGCCACAAAAAATACGAGAGGTCGGACGCCTCTTGCGAATTTTTCTGTTCATCTCCGCGAAATAGAAAATCGGATGACATCAGAATCGCGGCGAGCGCTAGCTTCACCGAACGCGCCCGGTCTTCCTCGCGCCGCTGCGCTTCGAGAACGACGCGGACATACGGTGCAAGCTCAGCTTCGGAAACGGGGTGCCTAAATGCCTGCTCGGCAAATTCACGAACCAGCGTGGTCGGATCAACTGGCTCCCGCATTCGCTGAATCAAATTCCAGTCCTGCGGCGCGATATTCGATTCGGGTAAAACCGGACCTGAAACGGCAAATTTTTCGACATAAAGTTTTCCCTGATACGCCATCCAATCCGTCCATTCAACGTGTGCAACCCGATCCAGAATTTCCTGATTTCTCTGTAGCCGATCCTGATTTTTTGCCAACCACGCCGCTGCTAATTCCGTCTTTGAAAACTCCGATTCAAGAGCCAGTTTCGTTAAAATCCGATCCCAATCAGCCTCATGTTCGTGATAATATTTACGGCGCTGATCAATTTCCCGGGAATCACCATCGACTCCGAACGCGGTAAGGTATTCGATGCTTTCCTGCATCCCGAGCGCTTTTAAATTCAACGATTCACGCAATTTGCGGGCTGCTGGAGTTTCGTCCGGCGGGGCAGGGAAGTTGGCTGAATTTTTGCGAGACTGTTCATCAATTTTTCCAACAAAATCCGGTGGCAATGGAATATGGGGAACGAGGTTTTTGCTACCGATTTTTACCGAGTGAAACCCGCGCCGAACAAAAGTGGACACTGATTTTTTGATCGGATTTTTGATGTCGTTTTTTGCAAATTTGATTTCCGCGACGACTTCGCCTGAGACAAAAAACTGAGCAACACACGGCTGACCAATCGTAGCTGCATTGGCGGAAAATTCATAAAATCCATCGACCGGAAATTCGACCTCTACTTCCAGAAAATGAGTCGGTTGCACCACCATCATTCCATCGAGATGCGCCTTCACACCGGGAGCGCTCGTGGTCATTTTTTGAGCCGAAAACGAGCTCGTTTTACGATTATCGAGGGCGATCGCAAACGCGCCATCGAGCGCCCGTTCAGCCGAAGCAAACAGCAATTCCATCTGCGACGGCGTGATCGCCAACGCGGCCCGGTCATTCGAAAAACCGCTCGTTCCCTGACCGTCGATTGGTAAATTTTCACCCGCCCGCAGATCCACGCCGAGAAGATCACGCAGCGTGTTGGCGTATTCTTCACGCGTTAGTCGTCGCACCCTTGGAGATTCCAGCTCAGGGAACTCGATTTGAGTAAAATCGTGACGAAGTTTGGTAAGCATCGCATCGCGTTCTGCTCGTGTCGGATATGGTGCTTTTGTCGGCATTTCCTCCGAATCAATTTGGTCAATCAGCGTGAGCCAATCATGCCGATTTGCTGCGGAAAAGTTGCGCAGGTCCGTTTCACCTTCGAGGTTTTGCGGATCATCACCGTGGCATTTGAGGCAGTAAAAAGACATGAAATCATCCGCGAAAACAGCTCTGTTGCCGCTTCCCCAAATCACCGCGCCGCAAAACACGTGAAAAATGATTTTCCCAAATCGCATCGATACCAAACTAGCACGAAACCAGAAGAAAATCGGCTCGCACGATCCAATAGGGTTGCTTCATCGAACAGACCCTATTGGATCGTGAAAAATCATTTCGGCTTTCAAGTATTGTCTTGAAACCATGCGGGGCTCTCACGGGAAAATCACATCTTCAGAAACGTCGTCCGAAAAACCCGCGAAGGCGTTTCCTGTGTATGCCTGATTCATCATGGAAAAGTGCGTTTCTGGGATCTCTTGTCGCCGATGCTTTTGCGATGCCGGTTCACTGGTATTACGATCGAAATGCGTTGGTCCGAGACTATGGGGTGGTGCAGGAATTTGTAGCTCCGAAAAATCCCCACGCTGATTCGATTCTGTGGCGTTCGGAATACACGCCGGTGAATGAAAAAGGCGATATTCTGCGCGAACAGGCGGCTTTCTGGGGACAGCGGGGGATTCACTATCACCAGTTTCTCGAAGCGGGCGAAAACACCGTAAACTACCGACTCGCGGCTGAATTGGTGCGCTGGTCGGACGGGGGTGGCGGCTACGAGGCGGATGCCTGGCTGGAACGTTACATCGAGTTAATGCTGACTCCAGGTTGGCATCGGGACACATATTTGGAGGAATATCACCGCGGTTTTTTCATGAAATATGCGTCGGGAAAGGCTCCCCGGAAATGCGCGATTCGTGATGAACACATCGGAGGCTTGGCTCAGGTCGCAGCCGTTTGTCTGGCGGCGGAAAAGCCGGATTTGGCGGCGCTTCGAGCGACGGTGAGAGAACATGTGGGGCTCACGCACGAACACAAAAACGTTCAACTAGCTGCGGACACTCTGGTTCGACTCTTGTGGAAAATCGGGGAGGACGTTCCGCTCCGAGATGCGATTCAAAGCGAGGCAGGTGATTGGTTTTCAGCGAAAAAAGCGGAACGCTGGATTGATTTGCCGGATTCTCAAATCATCGGACAGAAATACAGTCCGGCGTGTTATATCGATCAATCCATGCCGGCATCGATTTATCTGGCATGGAAATATCACGATGATTTTTTCCGTGGGATTCAGGCCAATGCGATGGTCGGTGGCGATAACTGTCACCGTGGAGCTGTCGTTGGAGCTCTCCTAGGAGCGGCGAACGGAGTGGATGACAAATGGGTTTCGGAGCTTCACGAACCAGCCCTATTGGATCGGGTTAGAGCGATTTCTTGAAAATCAAAGTCGCCCAACCGGTCATGAACAGTAGTCCACCGAGAGGGGTAATGGGCCCGAGAAACTTGAGTGAGTTATCGACGGCCAATCCGTAAAGGCTTCCGGAAAAACAGAGGATTCCAGCGAGAAGAATGATCTTCACAAACCTCCCTACTTTGGTTCCGCGAAGAGCAAGGATGAACAGGGCGAGTCCGTGGATTAGATGGTAGAAAACAGCGGTGTCCCATACGTCGGCATTGAAACTCGCGCCGAGTTTTTTCGGCAGCAAATGTGCGCCAAATGCACCGAGAGCGATGCCAATCAAAAGAAGGGCGGCCGCTAATTTTCGCCAAAGAACATTCTCACCAGTTTCCGTCATACTTTACGGAAAGGGGCCTTGGATCTCTTGTCCAATGACAAAACTGAAACGGTGCTATTTTCGCACGACCTGAAAGCCGTTGGGGCGAAGGATCAGTTTCTCGTTCTCGTTGTCAAAATGAAGCGTTTTAGAGCCGGCGGTTAGTTCCATTTTTGCACCGGTCAATTCGAGCGATTGATCATTCGGCTTGTAGACGAGTTCATCGGCTTTGGCGGTTTCGACCTGTCCGTTTTCGAGGGTTCGTTCAATGATTGCGCCAAAGGCCTGAAAGGCTCCGGTTGATGCGTAGCTCGCGGTCGAACTTGAGCTTGCCTGAACCACGAGCCGTTCGGCTTGAATGTGAAATTCGGGGTGGTTGACCTCGACTTTCCCATCGTATTCGAGAGCTGAATCGGTGCGTTTGCTGTGATTTGCGGAGACCGCGAAGGACTCAACGCGGCCTGCAGTGGCGGCTTCAAATACATCAATCGAAGGAGTAAAAGTTCCGTTTAATTCAGCCGGAGAAGTGGTTTCGACCAAGGTGAACTCGGCAACCTGCATGATGGGAGCGATTGGTTTCAGATCAGTCGCAGCCACAACCCCAGTCACGTCACGAACGATTCCGATGCGATTTGATGGCGCTGGATTTTCTTCGGGCATCGTATCAGGTTCAGCCAGCTGGTTGTCGGCAGTCGCGTAGGTCACGGTGAGTTGAAATGTAGTTTCAGCCCGCTCCCCGCCTTTGATCTGATGAAGGACCAGTGCGGTCATTCCAAAAAATAAGGTGACGGCTGCCGCCATTTTTGCCCAGTCCTGCCAGCCGAAACTCGCTTTGGCGATCGGTTGGGGAAGCTCGAGTGGTTGGTTTACCGTGCGAAGCAAAATCGCTTCGACGAGAGCCGTGTCTTCGCCGGAGCCGAGTCGTGCGTGTTCGCTGAGGAGGGCGTCCATCACGTCTGGCTTCTTGGTGGGAATATTGGATTCCTGATTCATGATTCTTGGAGGGATTGGTCTGATATTTTGCGATCGACGCAGGCTTTCAGCAATTCGCGGGCGCGTTGGAGGCGTTTGCGAATGGCTGCCGGAGAAACGCCGAGTGCTTCTGCGACTTCTTCGCCGTTTTGGTCATTGTAATAAAATTCGTTCACTGTTTCGCGAAGGTTCTCGGGAAGGCGTTCGAGGCACGATGACAAGGCATCAAAAACAGTGCGGTTTCCGGCCGCACTTTCGGCCTGCCAGGCGGCGATATCGGCGTCCATCTCAGCGATGTTGGTATCGGAATACTGATAACGCTTGTTTTTCCGAACCCACTCACGCCATTTGTTGCGGACGATTCCACGCATCCATGTCGGGAAATCGCGGGTCACGTCAAACGTGTCCATTTTATCGAAAGCGACGATGAACGCTTCCTGAACGATGTCATTTGCAGTGTTTGATTCGCGGGTCAGCGCCCGGGCGTAAACGATCAATTCGCGGTGATGCGCGCGCACCAAATCACCAAAAACAGCCGGATCATGAAGATCTGGCTGGCTTTCAGAAAGCTGGTTCTCTACGTCGTTCGCGATGGCGGAAATGAGGTGCATTGGCTCGTTCACAGTTAATTGCCCAATTTGGTAGGTTTTGTGACATGAAAATGCATGTCGTGGGCTCAGTTCGGCTATTTCGCAGGCGGCAATCGCTCATCGAGCTGAGTTTCGACTGGCTTGATGGTCGCTTTGTGGGCTTCAGCCGCTTTTTTCAGGTCTGCGATAACGGCGTCGTTTCCTTCGGCAATATCGAATTTCTCACGAGGATCGTGGCCAAGATGATAGAGCAACGGTGGATCGTGTTCTTCGAGTTTCGCGCCTCTCACGTAGCTGATTTTGGTTTTGAAATGAGCTTTGTGCTGGCCTTTACGAACGGCGAATAGGGTTGCACCGTGATAGTAGAACAGGTTTTCGCGGGGAGATTTTCCGGTTCCAAAAAGGACTGGAGAAAGATCGTGACCGTCATAAACGCGGTCATCGGGGAGTGTCGCGCCGGCCAGTTTGGCGAATGTTGGGAGTAAATCGAGCGTTGCGCCCATGTCGTGAACAATTCCCGTTTTCAACTTTCCAGGCCAATACATAACGGTCGGTTCGCGCATGCCACCTTCCCAGGTCGAGCCTTTGCCCTCGCGAAGCAGTCCTGCAGAGCCGCCGTGGGTATTGAAGCTGAGCCACGGACCGTTGTCTGATGTGAAAACGACGAGCGTATTTTCAGCGACGCCATTTTTCTCTAGGGCTTCTCGAACCTGCCCGACTGACCAATCAATTTCTTCGATGACGTCGCCGTAAATCCCTGCCGTTGAGGTGTCTTTGAAATCCGGTCCGCGAAATAGCGGAATGTGCGGGAGGCTGTGAGCGAGGTAGATGAAAAACGGTTTGTCACCGAATTCTTCGATCTTTTGCACGGCCTCTTCGGTGTAGCGCTTGGTAATCGTGCGCTGGTCAGCGGGGCGCTCGACTTCCTCGGTGTCACGCAGAAGCGGGACGTCGTAGGCTTTGAAATTTTCGTCTTCGGCGAGCTGCTGCTGGCTGACTTTTCGCTCGATTCGGTTCATGTCATTCGAATAGGGAATGCCGAAATAGCTGTCGAATCCGTGGCTTGTCGGGAGGAATTCCGGAAGGTGTCCCAAATGCCATTTTCCCACCGCGGCCGTTTCGTAACCGGCTCCTTTCAGCGCTTTAGCAATCGTGATTTCCGATGTTGGAAGTCCGCGAGCTGAATCCGGGAAAAGCACGCGGCGCTTGTCCGAACACATGCCATTTCGGATCGGGTAACGTCCGGTAAGAAGCCCTGCGCGGCTCGGCGTGCAAACACACGCTGCGACGTAAAAATTGGTCCACTTCTGGCCCTCAGCCGCCATTTTATCGATGTGAGGCGTTTTGATTGTCGGATGCCCAAATGTCGATAGATCGCCGTAACCGAGATCATCGCAGAAGATGACGACGAAGTTGGGTTGATCCGCTGCCGTGGCATTTACCGAGTCAAGGGCGGCGAAAAGCGCTATTGCAGCGTAAGTGAAAAGTGATCGTAGAATCATGTGGGCAGGATAGTGAATTTGCGGAAAACGCGCAATTCCGAAACCTGACGGATTTGTGTGTTGGTCGAATTTATGCCTCAGGATCTCTTTTCAGCCCTGTTACCCAGTTGATCACCAGCCACATTGGCACGATGCAAACAACACCGAAAGTGCAATCGATGAGTTGCCAGTAAAACGGGATTCCGCGAATGGGGCCGCAGATGAGTGCGATTGGAATTACGAGAATACAGGCCCAAAGCCCCACGTATAAATTGCCGATGTAGCGGACGGGATCGCGAAAAACGGGAACGAAAAACAGGGCAATGATGATGTGCCCAAATGCCAACCAATCGGTGCCGTAAGCGATGAATGGATATGCTTTTTGCGTTTCAACCAGACCCTCGCGAACTTTCAAAATCCAGTGGGCAAGGCCCTCGTAATTGGCGGGATTGAAGTCAGCGCCTTTTACAAAAAAGGAAGAGAGTATTTCTAATTCCCACACGAGAGGGAATGCGGTGACTCCACTGACGATGAGCCCAAAGATGATGAAAGCGACGGCGAAGCGGATTTTTTTCAATGGCATTCTATGAGAGATTACGCTGGTTTGTGCCAGCCGGTCACTCACGAAATGATGTCTTTCAAAACATGCCCATGAACATCGGTGAGGCGAAAATCCCGTCCGGCGTAGTTGTAAGTCAGCTTGGTGTGATCAAGCCCCATCAGATGTAAAATCGTGGCGTGCCAGTCGTGGGTGTGGACCTTGTTTTCGATCGCTTGATAACCGTATTCGTCGGTCGACCCGTAGCGCTGACCACCGTTCACTCCGCCGCCAGCCATCCATGAGGTGTAGCCTTTGTTGTTGTGATCACGCCCGTTTCCATTCTGCCCGTGTGGGGTGCGGCCAAATTCTCCTGACCAAACGATCAATGTATCTTTCAGCATGTCGCGCTGTTTCAAATCGGCGAGTAAGCCGGCAATCGGCTTGTCGATCGCGCCGCAGTTTTGCTCCATTGCATTGCTCAGATTTCGGTGGTGATCCCAGTTGCCTTGATTGACCTCGATGAAGCGAACGCCGGCCTCGGCCATGCGTCGTGCGGTTAAACACTGAGTTCCGAAACCCTGCGTCGCCCGATCATTCAGTCCATACATTTCGCGAATGTTCTCCGGCTCGGAATTGAAATCGAGAACGGTCGGAACCTCATCCTGCATACGAAAAGCGAGTTCGAAGGATTCAATCACGCCTTCGATTTCAGGATGAACCCGGTCGCGCTTTAGCTTTTCGATGTTGAGAGATTTGATGTAATCAAGCTGAACGCGCTGCAATTCGGGCGAGAGTTTTGAGTTTTTAATATTCGAAATCGTCGGAGTTGGCGCAGCTCCACCGCCACGTAGAAGCGCGCCGCGCTGAGCTTGTCCAACCGGCGTTCCCTGGTAAACAGCCGGCAAAAAAGCAGAGCCGTAATTTTGCGCGCCGCCATTTCCATTCGGGGGAGCGAGATTGATGAAGCCGGGAAGGCTATCGTTTTCAGTTCCCAAACCGTAAAGCGTCCATGCCCCGAGTGAAGGGCGCACAAATTGGAAATTACCCGTGTGCATCTGCACAAATGCCTGGGGATGATTTGGCAAATCGGTGTGCATCGAATTGATGAGGCACAGGTCATCAGCGTGTTCGGCAAGGTTTGGGAACAGTGACGAAATTGGCAAACCGCTCTCGCCGTGCTGTTTAAATTCCCACGGAGAACCGAGCAATTTAGCAAAGCCTTTCGCGTTTTTTCCCGTGTCAGCGGTCAGTTGGGGCTTGTAGTCGAACGTATCGACGTGCGATGGACCGCCTTGCATGCAGAGAAAAATCACACGCTTGGCCTTTGGCGTGAAATGCGGAGCTTTCGCGGTGAGCGGGCTTTTCTGCTGCTCAGCCTGCATCGTGCTGAGCGCGGAGAATGCCATGTAACCGAAACCGGAAGCGGTGGCTTGGAGAGCCGTTCGGCGTGAGGGGAGAAACGGTAGATCTGAGTTCATCGTTGTCGGAATAGGGGTTAAAAAGTGAGTTGGGATGCGGTTTCAGTTCACGTAGCGAAATTCAGCGCTCGACATCAGGCTTTGGCAAAAGGTGTGAAGCGCGAGTTTTGTGGCTTCGGCTTCGTTCAGGCCGGATTCCTTTGCGGTGCTGATAAATCGTTCGAAATACGCTTTCGTTTTGCGACCTTCTTCTTCGGTCGGCGGCCTGGAATAGCAGAGGTGAAAAGCGGTGTAGCCGAGCTTTCCTCCGCGAAGATTCAGCTCGTTCGTGAGCAGGTTGCTCATGGCTTCTGCGTTCGTTTGCAGAAAATTCGAGTTCATCAAAAACAATGCCTGAGAAGGAACGGTCGTTGTTTCTCGAGCTCCAAGAACGAGGCTTGGATCTGCGAAATCAAAGAGCTGAAGCGAGTCTGGAAGCATGTCGCGGATAACCGGCACGTAGACTGAACGATTGCTGAAATTCGAGTTGGTCAGGTAATCTTCGACCGAACTGATGGCACCTGCCCGACCTACGAAACCGTTTCCTTGCGCCGCGACGATTGAACCTTGGGGCCGCTCCAAATCGATTTGGCCGCTCACTGCGAGTGTCGCATCGCGAAAGGATTCGGCGTCAATTCTACGTTTGTTAGTGCGCCAGAGTTGCTTGTTATCGGGGTCGGTGAGGAACTTTGCTTCGTCATAATCGGAGTTCATTCGATACGTCCGACTCGTGACAATTTCTTTGATCAGAGATTTCACCGACCATTCCATTTCGATGAATCGAACCGCGAGCTGATCAAGCAATTCAGGATGGGTTGGTTTTTCACCGGTCGTTCCGAAATTATCGACACTGGTGACCAGTCCCTGACCGAACAGCCAATGCCACGTCCGATTCACAAACACGCGCGACGTCATCGGATTTTCGGGAGAAGTCATCCAGCGAGCCATTTGCAACCGACCACTCTGGGTCTCAGGGATCGGCCGCTCGTCATTGGTTTGAATTACCTGAACGAAGCCGCGTGGGACGGTTTCCTTGGTCGCGTTCTCAATTTCTCCACGAACTAAAATCGGAGAATCGTAGAGCGTATCGCCGTCCTGCATTGCCATGGCGAGGGGCTTGCGATTTCCGTCGTTGTCGAAGGCTTCCAAATTGCTTTTCACAATCCCGCTCTGATTGATGTTGTTCAATGACTGCAGGCGCAGTCGCTGGGCGGCGTCGGTATCGCCAGAGGCACGCGCTTCGCGGACTTTTTCCTCGGTCTCTCTCAGCTGTTTTGCGATCATGTCGTTGCGAGCCTGTAGATCGACGAGTTCACCAAGTGGTAGTTTTTCACCAGCTCTGGGAACGTTACCGGGAAGCTCTATGAGAGAGGTTGAGTTTCGATTCTGCGCAGTCCGGGGGGAGCCAAAATGAGTGTGGCTGCTGAGAAAAATTCCTGCCATGGCGTAGTAGTCTGACATTGGAATCGGATCGAACTTATGATCGTGGCAGCGAGCGCAGGCCACGGTTGTCGCAAGAACCGCTTTTGTGGCCGTGTCGATTTGCTCATCAATCATATCAAACCTGAACTGCCTCGGGTTCCGTTCATTGAGTCCTTTGGTGCCGATGGTTAGAAAACCGGTGGCGACAAGTTGTTCTGCTTGCTGTTCGTCAGTTTCGAATTGAAGGAGGTCACCTGCAACTTGTTCGACCACAAATTGATCAAAGGGTTTGTCATCATTGAAGGCATCGATCACGTAATCCCGATAGCGCCAGGCGTGAGGAAAGGTCGCATTGGATTCTCGGCCGCTTGATTCTGCGTATCGGGCAACGTCGAGCCAGTGCCGTCCCCAACGTTCGCCGAAGCGTTCGGAGGCAAGCAGTTCGTCGACCGCGTTGGCAGTGGCTTTGTCGGGATCCAAATCCCACGCCTTCACAAAGGCTTCCGTGGCGGCGATTGATGGCGGAAGCCCGATCAGATCGTAGTAGACGCGGCGAAGAAAGGTTCGCGCATCGGTGTCACTATTCGGCGCGAGCTCGTTTTTTTCTAAACTGGCGAGCACAAATTGATCAATCTCGTTTTTTGCCCAGTCGGCTTTTTTTGTTTGAGGAACTTCGTGTTTCGTAGGCACTTGATAAGCCCAGTGTTCCTTGCGCCCTTTTTCGATGTCGATCGTTGAACTGTATTTCTCCGCCGGTTTGTCCGCGTCAGCGCTGCGCCGTGGATCGGGTGCACCCATGTCGATCCATTTTTTGAAATCAGCCAGGACGTGATTCGGTAGTTTTGTTTTGGGCGGCATTTCGAGGGAGCTGTCCTCGTAGGTCATGGCGATATAGATGAGACTTTCTTCCGCGTTTCCGGGAGTGAGCGCTGATCCGGAATCACCACCCCGAATCGAACCGTCGCGGGTATCGAGCAACAAACCGCCTTTGATTTTGTCACCTTCTTTGGCGTGGCACTTGTAGCAATTTTTTACCAAGACGGGACGAATTTTTGACTCAAAGAAATTGAGTTGCTCCTCAGAAAATTCGTCTGACTGGGTCATGGACATTTCCTGCGCGTTTGCAGAAACTGTGGCGGCGAGAAGGACAGCAAAAAATCGGTTCATGGAATTTTCAGGTTCGAGACATTCAACCGACTGCACACAAAAAAGTTTCTGAGAAAACCGTTTTTACGAACCCACCCTGTTGATTCATTGAACGTACCCTATTGAATCGTAAAGCCAATTTGGGCTATCAGATCAGGAGATGAACCGTTAGAAACGTTGTGTTAATGAGTCTAATTCGATGATGAAATTTTTTCTGACAACCCTCTTCATTTTTTCAACTCTGGCTGCGAATGCAGTCGATCTCCCGTTGCGCATCAATGCGGGCGGTCCGGCAATCTGAAAGCCGAGTGATTCGGATTACTGGGTTGATGGGAAGGCGGGGTTAATTACCGCTTTGGAGGAGGGCACGACCTTTCAAACGTAAATGATCTGGGGCCGGAGAAGATTTACGAAACGGTCCGGCATCAGAAATATCGCTACGAAATCAATGGGCTTCCGGCGGGAGATTATCGGGTGCGATTTCATTTCACTGAGGGAGTGAATACCAACACGCGGGCAATGGATTATCGGATCAACGGCACGCTAGTAATCAATAATCTCAATATCTTAAAAACGGCTGGAGGCATCAAGAAAGCCTATGTCATCGATGTCCCACTGAAGCTAACGAAGCCAGAAAAAGTGGTTATTGAGGGCAATCAAGATAAGGAAACAGATATTTTCGAAGCGGGCCTTGAAATACTTCCAATGAAGGGCGGGATTCCCGTAAAGACGAAATCTCGAAAGGCTCCCATTGTGGCGACGCCAATTCAGGTCGCCAAGTCGGGCTCGGATTCAGGATTACGAAAACTGACAGGTGGACCGGCGCGCTTTGTTTGGTTGCAGGGCAACTCATGGGCGAGTTACACAAAATCGAGTAGCCAGGTTTCGCTGGTGGGGATGGATACGGAAGATGGTCGGGGTGAGCGTAAGATTATTCCAAATGACGCCGCGTATTCAAAGCCACTCTTCACGCCGAACGGTCAGCAAATTGTGTTTTCGGATATGAAAAAACGGAAGGTATTTGTCATCGATTGGAATGGCGAAAACCTCCGTGATTTGGGTGCGGGTCTGGCGAGCGATGTTTGGCGTGATCCCAAAACGGAAATCGACTGGGTGTATGTCCGGATTGGATCGGAGACGAAATCGACAATCGTACGACGAGAGTTGGTGAAACCGAAGCGTGATGAATTAATTTGGAAGCGGTCGGAAAATGGCCACAAAGGCGTGCCGTGGTTTCAGCTTTCCGGAGATGGGGCGATGTTTTCCGATGCATTTCCGTGGCCGAATTGTGGTGCTGGTGATTTGCGGAGAGGCACGTGGAAGGGATACGAGCGGCGGTGTTGGCCGGGCATCGCGCCCGACGATTCCCACCGGACCTTCGTATTTTCCGGAAGCCATGCGGAAGTAAATCTCTTTGACCGAGGCGGGACGAAAAAGCGAAAGGTGGCGGTCAATACGATGCCTGAGAATCGGGGTAAGAAAGTGTATTTCCATCGATGGAGCAATGATCCGCGGTTCTTCACTGTTGTTGGACCGGAACGAAGTCCGAAGTCGGAACTCTACGTCGGAAGGTTTGATTCTGATTATCAGAAAATCGAAAGCTGGACGCGGCTAACTAACAATTCGCGGACGGAGCTTTTTGGCGACGCGTGGTTTGGAAATGCGCCAATTGCGAAGGCGCGAACGACAACGGTGATTCCGGTGGAAAAACCGAAAGCCTCAGCATCAAACAAAATCGAGCCGGTTTGGGTTTGGGAAAATGCAACGGCTCAAAATGAAGCGCAGGAAATGGTCTGCGGAGGCGATTTGCATGGTCGTGCCCGATTTGGAAGGTTCTATGATCTCCTGCTGGATAAAGGCTGGTTCGATGCAAAATTGGATGCGAGCGGTCGGATCGTTGGTGCGGTTCAGGCTGGCAATGGGATTACGATCGAAGCGAATATTAGTTCCGACTCGACGGATCAAAAGGGGCCTGCCCGGATTATTTCGATGTCGGCAAATTCGAGTTAACGAATTTTCACGATTGGTCAGGAGGGTGAAAACTTTGTGCTTCGGATTCGAACTGAAAAAAACGATGGTAACGGAACGAAGAAAGAGACTCGATTGGGAAAAGTGGAAGTTGGAAGGTTGCAGCATTTGCTGGTGAGTCAATCCGGCGAGATCTTACAGTGTTTCATCGACGGAAAATTGGTAACGGAAGTGAAAAACTTCTCGGTCGATTGCTCCAGATGGGACCCTTCATTCAAATTAATTCTCAGCGACGAAATCGGGGGTGGTCGTGATTGGCGTGGACAGCTGGAAGGGATTCAAATTTCCGGCGGAAGCACTTCTAAAACAGATGCGAAGGCGCGTTATGAATTCACGAAAAAACGGATGGGTAACCGGAGCGGGATTGATCGCGTTGTGGTGTCCGAAAAATTGCTTGAAGCAACGAAAACTCCGACGCGGGAAGAGATGGGTCCTTATCAGCGTGCTCTGGTTGAAAATGTCTATGAAGTGCAAAAGATCGTGTCCGGCAAGATACCTAAGATGGAGGGGAATAATGTGATTGTTGATCGACAGTGGGCCGTGATGGATGGTCGGGAACTGGAGCAATCGAAGCATCGAAAACCGGGCTTTGTGACCGAATTGTCACTCGAACTAATTGGGGGGCACCCCGAATTGGAGGGCGAATTTCTGAGCAGCGATCACGAACGATTCGGGCCGCCGGTATTGTTCGATGTGAATTCGAAGTTGCGTTGAAATATCACGCCGAGGGACGGATTTTTTTACCGTTCAGCATGATTCCAACGAACGTGTAACGGACAGCCAATTGGTAAACAATGAGGAGTCCTCCGACGGTGAGTCCACAGATGATTACCAGTTTTAGAATGATCGGAATGGGGAGCGTGCTAACGAAAATTTGAACGAAAAACATCACCGGGAGGTGCGCGATGTAGAGCCAGTAGCTGGCGTCGGAAAGGTAACGAACCCTTCTGTTTTCGCCGGGAAAGTAGCGTCGAAAAATGCCCAGCATGCCAAAAATCATGAGCCATGCATAGGCCACTGCCGTGACGGAATAGATAACATGCGCGGTGATGATGCGATCCCGGTCCTCTTCGAAACCAGCCGAATAGCCACTGTTGCGGACGTTGAAAAAGTACCAACTGATCAGAAACAGGGGCAGGGCAGAAAGGATTAATTTCAGCCAGTGTCTTTTGGGGAAATCAGCGAAATGTTCGTTTTGATAACAGAGAACACCAACTGCGAAGAACACAGCGTAGTAGGCCAGTTTTGGTGGCCAAAGCAGGATTCCAGTTGCTGTGTCGGGCCCGAAACTCATGAACATGAACAGCTGAGGAATGATCGCCAGCGGAATGAGCCATCCGATTTTTGGGAACCATTTCCGGGCGAATTTTTTTTTGTGAATGAGAGCCGCGATCACAAACAAAATAACGAGCCAACAAAGGTAGTGAAGGAACCAAAGGTGATGGAATACGGGAATCATTGCAGCCCCGAAAATCAGGCCGCCAACCCCGGAAAGTACGTCAGCAAAAGGATCGCCATTTTTGTTTTGGGGTGACACCTCAGATTCGGAGTCTTGCTTTTCAAGAGCGTTGGCGAGCAGGGGGGAAAGTTGTTCGCGATCTTGCTCCAAGACTTTTGTATCTACGGAAATTTCCAGAAGCGAAGCGATGAAATTCACGGTGTCGAAATCTGTTTTCAGAAGACTCGTTGGAGTGTCGCCGCGATTGTTTTTGAGGTTTGCTGCGGCGTCATTTTTCAGCAGAATTTCGCCGACATTCGCATTTCCAAAGAATGCTGCGCCATGAAGCGGTGTGCCGCCATCGCGATCTCTCTGATTTGGATTTGCGCCGTTCTTCAACAACAAAGTGGCGGCTTCGGATTGACCGGTGCATGCCGTCCAGGTCAGGGCTGAGATTCCGGAAATCGGATCGAGCGCATCGGGATTGGTTCCGTCGGCGAGAAATTCCTCCAATGCATCGATGTCTCCAGTTTTGGCGGCGGTCCAAACGGTGTCCGGGCGCTGCGAGTGATCTGCTTTCGAAATCCCCCCTATCACCGCCGCAAGTGCAACGAGTGGCCAGATGATTGCTGTTCCAATGATAAGCGGGAGTAAAATGCGTTTGGCCCTGTGTTTTAGCAAAGCTGCTGTTCCGCGTTTTTTCCACATCATCGCCGTAAAAAATCCGCTGATGAGGAAGAACAGCTGCATGCGGAATCCGTGAATGACATCCAGCAAGAATGCAAATGGACTGATCGTTGACGGAAGGTCGAGGCCGGAATTTTTGAGGAATTCAGGTATGCTCCATTCCGGCTGGTGAATGTCCTGGGCCGGCCAAATCGGAGTCGGAATGAACGTCAAAAATGCGTGCAACAAGATCCCCAGCAGCATCGCAAACGCACGCAGCGCATCGAGGTCGTGTAGACGTTTTTTGTTTGATGGGAGCGGAGGCGGCATTTATTGATTGGAACTGGGCTTGGGATTTTCGAGAAAGTTTGCCACGAACCAACCC
Organism: uncultured Verrucomicrobiales bacterium; assembly: GCA_937891465.1. GTDB lineage: Bacteria > Verrucomicrobiota > Verrucomicrobiia > Verrucomicrobiales > DEV007 > JABDJT01. The sequence continues at coordinate 41,420 of CALAHF010000205.1, read as the reverse complement.
TATTGATTCGTCGAACGTACCCTGTCAGATCGTAAGAAAACTGAACAGCGAAAAAAACGTCATCTTGCGTAGCAAAAGGCATGCAAACTGCGACTGTGTGTCTGAGAATTATGGCAACGACTGATCGAAAAGAATAGCTCGAAATTATCGAACTTGACTGTTCCGTTGTCGGTGGCGGATTTGGGGGAGTCTATGGTGCGAAAGCGCTGCTGAAACATACATCGGGACGACGTGTCGGGATCATTTCGGATGAAAATCACATGACGTTTCAACCGATGCTTCCGGAGGTTGCGGGTGGTTCGCTGGCTCCCCGGCATGTGGTGAATTCGATTCGGCGACTGGCAAAGGGCGCGCAGGGTTACAAATGTGCGATTTCAGAAATCGATCTCGCTGCGAGGACATTACGGGCATCAGCAGGGGCATTTTCGCCGGACATCACGTTCAAGTGTAAGCATATCCTGCTGGCGATGGGATCGGTCGTGAATCTGAGTCGGATTCCGGGAATGGCTGAGCACGTTTATTCATGCAAAACGTAGGTGATGCGATGAAGCTGCGGGCAACGATTATCAGCCCCGTGGAGGAAGCAAATCTGATTTCAGATTGTGAACGGCGCCGGTTGCTTTTGAATTTTGTGATCGTTGGCGGTGGGTATTCCGGGGTTGAGCCGGCGGGGCAGATTGTGGATTTACTGAATGAGGTTCACCCGTATTACAAAAATGTGAACGGCGATGATTTCTCTGTTTCGCTGGTTCACAACCGCGGAGTGTTGCTGCCAACTTTGGCGCCCAATCTGGGGGAATACACGCGGACTTGTCTCGAAGAACAGGGGGTGAACGTGGTGTTGAATCATCGTTTGAAGTCGGTGACGGCACGGCAAGTGGTGTTGGATGATGGGACGATCATGCCGGTTTCAACGGTGGTTTCGACGGTGGGCAATGCGCCCAATCCGCTCATCACGTGAATAATTGCAAAGCATAATTTGGCGAGTGCTTATGGCAAAGTTGAGACGGATTCCTACCTCCGGGTGATCAGCGATGATTTCGAAAACATTTGGGCGGCGGGTGATTGTTCGGCCGATCCATTTGCGGGAACGGATGATCAATACTGTCCGCCGACAGCTCAATTTGCTCAACGGCAGGGAGTGGTATGCGGGAAAAACATCGCGGCCGCGATGGAAGGCGCGGATCGCGGGTTGGAATCATTTGAATTTAAAGGACTCCGCGAAATGGCGGCGATTGGGCATCGCAAAGCGGTTGCTCATGCCTTCGGAATGAACTTCTCGGGTTTCATTGCCTGGTGGATGTGGGGGACGGTTTACCTGAGCAAATTACCCGGTTTGGATCGAAAAATTCGAGTGATGGCCGATTGGACGTTGGATATCTTTTTCTCGAAAGACATGAGTTTACTGACGCCGAAATACACATCGGCCTTGAAAGAAGCCCACCTCGAAAAGGGGGATGTGTTGTTTCAAAGTGGCGAGCCGGCGTTCTCGTTTTATTTGTGAAATCGAGATCGATTAATGTGGTCGACGATGAAGGAGACGTGATTCGAACGATTCAGCAGGGCGACCACTTTGGCGAACGGGCATTGCTGGAAGATCATATTTGGAGGTATAATGCTGTCGCGAACGAGACTTCGACGCTTGTGGCGCTTGGTGAAAACGTCTTTCGGCAGATGGTGGCCGGGTCGACGGGAATCTCGCAACTTTTTGAAACGACAGCGAAGGCATACGCGACCTCCGAAGAAATTAGTTCGGTTGTGGCGCGAGTTCCGGAAGAGCGTCGTGGCAAGAAAGCGAGTGAGATGATGCAGACGAATATTTGTTCGCTGCAGTCTGATAAAACGCTTGGGGACACGATTGATTTACTCTGGGAAGATCCTCACAGCACGTATCCTGTGATCGAACCCGGGACTGTAAAACTCGTTGGTGTGCTCCGCCGAAGCACCGTCTATGAATTTCTTAAGAGCGATACTTACAGTCCAAAAGCGAGGCTAGCAGACATCACTTTCTCCTCGTTGCCAACAGCATCGCCGGATATGAGCGTGGCTGAATTGCTGGAACAACTTATCCGAGCAGGAGCGAGCAAAACGCTGATCGTTGATGTGGATGACAAACTGCTCGGGATTGTTGCCTTGGTGGATTTGCTCGGCCGGAGTTCGTGAGTGGTCGTTGATGCGTTAACCTACGGATTCACTCTCTCCATTGTTTCGACATAAAGCGCTTCAACTTCAGCGCGGGCCCAGGGAGTTTTGCGAAGAAATTTTAAACTGCTTTTCACCGAGGGATCGCTGTTGAAACATCGAATTCGAATCCGAAAACCGAGATCCTCCCATCCATAATGATCAACCAAAACGATCAGGATTTTTTCCAAGGTAACGCCATGAAGCGGGTCTTTTGGCGCGGAAGAAGATGAAGATTCGCTCATGCTTTGCCGTCGAGGTATTTCCACATGCCTTTGTAGCGCTTGAAGCGAGAGTTTTCGTGCAATTCATATTGCTCGCCATCGACGTAATATTTGGCAGAAAATTCGACCTTTCCGCGTTTGTCTTCTTTTTCACCACGAGTGGTGGAAAGGATGGTTAAAAAACTCCAGTTCGCCTGATGAATGATGCTTTCCAATTCCATCTTGAGTTGGGGCTCGCGGGTATCCGGGTGGGTCGTTTCCACCAAGTAGTCCACCAATCGGAAAAAATACGCAGAGTAACGAGAACGCATCAGTTGCTCAGCGGTTTCAGGACGTGCCGTGCCGTGATGAAAGGGCTGACAGCAGCCGGCGTAGGGCAGGCGGCTTTTGCACGGGCAAAGCGAAACGTCTCGCTCTTTGGCGACCCATTCCTCGGTTCCCGGATCGTCTTCATCGAATTCATCCATCACCTTTAACTTCCGGATTTGTGCCGTGAAATCAACGCATATTCAGGATTTAGGAATTGAGTGCGGTTTTCTTTTTCCCGATTCGTGAAATCCAGAAGGGGAGGTTGACGAAAAAGACAAAAACTACTGCTTCGAAATTAAAGAACATCAGGTGCATCACTGCGTCGATTCCGAGGTGCAGGGCGATGAGTCCGAGCCCGTAAATCAGCCCGATTTTGCGATTCCACAGCGCGAGAATGGCGAAGAACTCGAGGTAGAACGCGGAACCGAAAAAGATCATGGCGAGGACGGGATAATTGATGACAAAATCAATAGAGAGTTGATTGAATTCGGCATTCGCGGGTGCTTGCAGTGTGTCGAAGTAGGCTTGCTGGTTGGTTTTTTCGAATTGAACCGCGATGTTTGGCACCTGGCTGATCCATTTCGCACCGGGGATGATGCCTCCACCGGAATTTACCCACTTGCTGATTGCACTAACGGTGTAGGCGGCGGCAATGAGTTGCTGGGAGAGAAAAATAGCACCGCTGGGACGATCGTGTCCGTCAGCACAAAGTTTCGGATAAAACCGGTTCCGAATGGCTTCCCAGGCGAACCAAATAAATTGTCCGAGAAGTACCATGCCGATGATCTGGGAGGCGTGATGGTCTTTCGCCGGAGAGCTATAAATCGACCCGATCAGGGTGTGGATCACCAACAAACCTCCGGAAATAAACAGCGGCCATTTGCCGATCGCATAGATGACCAGAAGAATGAGAAAGATGATCTGAATGATGGTTTCTGTTCCCGGTTGGCCAATCCAGTCGAGATTGAACAGATTGGCAAAACCATTGCCTTTTTCCTGATCCGTTTGGTCGTGTATATCGATAGGAATAGGCAGTAGCCGATGCGTTGTGGCCAGCCAAAGCAAGACACAAAAGACACTGCGCATGATGGCCCATTCCCAACCGGCGTAGCGGGTTTTGCCAAAGTCGTTTTTTAAAAAAGAGCGAAGAAACATAGCTGAGAGCGATCAATTTTTTCCGACAACGGATTCTTCAAATTCGATTTTTCCGTTTCGGAGATAGAGCCTGCGATCGATCAATTCGACATTTTGTGGGACTTTTTCAAATTCCTTCAAATAGGCGAGTGCTTCTGAGCCTGCTTCGGCCTTCCGTTCAGTTGTCCAGTCGAAATGAGAGCCTTTGTAATCCTGCTCCTTTTTCAGATCTTTCAGCTCATCACCGTAACGTTTTTTCAACTCCGATGCATAAATCCCCGTCGATTTTACAGTAGGCAACTCATTGCCATCAGCATCACGCAAATAGCAGATGTAAGTGCGATTATCGAATTTTGAATACATTGGAAATGATGACAGCGGGTAAAACTCCGCCGTGAAATAGCAGGCGGCTACCACGAGGACGAAGGGCAAAAAACTAAGAATTCGACGTATCATTCGTTTGCAGTAAAACGTAATTTCAGCCATGTGTCTTAGCGAAACCTTCGTTTTTTTCAACTCAGCTTAATGAATCTCCCAATTCTTGCCGCCGCCAACGTGAGCTGGCTCTGCTACATCGCAATTGTAGCGAGCGTTTTCTTTGGCTTCCGCTATCGCCATTCGTTTTTTGTGCTGCCATTCGTGGTCGCGATTTCGTTGCTGGCGAAAGATGATTTTTATCCGCTGTCGTACTTCCCGATGTATTCCGATCCGGATGAGAGCGAAAACTACTTTTACATCGGAACGTGGGAGGAAGGGACTGATCCCAAGCCTGCGGATATAAAAGCGCTGCCGGTTCGGCACCTGACGGGAATCACGGCTCCGAAGGTGAAGAAAATGCAAAAAGCGTGGATTCGTGAGCGTGCTGACGAACTTGGGACCAAAGACACGAAGCTGCCACAGGAGGAGCGGGTCAAGAAATGGCTCGAATTGCTCGATTATTTGAGAGAACACAAACGAAGTGAGCTTCCTGAGCGGCTTGCCCTGGTCGAAGTGTGGATCGAATACGACAAAGAGTTGGGTTACCGAGAAACGCCCGAAGTGGTTGCCGTTCAGCATCCGTAAGTTCCTGTTTTTTGAATTTTTCCTGATTTCCAAATGCCATCTTTTCTGAAAAATCTTGCGGATCGTCTCACTACTCTCTGGGATAAAGTCACAGCATATCCCACTACGAAAAAAATCGATTCGTCACCAGCTGCTCATTTTCTGAGACGTTGGTTTGGCAAGTTTCGTCGATTTGTCCGCGTGCCGTTCAATACCCCTCATTTCATGGGGTTCGAAATTGTCTGGATGCGGATTCTCTTTGCGATCGCCGTGTTTCAAACCATGCCACTTGGAGGAACGTGGGCGAACTGGGCGTATCTGGAGCTTCGCGAAGCCAAGGCTCATTGGTTTGAGAATGGCAGAATCACCGAAGAAGCGGATCTCGCATTTCGTCCCCCATTTCTACCGGTCATGGAAATGCTGCCGATTTCTGATGGTGCGATGTCAGATACGAAATTGAAGCAGCCGAACGGGTTTGCAAACTTGGCACCGGCCGGGGATGCCAAACCTGGTTTCTTCACCTCCATTCGAAAGATTTTTGATTTCACGTATTTCTCCGATCCTGACTTTGTGAAGATGCTGCCGTGGCTGGTCATGCCGGCACTGTTGCTTTATGCCAGCGGAGTGGGACTGCCCATCGCATTGCCAATTTTAGTGTGGGTCAGCATTGGCAGTCGCACGCTTTTCAACTCGCAGGGCGCGACTCATCACGGTTTTCAAATGCTGACGATGGTGCTGGTTGCTCAGATGTGCGTGGTCTTCTGGCATTGTAAAAAAGATTGGCACGAAGCATTTGGTTTTCGGAAAGCGCGTGCTCGCAATGGCATCACGTTTTGGGATCAGTTTATTCGCTATGCTCAGATCATGATCGTCGCGTGTTATGTCATCGCCGGGGTGATCAAGCCGATCAAATCAGACGGAGAATGGTTTGCGAACAGTCACATGATTGGCATCCAACTGGTGAAGACTGATCGTCAGAATTATTACAACGATCTCGACGACGTGAATTTTAACCGTGAGCCCGTTCCGTATGCCAAAGACATGATGGAGCATGCCAATGTGAGCCGGATTTTTATGGCGATGGGAGTGCTGCTGGAAATCTTCGCATTCGTAGCACTTTTCAGTCGTTCTATGGGGCTGGTGATGGGATTCCTGTTTATCAGCTTCCACTATTTTAATGAATTTCTGATGAAGCTGTATTTCTACAACAATGAGAAGCTCGTGTGGATTTTCCTCATCAATATCCCGTTTTGGATTTGGTGGATTTGGCAGAAACTGCGTCGCAAGCGCGCTAGCGATATGCTGCTGGCGGAGGTGGAAGTCGAGCCTGTTGCTTGAGGAGGATTTTACGATCCAACCCTGTTGGATCATCGAACCCACCCTGTCGATTCGTGGAGATGCGGGCGCAAAAAGGCGCTAATGGGTAGTGCGGAGCCGATCCGAACGTAATGCGAGTGTCTCCGCACCGAGCGGCTTCCCCCGCCTGAGCATTGGCCGAGCCTTTCGCCAGGTGCAGAGACCGCGGCATTACTTTTCTGATCGGCTTCAGAACTCGACTTTTTGCGTCTGCATTTTGCGGAGATCCAGTGACGTGTCAATTTCAAGGATTTACCTTGTTTGTTAGACCGCCGTGTGGCCTGATTCGAGCAGGTGAAAATTGTGGCTTCGCTGTTTCTTTTTCCAGAATGGGCGGCTGAAAAGGCAGTGCTCGATCAAGCGTTGGTTAATTCGCAGCAACCACGCTGAAGTCTACTCATTTCTTCCGCGCCCAGACCTTCGCCAAGTAAGGAATCGCTTCGGGTGTTTTGCAGGAGGTTTCGCCGTGATCGACTTCGATTTTGCCGATCCGTTTGGCGGCTGTTTCGACGGATTTTCTCAAGGCCGGGGTGCGCGAACCGAGTGCGATGAGCGTGTAGGCCATCGTGTATTTGGTGTAATTCGGAGCGGCGACGATATCGGCCTCGAGCTGCTTTAATTTTTCTGAAAACCACGTGTTCGGAATTTCAGGGCCATCGGTTTTTGCGGCAATACTTTCGATCAAGGACCAGCCGGCGGTATTTTTCATTTCACTGCGAGTCGGGCTGGCCGCGATCCATTGATCCGCCAGCTTTGTGGCAAAAGGTGTTTGCGCAATCAATGTGGATAGATCGGCGAGGACGACGCGGTTTGAAACATCGCGGACCCATTGATTGGCGAGTCTTTGGTTCATCATGGTGGGATCAGCAATCTTCGCGGCGAGAACGCAGCCGTCATGATTTCCCGCAGCCCAGAGCTCGGAGGCGAGACACGCCGAGCCTTCTTTTTTGAGCCGTTTTTCGAGAATCTTTAAATTCGCGTAGCTAACGCCGAACATCTCGCCGGTCACGCCGTGGCGGCCGTAGGTTTTTCGATTTTGTGCAGTTCCGAGTTTCTCGAGTTCTTTCAGGATTTTGGGAACGGTTGTCATGGTCAAAGGTTAAAGGTGCGGGTTGACTATTGAAAAGTCTCAGCCAATTTGCAGTTAATCCTAAAAACCCATGAAATTTCTAACACTTGCTATCATTTTCACTGCCATGAGCGGAATCGCACTTGCCGGACCTAAGGTCGAATTCGACACTTCTAAAGGAAAGATCGTTATTGAACTCAATGATGAGAAAGCGCCTAAGACGGTAAAAAACTTTCTTCAATATGTTGATGACGGCTTTTACACCAACATCGCGTTTCACCGTGTAATTTCGGATTTCATGATCCAAGTCGGCGGTTTTGAAGAAAAAGATGGGGAAATTACGAAAAAAGCAACGCGTGATCCGATCGATAACGAAGCGAACAACGGCTTGAAAAACGAAAAGGGGACGCTCGCGATGGCTCGCACGGGAGATCCGCACAGCGCGTCTGCTCAGTTTTTCATCAATCACAAAGACAATGATTTTCTCAATCATACGGCGGAAACTCAGCGTGGCTGGGGCTACACCGTATTCGGAAAAGTCGTTGAAGGCATGGACGTGGTCGATGCGATCGCGGCAGTCGAAACCGGTGTTTCCATGATTGATGGTAGTCCAATGAAGGACGTTCCAGTCGAGACGATTCTTTTGAAGTCCGCAAAGCGCGTGAAGGAGTAATTCTGTCATTCACCCACCGCGAAAGATACCCCCATTTTTTATATGAGCGAAGATAGCAGCACTACAAACCCGCGTGTCTTTTTTGACATGACGGCAGACGGCGAGCCTTTGGGCCGAATTGTAATGGAACTCCGCGCTGATGTGGTGCCTAAAACAGCGGAGAATTTCCGCTCGCTTTGCACGCATGACGAAGGCTATGGCTTTAAGGGATCCGTTTTTCACCGCGTGATTCCCGATTTCATGTGTCAGGGCGGAGACATCACCCAGCACAATGGCTATGGTGGTCGTTCGATCTACGGGGATTCGTTTGATGACGAGAATTTCGAGCTCAAGCACACCGGCGAAGGTATCCTGAGCATGGCGAACTCAGGACCCAATTCCAACAGTTCGCAGTTTTTCGTCTGCACAACAAAGACTGAATTCCTCGACGGAAAACACGTTGTTTTTGGCAGCGTTGTCGAAGGCATGGACATTGTGAAGAAAGTCGAAGGCTTCGGTTCACGTGGCGGCGAGACTTCGAAGACGATCATGGTCACTGATTGCGGTCAACTTGATGCTGAGTAATCAGATCAGGAAAAAACTTTCTTGTGAGCGTCGGGCGGAGGATCTAATCTGAGATCTGGAACTGTCCGTCGCTCATGGAAAATTACGAGAAAAAGCGCTACCGCCCCAAACGGACCGATCGGGACCGGGCATTGGCGCAGCTTCGCGGTTACTGGGAGCCGCAGGACGTTTCGAGTTACGAGCGCGACATGCCTAATGTCGTTCAAAAAGCCCTGAAACAACTCGGGCTAGAGGATCGGTTTGATGAAGCCCGGGTTTTAGAATCTTGGCAAGAGCTGGTCGGAGAATTTGTCGCGCGGAATTCGCGGCCTGTCTCGGTCACTCGAAAGACCCTGTTTGTTCAGGTCTTGCATTCGACCGTTCACTACGAGTTGGAGCGGATGAAAGGGCAGATTTTGCAGCGAATTCAGGACGAGTTTGGAAAAGAAAACATTCGTGATATTCGATTTCGGCTCGGTTAGGATAACGCCATGGAAGATCGAATCAGAATTCAGGGACTGAAGCTCGAGACGGTGATTGGTGTGCCGGATGAAGAACGTGAGGCATCACAATTGGTCGCGGTCGATGTGGAAATCGTTCCAGCCAATCGATTTGATCAACTGAACGACGAAATCGACGGCACGGTTGATTATTTTGAAGTGACGCAAGCCCTGAAGCGGGTTGCTGGAAAGGGCGAGCGGAGATTGATCGAAACCCTTGCTGACGATTTAGCGAAAGCTATCTTGAAATTCGCCCACGTTGAATCTGTTCAGGTAGAGATCCGGAAATTCATCCTGCCGGAGACAGATCACGTTTCGGTCTCGACACGTCGTTCACACTGAAACTCGAAACTGGATTTTACGAAACAACCCTATCCGTTCATCGAACAGACCCTGTTCGATCGTGAAGAATGGTCGGTACCAATTAAACCAACAAAAAAGCCCCGACGAATTCGTCGGGGCTTTTTTGTTAAAATTAGTTTGGGACAGTGATCAGGTCTCTAAATAGGGATCACGCTGACTGGGCACACCTTCAACTCAGCGGTTTCCGTCACTGGATCGTAACCTGAGCCGGTTAGAACATTGACCGGAACATTCGCGAACGAGAACGATGTGAAAACGGTTCCTTCAGGCGACATGTCAGTTACCTTCACCTGAATTTCGATCGAACCACGAGCACTGCTCATTATCGCCATGCCGCCGTTGGTCAATCCCCACGCTTTCGCGTCGTTTGGATTCACCTCGAGAGATTCATGTGAAAGCAAGTATTCGATACCAGCACTTCGCCCCGTCTGGGTGCGGCTATGATAAGCCTCCAGACGGCGACCGGTCGTGAGCCAAATCGGGAATTCGTCGTCGATGACTTCCGCTGGATCGCGATAGCCAATGACTTTGAAAAGGCCTTTCATTCCATTTTTAAACTCACCTTCGTGCAGGCGAGGGGTGCCAGGGTGATCCTTGTCAGGAACTGGCCACTGGTATTCGCCGTCTTCGATCCGATCCCAATCCAAGCCAGCGTAGATCGGACTCAGGCCGCAGAGTTCGTTGAAAACATCCTTCGCAGACTCGTATTCAAATCCGGGAGTGCCGAGACGTTTTGCGATTTCGGAAACAATCCACCAATCCGGTTTGGATTCGCCATACGCAGGAACGGCCGCGCGCAACCGTTGAACGCGGCGCTCCGTGTTTGCCTGCACTCCGTCAGTTTCACCCCAGGCGGTTGCAGGAAAAATAACGTCCGCAAACTCTGCTGTTTCGGTGAGGAAAAGATCAATCACAACCAAGTGATCTAGGCTCTTTAAAGCCTTCTCACAGTGATTTCTATCAGGATCAGTCACCACGGTGTTTTCGCCGTCGATGATCATCGCGCGGATCGAATCACCCGCCTGATTCAACGCAGCCACTTTCGTGATGCCGCGTTCGCAATCGATTTCCGTTCCGTAAAGCTTGGAGAATTTCTCTGCTGATGCAGGATCGTGGCATGGCTGGAATCCGGGGAAGTTCGCTGGAACCGCTCCGCAATCACCCGCACCTTGAATGTTATTCTGACCGCGCATCGGGTTGATGCCGCCGCCTTCAAGACCGAGGTTTCCGGTCATCAAAGCCAAATTGCAGAGCGACTGAACGTTATCGACGCCACAAATGTGCTCGGTAATTCCCAACGTGTAGTAGATCGCTGAAGGTTTTCCGCGCCCAAAAATCTGACCCGCTTGTTCAATGTCAGCTGCCGGAACTTCGCAAATTTCGCTCGCCCATTCAGGAGTGAATCCTTTGATGTGTTCGAGAAATGCTTCGCTGTCAGCAGTCCGCTCGGCGATAAACGAGTCATCCATCAGACCATCGCGTTGGATCACATGAGCCATTGCCAACAGCAACGCCACATCAGATCCGAGTCGAATCGACAGGTGAAGATCGGCCAACTTTGCGAGACGGGTTTTCCGAGGGTCAACCACAACCATTTTTGCACCTGCGGTCAACGCGCGTTTCAAACGCGTCGCTGCCACAGGGTGACATTCCGTCATGTTGGTTCCGATAGCGAAAATCACGTCGGGTTTTTCCATGTCTGCGAGAGGGTTGCTCATCGCGCCTCGGCCAATTGTAGCTGCCAGACCGGCAACTGTGGGGGCGTGTCACGCCCTCGAACAGTTATCTATGTAATTGGTCCCGAACGATGCTCTGATAAATTTCTGCATCGTGTAAGCGGCCTCGTGCGGCGCGCGGCCACTGGCAATTCCGTAAATACTGCGGCGACCGTATTCGTCGCGGGCTTTCTTGAAACCCGCTGCCGCAAAATCAAGCGCTTCATCCCACTCGCATTCGTGGAGCTTGCCGTCTTCACGACGAATCAACGGCTTACCGAGACGGTCTTCATTTTGAATGAAATCGAAGGCGAACTGACCTTTGATGCAAAGTGCGCCTTCATTGGCAGGTCCGTCCATCGCTGGCTGAACGCCCACGATTTTGTCGCCTTTGGAAAGCATATCAACCGAACAACCGACACCGCAGTAGGGGCAGATCGTCCGCGTCTTCTTAACTTCGCCTTCGGTATCGGCATCGCGTAGGGCTTTTTTATCACCAAGGGCACCGGTTGGGCAGGTCTGGACGCACTGTCCGCAGAACGTGCAATCCGAGTCGCGCAGGTCATTGTTAAATTCAGTGATGATTTGGGTCTCAAACCCACGATTCATTATATTGATCGCGTAATCGCCTTCGCGCTCAGCGCACACTCTGACGCAGCGATAACAGGAAATGCAGTTGTCGTAGTCGCGCAGGATGAACGGGTTCTTGTCCTTCGTGTTCGTTGTCCCCGATTTTTTACCCGCAAAACGACCCGTGCGGGCCTCGTAACGATCTATCAAATTCGCGAATTCCTGCGAAGCATAGCCGCTCAATTCATCGACATCGATATTCCGGTTCTCTGACGCGACCAATTCAAGCAGCGTTTTACGATGTTTCTCAACAGCCGGCGTCGACGTTTTGACGACCATTCCATCGTTCGCCTTTGTCGTGCACGATGCGACCGGATTCCGAATTCCCTCAACCTCAACGACACACAAACGGCATGCGCCGAAAGCTTCCAGTCGGTCGTCGTAACAAAGCGTCGGAACATCTTTTTGATTACGGGCTGACACCTCGTAGATGGTTTCACCTTCCGTGAAATCCACAATTTCCCCATCCATCGTCATGGTGAGGAGTTTTTGTTCTTTAAGGTCGTCGCGCAGTTGGGTCATCGTTGGGGATTGATTTGATTTTAAGCTGTGAGAGCAATCGAATCAAGACAGATCAGTGGAAAATTGAGGCGCGAAAAGGTGGGAAGGCGAAAACCCTCACAACGCCTTCAACTCCGTCAGCATTTCCAACAGGTTCTTTATTAAAATATCAGACGAATTTTCTTCGAACCGTGAAGTTCCCAACCACGTTTCGTAACCGCCGAGCTTGTGCTGATTCGGGGGGGGCAAATACCCGTAGCCGCCATTGGCGAGTGAGATCGTGAATGTTTTAGGAAAAGGAGATTTCTCTTTCAATTCCAAACCGATCTCGACGAGCACTTCAAAGGGCATGGTTACGACAGCTTGCTCACCGATGCGAACCGCTTGAATGATCACCGGCTCCGTTCGGGGATGATCGTCCGCAGCAAATTTTACGGTGTTGTTCGCGACGGAACCGGTTCGTCCATTGATCGCGTCCTGCTCTTTTCGCGTGAGTTTCAGCAGTTCGAGCGCTTTGGAGACTTGAGCTTCACTCGGTTTTCGGTAGTTCAACTCAACCTCGCGTTGCCGCATCGCGACGGTGGGATTTTCATCGTACGACTCGATTTTTTTAACGGCGCGCCATGCGGCATCGGCGGTTTTGTTGGCGACCACTTGAATTTGCTCAAACGGAGCTCGAGGTGCCCGCGGATTATAAAAGATCAGGTTATTAATGTCTCCGCTTGTTCCGTTGGTCATGAAGGCCACGAAGTTTTCGGGCGGCTTGGAACCTCCCACGCGGTAGGGCATTATTCGGGCAAACTCGCCGTAATAATCTGCCGATGCCATTCCCACCTCGCGTCCGTTTTCCTCGATGATTTTTGGAATGCCACCGACGTAATGCAGTGAGTAATTCGCGATCAGCCCGAGAGCTTTGCCGCGTTTTGTCCGCACATCGATTACGCAGACTTCGGGATCAACCGGGCCAGCCGGTTTTGTGATGTTTTGCCGCCCGGCATTGGTGGCAACAATATCCACTCCGTCCATGGGATTTTTTACACCAATGTCAGGTTTCAGATAATTCCGCCGATTGCGAACTTCGGTTGGTTCTTCATCCGACTCGAATCCAATCTTGGCTGGTTCGAGCGATTCGATTGCTTTGATCAACGCCTCCGCCAATCCGGCGCGGCGCTTTTTTTCAAATGCGATGCGGCCTTCGGAAGTGTCACCCCCTTTTGGTGCGGTGTGCGTGTGCGTTGCCGAAATTAGAATTTCTTCCGGCTTCCAACCCGTTTTGTCTGCGGCAACGGCTTTTGCTTCATCGCATATTTCGCGACCCACACCGATGGCATCTACCAAAGCAATGATGGCTCGTCCGTCTCCATTTTGAAAAGCGATCGCTCGCACATGAAGCGGATCGTGAACGTATTTAGAAGGACCCGACCGGAGCTGCATGGGAAACACATCCGGCGAAATGTCGACCGCCGCGGTTCCGGCGTGGAAACCTTTCGGAGCGTCTTGCGCGAGAGCGGCGAAGCTTAAGACGGCGGATAGAAATGCAATGATTAGACGATTCATAATGAGAAGCATCATTTAAGGATTCTCCAAATAGCGCAATGGCGAAAATGCGGCTGCACTCCGAGCAACGTAGACCGGTGATCCTGTTTTTTGATTTCACGAATCAACAGCAAAAAAGCCAGCAAAAGCCTGTCTGAATCCCACCAATTCGCGACGACATTTTTGTCAAAATTGAACGACCTAAGCCTGACTCGATTTGGTAGGGGTAGTTATCTGAGTCAAAGGTATTAGATCGTGGCGTTATAATTTGAGGCGTCACTGGAGGTAGCATTCTTGCGTAATGTCTTTAAGCGAGTCGACCTGTGCATAGTATTTTGAAAGCGATGAATATGAATCAACGATGAAGCACAGACTTATCTTTCTCGTATTCCTCATTTTTCCATTGGAAATTTTCGCTAACGAATTGCCCATCCGTGTGGCTGTTTTCGATGGCGACGGCGCGGGTCCGAGCACGGAGCAGATACTGACTTCATTGAAAGACGCAAAAGGCCGGAAAGTGGTGATTACGAGGATCACTCCGAAATAAATTCAGGAGGGTGGATTGGCGAAAGTTGATGTGTTGATTCAGCCCGGTGGAAGTGGTGGCAAGCAGGGGCGGGCGCTGGAAGAAAGTGGTCGCAAGGCGGTCCGAGATTTTGTTCGCGGAGGCGGTGGCTATCTCGGCGTTTGCGGAGGCGCCTATTTGGCGACGAACGATTACGATTGGTCGCTGGATTTGATTGATGCCAAAGTAGTGGATCGTCGCCATTGGGCTCGGGGAAAAGGCACGGTGAAGCTTCAGCTTTCTCCTGCGGGAACGAAATTTTTCGGTCAGGAAAGCGATGAGCTGTCGATTTATTATGCGCAGGGACCGCTTTTCGGGCGTTAGGAATGGGATGCTCCGGATATTCCCGATTATGAAAGCCTCGCGGTTTTTGCGACTGAGATTGCCAAGAACGGCGCGCCCCAAGGTGTGATGGCGAGGACGTCAGCAGCAGTTCGTTGTGAATACGGAAGTGGACGCGTTTTTTGCTATAGCCCCCACCCCGAAATCACGGAAGGCCTCGGGCATTTGATTCCGTTGGCGGTTCGGTGGGTTGCGAAGAAAGAGTGATGAAATTCCTATGGAGGGAATTCACCCCACCAACTTCGCCAATTCGGTGCTGGTGTGAGGATCTTGCAAATACAGGTCGCTGGTCCGATCGCCGTAGGCTTTGAGCGATTTCGCCATGCGAGTGACGATTTTTTTCTTCTCAGGATCAGCGATGAAATTTTGCAGTTCATCGGGATCGGTTTCGAGATCGAGAAGCCACGGCTCGTCTTTGTCAGACAGGAGTAATTTGTAACGTGGGGTCACGGCTCCGACCCAGCCTTTAGTGTCGCCTTTTCCGGTGCTTCGAAAGAATGTGATGTCTTCGCTTTTCACCTCGCCACCGGTGAGGAGAGGGGATAAATCGCGGCCTTCTTCTTTGCCGGACGGCTCGCCGCCCATCATTTTCAGGATGGTCGGCATGAAATCAGTGGTGTTGAAAACGCGGTCGATTTTTTTGCCGGCTGCGATGGAATCGGGATATCGGATCACAAACGGAACTTTTGCAGAAGCTTCCAGCGGGACACCTTTGTTTTGGCGTCGGTGTTCGCCGCGCATGTCGCCGTGGTCGGCGGTGAAAATGAAAATCGTGTTGTCGTAAAGTCCACGTTCTTTTAAGGCTGCGATGAGTTTACCGACGTTGTCGTCGATGCATTTCATCATGCCGTGGTAGTTCGCCATTTTGAAGCCGCAATTTTTCTGGGGA
Organism: uncultured Verrucomicrobiales bacterium; assembly: GCA_937891465.1. Taxonomy (GTDB): domain Bacteria; phylum Verrucomicrobiota; class Verrucomicrobiia; order Verrucomicrobiales; family DEV007; genus JABDJT01. The sequence goes on along the minus strand of CALAHF010000205.1, from coordinate 25,849 downwards.
GCCGCCCAGCTCGGGACTCCTTTGGTCGGCTTGTCGTAGGTGCGCGGTTTTTCGACTTTGGAATCATCATACATCGTGTCGTAGGGCGCACGAACGGTGTCGGGGCCATGCGGATCAGGAATGCTGAGCATGTAAGCGAAAGGCTTGTCTTTGTGCTCGTCGATAAATTCAATGGTTCGATCGGTCAGCCAATCGGTCGCGAACGATTTTTCGTCAGCCCCTTTCACGCTGTAACTCGCTCGTCCATTTGCATCGCGAGATTTCACTTTTGGGCCTTCGGGAGTGAGCTCAAACTGTTTCCAATGACCGCGATTGAACATGTAGCGGTTGTCTTGAAATCCGAAATTACGCTTTGGCTCCCACTGCGGTTTGCCGGTTCCATCGAGGTGCCATTTTCCGGCATACCCGGTTTTGTAGCCGGCTTTTCCGAGCTGATGCGCCCAGCTGACCACATCATCGGATAGGTGAGCGCTGTTATTCGTGACCCCGGTATTTTGCGGATATTGCCCGGAAAGCAGTGTGCCACGAGACGGCGAGCAAACCGGCGTGGCGGCATAAAATTTGGTGCAAAGCGTTCCTTCTTTCGCAATCGAATCAATATGCGGCGTGTCGCAAACGGCGTTTGGCCCCCACATGAAAGCTTGTTCCGGCGAAAGGGTGTCCCGATAGCAGCCGATCGTGCGGAAATTCAATTCGTCGCAATGGACGATCACCAAATTGGGTTTCTTATCTGATTGAGCTATTGCGGGAATGGCAGGGGCGATGGCGGTGGCGGTTGCCGAAGCGCTGGTGGTTTGAACAAAGTGGCGTCGTTTCATTGTTTTAAGGAAATTTTTGTTTTCGATTGTTCCTTCCACCAGGATTTCAGATTTGGATTCCATTTCTTCCAAAAGATCCCGTGGTAGCTGGGTTTGCGGGTTTCGATAATTATGAAATCAGCGGCTGGAATTATCGACACATGCACAAACGCCAGGTAAACAGCGAAGAGGGAAGGAGAAGGCAAATTGGCGAAAGATGTTCCAATCGACAATAGCACGAATGCTGTAGCCCAGATCAACTCGGATCGACGGCAATATACGGAACACATTACAAAACAGGAAGAAATGCCCGACAACCAGGGCGACGATTAACCCAAAGAGGATTTGGCTTTTATGAAAGAGAAACGCGGCAAAAACGGACCCCGCGACGAGAATACAAATGTCAAATATCGAAATCCTGAAACCGAGTTTGAATTCATCAGACATGGCCCACTTTATCTTAAAAAAGCACTCAAATGGCAACGAAATCCGCTCGCTTTTGAATTGCCAAGAGGGAGACCTGAATCACCATGAAAAAATAGACTGGTATTTTATTAAGATTTTGTGACAAAATGTGACGTTTCCGTTATACCTTCTAACTAGAAGGATTATAGATAAAATCCCCGATCAACCAATGAAAGTAATGAACCGAAATTTGTTTGCCATCACAATGGCTGTAATTGGGGGGCTTTTTGTTTCCCTGGAGGCTGGAGCTCGCGAGTGGACTCGTTCGAGCGATGGTAAAAAGCTGAACGCGTCGTTCGTAAGTTACGATGGCGAAGTCATCGTGTTGAAGGCTGCCAATGGTAGCGAATTCAAGATTCCTAAGGATCTCTTGACGAAAGCTGACCGTGAGGCTGCAGAGCGCTTCAAAGTGTTGGGAGACAACGATAACACTCTGAAAGCAGCCGCAAATATCGATAAGTTGCTCGCGCCAAACCTCGTGCGGAATGGATTTAAAGGCTTCAATGCTCCTCTTCCAGATGATCTTTTTGCACGTCGCGTTTATCTCGACATTCTCGGACGCATTCCGACGATGGGGGAATTCAAAGAATTCGCTGATAGCGCACGTCCCGCTAAGCGTGAAGAGCTGATCGACGAGTTGCTTGCTCGTCCAGGGTTCTCCTCGCACATGTTCAACTATTTTGCGGACATGTATCGTCTCCATGGTTCTGACTTCGTTCAAGGAGTCCGGATGGAGCCTTACATTCAGTGGTGGAAGGATTCTCTTTCAGAAAATAAGTCCTATCTTGACATGGTTACCGAAATGGTGACTGCTCAAGGAAACATCGGCCAAAATCCAGCCGCAGGTTTTCTCCTTCGTGATGCGGGAATGGAGTTCGATGCGTTTTCGAATTTCAGCCAGGCGATGCTTGGAATCGATATTTCCTGCGCTCAGTGCCACGACCACCCGTTCAATGAGAAGTTGGAGATTGCCGATTTTTATGAAATGGCAGCGTTCTTTAACTCAACGCAGCGCACTCTGAATCGCGCGTCCGGGGTAATGATGATGGATTCAAAGCCAATCGCGATGCCAAATGCGCCCGAGGGTTGGGTTGATCAAGCATGGGCCTACGCTACTCAGCAGGGAATTGATCGCGAAGACCGTCAGGATTCACGTCAGTTCAGCTACTACATTCGATTCCTTGGAATGAACCTTACAGATGTTGAAGGACGCGAAATGGCGGTTCCTGACAGTATTGCAGATATGGCTGCAGAATCACGGGGCGAGATTTTCAAGCCCCGCACATTGACGAAGCCTGAAGCTAAAAAAGGAGGCAAAACCCGCCGTGAAGCGCTTGCCGGTTACCTTGCATCTCCCGACAACCCACGATTTGCAATGGCAATCGCCAACCGAATGTGGAGCCGGGCTTTTGGCCTTCCACTCGTCGAAACTGCCCCTGTAAACGACGTCACTGACTACGCAGTTGAGTCAATGGGTCAGCCTCGCGTGCTTGATTACGTTGCCAATTTGATGCGCGGTGTTGATTACGATCTCCGTGAATTCATGCGCGTTCTTTATAACACCCGGGCCTACCAGTCGATGGCTACCGAAGAAGAGCCGGATTGGTCGAAGCCTTACTATTTCCAGGGACCCGTTCTTCGCCGGATGCGTGCTGAGCAAGCATGGGATTCGATGATGACACTTGCTTACGGTGCAGAGATCGATGAGAAAAAAGGCCGTGACGGTTCGTTCCTTCGCGAGTTGCTGAATGTTGATTTCCACACGGCCTCAATGGAGGAAGTGTTTCAGAAGTATCAGGCGTTCGATTCCATCCGTGGCGAGCGAATGGGAACTGCGGTTCTTGCTGATGCCGGAAACTACACACCAACGTATGCGCCTAACAGCGAGCTCCGTGCTTCCGAATTGTCGCAGCCTGCTCCTGCCGCGCACTTGCTGGATACCTTTGGTCAGAGCGATCGACTCATCACGGACGAGCACAACTTCGATGGATCTGTCCCTCAGGTGCTCGCATTGATGAATGGACCCGTCACTTCAAGTCTTACTGGTGGGTCATCAAAACTCGTGAACGAACTCTCTGATCTCGACGGACCAGACGACAAGGTGCGAGGAGTCTTCTTCACCTTGCTTTCCCGCTACCCAACAGCGGACGAGATGACGATCGGTCTCGAGATGCTTGAAAAAGACGGAGATGACGGAATCAAAGATCTCGGATGGGCACTCATCAACAGTCCTGAATTTCTTTTCGTTCAGTAATTACCCAGTGAAAACGAGCCAACTAATTTTAAAAACAACCTGTATTATTTGATATGAACCACGAAGTTTTAGAACTCATCGGAAAATCTGAGATCGGCCGTCGGACCTTTATGGAACGAACCGCCCAATCCATGCTCGGAGTCGGCATTGGCGTCCCTTTCCTAAAAGGCGTCAACGGCTACGGTCAGGAAACCGAAAAAGGCGGCGGTAAGGCGAAAAGTCTCATTTACATCTACCTTTCGGGTGGAATGACTCACCTGGATACGTTTGACCCAAAGAAAGACGGTTCAGACGTGATGGGTAGAACCACAACACTCAACACCAATAGTGATGTGAAACTGGGTGACAAAATGGTCAATCTAGCCAAACATGGTGACAAGATCTCTGTCATTAACAGCATGAGTTCCATTAACGGAGCTCACGAGCAGGGCAGCTACATCATGCGCACCGGCTACAACAAGCTGGCCACGATTGTTCATCCTACGATGGGACCAATGGCTGAAAAATATCTCGGCAAACGCGGCGAGATTCTTCCAGATTCAGTCGTCGTTGGTCAGAGCACATCAAGCGCGGGTTACCTTGAGCCGTCTCTTGCGCCTCTTCCAATTGGCGACCCGAACGGCGGTGTGCCAAACACCAATACGATGACCAGTGATGATCGTTTTGAGAGCCGCATGAATATGGCTCAGAAGCTCGGTCAGAAGTTTGTCGACAAATACAAATACAACGGACCTCAGTCCTATGTTGAGTATTACGAGCAGGCACAGACGTTGTTGAAGTCAGGTGCGCTTGACGCATTCGACATCAGCAGCGAGTCAAATCGCGCAGATTACGGCGAAGGTCGTCTTGGACAAGGTTGCCTCCTCGCACGAAAGCTTGTTGAAAAAGGTGTTCGTGTTGTTGAAGTCATCTCAGGTGGCTGGGACATGCACGAAGATATTGCGACTCGGCTTGACTCACAAGTCCCGCCGCTCGATAAAGCGTTGGCGGCACTCGTCAACGATCTCTCCGAGCGCGGATTGCTCGACTCAACCCTCATCGCAGTGGGCACCGAGTTTGGCCGTACACCGAACATCAACATGAATGGTGGTCGTGATCACTATCCAGCAGCTTATTCAACGATGCTCGCAGGTGGTGGTGTTGTTGGCGGTCAAGTTTACGGTGAGACTGATAAGCAGGGCAAGAAGCCAAAAGATCCAGTGAAGCCAGAAGACTTCATCGCTACGATTGGACACGCTTTGGGAATCCCACAGGAAGAAACCATTTACTCACCAACGCAGCGTCCATTTACCTGGGCAAACGACGGTGTGCCAGTGACGAAACTCTTCGGAGCGTAAGTCACCATCGATCGGTTATTCGATCGGAAATAATTCAAATCAACGGCGGTCACGGTTCAAACCGGGTCGCCGTTTTTTTGTGGACGCGACAGTCGTCTTTTCAGCAAAATCGCTGCGATCACCAACCCCGAAATCGCGCCAACGTAGGAAAAATTGTGGATCATGCCCACGTCCGCGAAACCTTGCTGATTTGTGACTCCCATCGCGTCCATCCATTCCAGCCAGGTTGTTGGTGTGGAAAAAAATCGACCGCAGAGAAATCCTACCCTAGGATCAACGCGCCTACTGGACATAGCCAAAAGTCACGCATCACGCCACGAACCGAAATCGGTTTTCCAGACGAAATGGCAATTCGCGCCACCACCGCCCGCCGCGATGAAACCGATCACCGCCACAAACCACCGCGGGTTTTCGAATCCCTGATGCGCCCACGCAAATTGATCAAATTTCAAAGCCGTGAAATATTCCTGCGAAATCGAAAACGTAATCTGATCCTGAATCGCTCCGTAGCTCCCAAAAATCAGGCAGCCTACGAGTGCCGACTTCAACGCCAGTATCAACGAAGCACGATCAATTTTTGGAACCAGCTAGCTCATCAAACTCATTCCACGATTCAACAGGGTCTGTTCGACTAGGCAACCCTATTCGATCGTCGGAAGATTTGTCATCTTCCCATACGGTGATTCTAGTGCGCAGCGGAACTTGCAAAAATGGCCGTCCAAAGCTATCGGAATCGCATGACACGTGCAGATAGACTTGAAAAATTTTTTGGATCCGATGGCAAAACCGTGATCCTTCCGATCGACCACAACACGGCGGTTCCAGTCGCTGGATTGGGAAATCCGGGTGAATTTATCGAACAAATGAATCCCCATGTCGATGGGTATGTGGTGAATCTCGGCGTTGCGATTTCTGCGATGGATGAGCTTTCTGAAAAGGGAATTTGTCTGCGAACCGACGTTTACCGACCCGCGTCGGAGGGCCACACCGACGAGGGATCGTATCGGATTTTTGGCGGAGATGATGCAGAGACGATTGGGGCTCACGCGATGATGAACATGCTCTACCCGTTTCATTCCAACGAATCCGGAATGTGTCGTGAAGCGGCTGAACTGATTTCTGAAAGCATCGAATGCGACATTCCCGTGATCCTCGAATCACTGCCCTACGGTCTTGGAAAGTCCGACGATTACACGCTCGATAATATCAATTTCGCCGTTCGTGCCGCCGCAGAAATTGGTTCCGACGTGGTAAAGACTGCGTTCCCAACTGGTGCAACGGCTGATGATTTTCGCGCCGTGGTCGACAACTGCTTCGTTCCCGTGATCGTTCTCGGTGGAGCGGCCATGGGCGATGACGAATTGCTCCTTTCGATGGTGCGGAAAGCGATGGACGGTGGCGCATCAGGAATCGCCGTAGGTCGGAATGTGATTCAGCACTCGAATCCTCCAAAAATCGCTGCTGCTTTGAGCGCGATTGTTCACGATGATGCTAGCGTGCCATCTGCATTGAAACTGGTATAATTTTATCAACTGGAATTAACGATTGGCTCGTGCCCATAAGGCATCTTTCCAACTTCCTGCGAGTGCGGTGCATTCGCTGGCGAGCTGACGCGACGCGTCGACATCCTTTTTCTGGTGATGCATGATTTCGTTGCACAGTGCCACGGTCCAATCCGGGAACGGGCGTTCGGCTAACGTGAACGAATCTCCATTTTCGACCGAACCGTGTTCGAGAACACGGAAGTAAAACCCAGTTTTTCCGGTTCGTTCAACGAGCGCTGAAAGGTCTTTGCGTTGCCAGCGGCGCGCGAGTTTCCAGCACGGTTGGCGAGGTTGCGAAATCTGAACTTTTGCTTCACCAATGGTGAAAATATCGCCAACACACACGCCAGTTTCGATTAGACCTTCCGTCGTCAAATTTTCACCGAAACTGCCGGAGGGCAGCTCTCTTTTCAGTAGATTTTGCCAATGGGAGTAGTGCTCGATCGGGTAAACACAAAGGGCTTTGTCCACGCCGCCGTGATTGATTCGATCTGCTTGCGCGTCGCCACGAAATCCCCCGTAGGCCAGCCATTGCGGACTTTGGACAGGGACTTTTTTAAAACCTGTTTCCCACGTTTTATCCCACCACATCCCGGTGCCGGTTGCCTCGATCGTTTCGACTTTACTGACCTGGATACCGACGATTTTCATTGAAAAAACTAGCAGCAATCATTTTCGGCGCAGTATCAAAAGTCGGAATTCCATTGCTTCAGCGCCTGAAATTTTGGTGGCCTGCAGCGTCATCGTCCCAGCTCCTTTTTTTAGATGAATCGTGCCGAGCGACATTGGTTTAAAATCTTTCACGTAGGATTCTACTCGCTTCGACCGATCATTCTCCATTCCGCGAAGCGGCACCTCGTTAGCTTTAGAAATTTTCGTGGTGATGGTTTCGCTTCCGCAACTCAAGGAAACCGTTGAGCCAACATCCGCTTTGGCGCAGGCGTAATACATTTCCACTTCGTAATCGCCCGTTTCACCGACTTCGACTTCCCACGTGATTTTGTCGTCTGTACTTTTCCAATTTCTAAAAAACGAATCGTTGGGGAATTTATTCGAGCGTTTGATGCCTCCATGAGCCGTGCCATCACGGGCAGGAATTTGAGTAAAAATCGAATCTGAATGACCAATCACAAAAGGGCGTTCGTCTTTTTCGGGAAGCTCAGAAACAATTTCTTTTTTGAATCGCTCGAGTCCCTCTTTCATTTTCGCCGCTGTTTTTGGATGGTCAGCTGCAACGTTTCTTCGCTGACCGGGATCCGCTTCAAGATCAAAAAGTGCTCCTTTTTGATCCATTCGGAAATTCTCATATTTTGCGGTCACTTTTCCTTTCCAATGGCTGAAGAGCACTCGACTCGGCCAAACTGTGATATTCTCATTTCGCAAAATGGGTGCCATGCTCCGCCCATCGCCCCGCTTTTCTGTTTTTGCCTCAATTCCAGCTAAATCAGCCAGTGTGGGCAGCAAATCGATCGCCGCGCTGTTTTCTGAAATCGCGAAACCTTTTCGAATCTTCTCCGGCCAGCGAATCAGCAGCGGAGACCGAATTCCACCTTCGTCAGTTGAACCTTTTCTGCCCTTCATATCTCCATTCCAGCGTGTGCCATTCGGTCCGTTATCGCAGAAATAGACAACAATTGTATTCTCAGCTTTTCCCAGATCATCGAGCTTTTTCAGAACGCGACCTACGTTGTCATCGATGTTTTCGCACATCGCGAGCGCGCATCGGACATGCAAATCCTGCTCCTTTTTCGGCTCGCGATTGTGCATCGTCAGCGCTTTGTCTTTGAATTTGTCCCAGTATTTATCGGGAACCTGCATCGGTGAATGCGGCGTGTTGTAAGGCAGATAAACGAAAAACGGATTGTCTCCACTGGCTTCCATGAAATCCATCGCCTTGTTCGTGAAATCATCGATGCAAAAGCCTTCGCCGGTCACGACTTCGTTGTTGTGCTCCAGCATCGGGGAGAAATAATCTCCCCAGTGGCCAGAACAGAATCCGTAGAAATCATCGAACCCACGAGCGTTGGGATGATACGGGAACTGCATTCCGTTGTGCCATTTTCCGAAGGCTCCCGTGTTGTATCCGGCAGCTTTAAAAACGTCACCGATCGTCGTTTCATCGAGATCCATCCGCTCGCCGCCGGCCGAGGTTGAATAAACTCCGGATCGCGTATGATACCGTCCCGTTAAGAATTCCGCACGTGTTGGCGAGCAAACCGGACAGACATAAAACCGCTTAAACATCGCGCCGTCGCGTGCCAGAGAATCAATATGCGGCGTCGAGAGGTTGGTGTTTCCATTCAGCGAAAGATCGCCCCATCCCTGGTCGTCCGTCAGAATAACGATCACGTTGGGGTGGTCGGCAGCGGTTGCTGAAAGTGTTAAAATTGCGGCAAAAACGGTGAAAAAGCGGCTCAACATAACTCGATCATAGCAAAAGCGGCGTGCCAGGCGAGTCGCTCATTCGAGGGGCGGTTCGGCCATTTTGAAGTGACAAATGATCGAACAGAGGCTATTCATCGAACGATTCGGGTCCAATCAACTTTTCGCTGATGCCCCCAGGAAACACACAGACAGAGAACGCCGTGAATGCCGGAAATTTGAGTGGTTCGATGCCGCTTGCGTCGGCTTTGTGCCTTTTAGCTGCGTTTTTCTCGAGTGGCTGCACCAAGCCCATCGACATCAATGTCTCTGCAAATGAGCCGATTAAGGTCGATTTGTCGATGGATGTGCATGTCTATCAGCACGCCGACGGCGATCCGGCTGAGAAAGAAGCTCAGCAGAATTTCAAGGAAGTGATGACGCAAAAGCGGAATCGTTCTGGCGAAATCCGCACGCTGAAAAACAGTCGCCTCGTCGGTGAAAGCGTTGAAGGACTGCTCTCGATTCGAAATCTCCCCGCCGGAGAATATGGGACTTATGTGAAAGCGACCGTCGATGCTGAGAACAAAGATCGCAATTTCCTGATTATTTACGACGCCGAGAAAAAGAGCGAACGCGTCCCCGAAGTTCGTCGCGATCAATGGCGGCATGCGCAGCGCAAGGCGTTTCCCGGAGAGTGGATTCAAGTCGAAGACGAGGCGAATTCCGGCAGTTTTAAGTGGATTCAGAAAAAAGGCGCGGCGGAAGAGTGATTTAGGGAAGGGCTGAGGAGTCAGGAGTCAGGAGTCAGGAGTCAGGAGTCAGGAGTCAGGAGTCAGGAGTCAGCGGCTGGAACTGGGATTTAGAAAACGGCTGCGTCTATGCGCGCGGCCTCTTGACTTTGTCCGGATACGTTCAATTCGGGCGAAATCTCTTGGGTTTGAAAAGAATCCTCGCGATCTAACTTCAAAAATTGAGATGCTCAGGGCGTTAGAAGTCCCCGAATCCTTCCAACCTCTCCCTTTTTCCTGCTTGCAAAGGCTCCTAACCGTGGCGAAATACTTGAACCCTTTTATATATGATGGATCGAAGAGTTGTAATCACTGGCATGGGCGTCATTTCTCCTCTGGGAAATGACGTAGAGACATTCTGGAACAATCTGAAAGCCGGCAAAAGTGGCATCAGTTTGATCGAGCAGATGGATACCGCGGACTACAGCTGCAAAATTGCCGGTGAGGTCAAGGAATTTGATCCCAAGCCGTTTTTCAAAAACCCGAAGGATGCGCGTCGCGCCGACCGTTTTGCGCAGTTCGGAATGGCCGCCTCGAAAATCGCGCTTGAAGATTGTGGCGTCGATTTTGATGCCGTCGATCTCAACCGTTTCGGTTGCATGGTGGGAAGTGGAATCGGTGGTTTGGACACGCTCGAGCGCCAGCACGAATCATTGCTGACGAAAAGCCCATCGCGGGTTTCTCCGTTCACCATCCCAATGATGATCGCGAACATCGCCAGCGGAATGGTGTCGATGGATTACAATTTGAAAGGGCCGAACATGTGCATCGTAACGGCCTGTGCGACATCGAATCACAATGTGGGCGAAGCCTGGCGGATGATTAAATTCGGCGATGCCGATATTTTTATCGCTGGTGGATCTGAGTCGACCATCGTGCCGATGGGATTGGCTGGATTTGGCAATATGAAAGCGCTGTCGACTCGAAATGACGATCCCGAAGCGGCGTCTCGTCCCTACGACATTGATCGTGATGGATTTGTCATGGGTGAGGGCGCTGGTTGCGTTGTTATCGAAGAGCTCGAGCACGCCAAAGCGCGCGGTGCGAGAATTTACGCAGAAATCGTCGGTTACGGCGTTTCGGCGGATGCGCATCACCTCACGTCTCCGCATCCCGAAGGCGACGGCGCCTCGCGCTGCATGGACATGGCGATGAAGCACGCCAAAATGAATCCCGAAGACATCGATTACGTGAATGCTCACGGAACCTCGACCGGACTTGGCGACATTTGCGAATCGAAAGCGATCAAACGTTCGTTCGGTTCCTACGCGAAAGACGGTTTGATTGTCAGTTCAACGAAATCAATGACCGGACACCTTCTCGGTGCAGCCGGCGGCGTTGAGCTTGCGGCCTGTGTTCAAGCAATCAATGACGGCGTGATTCCTCCAACGATCAATTTGGACAATCAAGATCCCGAGTGCGATCTCGATTACACCCCGAACGTCGCACGTGAAAAGAAAATCAAGACCGCGCTGACGAACTCGTTTGGATTTGGCGGTCACAACTCCTCGCTTTTGGTGAGTGCGTTTGAAGGGTAATTTTCGCTTTTTCGATTTTCACGATCCAATAGGGTGCGTTCGATGAACATACCCTATTGATTCGTCACGGTCCGTGTTGGCGAGTCTCTCTGCGAGCATGGTCACGAATCTCCATTTGCCTCTTCGGCCGCCATCTTCGCTTTTTCCTGGGTGGCCAGAATCCGCGCTTCAGCTTCTGCTGCAGCGAGCTCGTCTTCGAACGATTCGACCCGGGCTTGATGTTCTTTTCGAATAATCAGCATGTCGTAGATCGCGAGGAAGCAGACCAGGATCACGGTTACGAAACAAATCCCCCAAAAAGCGACGAAGGCGATGGGATTTTTCATGAGCTTGTCGCCGAGGAAAACGACACCGCCGAAAACGAGGAACATCGCCAGTGCGGTCAGGCCGAACAGGAGATTGCGACGGTATTTTTTGTGACGCAGCACGATGAACGCGGTCGCCAAACTGAGCGCGACTTTGTCGGCTTGTTCGGATTTCGGCTGACTTGGCTTTTGGGGATCTTGATCGTCGTTGGGCACAGGTTATCCAAGCAAAAGCGAGGCCGTGATGCCACCTTAAAGTTTTCTTTTCGTTGAGGGCGGAGCGTCGTATTCTGCAAAAACCATGCACATTCCATCACTCATCGAAAAAAAACGCGATGGCGCGGAGCTGTCTGATTCTGAAATTCGAGAGGTAATTGCGGGTTTCACGAGTGGCGAGATTCCCGATTATCAAATGTCAGCTCTTGCGATGGCGATCTTCTTCCGCGACATGACGGCGGAGGAAACGGCGTCGTTGACGCGAGCAATGTTGGAAAGTGGCGATGTGATGTCTTATCCAGACGGTCATCCACGTATTGTGGATAAACATTCGACCGGAGGAATTGGCGACAAGGTATCGCTGATTTTGGCTCCGCTGCTGGCATGTGACGATTTGTGGGTTCCGATGATTTCGGGGCGCGGGTTGGGAATTACCGGCGGGACGTTGGATAAATTGGAAGCGATCCCGGGGTTCAATGTGAATATTTCCGAGGCGGATGCGCTGAAGCAACTCGAGAAAATCGGTGTCGTGATGATGGGGCAAACGGGTGAGATTTGTCCGGCCGACAAGAAGCTGTATGCGCTGCGTGATGTGAGCGGAACGGTTCCGAGTCAGCCGTTGATCGTCGCGTCGATCATGTCGAAGAAGTTCGCGGAATCGCTCGATGCGTTGGTTTTGGATGTAAAATTTGGGTCGGGCGCGTTCATGAAAACGCGGGAGGAAGCACAATCGCTCGCGGATGCAATGCAGGCGGTTGGGGAATCGATGAATGTGGACGTGAAAGCCGTTTTGAATCCGATGAACGAGCCGCTGGGCCGTGCCGTGGGAAATGCTCTAGAAGTTCAGGAATCGATCGAAATATTGCAGGGCAGGGGACCTTCTGATTTGCGCACGCTGATTTTGGATTTGAGCGAATGCGTCAGTCATGCAGATCGGAGTCAGTTGGAAACGTGGCTTGACGATGGGACCGCGTGGAAGAAGTTCGTCGCGATGGTGGAATGTCAGGGCGGTGACGTGAGTTGTTTGACCCATTATTCCGACGTTCATGTCGCTCCGGTGATTCGAGAAGTGAAGGCCTTGGAAGCTGGCACGATTTCAAAGATGGACGCGGAAACGATTGGGAGGGCGAGTTTGCAGTTGGGAGCAGGGCGCGCGAAGTCAGAAGATGCGGTTGATTTCGCCGTTGGATTTTCAGATTTGAAAAAAGTCGGCGAGTCCGTTGAATGCGGTGATGTGCTCGCGAAGATTCATGCGCGGGATGAAGCGTCGGCAGAACGGGCGGAAGCGCAGTTTCTGAACGGAGTGGAAATTTCCTGAATAACCCAAAAGCCGGTTCGTCTATCGATGATGAACCGTTTTGGACTTGCCGCCGTTTTTGTTTTCATCGTTCGCCTGGCACCGCTCGCGAATGCCCAGTGCCTGAATTTTCCGAAGGTCCGGGTTCGCCTTATCCCTACACGGTCGCGAAGGTTCGAAAAGTGTGGGTGTTTGCAATCGAGCGGGATTATCGATTAGCTCAGCGAATCAATCGAGGTGAGTTCGATGAAGAAGCCGAATGCGAAATGCTACTGCATAATATTCGGCTGGCGGACCGACTTGGCAAAACGGAAGAAGCGAACAAGCTCCGTAAGCGTCATCGCGATCTGGAAATCCATCGTTCAGGAATGAGTGAAATTGAAACGATGCGAAGTCTTGTGCTTCAACAGTCTGCAATGATTGAACAGATGCGGTCTGAAATCGAGATGTTAAAAAAATGTAAAACTTCGCAGTGAATTCAAGGGCGATTTGGCGTTGCTTCACAACAGTTTATCCCGTAAATTTTGGGCCACTCCGGAATTTGGCTCAGCTGAATTCGGGATGAATCGTTCATGATCCACGTCACCAATCTGACAAAACGCTACGCCGGGCGGACGGCTGTTGATGAAATTTCGTTCGACGTTGGTCGGGGGGAAATCGTCGGATTTCTCGGCCCCAATGGCGCTGGAAAAAGCACCACGCTGCGGATGCTAACGTGTTACCTGTCCGCGACTGAAGGTAGAGCCAGTGTTGCTGGTTTTGATATTTTCAAAGACTCGATCAAAGTTCGTAAACGGGTCGGTTACATGCCGGAAAACGTGCCGCTTTATCTCGACATGCGGGTGAAGGAATACCTGCAATTTCGGGCACGCCTGAAAGGAATGGGCTATCGCGAATCTCGCGCGGCTACGGATGAGGCGATGGATACTTGTGGTCTCACCGATGTGCAGCGGAAGATGATCAATACGCTTTCGAAAGGTTACCGTCAGCGGGTGGGATTGGCGGATGCACTAGTTAATAAGCCGGATTTGCTGGTTCTCGATGAGCCAACCAACGGTCTTGATCCGAACCAAATTCGACAGGTCCGTGATTTGATTCGTCAGCTCGGCGAGCGGCATACGATTTTGATTTCGACTCACATTCTTCATGAGGTCGAGATGACCTGCGGTCGCGTGATCATTCTGGATAAAGGGCAGATCAAGGCATCCGATACGCCGCAAAATTTGGTACGTCGACTGCGCGCGCTTGGCACGGTTTCCGTTCAGGTGAAAGGAAGTCCTGAAGCGGCGATGAAAGAAATCGAGGCTATGACAGGAGTTCGCTCTGTTAAACACACGATTACCCGACAGGACTGGGCGCGAATTGAAATCGAAACCGAAGCTAACACTGAGATTTGCGAAGAGATTTTCCAAATAGCGGTGGCTAAAAAATGGAAGCTCCGGGAACTGGTTCAAAAAACGGCATCGCTGGAAGATGCGTTTGTGAATCTAACCATCAATAAGAAAGAAAAGAAGTCCGACGATTAACCCTATTGGATCGAAAAACCATTTTTAGATGCGCGCCTTCACTATCATTTTCTGGAAAGAACTGAGATCATTTTTTCTCTCGCCACTCGCGTATGTGGTGATGGCTTTGTTCACGATGTTGAGTGGGTTTTTGTTCGTCAACATGGTGAAAGCGATGACGGCGAATGTGAATCCGCAGAGCCTCGTTTTTAATCTGTTTTCATCCGGTTGGTTTTGGATGGGATTCTTTATTTTGTTCCCGCTGATTACGATGCGGCTGTTTGCTGAGGAGCGAAAAATGGGGACGCTGGAAGGACTGTTCACCGCCCCCGTTCGAACGTCGGAAGTTGTCCTGGCAAAGTTCGCTTCGACTGTTGTGGCTTATTTGGTACTGATTTTGCCGATGTTTTTGTTCTTTCCAATTTTTAAATCGCTCACAGGCGAGACGGCGGCGTTTAATGACGGAGCACTCTGGGGAAGTTTTCTCGGCCTGCTGTTGGTCGGCATTCTAAACATCGCGATTGGGGTGTTTGCTTCGTCGCTGACACAGAACCAATTGATCGCTGCGATGCTGACGTTTGTCGGTGTGATGCTTCATTACATGTTCGGTTACTTGCATCACATGAGTGCGCTGCCGCAGTCTGAATTCACGGCAGGGCTGACGTATTTCTCCACGGTCGAGCACATGCAGACTTTGAGCGATGGCCTGATCGATACGCGGCCGATGATATATTATTTGAGCTTCAGCGCCATGTTGCTGGCACTGACTCATCACGTTCTCGAATACCGCAAGTGGCAGGCATAAAAAATCCCGATGGCTGATCCAAAACCAGAACCGAAAAAGACGAAAAAACCCGTCGAAGTGCCCGCATCACGCATGTTGGAGCGCTGGCGGATTTTTGGGCACGTAGTTTTTCAAATCGTGCTGATGTTCGTGATTTTTGGGCAGTTGAATTACTTGAGCTGTAAAAAGCACGCGACCTGGGATATGACCCAGAATCGTAAATTTACGCTTCAGGAAACGACTCGAAACGTAGTCAAAGGCCTCGACGAAGAAGTGAAAATCGTGATGGCGTTTCTGGGAAGCTCCGATCTTTTCCTCGATGTGAAAGGCCTCGTGACTCGTTACGGTCAAGTTGGTGGCGATCGAGTTCCCGTGGAAATTCTCGACTTAAGCCGAAGTAAAGATCGTCTCGCGGAACTTCGCGACGAATACGGTCTGCAGTTTTCGAAAGACGAAATCATTCTCATTTCCGCTGATGGCCGAATCAAAGCGATCGGTGCGGAGGAGTTGGTGCGGCGTGATCCACAGACCAATCGGGTCAATGAATTTCGTGGCGAAGAAATTTTGACGTCGGCGCTGTTGGAAGTGACCGAGGAGCAGCAGCGCAAGGTTTACCTTGTGGCGGGTGATCGTGCCGCCGAACAGATCATGCGAATCGGAGCGCAGTTTCAAAAGCTAGCCTCCTCACAGAATGCTCGCGTTGAAACGCTTATTCTTGAGGGTGCCATGACGGTTCCCGCAGATGCTGAAGCTTTGATTTTTGCTGGAAACACAGTCGATATTTCACAGCGCGAGTTGGAAATGGTGACTTCGTTTTGGAAGGAGCGTCATGGAGGCTTGCTGATTTTTCTCGATCCTGCTGCTGACACGCCAAACCTCACATCGCTGCTGCGTGAGCATGGCGTTGCACCGAACGATGACCGTGTTTTGTCTGTTCAAAGTATTCCGGGTGTGGCATCTCGAAAAATCCGGAACGTGCCCGTTGGTGTGATTTCAAATATTGACGGGACGGGACGTGGACCGGACTTGCCATCGATGTCGATTTTACTGAACGAGCGGTCGCAATCGCTCACGGTTCAGAATCAGGATCCGGCGGTTCGGGCGAAAAACATTTGGCCTTCTCCGCTGATGGTCGCATCGCGCGGTTTTTGGGGAGAGACTGAATATAAACTTGATGAGGCTGTTTTTGATGAAGTTCAGGACAACAAAACTCCCGTTTGGCTGGGGGCCTCCGTGGAAGTAGGCAAGGCTGGTGATTCTGAGATGAAGAGCAATACCTCGCGACTTGTCGTCGTCGGCAACGGAAATGTGATCGATCCTGTCAGTCAGGATAAAGTCAGTGCCGATTTCGCCATGGCCGCGCTGAACTGGGTCATCAACCGTGAGTCACTCGCCGGAATTTCGCCGCGGCAGCCTTCCGAATTTACTCTCAGCATTACACCGGCCCAGACTGAATTGTTACAAACTTTGATTGTATTTGGTCTCCCTGCCATCGCGCTTTTTATAGGCGCCTTCGTTTGGTATCGTCGTAGAGCCTGAATTTTTATTTTTTCCGCCCACTCAATTACATGAGAATCATCACCACTGCTGTCCTTGCTGGTATCGCGATTATTTTGTCGACGGTGATTCATTTTGTCGATCGACCAGCAGCGGTTTCGACGAAGGGAAAAGGAAACATGCTGGCGCGATTTGAGCCGCCGCTTGTTGATGAAGTGATTGTAAAAAGTTCGTCGGGAACGGTTCGGATCGAAAAGAACATTGAAGGGGAATGGTTTTTCACCGAGCCCATTACCGACCGGATTGATCCTTCAGCCATGTCGGCAATGCTCGATCAGTTGAATCACCTGAAAATTCTCGATGAAATCAATCGAGCAGAAATCGGCGGGACGGATCAGATTTCAGCCGGTGATATGGGCTTTGATTCAGCGGGTTTGATTCGTGTTGAAATCGCCAACAGCAATCCGGACACAGATATTGAAGCGAAAGAGTTCTCTACCGCGCTTCTAATCGGAACAGAAGCTCCGCTGAACAATGCAATTTATGCGCGCGTGCCTGATGCCGGCGAGAAAACTGATGGTGGCGTTGCCGTGGTTGATGGAAATCCGCGCAAATATCTTGTTGATCCGATCGAGACGCTCCGTGATAAAAAACTACTCTCTTTGCAGCCCGAGCGCCTCGTGAAAGTCGTTTTGAAAACGGCTACCGGAGATATCGAAGTGATGCGGAAAGTTACCCTGCCGATGGTTCCGTGGACGTTGATGAAACCAACTCAAACCCGGGCGAATGCAGAGGTTCTGGAAGAATTGGTTTCGGGGATTGGAGCGATCCGTGTGGTCGATGTGCTCGAGGATGGCGAGGCTGAAGCCATTCCCAATCCAGTTCCTGACGATGCTCTGGTATTGGAATTGATGTTCTTCGGAATGGAGCAGCCGGTCACACTGCTTTTGAAACAGCACTACGATCAGGGGAAATCGGTCGAATCCGACGACGGAAAACCGGTCCTCGAAGCAAGCATTTCAAATCGTCCTGCGCGTTTTTTAGTAGAGTCGGAGCTGCTTGCGAAACTCCCGCAAACGGCTAGCGCCTATCGTGATTTACACTTTTTGAAGGTCGAGCCACTTGCGCAAAAACGGATCATTATTCGCAGTCGAACTCAGCCGGAAATTGATCTGCAGTCGGTGCCAACGCAGTCAGGTTTGCAGTGGTCGGTGATGGTGAACGGACGGCTTCAACCTGCGAATCAGGGGAATATCGCCAAGATGATTCAGGCGGTCAACGATGCTCAAGTTGTCGGATTTGTTTCCGACTCTCAGGCGCGCTTGCCGGAGTTCGGGCTCGATCGTCCAGCCATTCAGGTGACCTTTCAATCCTATCCCTCAGAAGGTCAAACCGAGCAAGATGCGTTGAAAATTCTTCAACTCGGTCGCAAAGCTGATGAAGAAACCAAGCTGTATGGAAACGTGATTGGCCGCCCCTACATTTACGAAGTTCCTCCGGATCTGCAGTCGGCGATTCCAACACACATTTCGAATTGGAAGTCGACCAAGTTACTCAGTTTCAGCCAATTTAATTTGAAAGAAATCATTCGAGTTCGGGCCGGAGAGCCGACGATAAAAATGAAATACGATCTCAAAAAGAATACGTGGGACGTAACCAAAGACGGCAAAGACGTCTCGAAACAACTCAACGACAACGTTGCAACAACCATGCGGACGCGACTTGGGTCATTGACAGCAACAGGGTGGGTTGTCTCATTGGGAGGCCCGACGCAGAAATTGAAAACACCGTCGACGATTTTTAGAATCAAGCTGATCGAATTTGATCCCGCGATTGGAGAAGAGGCTCCGGTTGAGCACAAGCTTGAGTTCGCACCGTCGAATTCTGAGGCATTGTATTACGGCCGGTTGGACGGTTCTCCGGATGTGTTCCACATCGACAGTAAGACATACAACGAGCTGATTCGTGGTGTGCTGAAAAGCCACGACGGCCCGGGGAACTAAAGGCTGCGGGCGTAGCGGAAAATTTTTTAATCCGCTTCAACAAAGGCCGACCACATTCCGGGCCCTTCGAGATTTTTGTGAATTCGCTTCCAATTGTCCTCCGTGTTGAACAACCAGACAACACGCGCGGAGCGGTTTTTCCCAGTCCGTTTGGGCGCAGGAGCGATTCCATCAGTGAAGACAATGAGGCCTTCGTATTCGCGGTGATCGTCGAGATAATCGATCACGGGCTGAAACTTGGTGCCGCCGCGGCCGTGAACTTTGACCCGACGAGCCGCCTTTTTTAGCTGAAGCGGCTCCTCACATCGAATTTCCGAGTCAAACCAAATCACGTCGACCTGTTCAATTCCGTATTTAAAAAAACGGTTCACGATCGAAAAGGCGCGTGTGACATCTTCCGATGAAACGGAGCCGCTTACGTCGATCGCAAAAAGCAGGCGTGTTGAAAACTCCCGTTTGCTGCCCATAAATTGAAATCCGTAACGCCGACTCGGTTTCATGCGGGTGAGGCGGCGACGCATCGAAATGACACTTGCGCGGAAAGCATGCAAAACGCGGCGGTAATCAAGACGAGGTTTCAACGTGGCTTCGATCAATTCCTGAGCTTGGCCGGCGAGGGTTCCCCAGTTTTGAGTCGCCTGAATTTCTTCGATCACGTCATCGATTTTATCCGAGAGCATTTCATCCTGATCCCAGGTTTCCGTGTTTTCAGCGGCAACATCGTCGGGCCTGAAATACGGTTCAACAGTTGTTTCAGGCTGGCGGAGGTTGCTGTCAGGAGCATTACCCTGGCCGTCGTCGCCTTTGTTGTCGCCTCCGGCGTCACTGTCGAATTTTTCTTCGGAAGCGTCATTTTCCGGTGACGTTTCAGAGTCTTTTTCAGTTTCCTCGTCTTCATCCTCGTCCGAATTCGATTCTTCGGACTGGTTTGATTGTCGTTCTAGAATCAGTCCGTAGTAAAATTCGTAGAACTTCCGGTCATAGGCCTCCGTTCCGAAAGCCTCACGCGCCCGGGGCATTTTGAGAGGGCTCTGGATGCACTCCTGAATCGCAATGTTGCTGGCCTGCCAGGCTGCATCGATGTGTTGCTTTTTACGTTCGTAAGGATGTTTGAGAATAATTCGAACCGCTTCGAACCGCATGACTTCGGCAAGCATTTCATCGGTCAGGTTATTGATGAATGCAGGATTGAATTCAACCTTGCCGCGGCCGGTCCGAATGGACTTGATCTGCGAACGGGAAACGAGTTCGTGAGTGGTCCACGCCGCGAAGAGCAGCGGTTCAGCAAGGAACCAGCGCTGAATGATGTCGCGGATGCGTTCGGTAGCGGGCATTGAAAAGGGCGGGAGGCTTGTAGAGGATGAACATCATACGTTTCGAATCCGCGAAAAAGCGAGATCGTGAATCCGATTTCCGCACGCCAATCCCTTTTGCTCGTATTTAGAGGCGATTCGTTGCCAATTTTCTTCAATGTCAGGAGCGGTTTTCCAGCCTTGCTTTGCTGCCATGATTTCACTGGCCCAATCAGCGTATGAATCGACATCCGTTGCGAGATGCAGCGTTGCCTCCGGTTTCATTCTGGATTCCAAAAGGGAGACGAAATCCTCCTGAAAAAGACGCCGATGGGTGTCCCCGGGATTCGGCCATGGGTCAGGAAAAAAGATGAGAACGCGATCAAATGCCGGAGTGACGATGTGATCCTCGAGAATGAGGCGGGCGTCGCCACGCATCACGCGGGTATTGGAAATTTCCTGTTCGGCTATCGATTTTAAGGCAGCTCCGATTCCTGGTTTGTGGACTTCAATTCCCAGAAACCGGCAGTTGGAATTGGTTGTCGCGAGATGGATTAGATTTTCCCCCATCCCAAATCCAATCTCTACAACCAGCGGTCTGCCGCCGGGGTAAACCAATTCGAGGTCGATTGTTTTGTCGTGCTCAAACGTGATTCCGAAGTCATCCCAGTTTTCGCGCCACGCGATTTTTTGGGCACGTGTCATCTGCCCCCGCCGCCGAAGGTAGCTCGGCGCCCAGCGAAGTTCACCATTCTGTTTGAGGTTGGACATTGTTGGAATCAATCTCACTCACTACGTGTCGGTAACTCGCGGCTGCCGCCTAAGTGCCGCTGGAAAAACTCGATCCGCTTTCGGCGCATGTAAGGCTTCTCACCAACGCCGTGTCCTGCACCGGGAACGATAATGAACTCGAAATCTTTATCCGCTTTGATGAGCGCGTTGACCACTTGCATTGTGGATGATGGATCGACGTTTTTGTCGAGCTCTCCCACGGTGAGAAGCAATTTTCCCTGGAGCTTTCCTGCATGAGTCACATTCGAGTTGGCTTCATATTCTGGTCCGACCGGCCAATCCATCCACTGCTCGTTCCACCAAATCTTGTCCATACGATTGTCGTGACATCCGCAGTCGGAAACACCGGCTTTATAGAAATCGGGATGGGTCAGCAATGCTGCGAGCGTGCTTTGGCCGCCCGCGGAGCCTCCGTAAATTCCAACGCGTTCAAGGTCCATTTGCGGGACTTGTTTTGCTGCTTCGGTGATCCATTTCCGCCGATCAGGGAAACCGGAATCGATCAGGTTTTTGTAGGCAACCTGCTGAAATTTTTTGCCGCGGTTGTTGGTGCCGAGCGCATCCAGCTTTACAACAATGAATCCAGCATCCGCAACTTCGGCCATCCCGCCGAAACGGGTATTCCATTTCTTCGGGGTGAAGGAATCGTGGGGGCCGGCATAGATTGATTCGATCACTGGGTATTTTTTCGCGGCATCAAAATTGGGAGGCCGCAGGATCATTCCATGAATGTCGAATTCACCATTTCGATCTTTCGTAGAGAAGCGTTCCGGTTTTTGCCAGCCGGTTTTTTCCAGTGCGTTGATACCGGTTGCTTCTGCGAGCGTTGCAATCTTCTTCCCATCAGAGAACTGCCTGATCTCATGAACGGGCGGCTGATCCACCCGTGACCATTTGTTGTAGAAATAGTCGCCGTTGATGGAACTGAAAAACTCGTGGGTTCCGTCACCCCGGGTTAAATGAACCATTTCACCGGTGTCCAAATTTACCCGGGCGAGATGCAAGTGATACGGATCTTGATCGTTATGAAATCCTGAGATCTGGATCAAAGCGGTGCGGTCTGCTTCATTCACGTTGAGCACTTCCCGGACGATCCATTTCCCTTTTGTCAGTTGGCGAATGACCTTTCCCGTGACCCCATCAATAAGATAGAGGTGGTTCCAGTCATCTCGTTCCGAAAGCCACAGAATTTCGTCTCCCCCGCTTAAATCCTGCCGGAAGGAGTTGCCGAAAACGAAGACGAATTTTTCATCAGTTTCGTTGATTAAGGCCCGTTGGGTGCCGGTTTTGGAATTGATTTCCAGAATTCGATGGCTGCCAAAGCCGCGTTCAATAAATTCAAAAACGAGTCGTTTTGAATCCATTCGCCAACCAAATTTACGGAGGTCAAAGGGGGTGCTAATCAGCTCCGGATCTGCCTCGATCGAATCCCTTCCATCTGTAAAAATGACTACCGGGTGTCCGATGTTTAAATCGTCGCCCGGCTTCGCGTAGCGATTGATGGAGTGTTTCGGCTGCAGCTGATCTTTGGGGGATGATTCGATGTAATGAACCTCGCGAACGGTGCTTTTCTTTCGCTTGAAAACCACGGCTCGCGATGAGTCCGGTGACCACAACGTCCGCCCCTCATCCCATTCCCAGTCTCCGGGAAGAGTTGCGGGGATCTTTGTTTGATTGATAAAAACGGAACCGTTTTTAAAACTCACTTCCGATTTTTTGTCAGGTGATTTCCGATGGTTCTTTGAAAATTGAGTGGGTTTAGCCGGCTTCGATTTTTCAAGTTTACGGGGTCCCGGTTCGTAATTGTCGGGTCGTTTTTCGACGTCGGAAATCTCACCAGAGGCCAGGTCTATTTTTCGCCACCGTCGTTCCCCTGATTTAACTTCAAAGTGGAACAGGGCTGACTTTCCGTCCTTTGACCAAAGCACCGGAAGACTTTCATTGAGGATTTTTCCCGAGAGCCGTTTGCGGGCGTCCTGATTCGACTTTTCCAACAGGGCCGTTCCGCCATTTTCTGCGAAGATCGAAGCAGAAAGAAAAAGAAGACAGAAGAGAGCGGCGCGAATCATGTCACGACTGAACAGGGTCTATACGATGAATCAACCTATTCGTAGGAGGACGGTCTTTTGGTTTACGGTAGCCCGGTGGTAGAGACGTCGCTGAATTTACTTCTTCAGCCGCTGAGAAAAGAGCCATTCGTGGACTTTCGGATCACCGGTCGGGACGTGATGGCAGGAATGGCCGGCTCCTTTCACAACTGTCATTTCGATATCGAGTCCGTCGTCTTTCAAGGCTTTAGCGAGTGCGATGGAACGCCCGTTTTTGTTTGAGTCGTTGTCGTTCTCGCCAACCCAGGCCCGGATCGGGGCTTCGATTTTTCCGACAACACTTTTCGGATCGACGGGGCCGGAGATGGTGATCGCTGCTGCATAAACATCGGGCTGGCGCGCGAGGGTTTGAAAAGTTCCTTGAGCGCCGTTCGAAAATCCGAGGAGATAAACGCGTTCCGGATCGACTGGTAAATTCTCAATGAGATGCGCGATCGTCGCGTCGAGCTTCTCCGGGATTTTCTCCCAACCACCTTTTGGCGGGTAGTAAGGCTGAACAACGAAACACGGATTATCACGTTGCGAGTCCTTCTTCGTCCATGGCGTTGCGATGTTCTGCGGCTTAAATTTCTCGTCCGGCTTTGCATTGTTCCGCCGTCCGTGAAGGCAGATTAGAAGCGGGTATTTTTTCTTTCCGCTGGCGAGTTTTCGATCGGCAAAAAGCCAGAGCGGCAGGCCGCCTTCAGCGAGCGGTTTTTCCGCATGGACGAACTCGCCTTTGATGAGATCGGCGTAAGGTCCTTTGCGGGCGTCTTGGGCATGGGCGGAAGTCGCAGTGAAGGTAATGAGGATAAGCGGTATTAAGATTTTCATTTCTAATCGTGAAGTTTGAATGAGTTGATTTCAGTTTGGAGTAGGGAATAACTTCAAGAATTCACTCGCAGAAACTTGTTGAAGGACCATATCATTTTCATTTTTTCCAATGGCGATCTCGTCATTTGAAAGATGTGAATGGGTAAAAATTTGATACTGGCTACTTTTGCGGACGTTTGCGAAAATTAACGTTTCAGGCTTTGCGTGGCTATACGACGTGAAGCTTTGCAATGTGAGAGAGGCTTTACTTGAACCAGTTGCTTGGATTTGTAGCAGCCTCTCGTCTCGAAAATGCAGACCCGTTTCTCCCATGCCGTCACGGCTTGCTTCAAGCAATATCCAATATGAATTTGGAAATGATAATTTGGACAAACGAGCCTTCGAGATGCGATTGCTTTTTTGTTTACTCAGGTATCGAACTAGATTGTTCCACTGCACTTGAGTTTTTACTAAAAAATTAGGTGCTTGAAGATCGTTTTGAGAATGATCGAATGATGGTGTGGCCATTTTCAGTGGAAATGGATTCCAATAGTAGCTTGAATCCCGCGCATAAACCCCCACGCCCAAGCCTAATACAATGGTTGCAACAATCGCGCTGGGTTTGATCCATTTTTCGGCGGAACTCATTGGTCGCTATCATAATTCAGATTCGATTTTTTCGGCAATGTTATTCGCGAACTTCCACCACCAGTCGAAGCGATGAATTTTGATACGCGAGCGCGGGATTGACGATTTTTTTCATTTCCGGCATGTTCCTACCATGAACAAACCAACACCTCTGTCTGATGATTTTCCTGCGCTTTCACGCCGTCGCTTTTTGGAGACTGCCACGGCATCGGTTGCGGGAGCAGCGATGTTCACGGGACCGAATTTGTTGCTGGGTCAGGTGAAGGGCGCAAACGACCGGCTGCGGGTCGGTGTGATGGGGTTGAGCCGGGGGAAGGGGCATATCAAAGGCTATCTCGATGTGCCGAACGTTGAGCTGGCTTATGTTTGTGATGTCGATGATGTGCGGCTGGCCTCGGGTGTGAAATACGCGAATGATCGCGGTGCACCAAAACCGCCGGCGGGAACAACTGATTTTCGGAAGATGTTAGAAGATCCGAATGTGGATGCGATTTCGATTGCGACACCGAATTTCTGGCATGCACCGGCGACGATCATGGCGTGCCGTGCTGGGAAACATGTCTATGTCGAAAAGCCGGGCAGCTACAATTGTGATGAGTCGCGCAGGATGGTGGAGGTTGCTAAAGAAACGGACCGCAAGGTTCAGATGGGAACGCAGCGCCGGAGTTATCCGGGCATGATCGAGGGCATTCAGAAATTACGAGAGGGTGTTATTGGAAAGCTGAAATACGCGAAGTGCGAATACCTCGGAGCACGAGGATCAATCGGGAAAGGAAAGCAGGGGCCGCCGCCGGCGGAATTGGATTGGACAATGTGGCAGGGGCCGGTCCCAGATGCGCCGTATAAAGATAATTTGGTTCACTACAACTGGCATTGGCACTGGCTATACGGTGGTGGCGAGATGGCGAACAACGGGGTTCACTCACTCGACATCGGACGCTGGGCGATGGGTTTTGATTTCCCGGAGCGGGTCACGTTTAACGGCGGGCGTTATCATTTTGATGACGATCAGGAAACGCCGGACACGGGCACGGCGATTTTTGATTATGGTCGCGAGAATGGCGGGCTGAGTTGGGTGGGAAGCAGCTGTCATCGTCGCAAGCCGCAGTCGACGAATTTTGTCACGGTGTATGGCGAGGGCGGCACGATGGCGTTCACGAGTTCGAACTACTCCGTCTTTGATCTCGATGGAAAAGAGATTGGCAAGAATGTGGAGAAGGCCAGTGATATTCCGCACTTCACGAATTTCGCCAATGCGATCCGAATCAATGAGCCGCTGAATCAGCCAATCGACGACGCCCAAACCGGCGCGATGTTGTGTCACTACGCAAACATTGCTTATCGGACGGGTGGTTCAGTTCAGGTCGATTCAAAAACCGGGAATCTCGTGAAAGGTCAGGTGGATGCGAAGAAGTTGTGGGCTCGGACGGCGTACCGTGCTGGCTTCGGAATTTGAGGGGAAGAAGCTAGAAGCTAGAAGCTAGAAGCTAGAAGCTAGAAGCTAGAAGCTAGAAGCTAGAAGC
>CALAHF010000204.1 GCA_937891465.1 uncultured Verrucomicrobiales bacterium | reverse complement strand
GCGTAAGCCCCATCAACTAGCCACGATTTTATGCATTTGCTGTTTGAATATACGGGTGAACCAACCCTATTGGTTCGAAACACCGCTACGAACCAACAGGGTTGGTTTATCGAACGTACCCTATTGATTCGTGGAACGTCGATTTAATTGAAGAAACCGTCCTGCATCAATCCCAGATACCACGAGATCAGGGCGCTTCCGGCGAATAGCGCGACAAACGCTCCGAGAGCCAAATACGGTCCAAATGGAAATTCGCGCGACCATTTCTCACTTGTCGCAAGTCGCTGCGCTATTCCGACTACAGCTCCGATCACGGCAGCGAGAAACACGGTGATGATGACCGCTTTCCAGCCCAAAAAGGCACCAATCATCGCAAGAAATTTCACATCGCCCATTCCCATCGCTTCGCGGGGAACCACGGCGTTTAAGCATGTTCCTTCGAGGGATTTTACACCCTCCAAATCCCGCTTTTCGCCGTTCACTTCGACTGAATCCATGTGAAGCACGAATGTCTCGACGTTTTCAATCGTTTCACCATTTAGCCTCAATTCGTGAATATTCATCTTCAGGCGGTCTGATTTCCGACCAAAAACAAAGCCATAATCCTGTTCAAAATCGCCAATCTTGATCTGCGGGTTTTCGTCGGGATTCGGCTGAGAAACGGTGAACTCAGTTGGCTCATCAAAATCGAATTTCAGTCGGCCAAACATCAATTTACCGGCATTCACAACCAGCCAGAGTAATCCATAACCGGCCGCAGCTCCGACAAGGGACATCCCCAATCCTTTGAGATGCGTGCTTTGTTCATGAAGCTCGGGCACAATCACACTTGCGACGATACCCGCAGCACAACCGCCGATCGTGATGGAATCGGGGATGATCATGTGATCAAAATCAATAAACGTCGCTGCAATCAGCAGTGAGATAAAAATCCAATAACAAACCACGACTTCCATTCCCATAGGGCTCCCCGGGGTGAAAGACGGATTTTGAAAGAACAGCCGATAAACCGCCAAAAAGCAAACGGCGGTCATCAGCTCGACCATGAAATAGCGGGAGGAAATTTTCACATCGCACCATTTGCAACGCCCACGGAGCATCAACCACGTCACCAAGGGGATATTCAGCCACATCGGGATCTGCGTTTTGCAGTTCGGACAAAAACTTCGCTTTGGTTTGTTGACCTTTAAGTCATTGGGGAGACGGTAAATCACGACGTTCAAGAACGACCCGATACACCCGCCCATCATGAACGCGACGATTGGCAAAAATATGTTTCGGATGGTTTCCGGCTGCATCCGGAGAATTTCGTTCATGTTTTCCATAAAGTCCATAAAATCTGAAAGTTAAATGAGCCGAATCATCCGACGCCGATTTCCGATCTTTCTTCCTGTAATCATTTTCTGCACATTGTTGATTTTTAGCACGGCGCACGGGCGTTTCAGCCCGAATAAGGCGCAACGTGCAGTGGTTCAGAAGGCAAAGCGCTATAATTTGGTCGAAATGACGACAGCGGTGCCGGGATCGTTTGTCGATTTGCGATACACGATCAATTCGGCCAGTGGAAAGCCGCTCTATTTGAAAGACATGATTTGTCTGGTGAACAAGTCCACCGCAGTAAAACTGAATAAGGCACAGCGAGAGCTGAAAAAACAGGGTTACGCTATTAAAGTGTGGGATGCATGGCGGCCACCCGAGGCGCATCAAGCGCTGTGGGATGCGGTTCGTGATCCAAAATACGTGGTTCCCCCGTCAAAAGGCCTCTCCCTTCACTGTTACGGAATCGCTGTTGATTTGACCTTGGTAAAAGCGAATGGAGCGCCGTTAAAGATGCCGTCAAAGTTTGATGAATTTTCCAGAAAAGCGGCCTCGAACTACGTTGGAGGAGATCCGGAGGTGAAAGCCAATGTAGAACGATTACAGAAAGCTATGCGAAATGCAGGATTTCGGATCATCAAAAGCGAGTGGTGGCATTTCGACGATTTGAAAGCCACGGGCGTCCGCAAAGTGAACGCGGGAAATTTGGGAATTCCAATGCCACGCTAATTCGACCGATGCCGGATCTCAGCTACGAACGCAAAGCTCGCCGACGCGGGTATAAAGTCATCGCCGGCATCGACGAAGCTGGCCGCGGTCCCCTCGCCGGCCCGGTCGTGGCGGGAGCCGTGATTTTGCCTCCTCGATTTCGACATTCATTCCTAAACGATTCCAAACAACTCTCCGAGAAAAAACGCGAATTAATTTACGAAGAAATCACCGCGCCGGATTCAAAGATCATCTGGGCTGCCGGGATAATTCACGCGCCGGAGATCGATGAAATCAACATTCTCCAAGCCACGTGGAAAGCGATGCGCCTCGCTTTTGAAGGACTTACCATCGAGGCGGATATCGCGCTAATCGACGGAAAGCCGATCAAAGGTTTTCCGAAGCCTCACGACGGCATCATCAAAGGCGATTCAAAAAGCCTCTCCATCGCAGCGGCAAGTATCATAGCAAAAGTCACTCGCGACCGCATGATGCTAGAATACGCGAAGCAATTTCCTGAATACGTTTTCGAAAAGCACAAAGGCTACGGCACCAAGATTCACCTCGCAGCCTTGGATGAACATGGCGCGTGCGAGCTTCACCGCCGGACGTTTGCACCAGTGCGGATTGTTTTGGAGCGGGAGTGAAAAGGGCAAAAAAATCCCGCTACCCCCAAAAGGAGTAACGAGAATTCTTAAACTTCGCAAAATTATCCACCTACGATCTCCGCAACGGAGGAATATTCGGTCCGTTCCCGCCAGTTTCATGAGCCGCTAGAGCCTGCAGGACTTCATTATTGCCGCCTGCCGGAAGCAGAACAATATCAGCATTTCCTGACAAAATCTCCTGAGCTTCAAGCACTTTGAAAAGCGTCTCGACGACTTCTTCGTCTTTGCCAATTTCACCGAGCGCCTTACCAACAAGCCGTGGGCGGACCGCATGCGCTTTCGCGAACTCAATTGCCGCTTCGCGTTCTGCTCTCGATTTGATGATATCGACCTGGTTTTCACCGGCCTGACGAATCAACGAGGTCACCTGGCGGAGACGGTTGACGACCTTCTGCTCGATCTGCTCGATCATGTGATCATCGCGGAAATGGACTTTTCGAATGTAAACCGAACCGAGCGAGTATCCCCAGCTCTCAGATTTGGGTGACACTTCCGAGCGAACTTCGCGGCTCATTCGGTGTCGGTCCCGCATCATGTCGTCGAGCGGCATATTGCTGAGACAACGAACGGTCGTATTGGTCACGTTGGCCCGAAGTGAACCTTCAGGGTCGGTGTTTTCGAAAAGGTAAGCGACGGGATCGCTAACGCGCATTTCATACCAGACACCGATTCCAACCGGGGTTCCCTCTTCCGAGTTCACCGCACGGCTTCGCAAATAACGCTGATCCATTCGGGTGTCGAGCGTGTAGACCTTTCCGAAAAAGCGGACCAAAATGACTTTAAGACCGATCTTAATCGGCAGAAAGTGCAAGCCGGGCTCGCTTACAACGCCGATTACTTTTCCGAAAAGGACGAAAACCTTCGAGTGGGATTCGTCCACGGTTGTGAACCAGAGGCCGAATTTAAAAAGTCCAAGAATGATAGGGATGCCGATGAGCAATCCGATAAAAGTGGCCGCGAGGGCGATAAAAAACTGTTCCATAATAGTGTGTGGTGTTAGGAAAATTAGAAAATTGAAATGCAGACGATCAGCTCTCTGCGTGAATGACTTTTTTGGCTTTACGGAATAACTGCAGCCGCACGTTTTTGAGATATCCGGCAAGCGAGGCCGATCCTCCGTTCGATTTGAGAGCCGTCAGCTCGGCCGCAACGCGCTCGAGTGGCTCGACTTCCGCCTGGACTCGCATCGTCTGAATCTCAACGGCCCGCTTGGACTGCTCGATTTTCTGATCAGCCTCAGCTTTCGCCAAACTGATGTCAGCACTCACTTCGTTGTGAGCCGTATTAATTGCCGCAAGCGCCGATTCAATGTCCTGTGGCGGATCGATCCCCGTAATGAGCGAAGCGTCAAGTTCGATGCCGTAACGCGCAGCCGAGCTGAGACATTCCGTCGTCATCTGCTCGTTTAAATCGTTTAGGTTCTTCCGCAAATCGTTGACGGAGACCCCTTCAATGGTTTCAGACGATTCCCCATCGCCCGCTCCCGGGAGAATTTCGGCAATCTCGTCAGGCAAAGAATCGATTGGAATGAGTGTGCTTTTTTCAGGGGCATCGAAATTCGCGATCCGCTCGCGCAGAATCGAAACGAAATAGCCCATGATGTGAGCAATCGGATGTTTCACCCCGAAAAGATACGCGTAGAGATTTTCCTCGCTCACTTTGTAACGCATCTGGCCCGTCACCCCGATGTTCAGCTGATCTTTCGTGACCGCCTCCAAAATAGTTCCTTCGTTGTTAGCGTATCGATTTTCGGGATCAAAGGCGACACTGGCAGTTTCAATCGCGATATTCACCTTGTGGACTTTCTGCCAGGGCATTTTGACGTAAGGACCGCCGGGCTGCATCACCCGAAGCTGCGGGTAATTGTAACGGCTCTTGTGTTCATCACTGAGATGTTCAGCCATGGGCAATTCCAGCGTCGATTTTCCTTTAATGCGCTGGGCCCTACCAAAACTGGTGACCACAGCGCGTTCATTTTGTTCGACAGTGTAAAATCCGGTGAGAACGCACCGAATGACAAACCAGAGAACGGCTCCTGAGATAACTCCAAATATAATCATGTGGAAGAAGATACTCGCTGAGCACGGCAAAAGTGGGAAGTATAATTTTGGGGGAGTTTTGTAAAACTCGACAATTGGGTTTCAAAGGGGAGATTCTGGCGAATCCTGTCACGCTTTAGCTCCTTGGAAAATCAACTATCACCGCAGAAATCAACTCACCACCTCTGTTTTGGAGGCTTGGTTTATGCTGTAATTCTGATCGGACTGGCGATTGTTTCAAATCGCTTTGCGTATGAGCGATCCAACGATTCCATGCCCACTGGAATCTATCTCACCATCCACTTCGCGCTGTTTGCAATCATGGCCGGCACAGCGTTTGGGCTTTGGAAAAAGTCCGCACTCTCCCGATTCCAGCTTCGCTTAATCATCGGTTTTGCGATTCTGTTTCGCATCATCCTCATCCCCTCCACTCCGATCCACGAAAGCGATTTCTATCGCTATCAGTGGGATGGCAAAGTCGCGAAAGCGGGGATCAATCCGTTTCTTTTCGAGCCGGGCGCGCTGGAAATTTGGGAAAATGGAATTGTAATTCCTTACATCGATTCTCACACCGGCGTGACGTGGCGGGGGCGCGATTTTTCCGCCGAAGAAATCCTGACATTACAAAAACTTGCGGCGCTTCGAGATGAAAACCCAGTGCTGTTCGAGCGTGTCAGCCACAAAGTGGTCACCACGATTTACCCGCCGGTTGCTCAAGCCGTTTTCTGGACAAGTCATGCGCTGTTCGGGGATTCATTGGCTGGTTTGAAATTCATCCTCATCCTTTTTGATGTTGGCGTAATTTTTTGTGTTGTCGGAATCCTGAAAGCCCTCGGCCGAAATTCATTCGGCGTGATTTTCTACGCGTGGAATCCGCTCGTCATGAAGGAATTCGCCAACTCCGCGCACTACGATTCCGTCCCGATTTTCTTCACGGTTTTAGCAGTTTATCTCGCCGTAAAATCAAAATCCCAGATCACTTCGGCAGCAGCCCTCGCGGCAGGCACGTTGTCCAAATTCTTTTCGATTCTGCTGGTCCCCATTCTTTTAGTGGAAAGTCCTTTCAAGAAAAACGGGCGACACTTTTTCCGATTCGTCGTTCCTGTCGCGATTTTTTGTGCGCTGGTCGCGGTCGGATTCACCCCCCATTTTCTCTGGAACAACGCGGGACCCGAGCACGTTTTCTCCGGCCTAAAAACCTACAATGCTCACTGGGAATACAACGCGGGGCTTTTCGCGATCTTTCGAAATCTACTCCCTTTTCCATCCGCGAAAATTCTCTCCGCGATTCTGCTGATCGCTGTCGTTGGAATCCTGACGCTCATCCCTACTCGCGACAAAACTCACCTCGCCCAAAAAGCTGGCATCGTCGTCGGATCGCTTTTCATCCTAAGCCCCACCGCGTTCCCCTGGTATTTTGCGTGGGTCCTGCCTTTCGTTTGTGTCTTTCCAAAACCAAGTTGGCTGATCCTCGGCGCATTGCTTCCGATCAATTACCTCGACTTTCACAGCGAGGAATCACTCCCCTTCGCGCACGCAACTTTGTGGCGGATCCCATGGCTTTCCTGGATTTGCTGGGGCACATTCGCTACCCTTTTCGCGGTCGAATCAGTCTGCTTCTGGTGCTTGAAAAAATCCGCGAAACGCTCAAACTGATCAAAACCAATGTCAGCACCACAACTCGAAAACAAAACAGCCATCGTCACCGGAGCCGGAAAAGGCATCGGACGGGCCATTGCCGAAACTTTCGCTGAGGCAGGAGCCCGCGTGATCATCTTCGATTTTGATGAAGTCTCTGGAAAGGAAGCCGCCGCCGCGATCAACGAATCGGGCGGAAAAGCGTGCTTCATTCAATGCGACGTTTCGGACGAAAAATCAGTGAAAGCCGCCATCGCATCAGCTTCGATCACTCATGACGGCTACGATATTTTGGTAAACAACGCCGGTATCGCTCACATCGGAACCGTCGTTTCCACCGAGCCAGAAGATTTTGATCGTATCATGAACGTGAACGTCAAAGGCGTTTACAACATGCTTCACCAAGTTGTTCCGCTGCTTATCAATCGGGGCGGCGGCGTTGTTCTCAACATGTCCAGCGTCGCATCCGTCGCCGGCTTGCCCGATCGCTTTGCTTATTCGACCAGCAAAGGCGCCGTTCACACGATGACTTTTTCCGTCGCGGCCGATTTCATCAAAGACAACATCCGCTGCAACTGTATTTGCCCAGCGCGGGTTCACACGCCGTTTGTCGATGGATATTTGGAGAAAACCTATCCTGACAACAAAGAGGAGATGTTCCAAAAGCTCAGCGAAGCCCAGCCAATTGGCCGGATGGCTCAGCCAGCAGAAATTGGAAAACTCGCGCTCTATTTGTGCAGCGACGACGCCAGCTTTATCACCGGCCAGTCTTATGAGATTGACGGTGGGTATATGAATTTGCGTGGGTAAAATCCGATTCAACTAATCCTCTCATCCCCTGCCCCTTTACCGAAAATCCCAGAGTGAACACTCCTCCTAAAATCGTTTTTCTCGACCGCGACACCACCGATGCCGACGACATCGACTTTTCTGAAATCGAAGCGTCGGGTGAATTTTTGACTTTTCCCATCACTTCGCCCAACGAGGTGAATGATCGCATCGCGGATGCTGAAATTGTCATGACGAACAAAGTTGTGATCAATGGCGATGCGATGGATGCCGCGCCGAATTTGAAACTGATTCAGGTCGTCGCAACTGGTGTGAACAATGTCGACCTCGAGGCGGCAAAATCGCGTGGCATCGCAGTTTGCAATGTCAGCGGTTATTCGACGCCGGGAGTGGTTCAACATACGTTCACGCTGATTCTAAATTTGATGACGAATGTGCATCGCTTCGCTGCTGAACCAGAAAAATGGGCTGCGTCGCCGCATTTCACGCGATTGGATTTTCCGGTGTCAGAACTCGCCGGAAAAACACTGGGTATTGCAGGATTGGGCTCGATCGGTGGAGCGGTCGCCGATGTGGCGGAAGCCTTTGGAATGCGCGTGATCGGACTGGCTCGCGATGGAGCAGGTAGTTCAGGGGACCGCGCACGACTCGAGCGCGCAGCGTTTTTTGCCGAGGCTGATGTCATTTCGCTGCACTGCCCGCTGACGGATGACACCCACCATCTCATCAATTCAGAAACGCTTTCGCAGATGAAAAGCTCTGCGATTTTGATCAACACTGGTCGGGGCGACCTTGTCAATGAACCCGATCTGTTGGCCGCGCTGAAAGCTGGAGAAATCGCCGGTGCGGGTCTCGATGTCCTTTCAGCCGAGCCACCAGCGGCGGGTCACCCGCTGTTGGAACGCCTCCCAAATCTGCTCATCACGCCGCACACTGCCTGGAGTTCGATCGAATCCCGCGTCCGCCTAATTGAAGGCGTTGCCTCTAATTTGCGCGCCTTTCTGAATGGTGAGAAAGAAAATCGCGTCGTGTAACCGCATGCGTGAGTGAGCAGCGTTCAAAGGCTGCTCCTCCCAAAATTTCGCTACCTCCGCATTTGTTCCATCCCCGCTTTGAGTTCGGCGGCATCGACTGCGCCATCTTCATTCGCATCAAATCGCGCAAAGTTTCGCTGGACCGGACCCCGTGCTTCGGACTCGACAATTTTGCCATCCGCGTTGGCATCTAAACGCTTCATCATATCCGCAGAAGACATCATCTGGCCCTTCCCTTTTCCTTTCTGACCCGAAGTTCGCATTCCCCCTGAGCCACCGCCACCAGACGGTCGTTCTTTCGAAACTTTACCGGCATCCCGATTCACAGTCCAAGCGACGGTAAACTTCTGAGTCGCGGCGCTGCACCATTTGTCATCGTCATCGCAGGCAAAGTATTTGACGGTAACTTCGAGCGGACCCGGTGAATCAGAGCCACCGAAATCATAATCGACCAGAAACTCTCGCGGATCCGCATCGGCATCAACGTCCTCAGGCTTGGGTGCTTCACCCGCGGTTTTACTCAACGTCACGCCATCGGGAGTTTTGATTTCAAAAGTCAACGTCGGAGCCAAATTATTCCAGTGAACCCGATGAATCGGATCGATAAAAAAGCCAAGGTAAAGCTCCCCTTTTCCACTTCGCAAAGAAGCTGAATCGACTTCCGCGCGGAGCTTAACATACAGCGGTTGCGGCTCTTCACCGCTCTTGACCTCGATCGGTTTGACTGACAGAACCGCTGCTTCCTGCTTCCGCGGGATCAGTTTCACAACGCCAGTGGCCACTTTTTCGGGACGACGCGTCGACTCCGTTTTGACGTCGAGATCGGCGATGGTCGTCGTGTTCGCCGATTTGCCGACCAAACCTGCAAGATCCGTCCGAAGCACCGCTGGATCACTCCAACTCCGAGCAATCACGATTTTTCCGTCTGGAGAAATAATCATCTCGGAGTTGTTTCGCTCCCCAAGCGCATGCTTCAAATCGTTCGTCATTGAATCCGCCAACCACGGAATTTTTGTCCCCAGCTGAGTCTTCGCTTTTGCAACATGAGCCAACCGCTCATCTAAAGTCAAGGGTTGGACCAAACCGGATTTCCCTGGGTGAGCCAGCGCTTTATAAACATAGAAAAACGCCACGTCTTTGTTTTTATAATCCTGATAGACCGTCTCCAAACTGGGGACGTTTCGCATGAATGGTGGTCATGTTAGGCAGCCAAAGACAATCACCCCATACCGCCCTTTCAGAACTTGTTTCAGAGCCACTTCTTTTCCGCTTTCGTCGAATGCGGTCAATTCCGGAAGCTCCTGTCCTTCGATCGAAAGCGGACCTCCCTTTCCTTTGGCGCGCGGGCCTTGCCCGAAAGCAGAGGCGGCAATCGCAAACGTAATCGTCATCAACGTAAGTCTCTTGATCATGACGGAATAAACCCTCTGGTTCAAAATAGTTTCGAAACACCTCTACGATTCGCTCACCGAAAAGAATCTGAAAAAAAGATGTCCAAAAAATTCCGGTGACAACCTTAAGCTAGTATTGAATGGAGATCCCCACGGTACAGACTGAAGCCTATTTACGGTTACTGGCTCAATACGAGCGAGATGTGACCGCTTATGTGCATTCTTTGGTAAATCGACGCGAAGATGCCGAGGACATCCTTCAGGAGGCCAAAATCGTGATGTGGCGGAAATTTTCGGATTTCGAGCAGGGAACGAATTTTAAAGCGTGGGGCAAAAAAATCGCGCTGGGTTTGATTTTGAACTACCGCCGAAAAGAAAAGACGCGCGCAACTTCTCCTGTAAATCAGGAATTTATCGAAGCCGTTGCGGCTGAGATTGATCGCCGCGGTGACGAACTCGATGTTCGTGGCGAGGCGCTTCAGAATTGTCTCCGAAAACTCTCGAAACCGCATCGGCAGGCAATTGTCTGGCGCTACTACGAAGACTGCGAGGTCGCTGAAATCGCAGAGCGCGCCGACCGAACGGAAAGCGCTGCGTATCGTCTTCTCAGTCGGATTCGGAAAATGTTAGCGGAATGTTTGGAACGCGAAATCGGAGTACTGAATCATGAATAACGACGACAGAATCGATCAGGCCATCGAAGGCCAGCTTTCCGATGCAGAGTTGGAGCAATTCCAACGTGATGCTTTGGCGGATGCGGATTTGATGACTGCCTATGTCGAAAAATCCTCGCTTCATGGGCAATTAATGGCTTCAAGCGACGACCTGGTGCGGCTTTTAGAAATGGATGATCCCGTTGTAGTTTCAACGCCGAAACGTTGGTTTTCTGCGGGAATCGCGGCGGCAGCAGCTGCAATTGTCGCCACTGGACTGACGTGGATTTTTGTTGAACAAAAAAGCGGTCCGAAAATCAAGGCCGTCGCCACGCTCGAACAAGCGGAAGGTTGTCGCTGGGCCGGTTCCGAATTGCCGACGGCCGAAGGCTCGCGACTTCCCGCAGGAACGCTGGATTTAGTCGAAGGAATGGCGACCTTGAAATTTGATTCAGGCGCGACGGTGACGTTGGAAGCCCCCGCAACGCTTGAGGTGACCTCAGCAATGCGCTGTCGCTTGGTTGAAGGATCAGTCGTTGCGGACGTTCCGGAATCCGCTCACGGTTTCACGATTGATGCGCCGGATCTGGAGGTGATTGATTTAGGAACCCGATTTGGGCTGACCGCAAATCAGTTCGGCGGATCGCACATGATGGTTTTTGAAGGTGAAGTTGAAGTGAGAAAGAACGGCGAGGAAACCGCGAAGTTGATTCGGGAAGGCCACGGATTTTTGAACGGCGCGGAGCGAGCCACGATGAACCGGGAGATCGAACGATCACCGGCAGCTCATGCGGTTCGGGCGAGAAACGGCTGGCTGAACGTATCGACCGCCGTTGGTGCAGGCAAAGATTCCTTCATGCGACGGGGAACGGATTCCAGCATGGGCGCGGAACCGTTGATGATGGTGAAACACACCGACCTTGAACAAGGAGCGAATAATGAGCGGCGCGGCATTCTGACGATCGACCTCCAGAATGTGGATCGGACGCAGATATCAGATGCTGAGTTCCTTTTAGACGTTGAACCGAGCGGGTTTGGATTTTCGACAATGGTTCCTAATTCGAAATTCGCGGTTTATGCCGTGACGGATGATTCGGTGGATCGCTGGCAAGAGGACCTCGTCGTTTGGGAAAATGCCCCAGCGATGGAAGACGGCAGCGTTTTGAATAAAATCACCCAACAAGTCGGCACATTTCAAGTTCTTCGCGGCGCCTCTGCTGCTACTCAAATCCAAATTTCATCGCCGGAGCTTTCCGAATTTCTGCGTAATGACGCAAATGGACTCGTGACGTTTCTGATCGTTCGTATCACAAGTGAACACAACACCTCTGGACTCGTCCACGCTTTCGCCACCAAAGAACACCCCGACGCAAAGCCACCCACGCTGAGCCTTAAATTGAAGTGACGTAAAAATTTGAAGATGACTTTTTTCCCTGAAAACAAATTTCACGAACCAACAGGGTCTGTTCATCGAACGCACCCTATTGCTTCGTTTTTCGCTCTGGTGTCACTTCTTTGGGGCGTTTCTTTTGCCGACGAAAAAGCAGATCTGAAGTTCTTTGAAAACGAAGTTCGTCCCCTGCTGTCAGACTCGTGTTTCTCGTGTCACGGCGAGGAAAAACAAAAGGGCGGATTGCGATTGGATCATATCGATTTCATCAACAAGGGAGGTGAATCAGAAGAGCCCCTTTTTGTTTCCGGAAAGCCAGAGGAGTCACTCGTCATCGAAATGGTGAAGCGCCTGGATGAAGATTATTCCATGCCTCCAAAAGGGGCCGACGCGCTTTCGCCTGAGAAAATCGCAGTGCTGGAAAAATGGATCGCACAAGGTGCACCGTGGCCATCGACCGATGTGGCAGCAGGTGGAAAAGTCGACGAAAACGGATTTACTGAAGACGATCATCAATGGTGGGCCGTGCAGCCGGTGGTTGATCCAAAAGTCCCGACGGTTGAGTATTCGATTTTTGGTGATCCGTCTTCTGCTAAGAAAAAGGCGGGGAATGCGATCGATGCCTTTGTTTTTCAAAAACTGAACACCAAGAATTTGCAACCAGCTCCAAAGGCCTCGAAAGACGAATTGGTGCGACGGGCGTATTTTGATCTTCACGGGTTGCCGCCCACACCTGAGCAGGTGGCGGCTTTTGTAAAAAACGAATCTTCTGATGCCTGGCCGAAGCTGATTGATGAGCTTTTGGCATCCCCGCGCTACGGTGAACGCTGGGCGTCGCACTGGTTGGATGTGGTTCGTTTTGCAGAAAGTGATGGCTACCGCGCGGATGATTTCCGTTCCGGTGTATGGCGGTATCGCGACTACGTGATCCAATCGCTCAATGCTGATAAGCCCTACGACGAATTTGTTCGGGAGCAGTTGGCGGCGGATGAATTTGCGGCGAATGATCCTGAAAAATTGATCGCGACGGCCTTCTTGCGACTGGGTGTGTATGAGTGGAATCAGCGCAACGCCAAGATGCAATGGGACCTGATTATGACGGAGATGACGAACGTGACCTCGGAGGCGTTTCTGGGGCTCGGGATCGGCTGCGCCCAATGCCACGACCACAAGTTTGATCCCATTTTACAAAAAGATCATTTCGCGATGCGGGCGTTTTTGAGTTCATCCTGGTGGCCGGAGCATGAACCCATCGGAACTCCGACGGAGCACGCTGACTTTGAAAAAAAGCAAGCAGGGTGGGAAGCCGCGACTGCAGCCATTCGCGTAGAATTAGACAAGATGACGGCAGACACGATCAAAAATAATATCGCCGGAGTCGTAAAACAATTTCCTGCTGATGTGCAGAAAATTTACAATACCCCTGCAGAAAAACGGACGGCCTACGAAGAGCAGATCACACAGTTGGTGCAACGTCAGGTCGACAAAAAGCAAGCGGGAGAAAATTACGAAAAGCGGTGGGTCAAATCGCCGGAGCTTTTGGAAAAATACAAAAAACTTACCACAGAGCTGGCCGCGTTTGCTGAATTGAAACCAAAGCCGCTTCCATTGGGGTTCATTACGACTGATGTCGGCGCAAAGACATCCGACACACTGATGAAAAAAAGCAAAGGCGAAGTAGCGATTGAACCGGCGTTTTTGACATTGTTAGGACAACCGGCTCCCAAAATCACGCCGACAAAAAATACAACGGGTCGACGCACCGCACTGGCGAATTGGATTGCTGACGAGAAAAATCCGTTCTCAACGCGGGTGATTGTGAATCGCATTTGGCAGCGGCATTTTGGTCGCGGAATTGTGCAGACGCCGAATGACTTTGGGATGCTGGGTCAGGAACCGAGTCACCCGGAATTGCTTGATTGGCTGACATCGCGCTTTCTCGAAGGCGGTTGGAAAATGAAGCCGCTGCACCGACTCATCATGACGAGCGAGACCTATCAACAAACGGCTCGTCGCGAACCAACCACCGATGAATCAACTGCTGATCCTTTTAACAAATTACTGTGGCGCTTTTCACCGCAACGGCTCCAGGCCGAGGAAGTTCGCGATGCGATGCTGGCGGCATCGGGGGAAATGAAAGATCGTGAAGGAGGTGCTTCAATTGACGGAAAGACCGCGAGTCGATCGGTTTTTGTAAAAAAACGGCGCAACAGCCCTGATGAAATGATGGCCGGTTTTGACTCACCTTCTGGTTTTGGTTCCACCCCGAATCGAATTCCAACGACCACGCCAACCCAGTCACTCATGCTGGTTAATGGCGAATGGGCGATGGTTCGGGCCAAGGCATTTGCCACCCGCGTTCTCGCTGGAAAACCCAAAATGGACGCGGCGTCTGTCGCTAAAGCCTACGAAATTGCCTACGGCCGATCGGCAAGCCAGGTTGAAATCGATGGGGCATTGGCTTTTATAAAATCACAATCCGAATTGGTTTCGAGCACGGCAGCAACTGCTGACACAAAGTTTCCCAGCGAAACAGGCTTGCGACCCATCAAACAAAAATTCGGGAAAGTCAGCGGCGATCTTCAGCTGGGCGAAAACGCGTTGTGGCTTCAGCCGGACAGCAAATTTGCGAAGCTGGATTTTTCCAAGTTCACGTTGCCCACCGAAGAATTCACGATCGAAGCCATCGCTAATCTCGATGCGATTCACGCCGACGCCAACGTCAATACGCTGGTGGGAAAATGGAATGGTTCGAAGGAACGGGCAGGTTGGACGTTTGGTGCCACCAGCGCGAAATCAGCTTACCAGCCGCGCAATTTCATCATGCAATTCATCGGCAATGATTTTCAGAACAATCTGATTTACGAAGTTGTCGCGAGTGACCTCCGATTTCCGACCAACAAACCGACTTACATCGCTGCCTCGGTTTCTGCAATTCCCAGCGACGATGACGAAACCAAAGGGATGGTTACGTTTTACATGAGGGAACTCGACGACCCGAAAGCGCCCCTGCAAAAAGCGGTGGTCCCTCATCAAATCGTCGGCGGTTTGGATGCCGGCGCGGTCCGGTCTTTCATCGGTGGGCGCGAACAAAACAATCACTGGTGGGACGGCCAACTAGCTCGGCTTGTCATCAGTGAAGGTGCGTTGACTGAAGATAAACTGCTCATCAGCAGTGGCTCGGCCAAAGATGTAAAACGCGTTCTCGATTTCGATTTCTCAGGTAAAAACGGCGAGCAACCTGCGCCCAACACCGCTTGGTTTCGTGCGGGAGCAGATGGAAAAACCGTCGCAAAGAATCCTAAACTGCTTGGAGCTGTGACCGATTTTTGCCACGCCTTACTGACTTCAAACGAATTTTTATACCTGCATTGAAACCTGATATTTCAAAAGAGCACTCCCATCATGGCCTGCAATAATATTGATCTGCCCTCGTCGCGACGCGAATTTCTCTCTAAAGCCGGAGCTGGGTTCGGAGCAGTTGCGCTTTCCGCGCTTTCGGGTGAAAACTTTATCAGTGCTGCACCAAATCCGGTGGCGTCGAAAATTCCGCATCAGCTTGGTAAGGCAAAAAACGTGATCTTCCTTTTTATGGAAGGCGGGCCTTCTCACCTCGACCTTTTTGATCCCAAGCCGCTGCTCAACAAACTCGCCGGTCAATCATTGCCGGACTCGTTTGAGCGTCCCGTTACCGCGATGGGCGAAGTGAATTCTGCGCTTCTGGAATCCAAACGCAAATGGGCACAGCACGGGGAAAGCGGCCTCTGGATTTCGGATTGGTTACCGAATCATTCCAAAATCGCTGACGAAATGTGCGTAATCCGCTCCTGCGTTTCTGACGGGATCAACCATGCCGGCGGAGTTTGCCAAATGAATACCGGTTCGGTTTTCGGTGGACGTCCCTCGCTCGGTTCATGGATTTCTTATGGGCTTGGAACAGAAAACGAAAGCCTCCCGGGATTTGTCGTCATCAAAGATACAAATTCAATGGTCGTAAACGGCACGCGTTGTTGGGGATCTGGATTCATGCCTGCCATTCATCAAGGTGTTCTTTTTGAATCCGGTAATGAACCGATTTCAAACCTGAGCAATCCCAAAAACGTCACTGATGCAAGGCAGAAAGGGAAACTCGACTTTTTGAACCAATTGAACCAAAAGCACATCGGCGGCCGCGAATCAAATACCGACCTCGACGCGCGGATTCGCAGCTATGAGATGGCTTTTAAAATGCAGGCAGAAGCTCCTGAAGCGATCGATTTAGAAAGCGAACCCCAGCACATCAAAGACCTCTACGGTCTGGGTGATAAAGAAACGGAAACTTACGGACGTCAGTGTCTCATGGCGCGTCGTCTTGTCGAACGGGGCGTGCGTTTCATTCAGCTTTATCACGGGGCTGGCAGTAAATGGGACAGTCACTCGAAGATGGAGACCAACCATTCTCGGCTCTGCAACAACGTCGATATTCCGATTACCGGCTTGATTCAGGATTTAAAACAACGCGGCCTTCTCGACGAAACGCTCATCATTTGGGGAGGTGAATTTGGCCGCACTCCGATGTCCGAAAAAGGCGACGGCCGTGATCATAACCCGACTGGCTTCACCATGTGGATGGCCGGTGGCGGCGTGAAAGGCGGACAGATCATTGGTTCAACGGACGAACTCGGCCTGTTTGCGGTGGAAGACAGAATGCACGTTCACGACATCCACGCGACCACGATGAGCTTGCTCGGCATGGATCACACGGACGTCGTCTACATGCACAAAGGCCGTCCCGAGCGAATTGATTTAAACGAAGGACATGTGAATTCGAAACTGGTTAAGGGAGCGTGATTCAAATAATCACTTCAACTCGTCCAGCATTTCCAAAAATTGTTTCGTGATGATCACTGAAGCGTCTTTCTGGACGCGGTTTGTTGTCAGCCACGTCTCGTAACCGCCGAGCTTGTGCTGCTCAGGCGTCGGCAAGTAACCGGTTTCACCATTGGCGAGTTCGATGATGAACGTATTCTTGAAGGGACTTTTCTTTTTCAAGTCGAGCCCGATTTCAACAATCGTTTCGAACGGAAGCGATAGAATGGCAATGTCTTCGCCGATCCTAATCGCCTGCAATTTCACTTCGTAGGTCCCGGGGCGTTCGATAAAAGACAACGTCCGCTTTGCATAATTCACCGCCAATCGCGGCAGTTTTTTGATGTCTTCCTCTGACATTTCAACGATTTCCTGAGCCCGTTCAACCTGCTCGTCAGTTGGCTTACGACGATTCAATTTCAACAGTCGCTCCACCATTTTCACTTTCACCTGATCGCCCCCTGCGTGGGCTTCGATGTCTTTATGAGCTTTCCAAACCACGTCTGCCGCTTTTCCGGCAACGGTTCGGATTTGCTCAAACGTATCCCGACGTGGACGGGGATTTGCGAAACGGATGTTGTTGATATCTCCGCTGGTTCCGTTGCTCATTGCAGCCAGGAAATTTGGGTTTTCATTCGTGAAACGAATTTTCATGAGCCGTGCGAATTCACCAAAGTAATCCCCTGAGACCTGTCCCGAAGGCGTTGCCCCGACGTAGTGCAACGAGTAATTTGCCAGTAATCCCAGTGGCTTATCTTTGGCATCGTGAAACGACAACACACAGATTTCGGGATCGGTTGGCCCAGCCGGCTTGTCCAATAGGGGCCCGCGCGGTGGGTTCATTTTCACTTTGTCATTCGGATCGCCGAACGGGTTTACCGGCATGGCACCTTCTTTCAAAAACCAGCGCCGGTTGTTTACTTCGTCCGGAAGATCTCCCCGACCAAATCCAACCGACGCAGGCTGAAGCCCTGCATTAGCTTTCGTGATCGCGGCCGCAATACCTTCAACCAGTAGCTTTTGATACGCGGCATCTTCGTCAGTCAAATCGATGCCGACTCGTCCAGGAGGAGCTGAATGAGTGTGGGTTGCTGAAACCAGCTGTTTCTCAATCGGGATACCGACTTGTTTTTGAACGATCTCTTTCGCTTGATCCAACAGCGCTCGATCAATCAAACAATTATCAACCACACAAATTGCGACCGTGGTTACACCATCAGAAAAAACCATCGCCCGCGCCATCAGTGGATCATTCGCAGACTCCGCGAGGCGTGGGGAAAAACTTCCGATCAGATGCACCGGCCAAATTTTGGGAGTGACATCTTCCGCCGCAACACCCACCTGAAAATCAGCGCGAACGGTTAAGGTGAAGACGACAGCGAGTAGAAACGCAAAAAGTGATTTCATTTCCCCGATGAAATGAAATTTTGGTCCGACAT
This sequence comes from uncultured Verrucomicrobiales bacterium, assembly GCA_937891465.1. Lineage (GTDB taxonomy): Bacteria > Verrucomicrobiota > Verrucomicrobiia > Verrucomicrobiales > DEV007 > JABDJT01. The sequence continues at coordinate 68,842 of CALAHF010000204.1, read as the reverse complement.
TCAAGCCTGACGACATGGCGCATTTCACGTTTAGATAGTGTCTGATCGGAATGCTGTTTCGATCCAACAGGGTTGATTCATCGATCGAATAGGATTCGATCGTGAAGAGTGATCACTTCGCGTTGTCCTCCATGGAATCCAGCCGCAAGGTGATTTGCTGTTCAATAGTGGTTTTCGGAAGCTTTTCATTTTCGATTTTCATCACAATAACTTGTTCACTCGCCCGGATGATGTCTGCTGTTTTATCGAAAAAGTAGCGCCCTGACATTTTATTTCCCTCAAACCCCAAGGTATTCGCGCGGCCGCCGCCCTGAATTTGGACATCGCCTTTGATCGAACCGGTAAACTCAATCAGCGCAAACGCTGCGCCGTCCACAATCTGATCGCCGGAGTAGCGATTTGAGATTTCGAAATTCATTTCGCCAAATTGACCAAGCTTTGTTTTACCCTTGTGGACCCACTCTTTGCCCGGCGCGACTGGCTCGGCTGGAAAATTTGTAAGCAGACTGGCGATCAATTGCTGGAGTTGTTCAGGGCCGATTTCAGGAAGATTTGGGAGAGGAGTCGCGGCACCACCACCGCCGCCATCCTTCCGTGACAGCAATTTTCCTTCCGGCGAAACCTCAATCTTAGTCCAGCGTGTCATCGAACTCTGGAAGTGTTTACCAATCGGCGTGTCCATCGCGTTGATCTGGCTGGAGTCGAATATGATTTTGTTTTTTACTGTGGTGAGATTGAATTTTACTCCCTCCGTGCTGGCGGTAATGAACACACCGGGTTCGCCCGATGGACGACGATTCACGATCAATTTTGCTTTCTGCTCGACCTGAATTACCGAAGTTTTTCCGGGTTGGTCCACGAGTTTCATTCGAATTCCTGTCCCCGATGTAAAATGATAGGTTTTGCCAACGATAAACTGCGGCTTCAGCGTTGCCGGTGCAGCCGCCGGATTTTGTGCGTTTGCGTTGATTTGGAGCGCAAAAAGTCCGACGCAGAAAAGAAAGAGGAAAAAGAGTCTCGTATTCACAAAACAAGGCTCTCACAAGCGACTCGGGAAATCAATCGACGTCTGTTGGCGCTTCGGGCATCAAAATTGCTTTTCGCGGTTTCGAATCAACACCGAAAGGTGTTGATTCTCAAACCAAGGGAGCCTGTCAGGAATTTCGGTCCCCGGCAGGCATGTTGGTTTGCATTTTTGAACAAAAACGAGCACGTTTTTAGACGTATCCCGTTCTAATATGATTCATCGCCTTTGTTTTCTGCTTCCATTCTTCGCTCTGCTCTTGCTGTTCGTTGGATGCGAAAGCATCAAGTCCACTTCCGCCTCGCGGTCAACGAAACCCGCTACGCCCAATCGAATGGTGATTCCGGAGAATCCGATTTCGAGTATCGCTGGGCGGGAGATCGTTCGTCGTCAGGAGCGGATTCGATCTGCCGATGAGGCAGCAATTCGCGCGGGTCAACGAAGTGCTTCAGGTGATTTGGAAGGCGCACGAGCAGGCTACAGCAAAGCACTGGATACCCTGCCGGAATAAGGCTCCCGGATGCGTTTCCGTTAGATTTCGTGAATGGCGTCACGCTCGTTCAGAGCACCGCAACCGGGACAACTGACCAACTCTTTACCACTGGTATCTTCAAAAGTGTGTTCGCAGATACTGCAAATCACGAAGTTTTTTCGCCGCCGTTTGTCGCGGCCTCGCTGGAAGATTTCCGCAGCAATCCATACCAAAGCGAGTCCCCCAAGCAGGATCACGAGGTAAGCAACAATCAGGCTATCGAGGTCTACGCGGAACATGGTTCTATTTCGCGTCCTCCACTGCTTCGCTCCTTGGAACCTCTTCGACTTCTGGCTCTCCAGCGGTTAAGCCGAGAGCTTTTGCCGGAAATTTGAGTTTTACGTTCGGCTCTCGATCTGAAAACAGCGGCACGAATTGAATGGAATAATCATCCAGTGAAGTCCGAACGTTGACCCCTTCTGACGCCGGCCGAAGGAAGACCACGCGGTCTTGAACTTTGCTCATCAGCATGCGGACAGCGGGATTTTCCGGATCAAGAATCGTGAGTTTATCGGGAACCGGCTCGACTTTGCCTGCTGAAGGATAAACCACCTGAAACAGGTAGAATCCTCCAAAGTGGAGTACGAGTGAAACGATGAAGAAAACCGACATTTGGAGGACGGCTTTTTGACGGTGGCGCCAGGCAAAAATCAGGCCACCATTTTCCTCGTCCGGCAATTGATTTTTCACAGCTGCTCTCCACTTTGAGTTCCCAAAGCCACATTGTAACCGTGTTTCAGCGCGATTTGGGAAATTTCCATGACCGTGCCATAGTCGGACCGCAAATCACCAAGGATGATAACGTGGCGGACTTCTTCAGCAGATTTCAAAAGCCGTTCATCGAGTTCCTCGTAGGAAACTCGATCTTCATCAAAATACAGTTGAGCCAGTTCTCCCGGTGCAACAGTAATGACGTGAGAGCGCTCTGCCACCGGCAGGCTGGAAGTGGACGCTGGCAATTCTATCGCCACTCCGGATTTCAGAATAAAGCTGGAGCCTAAAAGGAAGAAAATAAGCAGCAATAGCACTGCATCCAACAAGGGTGCGGTGTAGAGAAAACCGGCGCGTTCCGGCAATGTCGACTCTAATTTCACGACTCCTTTACGTTCGAATCGTCAGAAGTCTTAGAAGCACCTGCATCTGGAAGCACTCCCAAATTTGCGCCATCCTCCGGCTTGTCAGGACGCATTGCAATAATATCGCTCGGCGCATCCCTCAAATCACAAATCGTATTCACAATCTCGATCCCGGCGCTTTCCATATCATGCATCAGGGTCGTGGCATATGCCCGCAAGCAGGCGTAAAAAACGAAGGCTGGAATAGCGACCATCATTCCCGCTGCCGAGGAAATTAGACTTTCATAGAGCCCTTTCGAAATTTCAGCCACCGTCGAAAATCCGCCGGTGGCATTGATTTGGACAAAGGTGTCCACCAAGCCCAGAACGGTTCCCAGTAATCCAATAAGTGGTGCCACATACGCAACGGAAAGAAGCACGGCGAGATATTTTTCCAATTTGGGAACTTCCAGCTGGCCGCTTTCCTGAACGATTTCTTTCAGCTCCGAACGAGGCTGTGAATAACGGCGAACCGCAGAGTGAATCACGCGAGCAACAGGCCCCGGGGTGCCTGCGCATTCGTGCATTGCTTCAGAATACGCACGGTTGCGAATGAGGTTTCGGAGTCCGTGAAGGAAATCACCGACGTCGATTTTTGCACGATGAAAGTAGAACAATCGCTCGAAGAAAATTGCGATTGCAATGATGGAACAACCAAGGAGCAGCCAAATAAGAGGTCCGCCTTTTGTAATCAAGTCCATAAAAAAGATGAGAGAGGAGAGGTATTATTACCAGAACTCCGAATTATACGCACATTCGTGGCTCCCGCACAAATTATTCCACGATAGAAAATTGATCCAATCCTGTTTTTGAAATTTCATTCAATTTCAAAAACATAACGAGGTCCTCCAACGGGTTCGTCATCATCATCGTTGGAGTCTTCGATTTCTTCCTCCACATCATCCGAATCTGTTGATTCAGATGCCGCTGGAGTAGCTTCCTTAGGAGCTGGTGCTGAAACTTCTTTCTTTTTAACGATGTCTGTAGCAATTGGCGTCGTGATCACTGCAACTGAAGTCGTCGCATCTTCTTCTATCTCGATTTTCATCTGATCCGAAGTTGGAATCATTGGCGCAACGATAAATGGAGCGGCAACTCCCGTTTCGTCGTCACTGTCATCAACGTCCGCATCTTCGACATCCTGAGAATCAGAGCCGTCATCGACTCCGATCTCAAAAACCATTCCGTCGGCCGCAACCCCCTCCTCTTCATCTAAATCGTCGTCATCAACGAATTCGAATGGCGAATCGACTACGAGTGGTGGAATCGGCAGCTTCTGCTCTTCGCCGGCACTGTTTTCCTCCTCTTCGGCGTCTTCCGGCAATTCGTGATACGGATCTGAAGTATCAGTCAATTCAATCTGATTTTCGTCTTCAACCTCTTCTGCTGCCTCATCTTTGAAGTCAACCTCTTCAGAATCGGACGCTTCGACAATTTCCTCGCCAAGCAACACTGCCAATAGCGGTTTCGAAATACGAGCTCCGACCTCTCGGATAATTCCTGCAGGCACTCCTGACTCGGCAGATCCCACTATGATAAAGCGCTCATTAAGCTCACGAAGGTAAATCGTCGTCTCCTCGCCGTGATGCATACTCTCGAGCGCCTTGGTTTCTCCAACGGCTTTGCCCAATGCACGGATCGAACCAATGGTGCCGGCAACCAACGCCCCAACGGTTTCCACACTGACCTCGTCATCCGCCGAAATCCCGGCAATGAGCCCGCCGCTGTGATCAACGACAAGTGCCACTTCCAGTTCGGCATTTTCGGCAAAATCACGAAGGAGGTCCTCCGCAGCTTCTGCAAGAGCGGTGGTAATTTCGAGATTTGCGGCTGCGGTTTGGTCGGACACGAGGTTTAAATGGTGACTTTACAGAAGAATTCAGGATTTGAAACAGTAACTTTGCACAGGCCCAACCCTTCAGGAAGTCAACACAACCTGATCCGCGTCCGGAGATAATGGCTCAACATCGCGCGGAACGGCACTCATCGGCGCAGGTCTCGCAGCCGAAGCGTCGCGTCCTTCAATTGAGGTTTGAGATTCGTGAAATTTTTTCAAAACAGCCTGAGTGACATGATCCAACGTGGCAAAAACCTGATAACCAGTGGTGGCACAGGCAAGAAAACTCGCGCAGGTGACCGCGAGCGATTCATCCATATCCTCGGGAGCTATCGCATCGTCCAGATCTCGCTTATTGAACTGAATAGTAATTGGAACGGACTCTTGATCCAGACCATGATGAGCCAACGCACTCAACATTGCTGAGTAGGCTTCACGATTTTCGCTTTGACGCTCTGGATCGGAATCAGCCACAAAAACGATTCCATCAACCCCCGTAAGGACCACTTCCCGGGTATTTGCATAAACACGCTGACTGGGAACGGTATACAGCTGAAACCTAGTCTGATACCCGCCGATTTCAGTCGCATTTACCGGCAAAAAATCGAAGAACAACGTGCGATCCTGATTGGTTGCGATCGAAACAAGCCCCCCCCGAAGACCGGGACCCAACTGACCGTATATGTAGTTCAAATTCGTCGTTTTCCCGCCAAACGGAGTGCCGCAATAGACGATTTTAAACTGAGCTTCTTTGGTGTCGTGATTAACGATCATAATGGGAAAGTTTTTAGTCTATAGGGTTTGGTTTCGAGTTTCTGAGTGCTCAAAAATATCGGCGGACTGGTCTCTGTCAGAGACTGGCCACACCGCGAGTGATGAGCATGAGTTTTTCGCGAACACCGGGATCGAATTCGCCGGAGAGATGCCGAACGAAAACAGTTGCGGATTCATGTGAAAAAATGGAAATCAACCCTTTGTCAGTGTGGATCGTGAATGCACATGCGTCCGCCACACCGCTGAGCGCAGCAATTTGCTTCGCACTCTCCGAGAGACTTTTAATCTGCGAAAGCGCCATCGTCGGCTGACCTGCTCGCACCGCTTGACTGGTTGCCGCACCCGATTGAACTGCGCAGGTCGCAATGCCATCGATACCAACGATTTTCACTGCAACACTTTCGGGAGTGAACTCCTCATTCGTCCCAAACACTGCCCTCAACTCAACGTTCTTGACCACCGAATCGAAGGGAGCAGGCACCATCTCTGGAACGGGCGCTGCTTCTGGAGCAGGAGAAGCAGTAGCTTTGGGATCTTCCGGGATTGGAGCAGTTCCCTGAACTTCTGCCCTCGAAGCTGGTTCAGAGTTTGAAATTTCGTCAAAAAAGGAATTCCGAGCCCCTACCGCTGCCGTAAACGGAGAAAGATCATCGAAACTATCGGACTCACCTGCATCGAACGCAGATATCTCGGCAGGAGGAGCAGCAGCTGGCGCCGGCATTTCAGCAGGCGCTTCAGGTGAATGAAACGGAGAAAGCTGCAGGTTGGCAGCTTCGGGGGCAACAGTCGGCGGCTCAAAACTGGTTGCGGCAGGCTGTCCAAAAGGAGGTGTTGGACTTTCGATTGATTGATGCGGCAATGCATCCTCAAAGCTAGGCTGTTCAGCGATCGGCGCGGCATCCAGTTGCCCAAATGGATTTGGCTGCTCAGAAGCAGGGGATGCCTCAAATTGCGCAAACGGATTAGGCGAACCAGCTGCTTGCGGAGGCAACGCCTCATCAATCGTCGGAAGTTCGGCTTGAGGAGCAGGAGCATTCACTGGCTCAAAAGCGACTACTGCCTGAGCTGGCACCGCCTGGTCTGGTGCTACAGGAGAACCGAAAATACCGGGAACCTCCTTTTGTTCATCTTCTTGAGCTTTCTCTGAAAAAATGGTCGAATAACTCGCTGAGGAATCGAACGGGTTGGCCTCAGGAGTCGCAAATCGAGCCGCCGCCGAAGCAGGCGCACCAAAAGCCCCACTTTCACCAAATGGATTGGCCGGCGATTCAGCTTGCGGCGGCGAAGCGGGAGCGGCCGCAGCAGGCTCATCGAATGGATTTCCAGCAGGGAAAATAGAATCCGCCTGCGGCGTTGGACCGAAGATGTTACCACCACCTTCGTTCGAATCAGGGATCGGCCCAATCGCGGAAAAACCTACCGTCGGGGTAGCGCCTGACTGATCTGCTGGCGTAGGCGCCGGTTGAGGCATGGGCGCGGCTTGAGGTGGAGCGCCAAAAGGACTGAAAGCAGATTGCGCATCCGGGGCAGCTGCCGCCGGCGGTTCCGGAAATCCAAATTGAGAAGGAGTCCCCGTTGGCTCTGCAGGCGGAGCACCAAACGGACTTGCCGCTGCGGCAGGTGCCTGAGGAGGCCCGGCAGCCGGGGCACCCGTGTTTTGGGGGTGAATTGGGCTTTGAGCCGCACCTGCGAAAGGATTGTTTGCAACCAGTGAACCGCCCGTATTTGCCCGCATGCTGGCTAAATCCATACCACTGGCCTGGGGAGCTGCCTGTGGTTGCGGAGCAGCAGCCAATCGCGGAGGCAACGTAATCACCGAATCGTTCAACGGAGTGATTTCCACCGCAAACAATTGCGGACATGCCGCACAAATAGTCGAAAGACGCACGTCGGTAGAACCATCAGCAGGAAGTCCAATCGCGATCGTTTGCTCCATGGGGATCCCCGCCTGGGGAGCAATCGCTGGAGGGATAAACGCCAAAAGCTCACTCGCTAAATAATGCTGTTTAATTCCCGGAGCCGCCGCGGCAGGCATCTGCCCCATCAGACTAACACCGCGAGGATCGGCTCCCGCCCCACCTTCCATTGGCATACCTGCTTGTGCGTTGCCGGATGAATGATCGAACATCGCCTGAAAGTTACCGTCACCGGTGTATTGCCGGGGGTTTATAAAAGGTTGCTGATCATCCGGATTCGAAGCTCCAGCGTCGTTGGATGCGTTTTCATCATCCTTTGAGAACATATTTCGAAATGAAAATGACATGACGTTAGTGGGGACTTCAGTTTTTTGTGGAGAACCGTTAAACGCCTAACAGGCTTAAATTCAACGAATATGGCTATAAATTATCACAATTCTAGTAAATGAGGGTAGCAGAGTGGTCATATTATTCAAGTGTTATTGATATTTTTTATAAATTAAATAACTGTACAAAAAAGTATCCCATTAACCATAAAAAAAGCGGTTTCCCGTAATTCGGGAAACCGCTTATAAAAAGGCCTGGAATCGGTTTAAGAAAGCCGATCAAGATCGGATCGACGAAAAGAGCCTATTCGATCGAAACGTGAGGCTGTGCGATCACTACTTTTTAGGAGGCGCCAAATCTTCAAGAAACATCGAAGCTAGATTCGCATCGTAGCGAAGGTGAACGAGGCGCCAGTCTCCATTGCCTGGATCGTAGAAGGTATATTCATTGGTGAACGGCTGACGCTCGAAATGAGCAATGCAGCGAATCACCACCGTGCGTTTTGAAATTTGGGTTTCTTTGTTGAATTCAAAATCAACAAACGGTCCCATTTGAGAAACGAGCTGGCCGAACGCCTGCGCGACACGAGTCACGTCATTTCCCTGCACAACCGGGTTGGATGAAAGCATTTCCTGGAGACCTTCCGCCGCACGGTTGTCTTTGCATAAAGCGTAAAAACCGGTGATTTGTTGTTTCGGCGAGAGCGCTTTTGCCGGTGCGGCTGATACCGGTGGCGTTTCCTGTGCGAGTGCAGTCATCGTGGAAAGTGCGAGGACAGCAAAAATAGTAGGGAATTTCATAAGTTTTTCAGGGTGTCTCCGTAGAGATAAGGCCGGATTCTAAGCTGGTTATCGCAAAAAAGTCAAATCTATCAAAAGGGGATTAAATCCTTTGGACCCGAAGTCCATAGAACCATCAACGTGTGCTCATTTTTTTAGTATGGAGAATTCACCAATAGATTCCAATCATTTATCAGATTCCGAAACCGATCTCAATTCTGAATCCGGCTTGTGGCGTCAAATCCACGATTCGATTGAAATTGGCGACCACCAGGCGGTGGCCGATGCAATCGCGCCCCTTTCTCCAGTTGAGACAGCTCGCTTGATTTCGCGTGTATCTGAACAGGATCGGGTGGAAATTTTGACACTCCTCAATCCAAAAGATGCTGCCGACGTGGTGGAGGATTTGCCGGAATCCCAGGCGTCGGATTTGATGGAAGTGCTGACACCGGAAAATGCGGCGTCCATTGTTCATGAGCTTCCCAATGAACAGAGCGCCGAATTGCTCCGTGATATGCCGGCAGCTGGTGCCGAAGCCATTCTCGATAACTTATCGAAGGAAGAGGCCGATATCACCCGCGAGATGATCCACTTTGAGCCCGACACCGCTGGTGCTCTCATGTCGCCCGACATCCTCTCCTTTCACGAAACCCAAACTGTCCGCGAAGTTTTTCAGGAATTGGAGCTAAACCGCGAAAAATACGCGAAATACGACGTGCTTTACGCCTATGTAACCAGGAAGAACGGAGAGTTACGCGGAGTTTTGCAGCTGCGAAATTTGGTGCTTTCTAACCACGAAGAGCACCTCAGTCAGCTCATGATTCAAAATCCGCTGTTTCTGAAAACGGATGCGGACTTGGAGACGATGACCGATTTTTTCGACGATCATCACTTTCTCGGCGTTCCCGTTGTTCATCACATTACAAACAAACTGGTCGGCGTGCTCGACACCGAAGCGGTCGAATCAGCCAAAGAACGACGAGCCAGCAGCACCTTCCTGAAATTCTCGGGTATTATTGGAGGTGAAGAATTGCGCTCGCTTCCGTTGAAAGTCCGCTCACTTCGTCGCCTTGCCTTCCTCGCGCCGAACATTCTGCTCAACCTTCTTGCAGCTAGCGTCATTGCTCAGTTTCAAGACACGTTGCAAGCCGTCATCGTTCTCGCCGTTTTCCTGCCCATCATTTCAGACATGAGCGGTTGTTCGGGAAATCAGGCTGTGGCCGTTTCCATCCGCGAACTCTCGCTCGGCCTCATTCGCCCATCGGAAGTATGGCGAGTGTTTCATAAAGAAAGCCTCGTCGGCCTCATCAACGGGTTTGTCCTCGGAATTGTGCTCGGACTCATCGCCGGAATCTGGAAAGACAATGTCTGGCTGGGACTTGTCGTTGGCGGAGCCTTGATGTTGAATACGATCATTTCCGTCAGCCTCGGAGGTTTAGTGCCCCTGCTCTTAAAACGATTCAAGGTCGATCCCGCTCTTGCTTCTGGTCCGATTTTAACCACCGTGACTGACATGTGCGGCTTCTTTCTGGTTCTCAGCTTCGCTAGCGCCCTATTGGATAAGCTGTAAGGAGATCTTTATAGTCCAGCTTTTCTATTCGCATTGGGGATTACCAGTGCGAAGATGGCTTGTCTATTCCTCTCAACCATGACTAATCGTTTCGCATTCGTGATCATCGCCATTGCGGTTCCTGTCGCCGGTTTTTTTATTCATAAGAATGCCCGCGAACAGGGGCCCAGTTTTGAAGTGACCGGGTTAGAAACGCCGGAGAAACGGGACTTCGCTCCCATCGAGAAGGAGTTGCCTGAGCCGGAACCCGAACCGGAAGAACCAACGCGCATTCGTCACGATCAAGAGAAAGTTGACCAATTTTCGGGTAAACCGATTTCAGACATGATTGCTGCGCTCTCACCGGAAAAGGCTATTCCAGATGCAAACGAACCGACGATGTTTGACGCCCTGCCGGAAGCCGCCTTCCCGTTTTCTGGAGGAACTGAGCCCCGCGACAAAGCAGCTCTCGCAAATTTCATTTCCACGAACCAACAGGGTACGATCGACGAACCAACCCTATTGGATCGTTGGCGCGTTAACGTCGCTCACGCCGGTTTGGGGACGTATCCCGATGCGGTCGCTGATAATTATTTATTTCCGGGATTGCTCGATGCCCCCAGTGAGCAGTTTCCCGTCCACTTCACAAATATTTTGAATTTAAATTCCGGCTCGGTCTTCGCCGTTGCCGATTTTGACAGCGACGGACGCGATGATCTCATCGGTAAGGGCGGAACCACCTTGTGGAAATTCTTCGATAGCGATCCGACCGGCACTGACCTGCCGGCCGCCAATGGGCTTTTTCCAGCCGACTTTGATGGCGACGGCGATGTTGACCTTTTTGCCACCCGGACCGCCGGCCTTCCCAATTCACTGTGGATAAATGAAGGCGGGGGAACGTTTATCGATTTTACGGAAGGCGCAGGATTGCTGTCCTTTGCGGATACGTGCGCAGCGGCATGGGGGGATTTTAACCGGGATGGCAAACTCGATCTTGCAGTCGGAAATTTCGATGCCCCTCTGGAAATCTATCTGGCGGTTGGCGACGGAACCTTCGAATATGCCTCCGACAAATTAGGCGTCGAGAGCGTGACAAAAGTTCTCGAACTCACCCGCGCTGACATCGATGGAGATGGCGCATCCGACCTGTTTGCAGGCATTGCTGATGGCCCTGATCGCGCGCTTTTGACTGCCACCGCCATTACCGGACTCGAATGGGAAACGCCAGATTCGACATCCGTTTTTGCAGATTTCGACAACGACAACGATCTCGATGTTGTCATCGCCAGCCGCTCAGAGAACTCCGAGAGCGCTTTTGTCACAACTCTCGTCAACGACGACATCGAAGCTCGCCTCGTTCGATTTTTTCAAAATGATGGCGAAGGTAAATTCACCGACATTACTGCTGAACTGGAGCTCCCGGATCTCGCTGGAGCCACCAGCCTCGCCGCAGCTGACTTGGATGCTGACGGCTTCGAAGAACTCATCGTCGGAGGCGGAAGCGGCGTTCCCAACCGCATTTTTTGGAACCGCGACGGCATCGCCTTTCGCGAAGCAACCGTAACCAGCGAACTCGGGTTTCTCGCAGATTCCCAGTCCATCCAGACAAGCGACACAGGGCTTGTTTTTGACGGGACTGTTGCCAGCGGCACCCCACCCTCCCCTCAACTCACCATCCATCTGGAGAAAAACTCGACCGCTTCAAAAATCTGCGTCGTCACACGCGATCACGACTGGATTTTACATTCAACCTTTCGCGTCGCGAACGGGTATCAGCCTACCATCATTGGTCTGGGCGACGCCAAAACGATTGAAACCATCGAAGTGATTTGGCCTGAAGAAGGCACACCGCCTTCCAAATATCTGGGCAAAGACGTGCCTTTGAATTCGCGAATCGCAATTGAGCGCGGCGGCGATGCTGTGATCGTATTGGACGAGTAATCGGAGACAGTTCCGAAATCAGTTCAATTCAACCAATTCCAAATGGTGGGGCCCGTTTTCAGCCTGCTCACGAAGCACGACAACTTCCGCGTTTTCCAGCTGACTGACCAGCACTGCACCGGACAGTTGTTCAACCACTTCCATTCCATTGGCTTCAGGACCACTGGTCTTTTCAGGATTTCGACGAATCGCATCTTCATTGACGTCTTCTGCGGCAAGCAACGACATCTTCACTTTCGCCGCCCAGAATTTACTCGGTCCGTAGAGATTTTTCTTAAAGCGCTGCGTGTTTGTTACCAGCCATTCTTCGCCATCTTTCTTATAAGTGAACATGTCACGCGGCCGGTTCCCTGAACCCAATTCCACCACGCTGATGCCTTTGATCTGGGCCCCGCTTTCGATGTCATCGAGAGGGAATTTCGCGATCGGAGTGCAGGCAAATGCGCCGACAATGTAATTTTTCCCATCTTCCTCGTAGGGAATAAAAGATTGAATCGGTGCCTTCGTTTCCCAGCGCTTGTGCGCAACGTGATACGTCTCAGCCGAGAAAAATTGCGCGTTCTCGCCGTGTTCCAGCGGAATTGGAATTTGAAAAATCTTGTTCGAAAACTCCTCACTCGATTGCCCCGCTACAATCACCGAAAACTTGCCCCACGCCAGATCAGTCACGTTACGAAGCTTTGCATTTTCAGCCGTTGGCAGCGTCATCCGGACATAAGGCATTTTTGTAATATCCGGCACCGAGGCCGTCCCGTCGGAAGCAATCACCACGATTTTTGCTTTGTTGCCTGGACTTTGATTCACCGTAAACCAAATTTTTCCACTTTCAGGATTCACTGCCATATCCACGATTTTCACGTCGCCCTCACCGACCGCCAGTGCAGCTTTGATTTTCTCGTCCACATTTTTCACCGACGCAGCCAGCTTTTTCACCGGCCCGACATCCGCCGTATCGATGGCCACGATCGAAGCGCTCACCGGATCTGAAACCAGTAGCAAACCATGGGGACCAAAACTCACCCGCCCAACCGACTTCAATTCCAAGCCATTCGCTTGCGGCTTTTTCAAAAAATCCGAGGCCGACTTATTTTGAGCCACTCCAATTGAAGCGACGGCCAAACCCACTATGAGGAAAACGGAAAACTGTTTCATGAGCCGATTCTGCGAAAAAAACGGCTTTGGGGGAAGTCTAATTTTCAACGCGCCATTTTACGAAAGGCATTGTCTTGCGCTTCGTAAACCGCGCTCTTTTTTAAAGACGAACCCGGCCCGGAATACGTCGAGCAACTCGCAATAGCCAAACACGAGAAGGCAAGAGTGGCGGCACAGAGTTTTCGAAAAACAGTTGTCATTTCCAATGGATTAACAGAGAGCCACCCGAATTTCAAGCCGAGGCTGTCCTAGTCTTTCAGGAGCGTTCCGTCTTTAAACTTTCGCGCGATCACCTCGCAGCCGTCTTCCAGCAAATCCATCACCGTTTCAAATCCTTCCGCGCCGCCATAATACGGATCGGGAACTTCGTGCGTGTCGGTAAATTTTTCGCAAAACTCGCAGAACAATTTCAGTTTCGCTGTTCCCTCAGCCGCCCCCGGCCACGCTTTCAAATCGCGCACATTCGATTCATCCATCGGCACGATCAAATCGAACTCGGTGAAATCCGCTGACCGAATTTGTCGTGACGCACCCCGCATCGTAATCCCCCGCCCTTTTGCCGCCGCCGTCATCCGCGCGTCCGGCGCGTTCCCTCCATGAATCCCAATCGTCCCCGCAGAATCGAGCTCGAGGTCATCCAAAATTCCTTCGCGCTCAGCAACAGCACGCATCACATTTTCAGCCGAAGGCGATCGACAGATATTTCCGAGACAAACAAATAGAATTCGCATCGCCGCCACTGAATCGGCATCCGCCATTTTCTCAAGCAAATGAATTTTCAGAAGCGCTCCAATTTTGTAGCGGACAATTTTTCCCGCATCACTAATAGTGATCTCGATGAATTTCCGTGGACTGCTCTTCATGCTGCTCTGCTTTCAGGCTTCTGCACAAGAACCTGAAACCGATGTCTTTGCAGAAGTCGCTAAGCTTGCCAAATCAGACGCTACAACTGCGGTTGAAATGCTGCGCACTTCCGAAAATCTCGATCCTGAAGGAATTTACGAGGCATTCAGCGACCTCGAAGCCCCCGCTCATTTCCGCCTCCTGAACGAAATTCGTAAAGACGAAGCACTCGCTAACCGGTTCGTTTTCGGCTGGCTGTCGCTCTCACCAACAGTGGATTATGAGAGCTTGGAGCTACCTTCACCAGATCTGGAAGCCAAAGATATTTTCCCCTTAGTCAATGAAGCGCAAATTACTCTACTCCTTTTAGCCGCGCCGGAAGACATGCCGCCGGTTCTGACGATTCCCGCGTTGGGCACTGTCCTGAAATTTAATCAACTCATCTTCGGTCTCGCGATGTATGCCGATTCGGAATCTGGTTTAAGTAAGGATGAAATCCTCGACCTGCTATTGAAAGATGTGAGAACAGAGAAATACCACGAGGTCCTAAAATTGGTCACTGCAGTGTCGCAAGTTGATCTTCCTGAAGCCAATGATCGAAAAAAATCTCAAGAGGCGATTTCCTCCATTACAGTTCCGGATTCCAATTGGTCTCATTCGATGAAAAACTAGAGTCCAGCACGACCGAATTCCTCAAAACCATCACCGATGCCGACGTAAGATTTATTGCGGAACTTCACCTCAAGCTCCTTCCTGATCATCCTGATGTTCCTCCGCAAACCAATCACGCAGAAAGCACCCGCGAAATTGCTCTTCGATTGAAAGGCATGGAATTCAAAGCGCCAGAGGCAAAATACACCGCTCTCCGAGATGATCGGAAATTTCCCCGAATCTGCCGGACAAATCGCCGACACCTACATCGTCTATTCGCAGTTCGATCGCGTTGATAAAAACCTAAACGACATTTTTCGCGACAAGGCGTGCTCCGAGTTAGCTGTCGATACGTTCAAGGCCGTCCTGGCAGCGAAGCGGTACGATGACGCTGAAATGGTTCTTAGAAAGAATTGCGCAGTTCACCGCCCGTCTCGAAGGGAATTTTTCACGCAGAGCGCACAACGATCTGTGGGGTGAACTGGTGAGAGTGTTTACCGAAAAATTTGAAGCAGAAGGTTCTTCATTGGAATTGCTTCCAATCGCCCGCTATTTGAATCGGCTTCCTCGAATGAACTTTTTGCCAACCGAGCATTACGTTCGCGGAAATCTGATCAAAACGACGATCACAAAACATACCGAGTATGAACTGATGTCTGTTTGGTGGAAACTGCATGCCGAAATACCACCTGCCGATCGCAAGATTTACGACCTCACGTTCATTAATCATATTTTGAGAAATGATATCGTGGTCAAAGGCTCTGGAGATTGGGGGGGGGAAGCCGTTCCTTTCGAGCCTGATCCAGAAACTCGTCCTCTCCTCGAACTCGTCCGCACCCTTCATGACGTGGCTCACGACCAACCTGCCGAAGCACGAATAGCCGCCGCAATCCGCGCCTACCGCCCTGTGACACCGGCCGCCATCGCCATTTTTTACAACTATCGATATTTATCCCCCGAAGAAATTCTCGAAAACGCCAGCCAACTTGCCGCCGCACTGCCTGAAGAGAATTTACGCAAATGGAGCGACCTCGCCCGAGTTGCCAGCGACGCCGGAAAGAAAGATCTCGCTATAGAATTTTCCAAAAAAGCTAAGTAATAGTATCCGTTCGACGAGACAACCCTCTTCGATCGAAAAGCCGTTTCGAAGCAACAGGGTCTGCTCGCCAAACATTCCCTATTGATTCGTGGAATTTCCGAGTTCGAAGAACCGCCAACCTCAGTTCATTCCTGCGTTTGTTCATTGCTCAATCGGGGTTAATCTACGCGCCCTGAATTTCTGATTTTGTTTTGAGCACTTCCTCTACCCTCAAACGCACCGCGATTTTAAACGTCGTCGGGCTTTCACCGCGCCATATCGGGCCGGATACACCGTATATTTCGGATTTCCTCGATCGCCCGGAGAACAGAATTGCGCACGTTGAGCCGCTCATTCCAGCAGTGACTTGTTCGATGCAGGCAACGTATTTGACCGGGAAAACGCCGGCAGAACACGGTGTTGTCGGCAATTATTGGTACGATCGGGAATACGATGAGCATCGCGGCTGGAAGCAGTCGGAACATCTCATCAAAGGCCGAAAGTTGTGGGAACACCTTCGCGAAACGGATCCCGAATTCACCTGTGCGAAAATTTTCTGGTGGTTCAATATGTATTCGTCGGCGGACTACACAATCACTCCGCGGCCAATTTATTGCGCAGATGGAAAAAAGGTCTTTGATGTGCAAACGGCTCCGATGAAGTTGACAAAAAAGCTGAAGCGGAAGATCGGAAAATTTCCGTTTCAAGCATTCTGGGGTCCGATGGCGGGGATCGATTCAAGCCACTGGATTGCGCGCTCCGCGAAGTGGTTTGAGGAACAATACTCACCCAACCTGAATCTCGTTTACCTGCCGCATTTGGACTACAATTTGCAACGCATCGGGCCAGAAGGTCCTCATATTTCAATGGATTTGGGACAGATCGATGCCGTCGTTGGTGACTTGATTCGGTTCTATGAAAACCGTGACGTAAAAGTCGTGTTGCTCAGCGAATACGGAATTACACAGGTGGACCGGGCGATTCACATCAACCGACTTTTCCGGGAAAAAGGCTGGCTCGTCTGGCGCGATGAATTGCGAAAAGAACAGCTCGATTTGGGAAGCTGTCAGGCATTTGCCGTGGTCGATCATCAGGTCGCGCACATCTACGTGAACGATAAATCGATCCTCGGTGAAGTTCGCAACGCCGTAACAGAACTCGACGGAGTTGCCCAGGTCATGGATGGCTCGATGCGAAACTACTACGGGATGGAACATCCGCGAGCTGGTGACCTCATCGCGGTTTCAGATGAAAAGAGCTGGTTCACCTACTACTGGTGGGAGAAGGATCGCAAAGCACCCGACTATGCGCGGACTGTGGATATTCATCGCAAACCAGGCTACGACCCGGTTGAGCTTTTTATGAACCCGAAGTTCCGAAACCCAAAGCTGAAAGCAGGCATGAAAGTGCTTCGTAAAAAGCTGGGATTCCGCACGCTGATGAATCTAATTCCGCTTGATGCCGATTTGGTGAAAGGGTCTCACGGCGCGATTCCTGCTAGCGAAAAAGACTGGCCCGTCGTGATCGGCGACATGCCGAATTTGTCCCGCGACGGCGCAAAAATTCAGGCGACTGAAGTGTATCGACACCTGATGGATGTGTGCTCGCGTTGAATGATTTGGTAAGGTCTTCGGTTGACGCCTCGTCGAAATCCGCAACCTTCCCATTCATCATGCCCCCGATTTCCACAGACCATCTTCTTGAAGCCCTGAACTGGCGCTACGCCACCAAGCAGTTCGATCCGGAAAAGAAAATTTCCGAAGAAAATTGGGCCGCTTTGGAAGATTCACTCGTTTTGACGCCATCGTCATTCGGTCTTCAGCCGTGGGAATTTGTGATCGTAAAAAATCAGGAAATTCGGGAATCGCTCGTCGAACATTCCTGGGGCCAGCGGCAGGTGGCTGACGCGTCGCATTTGCTGGTCATCACTTTCCGCACTGATATGGGTGACGAACAGGTCGATCGTTTCATTTCCAGCACCGAAGCCACTCGTGGCGGTGAAGGAACCCACGGTCCCTACCGCGATATGATGGCTGGATTCATCGAACGGATGGACATGGCGCAGACAATGAATTGGGCAAAAATGCAGACCTACATTGCACTTGGCCAGTTCATGACATCAGCCGCAATGCTCGCAATCGACGCCTGCCCGATGGAAGGATTTGTCGCCGAGAAATACGATGAAATCCTTGGTTTGAAGGAAAAGAACCTGACTGCCAGCGTGCTCTGCCCCGCCGGATATCGCTCGGCAGATGACAAATACGCCTCGCTACCGAAAGTTCGATTTGAGCGCAATGAATTGATCACCGTGATCTAAAGAATCACTCAGGAACTTCTCGCACGGTGTAGCAGACCATCGAGTTCTGCGCGGTTGGGAATTCAAACTGATAACAGAAATCACGCTTCAGTGGCTCGCTGAGCTTGAATTGGTATTCGGTGTCAGAAATCTTTTCCGTCTCGAATTTAACATCCGCTTTCTCCAATTCCGGCGATCCATATTTGCTGTGATAAGCAAACGTGTAGCGCTTCAACTTCACTTCGCCAAGATCTTCCACGGGCTCAACGAACGTTGCCTTAAAGCCGTCTTTGGTGATTTTTAGCGTAAGAACATCCTGAACTTTTTCATTGCCTGAAAACTTGATGTTCGCCATCCCCTGCCCTCCGGCCCAGGTCAGATGGGTATGCCCGGTCCACAGCGAATTGTCAGGCCCAAATGCCAAACGATTCACACCTGGAGGAAGCCCACCCCCATCGATAAACGGAGTGCAGGCGCCCTGCATCAGGCCATTCACCTTTTCAGTCATCAACCGAATAATTCGAGCACGGTTCATTTCCCCAATCAACATCTGCCCGGTAAACGGACCAAATCCTTCGGGAATCAAAATCGGCTGCGTCGGTGAATTCGCCATCGTGCCCTGCGTAAACCAGACAGCTGCCGACGTTCGAAGTTCCTCAAGCTCTTTAATTGGAAGCTCAAGCGGATCCCGACCATCGTAGTTTTCGTGCCACGGCAAACTCGCCGGATACCCATGAAAGCGACCTTTTACTACATGGTGCAGTTTACTGGTTCCCAGCCAATCGCCCTGATTATCCGACACAAAAAGGTTTCCCTTCGCATCAAAACCCAAGCCATTCGGAGATCGAAAACCTGATGCCCAGGGAGTGATTTCACCCGTCTTCGCATCGATTTTCAAAAACCTGCTTGCGCTCGATTCCGCCGCTGGTCGCCCGATCGTTCCCTTTCAATTAGCAGGTAAGCTGACGACCGAAAACTTCGGTGGTGAGCCTCAAAAAATCGCCAAAGGAAATTTTAATTCCCGCTTCTTACGACTCTTTCGTGGCGAAAATCGGCAGGCACTCCGACTACTTGATTTTTACGCCGTTCAGCGAGCCTTGCCCACCGGAGAGGGAGAAATCGCCCTGACATTTGCCGACGGAACACCGGCGCTGGGCATTTCGGAAATCGGAATCGGCACGGCTGTGTTTGTAAATTTCACGCCTGCCGAGCTTTCATCGAACCTCGCCCGCCAACGACTTTTTCCTGCATGGATGCAGGAGATAACGAAGAACCTCACGCCCCAATCAACGCCTGACGCGACTCGCGATGTTGGCGCCACGCTGATCACGACCGTGTGGCGGCGCGATTTCAAAAATCATGAATTCACCGGTCCCGACGGCACCGCCATCATCGCAAAAGCCGTCGGCGATGGCGAACAAGTGACCGCATCGTTCGCCGCAAACCGTCCCGGAATTTACCAACTTGAACAGTCCAATGCTCCGATTTGGAACGAAGCCGTCAACGCCAACGCTGATGAAGAATCCGATCTCCGCTCGATCGATTCCGCAGAACTCACCTCCCGTGCAGAGTCCGTTCCTGATGGCGAAGGGCATTTTGTAAAAGGAGCCGACGACTACCGCGAAGTCACCGAAGGAAAGCCCGTTCTCCACTGCTTCCTCATTGCTCTCGCCGTATTTTTGCTCATAGAAATGCTGCTGTTCCGCCCGTTTCAAAAGGCCGCTGGCCATTGATAATAGTGTCCTTTTCGAATCAATAGTATGCGTTCGACGAACCAACCCTATTCGATCGAAACGGCTTCACGATCCAATAGGGTACGATCAACGAACACATACTATTGGATCCTAAAAACAGCCCAATTCGCGGCATGATAATCCGAGCTTGCAGTTTAGGTTTGTAGGCATATGTTCCGCCCGAGCAAACCACGTGCTGGTTCAAAATGCTTCGACAGGTCACCGATTTCCGGTTGGCCTTTTTTCTTTTCCACGTGTCCGGCTGGCTGAGAGTTACAAACCACCCCCGGACCCACCAAAAAAAGAAATATGACGAATAACGACAATGCTGCGTCCGGGCTTCCGGATGACTTCGGCCCTCCCCCTTTGGAACTAAAAGGCATCTTTGCCACGCTCCGGCGTGAAATTCAGGATGCCATCATGGACTCCGGCTATACCCAGCCGACTCCGATTCAGGAGCAAGCCATCCCTCACCTTCTCGAAGGAAAAGATTTGATCGGTAGCGCCCAAACGGGAACCGGAAAGACCGCGGCATTCACCTTGCCGCTTCTCGAATTGCTTGCCCAAAAGAAAACCCGCCCGAATCGTTGCTCTCCGCGCGCTTTGATTCTTGCACCAACCCGCGAGCTCGCTGCTCAGATCGGCGCCAGCATCGAAACTTACGGCGACTACATGAATTTGAGCCACACCGTTATTTTCGGTGGGGTTAGTCAGGGCCGCCAGGTCCAGGCACTCCAACGCGGAGTTGATATTCTTGTCGCAACACCGGGACGTTTGCTCGACCTCATGAATCAGGGCTACATCAAGCTACATGAAATCGGTTTTTTCATTCTCGATGAAGTCGATCGCATGCTCGACATGGGATTCATCAACGACATCAAAAAGGTGATCGCGAAAATTCCGGCGAATCGGCAGACGCTGTTTTTCTCCGCGACGATGGCGCCGGCGATCGAAACGCTCGCGAAAACGATGGTGAAAAATCCCGTTCGTATCACGATCCAACCGGATCAGCCGACCGTCGAACGTATCAACCAGACTGTCCTTTTTATCGATAAAGATGACAAAAACCGGGTTCTTGCTACGATCGTTAAGCAAGACGATATCGGTAAAATCATCGTGTTTACTCAGATGAAACACGTCGCCAACCGCGTCGTTGAAAAGCTTGAAGGTGTTGGTGTTCGAGCTGCCGCAATTCACGGAAACAAGAGTCAGGGAGCGCGGACAAAAGCGCTTGATGGCTTCAAAGAAGGTCGTTTTAAAGTGCTTGTAGCAACCGATGTGGCAGCTCGTGGAATCGACGTCGACGACGTGACTCACGTCGTGAACTACGATCTTCCAGTCGAAGCTGAGACTTACGTTCACCGAATCGGGCGAACCGCTCGTGCCGGAGCCGCAGGCGAAGCCATTTCATTTTGCTGCGCCGAAGAACGTGCCCTTTTGAAAGAAGTCGAGAAACTGCTGGGCCAGAAAGTCCCCGCTGATCTTAACCACGATTTGCACAGCGATGCTGCGATGAACTCAACCATGCCCGCTCCAAAACAAGGCGGCGGCGGTGGTGGCGGCCGAGGCCGTGGCGGCGGTGGAAATCGCGGCGGCGGACGTGGCGGCCCTCGCAAAGGCGGTGGTGGTGGCCGTGGCGGAAATGGTGGCGGAGGCGGCGGTGGAAATCGCGCCAGACGCGGACCTCGCGGCGGCAACAGAGGTGGTCGCGGTTAATGCTTCGGCATTCCTCAAACCGGTTCGACTTTCACGATACAATTTTGATTCGCATTCAGGGGAATCGTTCGGCATTGTTGCGCCATGAACGTTCATCGAAGCTTGGTATTTACTCTTTCGATTCTTACGACCACCTGCGGGTTTTCCGACGACGAAGTCGTGAAACAAGGTTTGCCGGTCGATCAATCGATTTCTGAAATCGAACGGCTTGGATTGGGCAACCTGATTGATGACCTGTCGGTTTACGCCCTTCTTGTTTTAAACGGCGACATCGAGCGGGCTTCGAAAATCGTTGCAACAAGTCACGAATGATCCCGCAAACTGGAGCAATCAGTCGCGATCAAACAAGTGGTTCCGACAGGACAAGATCCTGCAATCTCGAGGCTCGAAATTGTTGGTGTTGAGATTTATTCAAGCCGCCTGATTTCGGTCGTATTTTTGAAAGCGACTGAATTTGGCCCCCTGTGTCTTCGATTGAACATCGCGCTTCCAGAAGACGAACCTGTTCTGAATTCCTTTGATGCCACTTCGAACTGGGATGAGATGGATGCGATTGTAAAATCGGTCACTCGCCTGAAAACGAGCATAAAAGTCAATTTCAATCTGGAGAAAATGGAACGCATTTTGCCCGGAACTAAAAAACGAATTTCGAAAGCGACCGCTCCGTGATGCCTTAGCCGCGAAGCCCCAACCACGATTCGATCGCGTCTTTGTAGGGATCTTCAGTCGGCAGTTGCTGATATTCGATACCGCGACGCATCGCTTCAGATTTAATTCGTTCGGTCATGGCTTTCATCTCAGCACGGTAAGCCTTACGAATTTCATCGGGCGCGACCTGAATCGAATCGCGTGTTTCCATGTCGACAAATCGAGCCAGAGGGACGTCTGGCAACAGCCTCTCATCGGGATCGCTAACATGCAGAAGCAGCACCTTATACCGGCGGTGCTGAAATTGAGCAAGCGAATCGAAGAGCTGATCGAGGTCGGTGAAAAAATCGGAAATCACGACAAGGCTTCCCCGTTTCTTGAAAAGCGGGACACACAAATCGAGCGCCGCGTGTGCCTCGGTGCTTCCCGTCGGCTTTTGCAACGATCGCTCAAGCGTTGTTACAACATCATACAAATGCCGCCGCGTGCTCCCGGACGGCACATGGTCGACGATCTTGTCATTGAATAAAGTCAGCGCGGATTCATCGCCCTGTTTCGTCATCAAATAGGTAAGCGCTGCTGCAATTTTTGCCGCGCGGGTTTGTTTCGATTCTCGCGTCGCTCCCTGATAGGCCATCGACGCGCTGGAATCGACGACGATGTAGCTCGTCATATTTTTCTCTTCGCGATGCTTTCGAATGACCAGATCTTTTGAACGCGCATAGACCTTCCAATCAATCATCGCGACGGGATCGCCGGGCACGTAATGTTTGTGCTCTTCGAACTCCGCGCTCGATCCAAAATCCAGCGAGCGGCGTTTTCCTGCAAACCAGCCCTCCACCACCATTTTTGCGAACAGCAGCAGATCCGTCAGCGGATCGATGTCTTCAGGATTCAGCACTTTTCCCGAACCAAACTGAGAGCGCATCGGCAACGGCGGAGGTGCGAGCGAAACCAATTTCGTCGGCGGGCGCGGCAACGAGGCGGGATGGGGAGTCGGTGCATCGCCTGATGCCCCCCGCTGATGTGGCAACGGCGGCGGCCCCGCTTTGGCGCGTTTTTCCGCTTCGTTAAAACTGGATCGTTGGTCTGCCATTTTCTGCTAAACCAGAACCTCAATAACTTGGCTCGTGAACTCCTTCGATCAGCTTGGCGACCAACTCAGCGGACTTCAATCCTTCGCCGGTGGCGCGGTAATTCGGGACGATTCGATGGCTCAAGACAAACGGCGCGACGCTACGAACATGTTTGGTTTCAGGTGCAGACAAACCAGTCATCAGGGCCAGGGCTTTGGCACCTATAACGAGATACTGCGAGGCGCGTGGACCGGCTCCCCATTCGATGTATTTTTTAGCAAGTTCGCTCGCACCCGGCTCGGTGGCTCGAGTTGCGCTGGCGAGCTCTACGGCGGAATCGATCACGTGATCAGCCACGGGAACGGCGCGAACGATTTTTTCAACATCAAGAATTTCCTGTTGAGTAACCACCGGTTGCAGCTTGGGCTGCACGGCCTGAGTAGTGCGACGAACGATTTCTGCCTCAATTTATTTTCCGGGATAGCCGACATTGATTGAAAACATGACGCGATCGAGCTGAGCCTCCGGAAGCGGATAGGTTCCTTCGTGCTCGATTGGGTTTTGGGTCGCGACCACTAGGAATGGATCGGGTAAATCGCGTGTCTAGCTAACTACGGTGACTTTGCGCTCTTGCATCGCTTCAAGCAGAGCCGACTGTGTTTTCGGAGGCGTTCGGTTGATTTCATCCGCCAGCAATAAATTAGAAAAAATTGGTCCGAGCTGAAAATCGAATTCAAGACCGTTGCTCGTTTCTCGCAAAATTTCGGTTCCCAAAATGTCGCCCGGCATTAAATCCGGCGTGAACTGGACCCGGGAGAATTCCATCCCCAACGACTCCGCTAGCGACTTCACCAGCAATGTTTTTGCCAAGCCCGGCACACCGATGAGCAGGGCATGTCCCTGACAAAACAAACTGAGCATCAGCGTGTTCCTGACCGGCAATCACCTTCCCTATCTCGTTCTGCAATCGATTGAAGACGTCCTGAACCAAATCAGGATCAAGATCATCGGTCGCAGTGCTCAAGGTCGAATCGTCGCTCATGTGAATGTGTTACCACAAAAATTTCCCAACGTCACGATCCAACAGGGTTCGTTCGATGAATCAATAGGGTTGGATCGAAAAAACATTCAGCGCTCACCTTCCAGATCACGAAGTCGGGCGCGGAGGCGTGCATTTTCTTCCGCCAAATCAGTAGGCAAGGCCTGTAAGCTCGAAGCTTGCGCCTTTGCAGGTGCTGATTTGATAATCCTGTCATTCGTTAAATAGACGCCGCTTAGCATCGAGGTCTTTACATGAGCTTCGTGGATGGCGCCTTCGCTGTCTTCATATCGAATCTGATAGATTCGGGAATTTTTGTCACCGAACCACCCGGGACCAAAGGGATCCCACGATCGATCCAGCACTGTTCCTCCCATTTCATGAATGTGCTGTTCAACCCGCTCTCCATCAAAACTTACCGCTGCCAAGCGAATGACGATGGCGAGAAAATGAAAACCACAAAAATGATGGGCACAAATGATTGATCCATAGGAGCACTTTAATCAGAATCAGGTCGCGATCGATTACAAAACCCCTCCATTTTAGGAAAGCCGTTTACTTTCCGCTCCGGAAAATTTACTGTCGACCTTCATGTCCGAATTCGCCCAACTTCGCCTCCTCTTCCGTGTCCACACACGGATGGCGCTGGTGAAATTCGTGACGATGGCAAAGACGTCCAAGCTGATGCTGTTTACTCTGATCGGGTTTCTGCTCACCTACACGCTGACGGCGTTCTTTCTCTTCGAGCGGGGCTTGCTTTATGTCTCGAAGCTCCCCGCAGCCGGCGGCTTGTTGAGCGATCGACTGATCTACATCATCTTTTTCTGCTTTCTGATGATGCTCCTGTTCTCCGTCTCGGTGACTGGATATATCTCGCTCTTTCGAAGTCGAGATACGCGATGGCTATTAACGTTACCGCTTTCACATCGCGTTATCTTTCTCTGGAAATGTATCGAATCCGCCTTGTTCGCCAGCTGGGGCATGATTTTCATCCTCGCCCCCCTCCTACTGGCGTTTGCTATCAATCGGGGCGCTCCTGCGGATTTCTATTTTAAAACGATCCTGTGCATCATTCCGTTCTTGATGATCTCTGCATCAGTTGGTTCGTTCGTTTTAATTGCTGCAGTGCGCTGGTTTACCCGACGGCAGGTTGGCTGGGCAGTTGCGGCCTTCGCCGTCGTCATTCTAGGCTTCGCTGCGTTTTCCGTAAAAAAAGACCACGATATCGTTGACGCCTCGGGTCAAAGCGCCGCGCTTACCTTTCAGCGGATTTTGCACCACACGCAGATTTCAGTGAACCGCGCGATGCCCAGCACGTGGCTGGCCGATTCACTCGTCGCCTGGAGCCGCCCTTATCAGCAATACCGCACCATACTTTACCCCGCGCTGCTATTCAGCTACGCGCTGATGGCGACTCTGCTCACCTGTTGGGCGGGCCGCCGTTGGTTTTACACGTCGTGGAATAATTCCGTTCAGGCCTCCGCTTCAGCCGCATTGCGTCGACAGCATAAAGCCGGAGCCGCCACCCGCGAGGGCATGGTGAAATACCTGCCAAAACCAAGCTGGATGCGACATCTCATTGGCCGATCGCTCGCCGCGATTTCCCGAAAAGATGTCCTCACGTTTGTGCGCGAGCCCGGTCAATGGATTCAGTTCGCCATCGTTTTTGGATTGCTCGCGATTTACGCCAGCGGCTTGCGGACGATGAATGACAACCTCGATAGCGCCCGCGACCTCTACCTCGTTGCGTATTTAAACCTCACTGTTTGCGCCCTCGCACTCTCTGCCCTGACGACGCGTTTCGTCTTTCCTCAATTCAGTCTCGAAGGCCGGCGACTCTGGATTCTTGCCATGTCGCCCCTGAAATTGCAGCGTCTCGTTCTGCAAAAATTCGTCATGAGCGCGCTTTTCACCGGAGCCGCCGTCACCTTCATTCTGATGCTTTCGGGCAATAATTTGAACCTTGGCGGCAGTGATACCCTGTTTTTTACATGCGCCGTCATCCAACTTGCGACCGGATTAAACGCCATCGCCGTCGGATTTGGGGTTCTCTTTCCCAATTTGGAAGAATCCAACACCGCAAAAATTGTCAGCGGATTTGGTGGAACGCTCTGTCTCGTCACCAGCTTTGTCTATGTCGTTGCTTTTCTTGCACTTATATCTTGGGCTCGACTCGAAGTTTTTCGGTCCAATGAACTGCCCACAGGGTGGTTTACAGACATCCATTCCAAGCTCGGAGTAGGAATTTCACTAATTTTAACCCTAATAGCGACCGCGTTTCCGTTATTTTTTTCAATGAAACGACTAAAAAGACTGGAAATTCTAGGCAATTTATAATATTAAGTTATCTTAATAAAATTTAACGCCCAAAATCCCATGTCAGCCATCGCAGAATTCCAGCCGCAGTTCATAGACGAAGAAGAAACCGACGAACAGGATCTCATGATCCAGTTTGATGACAACGCGTTCGAGCCAGCGACGCCGTATCAAGAAGATTTCGAAGATCAAGTCCACTTCGCTCAGGAGCAGCTCGCCACTCTTCGCCAAAAGCAAGAGCAGCTCGAGCGTCAGAAAACCGAACTCGAAGAGCTTTCTCAGAAAAAGGAAGAATTCACCGCAGGTCGTCTCCGCATCATCCAGGAGCTCGAAGATTATGGCAACGCGCTCGGAACTGAAGCAGCTGATTCTCAGCGCCTTGCTGACGAATGTCTCGATACCAAAGAAATTTTCGAACATCACATGCGCACCGTGCAGTGCCTCCGCCCCGAAAGCTGGAGCCGCACTGATCTTCGTGGCGAACTCGCCCGTGCCATCAGCTACATCGAAGCTGCTGAGGAAGACATTTCCAAAAACAGCCCTCTCTTGCAAAGCCTGGGCGCGAAGAAAAAGAAAGCATTCAAATCTGCTTCCACTCCTGCGACATCACAGCAGGCCGGTACCGCTCAGCCCTTCAACTATTGGGTGAAAGCAGGCCTTGCCTTCACCCTTCCGCTGATGGTCTTCGCAGTCGTGATGAGCATCATCAAGGCCATTTTTGGAAGCTGATTCTCTGATTGGTTCAAAAAGTTGCTCCCTGCCTGACCGCTCGACTTTTTAGAAATAGAAATCCTCGGGATTCTCAAAACACAGCTCCTTCTCTCAGTCTGTCTGAAATCCCATGTTCACGTCCGCACGCACTAAAAAAAATCGTCGTCGCCCAAAAACGGCGGCAACACGCAAGCGTTCCGCTTCGAAGGAATCGATGCTGAACCATGAATACGAGAAACTTCACGCCAAGATCGGCGTTCTCGAAGATTTCATCACTACCTCTGCAGCCAAACAAGAGCGCCGCAGTCAGATGCGCGATCGCAACATCCTTCCGCCACCCGAGCAGTGGCGGAAAGCCCTGACAAAAAGGGGAAATAACAAATCAGCAAAACGCAGCCCTCGCTGGCAGCAGCGTCAACAAGCAGCTCAGCGCGAGCGCAGTGGCTTGGCGTTTTTAGTGCTGTTTGGAGCCGCCTGTGCCTTGGGCTGGTGGTTGCTGAATAGTTGGGTTTAAGGAGTCGGCTCTGCATCCAGCCGCTCTATAACTCGCTTTCCAATCTGAATCAGGAAGTCCCAGATTCAAAAAAATCAGGTCAAATGTCAGCCTTGGGCTAACAATCTGCACCTCCATAGGATACCTCGATTTTGTATCCGAGGAAGGCACCTATGTCCTCCGCGAGCAGCGTAGCCTCGTCAAAGAGCACTTGAGTGTGCAAATCGTAGTCTAAGATTATCGAATTAGCAGATTTCCTTCCCTTGCTCGCAGCCATGATTGAAATAAATCCTCGCCCTCTCGCCGGAGTCATATTGGCCAGGCGAATCCGGTGACACCGACTCAGGTCGATCACTTTAACCTCCAATTGATGAGCGACCCAAAGCCGCTGCCCTTTTCGAGCTAAATAGAAAGGAAGACTCTTTTTATTTGAAATCAGCTCTCTAAATTCCGACGGCACAGACGGATCGCGGAACGCCATCTCTCCCCGAAAACGAGCTTGGTAACTGGGGATAATTTCGAGGAATTCCATCTAAACTTTCAACGAATTTGTAATTGGTAAAAATCCTTCAGGCTTGGTCGAAAAGAATCTTAATGCAGCTTGCGAAGGCGCCTGCACCGCAACAAACCTTAAAACTGATTCGATCTTCTGTCGAACAGCCCCAGGAAACCATTTCAAAAACTCATCGACAGTCGCCTGCTTTGAAGTTTTGAAAGTGTCGCCACCGGAACTCGTGCTCCAGTGAATGCATAAGCGCCGCTAAATCTGTCTTGTCGTGACTAATCTGCCCTCATTTTGAACCCAATATCGGCGTAATCAAAAACGCGCCAACTTTATCCCCTGAACCCCAGCTTCCGGTGACTAGGTTTTGCTTTTGAAAGGCAACTCCTGAGAAAGCGGATTTCTCCCCCTGAATTGAAGATGTTCCAGTCACCCAACCACTCGTGCGACTGACTGTGAATCGAATGGATTCCCCTGATGCTCGCGTCTCGACGGCGATACGCCCACTTGGCGTCCAATTAAGCGGCATTCCAGCAATCGGATTCGTGAGATCACCTGCAAGGCTTAGCAGAGCATTTCCAGTTGTTGCTTCAAGCGCAAGCAAGTTTTCGCCTTTCACAGCCGCAAAACGAGATCCGAGAATAGAATTCTGAATCGCAAACCCACGCGGAAACAACGTGACGCGCGGGTGAGCAAGTCGCTGGTAGCTGGCGCTGCCTTGGAAATCGGCTTCGGCAGACTCAGTCAGATGAACTTTCCCAGTCAAAATCCCGAGGGTCCAGCGTTGCGAAAATGACCAACTTTCGTCGGATGCTAGGCGCCCGGTGAGCGATCGAGATTGTCGATCTGCCAGCCTCAACTTCGCTCGAACAATTCCGTAGCGATCAATCGACAACACCCCAGCACCGTCGCCGGACGGATATCCAGCCCCGAGGTCTTCGGTGTTTGGCAGGACAAACGTATATTTCCCAGCCTTCGTGGTTCGGTTCGTTTTTCCAAAATTCTGATGCTGAAGCAGCACGGCTTCATCTCCTTCAGGTGAAACTAAATTGATCAAAATTGCGTTGGCACCATCTGGATTTTCGAGCAATTCAATCGCTGAGATTTGGTGCGTTGCGGCAAGCCGTCCTTTGAAATACGACGCCGTTCCGAAACCATCCGCTCCCATCGTTCCGCGAACATTTGCGTAATTTATTCCAATTTTGATCCGCCCTGAGAAAGCGCCAGATTCTGAAATCAGCAATGACGCATTGCCACCGCCAGCGCTCAAAATCGCGCCGCCATAACGCCCTGCGTCGTTTTCAGGCAAGAAATCAGCATCGGAAAATTCGGCTGCCTCAAATTCAGCCGGAAGCGTCAGGCTCGTGTTGCCGCCGGTTTCAGAATCGACATCCGACTGATCGCCAGCCACTCCGTTCGTCGCCAAAGTGAGGTTAAAAGGATTATTCGCCGGATCATTGGATGAAATAATCAGCTCACCAGGAGCAGCACCAATCGCTTCAGGATCGACCCTAACTCGAATCAGCGCAGTCTCACCCGGTGCGAGGTAACCACGACGCCACACCTCCAGTGAGTATGCTTCCGGCGAGATGGCTGGATTTTCTCCGAGATACAAATTCGCATTTCCTGCATTGCCAATTTCGAGGACTCGCTCACCGATTCCTCCGCCGACGCCGATGTCTCCAAAATCGACTGTATCGCCGGTAGCGAGTGGATTTCCTCCAGCATCAGTCACCATCAGACTAGGACCACCGACCGGCTCGATCACAAAATCCTGCGTGAAGCTCGTTCTTCGAACCACACCAGCAACAATCCCCTGTTTTTGCAGGACCACGCCATAGAAACGGGCGCTCTCAGGTTTTGGAGGACGACCGTTCACCGGCGGAATCGCAACGGCGAACGAAGGAACTTCCACGGACCCGACGATCTGACCTGTTTTTGAAACAAACGCCTGCCGCAGTTTCAAAACGCCATCAAGAAGGGGTTCGTTAGGAACCGTCACGAACGCTTCGCTCGGCCCCTCAAGCTTGTTTCTGCCCGCCCAGGTAAATGTTTGCTCAACTTGGGTATCATCCGACCACCCCCAGTTCCACGTGGCGTTGCTGTCCGAATCAGCAAGCTGAGTCAGCCCTCGTTCGTCCGCCCATGGAGCCCGGTATTTGCTGCCAACAGCATGAACGGCTGTTTCAAATCCCATGCTGTAGCGACGATCCTTCGGGTTCTGCCCTTTTCTCCAATGCAACGACCCATCAACATCTGAAACGTTATTTTCTTTGCGGAATCTCAATTCACCTGCGATAAAACCTTTCCCGCGATACAACGGTAAAAACAGCTGCCACGAATTTCCACGACCAAGAAACGTAGAATCCGAAGCGACCGATCCGTCTCCCAAAATCATCGTCGCTTTGATTGAGCCTTTCGAAGAAACAGTAACCATGGCATGCCCATTTCCACCCGGCAAGATCGCCGAGTTGGCATCCGCATCAGCAGGCAAAACAACCGTGTATCGTCCGGAAATTTTATCACTGTCAAATTGACCAGGCAAGGCTTGCTGAACGGCTCCGATCAGGAACGTTGAGCCGTTTTCCTCAGCCGTTCCCGTGACGAAAAAATTTCCATCAGCAGATTGGCTCAACTGGAATGTATAAGCCACGCCTCGAATAACCACCGTCGAAAACAACCCAGTCGCCGGATCAAATGTTCCCCTCAGTTTCGCGGCCCGGCCATCGATCACGACGAGAAAACTCGCAGCGCCGTCCTTGCCAACCGTTAGCCCAACTTCACCGTGAATTCTGGTGTCTGCCCCTTGCACGAGCCCTACATATCGGCCTCGCTGTGGATCGGAAAATCCGACATCAGTCAGTTCCGCATCTTCAAAAGGCGTCCCCGGAATATTGATCTGATCATTTTCACCCTGATTGGTCGGATCTTCTCCGACTTTTCCAACGGTCCGGTTACCCGCAACATCAGCGCTTCCTCCGTTCGCCGGCGTAAGTACGGCGATCGTGAAAAGCCCGCGGTTCTGAGGGAAATCGAGTTTCTCTGACAGCAGCAACGACGCAAAATCGTCATTGGCCGCAAGCATTTGACCACGATTTGAAATCCCGCCGAACCAATAAAAAGCGAGCGGTGTTTGGGAATCCAACTGCCAGTGGGCCATTTTAAGATTTGGAATCAAACTGGCAAATCCATTGCCTGAATCAAACCCCTCTGACCCGGAACGAAAAACATGAAGGATCAGATCATCGCTTAATCCGACAGCCTCTCCAGCTGTCAGTTCGGTCCCGACAACCGAGGAATGAGTCAGCGCTTGGAATCCGTTTCCAGCCCGGTCAGCTACCAAAATACCCACCGTATTTCCGGGAATGGCATTGTCTCCTCCAAGCACGAATTCAACCGACGGACGAGCCTGAGCAGAACCAAATGCTGTAAAGACGGCAGTTGCTGCAACGAAAAAGGTAAGAAATTGGTGTTTCGGGAAAATCATGGCAGTTGCTTCCAAAACGTAAGTTTATCCGCAGTTCCGGCGGCTTTTCGGATGGCGAGCGCCGCCCCGACTTCAATAACAATGTTATTGGCAGAAGCTCCCGTTTCATCGAGCCAACTCCTTCCATCAAATCTGAAAACGTCCGGTTCAGCGTCATCAAAAACGAGCAAACGATCGCGAGATCCCAGCTTCAAACCCAATCGACGCAGTGTTGTGGAAGTCGCGCGGTTTGGAGTGGTGAAATTTTCATTCGCCCGCCCTTTTAGAATTTGAATTGGAATCAAACGAGGTGAGTCATCCACATTTCCGAACAACGGCAGCTTCGTGTCCGCCGCTTCATCTGGATGGCGAATTGCGAAAACCGACCTGGGTGACAAAACCACTCCGCCGAAGCGGGGATATAAATCGCCGAGGCCAGTCCATCCTCCAGAAGTTAAAAATGCCAGACTGATGGGCGACGTCTCGATTCCCTCCCCATTTTCCGGGTAGAAAAGAAGTTCAGAACCGCGATCAGCCGGAAGCTTTCCGATCGAGAGGTGAAATGTGGTTTGCGTAGCGGGCGGGAAAAGTGAATCCAACGTCCAACCGGGAATAATTTCGAATGAGTCGCCAACCCGAGGAGCGAAAACGGTCTTCACCGTTAAATTGAATCCCTGATTTTCAGAAATTAATTCAATCCGTCCTGCAGCGCGACCTGAAGTGATCCTGACAAAGGCACTGAAAGCAAATTCATCTGCCGTCCAGCTGGGATTTCCATCCGGGGTAATTGTGGTGCAATTGATTGACGTATCTGGAGTCACTGAATCAATCGTTCCCGAATAAATCGCATCGCGCTGAAGCGGAATTCCAAAAAACGTATCTGAGCCGCCAATCACGTCCTTTTCAGAAACGCCAACGATCGGTGATTTCACCTGCCCAAAAGCCGCGCTCGCAAAAAGCAGAATCGCGAAAAACGAAGCAATAGGGTTGGTTCGATGAACAGACCCTGTTGGTTCGAAAGATGTGTTTAGAACGGTTTTCATTCAGCAGACAAAACGATTTCTTCTTCGGGGAGTTCGTGATTTTCTTTCGGAGCCGACATCGCTTCGGGAAGCTGAACGTCGTCTTTGGTAAAAAGCTGTTTGTCAGGTCCGGCGCTGACGATTTGCATGTCCTTCGAAGTTTCGGCGTGGAAAAAATAAGGCGTGCCCCAGCGGTCGGTAAGTTCGCCGCTTTCGTTGATCGCCGGATGATTGGAAGCAAGAACCGCGAGTTTATTGTCGTTGTTACCGATCAATCCGGCAACGATCTCAAAGTTTTCTGAGCCAAATGGATTCTTGCCGTTTGCTTTTCGGAAAATCGTGAAGATTTGCTGAATTGTCTGGATGTCTTCAACAGGCTCGGTTTCGGAAGAATTGAGGTTTGCTGCGATTTCGGTAGAGCCGGGGAATTTAGTAATTTCTTGGTGAGAAACTGAAAGATCTTCTGGAATTTTCACATCATCCGGCTTCGCTTGCATCCCAACTTCCGGATTTTTCGTCGACTGAGCTGTGTTATCGGGAGCCACCGTGACCAACTGCCAAGCAGTCACGATCACCACAAACGCAATGATTGCTCCAGCTAAGATTTTGATCGTTTTCTCGTTCACGTTTTATTAGAGGAAATCAAGGTTTGCAGTCGCGCCGAACGGATCTTCGAAGCGCCCGAGATTTGGGAAAATGGTTTCCATGGAGTTGGAATCGACGCCGAACCAGTTGGCGATGACGGAGCTGTATTGGTCCACCGCCGTTGACGGAATCCAGCGTCCGCGGGTACCGCCTGCGTCATCGACACCACCGGGCGTGAGGTTCGGAAATTTCCCGTAGAGCTTTTTACCTTTCACCGGACCGCCCATGATGAACTGGTGACCGCCCCAACCGTGATCGGAACCGGAGGAGGCGGCGTTGCTTCCGTTAGGAGTGAAGGTTCGTGTGAAATCGCTGTTTTCGAAAGTGACCACGTTATCGGAAACTCCAAGTGCGTCGAGCGTATTTTGGAATGCGAGAAGGCCGCCACTAAGCTCGGTCATGAGATTGGCGTGACTCGGAAGTTGGCTCGCGTGGGTGTCGTATCCACCAGCTGAAGCAAAGAAAATCTGACGATTATTTCCGGTGGTGCCTCGTCCAGCGATCAATTTGGCAATCATTTTAAGCTGATCGCCCAGCGGAGTTTGCGCCTGCTCAAACATGACATCGAAGTCGACACCGGCAGTTCCAGAATCGGTAATCGCTCCGCCAATGACACCTTCGTATTCACGAGCTCGACGCACCACGGTTGTGTAGGCTTCCTCCTGTAAATTTGCGTGGGAGAAATTCATGATCTCCTCAAATCGGCGAAGTCGCTGGCCGTCCCAATTGTTTTTGTAGCTGCCGTCTTCATTCAAGGCATAGGCGTAGCGGTCAGCCGAGGTGCCGTATCCCCACAGCGAGGTCGCTCCTTCATTACGATTGACGACATACTGAATGACGTTTTGCCCAACCTGATAGGAATTGATCCCAGCAAGGGAAATATTCATGGAAACGTTGCCGCTTCCGTTATAACCAGCATCAACCAAATCCGCGACGCGGCCGCCCCAGCCAGAGGTGAACGGTTTATCGGGAACTGAACTTTGCCACTGAGTTTGCTGATCAGAGTGCGAAAAAACTTGCGGGGGAAGCGGCACGTTTCCGCTCAAATATTCGGCCCGGTTTGCGATGGGATACGCGAGGGTTCCAACATTCTGAATGAACGCAAGTTTCTCGGATTCGAAAAGGCTGGCCATGCCCGTGCAATTCGGATGCAGGCCCCACTGCTCGTTTCCGTTTGCATTGGTCGGGTTGATGCGTTGCATCTCCGCTTTCGGCAGTGCCAAAATCCCGCGCTTATTTTGGTAGGTGCTACGCTGGCCGTTGGCGTAGGGAACCAGAAGGTTGTTCGAGTCGTTTCCACCAAAAAGAAAGAGGCAGACGAGCGCTTTGTAATCGCTGGTATTTTCCTGAGCAGCCAAGGATGCGTTGAAAAGCCGCATTTGCGAGAGGCCACTGACCAACCCGAAATAGCCGAGCTTGGCGCAGGCAGCTTGCCGAAGAAAGTCACGGCGGCTTTTCAGGTTTTTATCTCTGGTTTTCATTAATCAAAATCGTCTAAATCACTTCTGGGTGATGAACTCAGGGCTGGTGGAGAGGAGGTAAAAGATATCGCGAATGGTCCAAATATGGCTGCTCGAACTTCCGGGATCGTAAACGTAAGTCGCCTGCGCAAGGATCGCGTTTCGCGGATTATCCCCAGTGGTATCGGAGCCGTATTTGACTTTCATTCGCCCGCCGGTAAGGCGCAGATCGAGCTGATCGAGAATTTTCTCCGTCGCGATTTCTTCGGTATCGCCATTGGCAATGTAGTCGTTCAACATCGTAACATAGGCAGTGATCGTGTGATCGTTTTTAATGTTATCGAGCAGCCCTGTAGGGTCGTTCAACGCTTCGTCGGTCCGTTGGTTCGGCAATTCGCGCGCTCCAAAACCATTTGTCGATACGATGAGATTTCGGGCATAATTGACCCAGCGAATCACCTGATATTCATTGGTGGCGGTGAATTCAGGGGCTACCAAACCGGCTTCTTGCAGTGGACCGCCGACCTGTTGATCCGGCAAAAACCAGTTGAAAACCGTGGGCGCGCGTAGATGCGATTGGCTGAACCACGAATGTAAATGGGTGGTCCAGCGAAGCATTGTCGCATCAGCGGGAAAGTTGTTTCGCTGCCCGGCGGGGTAGCCGTGTTCGTTCAGCATATCTAATGAGAGTTGTGATTTTGAATCTAGCGCCCGCATCAGCTGAAGGTATCGCAGCATAGGCTCCTTCTGTTTCCCATATCCTACTTTCTCCACATTGGTGAGACTGCGTGCTTCGTAATCGAGTAAAATGGCTGTTACGACTTTCTTCATTTGACCGCCCGTTCCGCCATCGTTATCGGACATCACCTTCCCGACGCGATAAATGTAACCCGCACTCGGATTTGAAGTGACCAAACGCTGAATCATGAGCCGCGCGATAAACGGCCCGGTATTCGGGTGACTGTCAAGAATCGACGTCGCGTCATTTAGATCCTGATAACCATTGCGTCCCGCCGCCAACGTTTGACCAAAAATTGTCTTAGCGTTTTGATCGTGATAATCCGCAAAATTCTTCATCAAATTTTCCCAGGAAGCCTGAAAATACAGCGGCCCGCCACCCTGAAAATAATTAGTGTTGTTCTCAACCGGATAGCCACTGTTCTTGGCTCCATTGCGCTTGCCAAAGCTCCAACCAGTGAAAACCCGAGCCAATTCGGTAATCCCGTCGTTGGTGTAAGTCTGTGAAGGCAGGCCGTTCTCGTCCAGAATCAGCGAGCCGTCGGGGTGAAGTTCAAGCAGACCGATCGAGAATAGCTGCATGATCTCGCGAGCGTAGTTTTCATCCGGCGCAATGATGACATTTCCCTGCCCATCCAACGTTGCCTTCGAGTTTCTCAACGAACTGAGATACTGCCCCATCATCGGGCTTTTCGAGACATCGCGAAGAATCTGAAGAAAATGGCCATCAGTGTGATTCCCCAGCATGTCGTAGTATTTTGCGGTCCCATAGTGGCGACTATTTACGATTCCTTCCAATTCTGAGATCACCAAAATCTCGCTCAAAGCAAACGCCACTCGCTGCCGAAGCTGATCGTGCGCATTCATCGCAATCGCGTAAAATCCTCCCTGACGATTGGATTGCCGTGGCTGCGGCGGGTTGTTCACCAAATTCGCCGGATCAAGCCCGAGACGGTCCCACTCCATCTGATCGGCGAAATACGCCAGATCGTAGAGGCGGGTTTGATCAAGCGCATACTGGGCATCAATCCACGCTTCATACCCCGCCATCCGATCACCGCCGTGATTATTGTTGATGTCATCCACCAGCGCTTGGATTTCTCCCTCGCGAGCCCCGAAGGTAGCCTGCGTAAGAAAACGTTGAACGTCCCGCGTCAAATCATCACCCGTGAGCGGCTCGATTGCCGGAGGTGCATCAGGAACTTCAAACTCGGTCGAGCCATTTGTTTTGCCGAAAAACGCCCAGATTTCACCACCTGGATTCTGCATCGAGTGGGCATTGCAGTAGAGAGGCGGTCTACCATTCTGAGCAGCCAGCGCATCAATCAAATTCTGCGCTGAATTGGCTCCCGTCCTGCGAATATTCCAAACGTAATCCGTCATTTGTCCCAGCGGCAAACTCTCCACAACAGGCCCGTTGGTGATATTGATGCCATCCCCTGCAATGGTTGACTGGTGGATGTGCGCGGCAATTTGAGTCGTGGTCAACCCCGAAAAACGCATCGTCACCAACGCTGTATCGCGCTTGCCATTCAGCTTGATAAAACCATATCCCGAAGCACTCGTTTCCGAATTCCGCTCTGGACGCATTTGCCCGACAAAGTTCACCTGATTTTCAGGATCGTTTGTCGCATCAAAAATCGTTAATTCCCCCGACCTTTCTATTCCCAAGTCATAGTCCGTATGAGGATCCAGCGAGAAGATCAGCGAATTTGGAAATTCGTAGATACCATCAACCGTTGGCACGATCTCGACATCGTGAGCGGTCTCACCATTTGCAAACGCAACCATTCCGCTGAGCGCCGCATAATCTGCTTCCACCGCAGGTTCTTTCGCAGGGTCTGTTGAACCAGCTGCCGTATAAAAAAGAGTGACCGGAGAAACTCCACCTGTCCGCGAAATTCGAACTTTCAGCGGCGTCGGAGCACCACCGCCACCATTTTCAAATCCTTCGGCTTCGATCACCGTCATCTGAAAAGCACCAGTCTCGGCATTCAGCATCTGAATCAAAAACCCACGATCATTGATGAACGGGTCACGTGAATTCGCGCTATCCGGTTCATAACCGTCCAGTTGCAGTTCCGACCAATCGCGAATGCCATCGTTATCGGAATCAAGGTCTTCGGCAGATATTTGAAAGAACCGAACACCGGCAGCCAATCCCGTCACTGAAATTTCACCAGCCTCAGAAATTGCATCCAACGTTCCCAATTCCGTGAAATCAGTTCCGTCAGAGATGGCTCCACCGAGCAATTTATAGCGCTTTCCGGCCTGAGCCGCAAAAGTCACCGTCGCGTCACTACCGGACAAATCCACATTCCCGACCCGTAATTTCGAATCCCGATCGAGCGGATTTGTCCCTGCTTCTTCCTCCATCACGTTGGAATCGCCGTCACCATCCGCGTCGTCGTCGGCCACGAGGCCGCCCGCGTTGTAAAGCAATTCCCAGACGTCATCCAAACCGTTGCCATCAAGATCGACATCCGCAGCATCAGATCCAAGCGAGATTGTAAGCCCCGTGATGAGCAACAGCGATCTCCAGATATTATTGAATGAGCAAACCATTGAATTCTTTTCTAAAAATGAGGTGGCGATTTAGTCGCCAAATTGGTCTTCTGCTATCCTATCGAAATTTAGGTGAAAATCTCGACACCTATTTTGATTATTTTTCGAAGATTGAAAATTCTTAAGTAAATCGACGTTTTTTCCAAGTAAAAAGTGGAGTAGTTCATGCATTCACAGGCACTTGAGCCTGCGCACTTAGTCGCGCGCGACATAGACTCGGATAAACTTCCCGAAAGACCCGCGCCTTAGGGAAATTTGATGGAGATCTTCGCTAACTTGAGCATGATGTTTAGGGATGACGATCCCTTTCGCTTTCATATTATCAGGATATCGAGTCCGCGTTGATCCGCCCCGACGAGTTGTTTCCTCAAGTTTTTCACCCTTTGAAACAACTCCCAATATAGGTCCATCAAAACGCACGAAATTGTCTGCAAGATAGGTTTGTGCCGATGGAGGCACATCATTGCCGCATATCAAGAAGGTTGAGACTTTAGTTCCAGCAGGAATAATCAACTCTTTGGGTGTTGTAATTGACGATCCCGCTCCTTCACCAAGCTCATGCCCGGATGCATCCAATTCCAAATCACGCGCCAACTTGAGTTCACTTCTTTCCTGAAAGATGATGAACGCCACGTCTCCTGCCGTCTCATCAGATATTCTTCTCGGAGCTCGATCAAGAACCCTGGATCCAGCTCCATTCCCTTCTATGATTCCAAGCCGTTCGGGCCTTGGGGCAAAAAAGTCCTGATCAAACGCGATGGGTTTAAGCTGATCCGTTCGGGTATCCAACTTCACCGTGCCACCCGTTTCAAGCATCTCGGCTTTTTCCAAAGCAGTGTTAACAGCGGCCGAAACCTTACCATCGTAGACGTGGACAGCGGCGTCTCCTTTTGAATTTGCGGTCACCGCAAAACGCGTCCCTAGATCGACCACTTTGACAGAATCCGTATCTACCTTAAATGACGCCACCGCAGGATTGATTTCAGCTGACATCTTCCCCGACTTCAGACGAATTCCCTCGGTGTTCTCAATCGAAAACTCTGTTGGGCCGACAAGCGACAATCGAACGCCATTCAGAAGTCGCACTTCGACTTCACCTTTTCCGATAGAATAGTCACCCGCTCTAATCTCTCGCTCAGGATACCACTCATCCGTTCTCAATTCTGTTTTCCATACAAACCCAAGTGTCTCCGTCGAAACTTCCGGATCGGGCACCATGACAGAATTCGAATTGGGATTCACTTCTTGCTCTTGATCCTGTTTTACCAAATCAACAGTTGGTGATGTTTTATTTTCATCGGAGCCGTTAGCGCCATTAGTCGAATCGTTTTCGTTCGACAGGCGCTCTTCATTTACCGGCGTCACCGGACCGGAGATAACATGCTTTGGACTCAATTCTGATTTGCCACCCTCCTTCGCAATTTCCGGGGACGTTTGATTTATCTCGCCTCCCGATTGATGTTGGATGAAGGCCCAATTCCCTACAATCCCGATGATCAAAACGGCCGCCACTTTCCAAAGCCAATTGGATTTATCGTCAAAAACCACCGGCTTCGGCCGAGGGGAACGTCTCCTTTTCCTTGGCCCAACAGGTCGGAAGACCTCCAACTTCGGCTCATCCGGCGGCGGAATGAATTGCTGGATCCGACTATTCACGGCGTGTTCCGCCTCAGCAATTCCACCGACAGATCTCAATTCCTGCGTCATTTGAAA
The DNA here is from genome assembly GCA_937891465.1 of uncultured Verrucomicrobiales bacterium. Classification (GTDB taxonomy): domain Bacteria; phylum Verrucomicrobiota; class Verrucomicrobiia; order Verrucomicrobiales; family DEV007; genus JABDJT01. The sequence goes on along the minus strand of CALAHF010000204.1, from coordinate 29,185 downwards.
ATGCTGGACAAACGCCTCCCGTTTCGACGAATCCAATCGCAACTCTTCGGCAAACGCCTCGAGTTCAGGTTCAGTCAACTCTTGATTTTCATAGCGAGCCAGTCGCATTGAAAATCCAAGATCTGGTTCAAAAGAGTTATCCATTTTGTAAAGTCGACTGAGTTCCTTCCGCCCTTTTTTGGGCAACACATTTCCTCAAAACAGCAAGAGCCCGCGTTAATGCCTGATAAACAGATTCCTTTTTCATCTCGACAACCTCTGCGCCGCGAGAGGATTTCAATCCGTCAAAATAACGCAGCGCCACAAGCTTCCGTGAATGCGGCGCGAGGTCTTCAACGCACGCAACGAGATGGGTCACACCGGAAGAAACCTCGCTCGAATTTCGGGAAATCGCCACAGCCCACTGCTCTTCAAGCAAATCAAAAACATCTTCCGGCAACTGAGATGGCTGCCGCTCCCTTTTTCGAGCCAGATCGATTGCCTTATTCCGAGCCACCCGAAGCGCCCACCGAATAACGTGGGGCGAATCTTCAAATCCAATCCCCTTGGCCAAAGCCGCTAACGCAACTTCCTGAAAGCAATCTTCGGCCAAGTAAAAATCGTTCAAAAACGAATTGATGTACGCAAGAAATTCGTTCCGCTCCCGAAAGATCAGATTCAAAATTTCTTTTTGATCAATTGCCATCACCTCCCAATCGAACGCAGCGACCAAATCTCTACATCAAATTCCATTTTTCTATTTCAAAAGAAGCTTTGCTTCACTTAACAAAAAATCAGCTTCCATGAACGGCTCGTGCCCGACTTCTAGCCACTGCACTCCGCCCTTACCATCTAGGAGAAACGTCCCGTGGAGCGGACGATCTTCGAACTCGTCGTAAACGCCCCATTTTTTGAAAACCGAAAGTCCTTCTCCCGAGACAATCGGGAAATCGAGTTTGATGGCTGACTTTTCAAAACCAGATTTCAAATCTGCGATGCCATCGGTGCTCACCGCAATCATTTCGATGCCCTGTTCGCGAAAAACTTCCGCTTTCGGCGCAAACGCCGTCAGTTGCTGAACGCAGTGCAAACAGCCGCCTCCCAAAAAGAAAATCACCACCACCGGCTTCCCGCGATACGACGCCAGATCGATGATCGAACCATCTGCGTTGGGCAACGCGAATCCTTCGCTTTGATTCAAATTTCTTCTCGGCCAGTTGATCTTTGAATCGACCGAGGTCGGACGTTTCCCAATGATTGGCTCCAGTTGCGAGTGAATTCCCAAATCATCATCAACTGATGCCCACATTTGCCGGAACTGTTTCGTGACTAGAAACTGAGCCTCTTTCGGAGTTTTTGCCTTCAATATTTTGTCAGCCACAGGGCCAAACGAATTCCCTCGCCCAATCCAGAAAGTCGACGGTTTTGACTCCGAAATTCGGGCCAGCTGCGCTTTTGCATCCTCGCGAACATTCCGCTTCATCGCCGGCGTTTCAGGCTGATCAATCAACCAATTCAAGACCTCCTTCGCTTCAGACTCCCTCCCCAAATCCGTCAACAACCGCGCCGCCGCCATCGTGTTCGAAGCCAGATTTCCAGCCTGATCCAACATAACGGGGGACGATTTCAAATCGACCTCGATCGCTTGTTTCAGAAAATCGAGCGCCTTTTCAAAATCGCCCCGCAATCGGAAAAAATCTGCCGCAATTCGCAGCTCCGACGACGATTTTAAATTTGGCAAGTCCCCACCAATCGGACTTTTTTCCGCCTTATCCTGCCACAACAGCAGCCGATAAACCAAATCCAGATGCTTGCCCGAAAAAAGCGCATCCACACCCATTCGGCTTGCGATTGGAATTCCCTCTCGGCGCTGATTGAGGATCAACGTTCGCAACATCCACAAGCGCAAATGCGCGTCATCCTTCTCCAGCGCCAACGACTCCAACTCCTCCGCCAATCTCCGAAATCGTGGCTGATTCGACGTCGATTTAGTCTCCGGCCAGGAATTCAGAAACCCATCATAAAGCTCCGTCCACATTCGATCCTCTGACGATTTCGCCAACGATTTGGCGCGTTCCAAAAAAGTCCGCGCCCGTCGTTCATCGCTTAAATTTGCCAGCATCAAACCAAAGTAGCCCGCAGCAGAATCCGGCTCCCGAATCGTCATTTCACGAAAAATCCGCTGCGCCTCACCATCATCAAAGCGATGCAACGCCGCAAATCCCTGCGCTTTTAAATCATCACCTGCCACCCGTCGATAAGGCCCATCAAAGAACGCTTCTTGAAACGAAAGCGGCTCCAATCCCGATCTCGCCTGCTTCGCCAACGGAGCCAAACACGGCAGCGCCTGGAATTTCGCCACCGGTTGTTGGGCGATGATTGCCGTCGTCAGGAAAAGCGAGCTAATTACGAACCATTTCACGCTAGGAGATTAGCACGGATTCTCGGATTGAGCAGGAACGGATTTTTGAAGATTTTCTGCGAAACTCGTTTAGTTGGAGGGTCGCGATGCGTCAGCGTATTTTCGAAAGCCAGGCACACCAGTTGGCTTGATGTAAAATCCTATTTTACTGATGTCGCCATTGGATTTATACACGGTTTGCTATTCAGACGAGCCGAATTGGAGACTTCGGGAAAAAGAAGCACCGACCTGTCCTGATGGCGAAACAGAAACAGCACTGATTTCATTGAGGTGACATCTCGGTTCTCCTATCGTTGATCCAGACGTTTTGGATCGGATTTCAATCTGAACCTGCATTGTTAGTTCATACCGGTCACCGAAATATGCGACCGAATTAAACAACGGACCATCCTGACCATAAGTGATCTAGTGACGACAGTCATCGTATAGATTCTCCATCTGCAAAGCAGGCTGAACCTTCGAAACACCATTGGCGGCAAAATCTTGGTGGTCCCGATTTTGAAAGGCTGAAGCAAACAACGCCATCCAAAACAGGACAAACAGGAGTCCAACCAAAAGCGGGGCGGCAACGATACCCGCCAGAACAGCATAGGGAAAGCGGACAAACAAATAAGCTACCCCGGTCACGAAGATGCACCCCGCGCCCCCGAACAAAAAGAGGCCGATCGAATCAGTGTTGCCGAATTGGTTCGAAACCAGCGCAAGCGAGACTAATCCGATGGCTGCCCCAAAAACGATAAATACAATGGAAACTCTGATCCGACGGGGATTGCCTCGCGAAACAGGCACAGGCTTCGCGGAGATTTCATCGGATTCGTTTATGTTTGCCTCCGACATTCAATTCAGCGGGATAACTGTGTTGATAGTGATGCTTTTGATATCAAGCCTCCTAACTATCAAAACAAAATTCAAAGGCAACGATAGGACTTTCAAAGCTGTTGGGTCAGGGAATTTAGGTATTCCCGACCAAACTCCCCCCCCCTTCAACTAGCCCTGGGTCTGGCCCGGGGCCTTTGATTCCCGGAGTTCACATTACCAATTCATCAAGCGTGTCAGTTCCTCCCGCGCTGACTTCAGTGAAATTTCCAGCATTATTGATCCGTTGGTATCACGCTCGAGAATTATCTTTTCCACGGTCAAATTGGGAATTTTCGAACCAACAGGGTTGGCTCGTCGAACGGATACTGCTCGTTCGTGAAACACAGGGGCAAATAACCGTGCTTCGTATCATCGGAATCGCCGACTTTTCACGCTCGTATCCATCTCGATTTCGAACGGGAATTGGAACGAATTTTCCAGAATTGGCGGGAATTGCTGCGGCTTTCTGAAATCGGGAAATCATTCCTCCCTGCGGAATTTTTGCGGCAAATCCTGATTTCCCGTCGTAATCTTCTACGATGTCCGACCAAGATCCGGTTTTTGTGAAAAATGCGTTCGCTTCGATCGCGAAGCGCTATGTGCTGACGAATCATGTCCTCAGCATGGGGATCGATATTTTTTGGCGAAAACGGGTTGCAGAAATCGTCGCGGCGGATGATCCAAAAAACATCCTCGATGTGGCAACGGGGAGCGGTGATCTCGCGGCAGAAGTCAGCAAAGCCTGCCCGAATGCAAAAATCATCGGCTCGGACTTTTGCCCGGAGATGTTGGAGAATGCCCGCAAGCGAGGGCTCGAAAATTTGATCGTCGCGGACGGGCTCGACCTTCCGTTTGAAGACAACTCGTTCGACGCGTTGACGATTGGTTTTGGCCTGCGAAATATGGCGGACTGGGCGGCTGCGTTGCGTGAATTCAAACGCGTCGTGAAACCCGGTGGCCGTCTCGTCGTTCTCGATTTCTCGTTGCCGGAGAAGGGGTTGTTTCGAAGCACGTATCGCTTTTATCTTCACCACGTATTGCCAAAAATCGCGGGCGTACTCGCTGGAAATCGCGCTGCCTACGCTTACCTGGGAGACTCGATCGAACGCTTCCCGAAAGGCGCGGCGATGCAGGATTTGATCGAAGAAAACTTCGGCGCAGCGGAATCCCACGAACCGACGTTCGAGCCACTGATGGGTGGAATTTCAGCCATCTATTCGGCGCGGTTGGCCGCATAAAATCGCCTTATCCACAAGCATTTGTGACGTCTAATCAGGTGGCGTATCTTTTCAACGTCTCCTTTATGAATTTTTTGAAAACAGTCTTTGCGGCAGCGGTGCTATTTTCGCATGCCGCTTGGGCCGACCTTACCCAGGAGTAGACAAATGACGCCTCTGATCTGTGGTCGAGCGCGTTCGCATGGCTGCAAACGGGGAAAAATATCGCGGCTCTTGAACAATGGCCGCTGCGAGCTATTCGGAATCGCTGAAACAATTTGCTGCTGTGGTTGAAAATTATCTGGAATACGAGCCGGACATTCTTGCTTACCGCATGGAAAAGCTGAAAGAAATGATCGCCGAGACGAACGAAAAGCTGACCGCTTCGGATCATGAAATTACGATGCTGTACTTCGATGCAATCGAAATGATCGAGAAGGGCGAGATGGAGCGCCTTCAGGTAAAGGATTTTGGTGAAGCCTTCAAAAAGATGCGAGAGGCACAGCATTTGATTGAAGAAGTGATCAGCAAACGCCCTGATGAATTTTCGGTCGCCATGAAATCTCAGAGCGATCGGATTCAGTCAAATATCGATTGGTTGACGTTGCAGCTCGGCTACGAGAATCGTACGAAGGTGTACTACGTTGCGTCGGCGTATCGCGGATCCGGCAGCACCCGCATGTCCGGCACGACCGAGTTTGTAAAGGAAGCCGACCTCCCTGCTTTTTCTGAGGACGACGAAAAAGAACCTTTTCAAATCTCAAACGCCCTCTTTCCCTCGCTCGCTAAGGTAGAATCCGCCGTGGAACCAGCCCCTGTTCCGACTTCGGACTCCCGCCCCCGGTTTAGCTCCAGCAAATTCCCCGGCACCGCCTCCAAACTCGCCGCCGCCTCCAATTAATCCAGCGCCTTAACCAGAAGCACTGCATTCCGGCCGTTGGTTTCCCATTTCTCCCGACGCGCTTCCGGCATTTCGGCAAGTGCTTCTTTTCTGGAAAATCCGCAGAGTTCAAAAAATCCAATTGCCTGAGTCGAAATCGCGAACATTTGAGTTGCCCCGAGTGCCGCCGCTTTCCGGACAGCTTCCTCGAGCAGGAGATGACCATAGCCCTGACCTATGTGCGAATTTTTCACATACATGCAGGCGATCTCAGCGGCGCTGCTGTCATTTCCCCTGTGAACAGCTACGCACCCTACGACGTTGCCATCAATCTCCAACAAAATGAAATCACTCAGCATCGCGAGCAATTCCTCGCGGCTCCGGCGCAGGATTTTATCGGAATCGACTGCACGCCGAAGAATAAACATCAGCTCGTCAATATCCCCCGGAGTCGCTTCGCGGAAGCGCTGGTAAGATTCATCGGAAATCATCACCCCAACTCCAGCATTACTGAAAAGCTCGGCGAGAAGAGCGTCCTCGTGCTCGATACTGATTAAATGGGTCCGGGGAATTCCGTGTTTGGCCGCTTCAAAAGCATGCTCCATCTTCGAAATCGACCAGTCCGCCTGATCTGTCTGTGACGAGACAAACGTCTCGGCTCCCGCTGATGTGATTTGCCGGCCACCCAGCTTTTCGAACAATGGATCGAGCGATTCCCGAACCATAAAAATCATCTTATCGGCATCAATGATCGACGCCGTTTCCATCGCAACCGCATCGGAATTAAGCCGCAACGTTCCTGCCGCCGAATGATATCCCACGGGAGAAATCACCGGCAAAATGTCTTGATCTAGAAATCCAATGATCGATTCCCCATCAATTTTTTCCATCTCGCCGGTGTGGCCGAAATCGACACCTTTTCGAATTCCCGCCGGGTGAGCATGGATCGCATTCGCACTGGCAGCTCGGATCTTCAGGGCAGAAAGTTTCTGCATGATGTCACTGCTGACCCGGGTGATCGCATCAAGGCTGACCTCCATCGTCGTTTCATCCGTTACGCCAATCCCGTTGCAACTAGTCAGAATTACCCCTCGTTTTTCCGCCAGCCTCTGGATCTGAAATTCAGCCCCGTGCACCAATACGACTCGAATGTTCAGCGAGCGCAGTACGGCTAAATCCAGCAAAATATCTGAAAACGCCGACGATGCGAGGACCGCACCATCAAGCGCAATCACGAACGTCCGTCCCCGAAACTGGGGGACGTATTGCAAAATGCCGCGTAGATCGCCGAACTTCATATCAATAAAAGAAGCTGGAATTTAACGGCAAACTTCAGATCTGCTGAATTTTTTGTCATCTTTGCACGTCAATTATTTGTGACAGATCAATACTATTGAATCGTCACGGCCCCGCGTCTATTATCTCCTCAAAACTTCCCACAAATCTATGAAACGTTTCGTTTTTCTACCACTTCTCACCGCAATTTTGATGCCGACTTTTGCGACGGCTCAGGATGCTGCGTTGCTCGCTGCTGAAAAGGCCCGCGGCATCATGACTGGCAATACTGGCGTGGGCTGGACGGTGAACGTGACCAGCGCAGACCGGAAAGCAAAATTTCAATCATCTTCACAAGGTGGCAAAATTTTCGCTGAAATCCTCGAGCCTGCCGATGCTGCGGGCCGTCGTTACATTGCCGAAGCTGATGGCAAAATGTGGTTTTGGAAACCCGGTCTCAACAGCGCCGTTTCCGTTTCAAAACGCCAACGACTCTCAGGTGATGCCGCAATCGGTGACATCGCATCAACAAGTTTTGTCGATGGCTACAAGGTGGAAGGCTCCGAAAGTGGCGAAGTCGACGGCGAGCCAGCCACCGTTTACACGATGAAAGCGACTGGATTCGGCGACACATACAAACAGATCAAGTATTGGGTGACGAAGGCCGGCAACCTTGGCAAGAAAGCCGAATTTTACACCAAATCAGGCAAGCTAGTTCGCACTTCGACGATGGAATACGACAACAAAGTCAACGGCGCGCCATTCCTATCACGGATGATCGTCAAAGACGGCAACCGCACGGTCGATTTGAAATTCAGCAACGTGAAGCTGCAGAATTTCCCGAAGAAGTTGTTCGATAAAAACGAGCTCCGTCCGTGAATTGAAATTTCGAGATGCTTCCCATCGATCCCGTCGAAACACTGCGAAGCCTGATCCGTTTCGACACGACCAATCCGCCCGGAAACGAGCGGCCTGCATCTGAGTTTATCGCCAGCATTTTACGCGACGCGGGCTTCACACCTGAACTCGTCGGCCCCGATCCAGATCGACCTAATCTAGTCGCAAAACTCGCTGCTGATCCTGAAAACTGTCGCCATCGACCGCTCGTCTTGAGTTGTCACCTCGACGTCGTCCCTGCTGATCCAGAGCGCTGGACTCATCCGCCGTTTTCCGGTGTCGAAGCCGATGGCTGCATCTGGGGACGCGGCGCGATCGACATGAAAGGTTTCGCCGTGATGGCACTGACCACCATTTTGCGGCTGAAGTCCGACAACATTCCGATTGATCGAGACATTATTTTTGCCGCCGTCGCTGACGAAGAAGCTGGGACTGAATTCGGTTCACGCTGGCTCGTCGAGAACCGGCCGGACATTCTCGGCGACGATCCCGAATACGTCATCAACGAGGTTGGCGGCTTTACCCTGCATCAGCACGGCAAACGATTTTACCCCGTTCAAGTTGCCGAAAAAGGTGTCGCCTGGCTGCGAATGTCGGTTCGCGGAAAACCAGGTCACAGTTCCCTGCCTCAATCAGAAAACGCGATCGCCCGTCTCGGCGAAGCTGCCGCAAAACTCAGCCGCGCGCGCCTGCCGTGGCACGTCAGCGATCCAGCCCGCACCTTCATCACCGGAATCGCTGCCCACGCCGGATTTGGGGCCAAGGCCTTTTGCGAACGGCTTTTGCTCAATCCCACGCTCGGCCCGAAACTGATGAAACTCGTCGTGCCAAAGAACCGCCAGCCGAATTTCGAAGCACTGTTGCGAAATACCGCCACACCGACCGTTTTTTCTGCAGGATCAAAAATCAACGTTTCCCCGAGTCTCGCCACACTCGATCTCGATGGACGATTGGCTCCGGGGCAAACCGCTGACGATCTCATTCGCGAAATCAAATCAGTGATCGCCGACGACGACTTTGAAATCGAGATCCTTCAAGAATTCCCTGCCGTTCAGTTCAATTCCGAAACTCCGTTTTTCGAAAAAATCCGCGACGTCATGGCCCAACGCGATCCCGAAGGCATCGTGGTACCGTCGATGATCCCCGGTTTCACCGACAGCCAGAATTACGCGCGTCTCGGCGCAGACTGTTACGGATTCTATCCACTGAAACTCGATCCCGAACTCGATTTCGCAGCCATGTTCCACGGCGATAATGAGCGGATTCCGATCGACGGATTCAAATGGGGTATCGAGACCCTATACGAAACGGTGAGTGAATTTTGTGCACCTTAACGCCAAAGGCGTTTCGTATTGTAGCCGAAGGTTCTTGAACTCTGAGATTTGAGATCCCGTTTTTAATCAATCCCAACGGGATTGCGGAATCTCCCCGTTTCCAGAACTCCGGTGGAGTTCAATTGGTTATATTGCGTATTTTCCCAGGGTTCGAGTACCCTGGGCTACGATCCAGAACACCTTTGGCGTTGACCTCTTTCGAACGAACAGGCTGCGTTCGACGAACCATTAGGGTCTGTTCGAAATACCTTCACGAACCAACAGTATGCGTTCGATGAACTAACCCTATTGATTCGAAAAAAACAACAGCCACGTCATCGTGCCAGCGGCTAAATTCTGTTTTTGTGCGTTAAATACATATGCGTCGGATTGTCTTCTTTTTTGTTCTTTCAGCTACTATTTCCAGCCTTGCGATTGCCCAACGAGGAGATCGTAAAGGGCACGACATGCAGCCACCTCCAGCGCATTGGAAAATCCCACCGGCTCCGGTTTTGACGGCTGAACGGGCAATCAAATCATTGGCGGTCGAAGATGGGTTTGAAGTCGAACTCGTTGCGGCTGAACCCATGATTCACGACCCAGTCGCTCTTGCTTTTGATGGAAACGGACGCATCTGGGTGGCAGAAATGCGCGGCTACATGCCGAACATCGACGGAAAAGGCGAAGACGTGGAAAACGGACGAATTGTGGTTTTGGAAGATACCGACAACAACGGTTCGATCGATAAAAGCACGGTATTTCTCGACAAGCTGGTGATGCCACGCGCCGTTGCGCTGGGTGGAGCGGACAAAATCTTGCAGTGGGCGAATGGATCGACACTTTTTGAAACGGAAATCAACATCGCTAACGACGGCACGATTTCTGCCGGAAAAACCAATGCCTCTCTCCCTGACTACGCCCACGGGGGGAACCCGGAGCACAAGGAGAACGGCTTTATGCCTGCGCTTGATAACTGGCGCTACAATTCAAAGAGTGACAAACGATACAAGAAAATCGACGGCAAATGGGTGAACGAAAAAACCGAATCGCGCGGCCAATGGGGAATTTCTCAAGACAACTACGGGCGGCTTTTCACGAACACGAATTCAAATTTCGTAACTGCCGATGCGCTGGCCCCCGGCTTGTCAATTCGGAATAAGAATCAGGATTTCACCGCTCGGAAAACCACGGGAATGAAAGACCAGAAAACGTATCCGAGCCGAATCAATCCCGGCGTAAACCGTGGATATATTAAGGGAACTCTCACGGAAGACGGTTACCTCTACAAACCAACCGCAGCTTCTGGACTGGCGGTTTATCGGGGTGATCAATTCCCCTCGGAATACTCCAACAGCCTTTTCTTAAACGAGCCGGGCGGAAATTTGGTGAAGCGAGCGCTTTTGAAAGAGTCCCCTGAAGGCGGTTACGAAATCACGCCGGCGTATGAAGGAAGCGAGTTTTTCACCTCTACAGACGAACGTTCGCGGATCGTGAATTGTTTCACCGCACCAGACGGCACGATTTACCTCGTCGACTTTTACCGAGGCATCATCCAGCACGCCACCTATGTCACTTCATATCTTCGCGCTCAATACGAGGAGCGTGCGCTCGACGTACCTGTCGGGCTGGGAAGAATTTGGCGCGTCCGGCATACAAAAGGGAAGCCTCGTGGTGAAGCCCCGAAGATGCAGCAGAAAACCAGTGTCGAGTTGGTGGAGCATCTCAGTCATCCGAACGGTTGGTGGCGTGACACAGCGCAGCGTTTGATCGTTGAGCGTGGAGATAAATCGGCGGTTACTCCGTTGCGTAAGGTGTTGGCGACTTCTGACAATCATTTGGCTCGAGTCCACGCAGCATGGACGCTAGAAGGCCTCGGAGAACTGGCGGCGGCTGATGTGGCAGCAGGTGTGAAATCAGATCATCCCTGGGCGGTCGCAGAAACGATTCGGGCTTCCGATTCGTTCGCAGGTGACAAGACAATCTTCGCCGCATTGACTCCCGCATTGAAGAGTAAATCGATCGTCGTTCAGCGTCAGTTGGCCGCATCGCTCGGACTTCATGGCGAAGCCGGTGTAAAAGAATTGGCTAAATTGATGGCCGGTTCAAACGACCAGCAGGTTGGTGCGCTTGCGATCAGCTCAGCATCTGGACACGAGGCGAAGCTGCTCGCAGCGTTGCCTGAAAAGCACGGCGCTCGCCGCAGTTTGATCACGACCGCCGTTCGTGCCGCAGGTTCTGAATCCGGAGAACTCGCTGCATCCGTGAAATTCGACGATGATTTTTATCACATTGCAAAAGACACCGCAAAGTCCCGCAATACCAAAGCGGTGACGCCGCTGTTGGCGTTTGCTGGATCGGACAAGCAGAAGAAGAAAATTCGCGAAGGCATGCTTTCCGCCGCGAAGGACAAAAAGTTCAAGAAGATGAGCATCGGTTCACTTCCAGGTTCGGAAGACGCAAAATTCGCCGCAGCGCTTTTCACCACAAAATCAGCGAAAGAAATCAGCTTCTTGAAAACGGCCCAGCACAAAAAACAATTCACCGAAGGGAAAGCAAACTACGCCCGCCTCTGCATCGCGTGTCACATGCCCGATGGAAAAGGTCAGCTCGCCCTTGCGCCGCCGTTGATTAATTCGGAATGGGTCTCCGGTCCGGACAATCGTCTTATCGCTATCATCATGGACGGCGCGATGGGGCCGATTCATGTAAATGGCAAAAAATACGAGGCACCCGCAATTCAGCCGCTAATGCCGGGATTGCGAGCCAATCCAGAATTTACCGATGCAGATTTGGCGTCAGTCATGACTTACATTCGCAACGATTGGGGCAACGGTGCCAAGCCGATCTCGGCCGAGCAAGTGAAAAGCTATCGTGATAAAAATCCGATACATGCGCCGTTCACCGAGAAGGAGCTGAAGGCGATTAAGTGATTTTCAAAAACACGGATAACTCTCGGGAAATCACGGCCTTAAAATTTCGCCGTGGCCCCGATGTGAAATCGCACCTTTGTATCCGCTATTTCGATTTTTTGGCCCGTAATCATTTGATCAACTTTTTGCAATGGCCGATAAACTGTCGCGACGCCATGAAATTTATTCGGTAGATCGATGACTCGAAAAGAATCACTCATGCCTGTGAATATCCTTCCCTCGCGAAATTCTCGCAAGCCAACATAAGACCCCACCCACACCACAAGGAACAAAACAAAAATAGCCCCGCATTGAGCCAGAATCGAACCGCTTGATCTCTTCATCGCTTTTCCATCGGGGTTGCTAACTTAATCTTGGTTCCGGTCAGCTTTCCATCCAGCGCGACGAGCGGCTCGTAAATCTCCACCATCGAGGCCAGAGGCTCTGGAACCTCAATGTATTGCACATCAATGAGATTGAGAATTTTATTCAAGCCCCGCTTTTCCTCGACACCAAACGTCCGCAGCGCGATGTAGGAACCGATCCAGAGAATGGCGGCAAGAAAGATGAGTTTTCCGAGGAGTTTCATGGAGGTAAGTTAGAGCCGTATTTTTTGAATCAGAACTGAGTTTGGATTGAAGAGTTAAAACCCCCACTTGCTTCCCCGGCATTACCAAAATAAACGATCGTTCGAGTGAGATGCGAGTCGATTTTCTGAAGCGGTCGAAAACAAAACCGGAATTGATAGAAATTTGAGTTAACGCGAATCATCCGCCTCGATTTTCCATGAAACCAGCCAAAGCCTTCGCCTCCCCAGTTTCGTAGCGCCCAATACGATCCCACCCACATAAAAAGTAAGATCAAAACAATCCCCATCGTCGTATAAAAGGTTCGCTTCGTGCGGTTCATGTCGTAAAAACGAATAGAGGCGTCGCTTCATAGAAAATTCATTCGCTCCCTCATCTCGTGGCTTCTTCACCCAACAAACCTGATCTCCAGAAAAAGCTGCAAACTGTGCCGCATAAGCCGGGTGTGTACTTGCATAAGGATCGATTGGGGACGGTAATTTACGTGGGAAAGGCGCGCGATCTCCGCAAGCGACTCGCCAACTATTTTACACCGTCGCGGCAGCGCATGGCGGAACACAAAACGCGGGCGCTGATCCAATCAATCTGGGATTTTGAATATCACACGGTGCGCAACGAACCGGAATCGCTCCTGCTCGAGGGCAAGCTGATCAAGGAATACCGCCCGAAATACAACATCGCGTTTCGGGATGATAAAAAATTCCTGCTTGTGAAAATTCACCACGAAGAGCCGTGGCCAAAATTCCAGCTTTCACGGGTGAAAAAGGACGATGGCGCTCGTTATTTCGGGCCGTTTGCTCATTCGGGAGCCCTGCGCCAGACGATTTCGTGGATCAATCGCGAGTTCGGACTTCGTGCCTGCCGTCCGATGCGGCCTGGTGAAAACGACTACAAGCATTGTTCGAACGACATCATCAAAAACTGCGCGGCTCCCTGTATCGGCAAAATCGATCGTGACGGCTACATGGTGAAAGTCGACCAAGCCTGCGAATTTCTCAAAGGCCACAGCAAAGATCTCATCACGACGGTTGAGGAGGAAATGCACGAAGCGGCTGCCTCGCTTGATTTCGAGCGCGCGGCGGAACTCCGTGACATGATCGATAATTTGCGGAAGACGTTGCGACCGACCCGCCAGTTTCGTAAACGAGGCGTCCCCGGAAAAGCCATCAAGCCCGAAGAGGACGTCCTCGAGCTGAAAGATGCGCTGGGAATGGCGGACCTTCCCTCAGTGATGGAGTGTTTTGATATTTCCAATATTTCTGACAATCACATCGTCGCGTCGATGGTTCGATTTCGTGATGGAATCTCCGAAAATTCAAGCTACCGCCGTTACCGAATCAAAACGGTGAAAGGCCAGGACGATTTTGCGTCGATGGCCGAAGTCGTGCGGCGCCGCTACTCCCGAATTCTGCTGGAAGCGCGGGAATTTGTCGGGGATGTCCTCGCTGATGAATCACAGGAAAATCCGATGGATGCAATGCGCCGAATCGAGCGCGAACACATGATTTCCGAATCGCAGAAGAAGAAAAAGCCCTTCGTGCGGCTTCCCGATTTGGTCATCGTCGACGGCGGAAAAGGCCAACTCAGCTCCGCCGTGAAAGAGCTGCGACGACTTGGACTACATGACTTACCGATTGTGGGCCTCGCCAAACAACACGAGGAAATCTTCCAACCCGGCAAATCCGAGCCCATTGTGCTTCCCCATGACACCGGCGCGCTCAAACTCATGCAACGGATTCGTGACGAAGCCCACCGCTTCGCCAACGGGTATCACCAGATTTTGATGAAACGCCGCGTTGAGGAATCGATCCTCGATGACTGCCCCGGGATCAGCCAAGCTCGAAAAGAGCGATTGTTGAAGAAATTTAAGTCCGTCGCAAGAATGCGGAAAGTCAGCGCCGAGGAATTCGCGACAGTCAATGGAATCAATCCGAGACTAGCGGACGAAATCGTGCATTTTTTGAAAACGCACTAGGTGAGAGGGGGGCTGGGAATCGGGATTCAGGGCAGTGGCCTTGTGGTGGGAGGGGTTTGAGGAGCGGAATGGCGATGCGGATGTCCTCCGTTTCTTATTTTAAAAGGTAAATTTTGAATTTTGAATCCGACAATTACACGTCTCCGCCCTAAATCCTGACTCCTAGCCCCTGCCCTCCTTCCAATCCTCGTTGACTCAACCCTGTTTGTTCGTAATGATGCCAAACGCATTCTAATATGAGCGAGCAACAACCAGATTCATCGCCGCAAGTCGGCATCATCATGGGCAGCACGTCGGATTGGCCGACGCTGTCGAAAGCCGCTGAAATCCTGCGCGATTTTGGTGTCGATTTCGAAAGCCGGGTGGTCTCGGCTCACCGGACTCCCGATTTGCTGTTCGATTACGCAAAATCAGCTTCCGGACGGGGATTGAAATGCATCATCGCTGGTGCGGGCGGAGCGGCTCATCTACCTGGAATGGCAGCAGCCATGACGACGGTTCCTGTGCTCGGAGTTCCCGTGAAAAGTCGGGTTCTAAATGGCGTTGATTCGTTGCTTTCGATTATTCAAATGCCGGCGGGAATTCCCACAGCCACTTTTGCGATTGGCGAAGCCGGAGCAGCTAATGCCGCCCTTTTCGCAGTGGCGATGCTCGGGAACAACGATCCTGAATTGGCGAAGAAACTGACGACTTACCGCGAGGAATTGCGCGCGAAAGTTGAAGCGGCTGAACTGCCCGATTTAGAAGACTGAGTCATGACACAGTGTATTGGAATTCTTGGCGGAGGTCAGCTGGGGCGCATGCTGGCTCTGGAAGCACGGCGGATGGGCTATCGCTCGCTCATGTGGATCGGTGGCCCCAATTCGGGACCGGCGGACGCAGCAGATTACATCATCGAAGACGATTTTGACTCCGAAGCCGGGCTCGCTGAATTTTTGGAAAAAGCCGATGTCGCCACGGTTGAGTTCGAGAACATTCCCCGCTCGCTGTTGGAAAAGGTAGCTGCGAAAATACCGTTGTATCCGAATGCGGACGCGGTTGCAACGTGTCAGCATCGCGAACGCGAGAAGCAGTTTCTTCATGAAAATGGAATTCCCTGCGCGTGGTTTGCGGTCGTTGATTCGGCAGAGTCTTTTGCCGAGGCGCTCAAAAATTTGCCAAACGATGGCGGTATTTTAAAGACAGCCGAATTTGGCTACGACGGTAAAGGCCAACGCCGTGTTTCGAAATCGGATGATGCTGCTGCAGTCTGGGCGGAATTCGATACGCCACGTGCTGTTTTGGAAGAACTCGTCGATCTTAAAAGTGAGCTTTCCGTTCTCGTCGTCCGTGATCAAAACGGTGCCATGGCGACTTACGATCCGGCCGAGAATTTCCACCGGAATCACATTCTGGATATCTCAATTGTACCCGCCCGGTTGCCGGATTCGATCACTGAGCAAACTAAAGAAATTGCGCTTCGCTTGACGGCAGCACTCGAGTATGTCGGAATTTTGGCGGTCGAATTTTTTGAATCGACCAACGGCGATATCATCGTAAACGAGATCGCGCCGCGTCCTCACAACTCGGGTCATCACACACTCGATTTGTGTGAGACCTCGCAATTCGAGCAACAGTTGCGAACGATTTGCGGATTGCCGATCGGAGGAACTCGCACGATTTCCGAAGGCGTTATCCTAAACCTGCTCGGAGATATTTGGCCTGAAGGTGGCGAACCTGACTGGACTTCGATTCTAAAGACACCCGGAGCAAAATTACATCTCTACGGCAAACACGCAGCTCGTGACGGACGTAAAATGGGACACGTGACCTTTGTCGCGAAGACACGTGCCGAGGCCCTAGTGCAAGCGGAAGCGGCAAAGGTGGTCCTGGGGATTGGTTCTTAAGTAACTGATTAAAGGAGATTCGTTTCACTCTCGCAATGCCTCAATCCGCTGGATCACCGGCGGGTGCGAGTAATTCAAAAACACGTACGCTGGGTCAGGCGTGAGATTGCTGAGATTGTCCTTGCTGAGTTGTTTCAGTGCGGACACCATCGCATCGGGATCGCCCGTCACCTTTGCGGCATACGCGTCTGCCTCGAATTCGTGTTTGCGACTGAGAATGTTCCCGCCGATTCCCAGAAGCTCGCCGACGGGTTGCATGAGAATTCCAAATAACACGAGACTCAAATAAACGGAGGTTTCCTTGACGCCAAAGGCATCAAACAAGCTGCGACTTTCCATCATCCGACCAAGCAAAAAGAACATCAGACCGGTCGTGAGAATGCTGATCGTGATGCCTTTCACGATATGCTTTTCTTTAAAATGCCCGATCTCGTGGGCAAGCACCGCGACAAGCTCAGGGACGGTGTGTTTTTCGACCAAGGTATCGAAAAGCGCGATCCGCTTGTTGTTTCCAAAGCCGGTGAAAAACGCGTTCGATTTCGAAGAGCGTTTCGAGCCGTCCATAATACTGACTTCCTTGAGCGGGAAATCGCATTTCTCAGCCATCTTATGGATCTCATCTTTCAACGGGCCGTTGCCGATTGGCTCAAATTTATTGAACAGCGGCATGATGTATGTCGGGGAAACGTAAGCGAGAAACAGGGAGAAAACGGTCGTCACCACCCAGCCCCACAACCACGCGTTCGGCACGGTTTGAAAGAGCCAAAGGATCAAAGCAAGCATGGGCGCGCCAATGATCACTCCTAGAATCAGCGCTTTCGCCTGATCTCCCATCCATGTGCCAAAGGTCATTTTGTTGAATCCGAAATCGGCCTCGATTTTGAATGTGCTGTAAAGATCGAGTGGAATTGTAAGCAGGTAGTTCGCTAGAAATAGCACACCCACAAAAATCATGCCGGTGAGAATCGGCCCGCACTCGAAACCGCGCACCCAGTTATCGAGCCATTGGAAGCCGCCCAGCCACCAAAAAGTGAAGAAAACAACGATCGAAAGCACGCTTTTCCCAATTCCAAAAACAGATCGAATCCGCGTGTATTCCTGAGATTTGGCGTAGGTATCGGCATCAAAGATATCGCGGAAAGCATCAGGAACCTCCGGCGAGAGCGACTTCATGTTGAGCAGCGTTATGAAGAAATCGACTTTCCAAAAAATGACGAAGGCCGCAACGATGAAGAAAAACCAGGCATTGAATTGCATTGCCACAGTGTAACCGATTCCGCAAATTTTGCATGGACGGCGAGCCCATTCTTCGGAATATTGGGCTGTTGCGTTTTACATGAAAAATTTCTCTGCACTTCTCTGTTCACTCACGGTTTCGGCGTTCGTCGTGATCGCACTCCCCTCTTGCGTCATGTATGACGAAACAATCGTCCACAGCGGAGGCGGCGGCCATTCCTCGCGAAGCCCCTATTCCTCCGATTACCGTTCAGGTCCACGTTCGACCCAATATCGGGACAGCCGGGGCTATTCACCCTATGAACAAAGCCGAAGCCCTTTCTACAACAACTCTAACGATCGCTACCGAACCGGCTCAAGCCGATACAACAGCTACGATGACCACCGGGGTCATAATGATCATGACGACCGCAAACGCTACGACCACCGGGATGACCGTTCCAGAAACGAGTCGAAGAAAGACGATAATTTGAAGCACAACCCTAGCGCTTATCGAATCGCCGGTGGCAGCACAGGCAGCAAAACAAAGCCCAAGGGCTACCATTCTGTCAGTTGGTATAAGTCGCGCGGTTACGATGTGAATAAGCTGACTCTGAAAAACGAAAAGGGGCAGACTTATAAGAAGAAGCGGTGAGAACTTTTTTCACGAACCACCCCGGTTAAATCGTCGAACAGCCCCTGTTGGATCGTAAATCCTGAATCGTATTTCTTGATCGACGTCACTATTCAACATTCTTCCGAATTCCCTTACAACTCAAAAAAATTCCAATTCCAACAAGAGCTGGAATCAATACAATCCCGATCCCTTTCAATTGCGCTGGAGTTGATGATTTTCGGCCAATGCTTTCGGGAGGGATGTAATCGGCATAGGCAGCAAATGAAAACCACACGAGCGGATAAATACTGAGCGTAATCACAAGCATCGCCAGCGGCTTCGCAAAGTGCTTTTTTGATCGTCCGAATATCCGAAATCCCAGTGCCACAAAAACAAGCAGGAACGTGGCGAAAAATAAAACGATCGAAACCGGCTCGTGAATCCGATCAAAATCCTGTGACCTGCTCACTGTCGCTATGAGGTTCATCCCTTCGCAAAAATCGAAACTTTGAGCGACTCACACTTCTCAACGATCTCGTCTTTCCCCAACAAGAGCGTGCTGCCAGCTTCGACCACAATCACGTTCACACCGGCTTCGGCGGCGGTTTCGATCGTGGCGGGGCCGACTACTGGAACATCAAAACGTAAATCCTGATTGGGCTTGCTGACCTTCACCATCATTGCCTCGCCTTTTCCGAGCGCCCCACCACGCTTGATCGCTTCGTTGGTTCCTTCAAACGCTTCGACTGCTAAAACCGTGCCTTTTTTCACCACCACGGTCTGCCCGATATCGAGACGGCTGGTTTCTTTGGCGATCCGAAATCCATAATCCGCGTCTTCCAACTGACGCTCTTTCAACTCCGGCCCACAGACGTGGCCATCCCGGGGAATGATGTCTTCGAGAAAAGTCGTCGCGGGCAACAACTCAATTCCATCCTTCGCCATTTCGTCGGCGATCGCTCCGAAAAGTGATTCCGCATTTCGCTCCTTCACGGCGCTCAGCATCTTCAGCGTTCGCAAATCAGGGCGCAGATCGAACAGGTTTTTCGGCGCAATTTGCCCGACCATCACCGCGTGCTTCACTTCTTCTTTCTTGAAAAACTTGATCATTTTCCCCAACTGACCAACACGCAGCCACGTTGTGACATCGACAAGCTCTTCGATTTGCTGCTCGGTTTCTCCTGTGAAACAGGAAGCCGCTAGTTTTTCAACCCCGGCTTTGCGCGCGGCACGGGCAAAGGTTTCAGGGTAAATGCCGTTGCCGGCAATCATGCCGATCGTTTTGGGGAAGTCTGCGTCCATCGTTTTGAAGTGAGGAAAAAAACACGGATCGAGCGGAAAACACGCACTTTCGAAATTTTATTTAAGTTTCGTTAGTTGTTAAGGCTCAGCTTAGTGAAACCTAACGAATTTGACAAAACCGTGACATCCCATGAAATTCATCTGCGAATATAGAAACCGAAACACCATTCTATCATCATGAAAAAAACAACTCTTTTGGCTACCCTGGTTGCACTTGCCGCATCCCCTGTTTTTGCGGGTGACTGGGCCCCGTCTTCCGTCCCGAATCCACAGTCTGGCTTCAGCTACGATTACATCGATGCTGACTGGATTTATCAGGGCTTTGACGATGAACTCGAAAACGGTAACGGCTGGTCTGTTGCCGGTTCGAAATCAATCACCGATTCCATTTTTGCAACTGCGAGCTACTCACAACTCGACACCGATATCGCTGGAACCAACGTCGACATTGATCGCATCATGATTGGTCTTGGCGGACGCATTCCGTTGAGCAACCGCATCGATCTCACCGCAAATGCCAGCGCGGTCTACACCGACGCAGGCATTGAAGCCAATGCCGAAGAATTCGACGAATGGGGCTCCGCAGTTGGTCTCGGTCTCCGGATTCAGGTTATCGAAAACCTTGAGCTTTTCACGAACGCTAATTGGATCGACAGCCTCAACGAAGGTCAACTCGAAGCAACCGTTGGTGCAATTCTCCAGCTCACCGATAACCTCGGACTTCGCGTTGGCGGACGTTTCGTAGATGATTCCAGCCAACTTTTTGTAGGTGGTCGCGTTTCTTTCTAATCGACGACTTCAACAATCCATTTTCAAAAACCCGTCCTCGCAATTTCTGCGGCGGCGGGTTTTTTCGTATCCGAGCAATCGCTTCAGACGCCGCAGAGATGTGATTGCCGCTCAATTCAACGAGTGCTAATTTCTCGACGTTCTATTTCCGATTTTCATGAAAAAAGCCGTTTTCATTTTTCTCCTTCCCCTTCTGATTTGCCAAAGCGTTCATGCTGACTGGCCACAATGGCGTGGACCGCTCCGCAATGGCACCGTCCCAAACAGCGTTGCTATTCCCGATGAATTGACGGAGGCGAATGCTCCGATAAAAGAATGGGAATCCACAGAGGTCCCCAGCGATCATTACGGCGGGCATGGCAGCCTCGCTGTTGCGGATGGAAGAGTCTATCTATCAGTCGTGTGGCACGCTGATCAGCCCACGGAAACCCGGCAAATCGGCAGCGACGTGCTTTCCAAACTCGGAAATCGTGGAGTGAGCAATATTGATCCAATAATCGTCGCTGATATGGAGGAGCAGCGAGTAAATTTGGGGCGACGGATGCGAGGAGCTGCCCTTGATGAATTTGCGCAGAAATGGGTCGAAGACAATTTAGACAAGAAAACCCAACTCTCGCTCGGCAGTTGGGTCATCAGTCGTTTCCAGAAAGGCAAAGCAGCGATTTCACTGTCGACGTTTGCGGTTCTGAATAAAAACTCAAAGACCGTTTTTGAAAACCAGGCTGAGATGGAAGCCTGGGTGAAAGCGCAACAATTTGATCCATCAGTGGAAAAACAAATCATCGACGCTGTGCCGAACACGAAAAAAATTGCGACCGATGTGGTGATCTGCCTCGACGCCGAAAGCGGAAAAGAACTTTGGAAACATGAAGTCGAAGGATTCCCCAGCGGCCGTGGTTCCTCCAGCACCCCGGCTGTTTCCGGCGGAAAAGTCTACGCCGCTCTGAGCAAAGGCCTCTACTGCGTTGACGCGAAAACCGGCAAGCAGCTCTGGGTTTCTCCAATTCCCAAAAAAGGCCCGGCTTCCTCACCGCTCGTTGCTGACGGAAAAGTGTTTTTACAGGCAAACTCACTCGTCGCGTTTGATGCAATCACTGGCGGGCAAGCGTGGGAAAACAAGGCCGTGAAAGGAGCCAATCAGTCGCCGAATTTTTGGAAAGGCGTTGTCATCTGCAACTCCTCTAAAGAAGTCGTTGGAGTTGATTCAAAAAGCGGCGAAACCCTTTGGCAAGCGCCAGGCGGAGGTGATGGAACGCCGGTAATCTCAAACGACTCACTCGTCATTTCCAGCAAAACTGACGGGAAAAACCTGATCGCTTATCAGCTTAATCCCGAAGGCCCACCGACAGAAAAATGGAGCCTCGATTTCATGGCACGACGCTACGGCTCCAGCCCGATTATTTTCGAAAACCACGTCTATCATCTCGGAAGTGAACGCCACATGTGCATCGATTTGGATTCCGGCAAAATTACCTGGGAACGCAAGGCTCAATCTTCGATCTCCAGTCCGTTCTTGGCTGATGGAAAAATCTTCGTCTACGAAAATCGAGGCGGATTCCTCGCTGCCATCAAGGCTTCACCTGACGATTACACGTCGCTTGGCCGCGCAAAAGTGGGAGCTCTCTACTGCGCCTCACCAGCCATCGTTGGCGATAAAATATTCATGCGCACTTCAGCAAGTGTCAGCTGTTACCAGTTTCAGCCATCCAAATAATCGGTGACAACTTCCAAACAAGGCCTCCAATTGTAAAGCCGAATTTCCAGCTGAAGCCGCTTCTCAATTAATCTCACTTCGCAAAGAAGATTGGGTCAGATTGTCTGGAAATCTTCGATTCACTTTAAGCAGCAACTCCGTAGTTTTTGAAAATGCCGCAGTTGTAACTGAAGCTGAGACAATCGAAGTGGAAGCCGGAACCGTCGTTCCAGAAACGGAATCCACGATCCAATAGGGTACGTTCGACAAACTTACCCTATTGCTTCGTTTTACGACAAAATGCCTTTCACCACGTGCGCTTCTTCAACGCCCGTCAGTTTCACGTCGAGCCCTTTGTGCTTCACGCTGAAACGCGAATGGTCTAGCCCTAACAGGTGTAAAATAGTGGCATTCAAATCTCGAATGTGAACGGGATCTTTCGTGATATTGTAACAAAAATCATCCGTCTCGCCATAGACTGTTCCGCCTTTCACCCCAGCGCCAGCCATCCACACTGAAAAGCTCCGTGGGTGATGATCTCGACCGTAATTTGTTTTCGAAAGCCCGCCCTGGCAATAAATGGTGCGACCAAATTCACCGCCCCAAACCACCAGTGTGTCGTCCAGCATCCCGCGCATTTTTAAGTCTTTCACCAATGCCGCACTCGGCTGATCCACATCGCCACATTGCAACGGGAGATCCCCCGTGAGATTTCCGTGCTGATCCCAGCCACGATGAAAAATCTGGGTGAACCTTACTCCGCGCTCCGCCATCCGACGGGAAAGCAAACAGTTGTAGGCAAACGTTCCCGGCGTCGTCACGTCCGGCCCATACATATCGAGGATGTGCTTGGGCTCGTCAGATAAATCCGTTAATTCAGGAACCGACGACTGCATCCGAAACGCCATTTCATACTGTGAAATCCGCGTGTGCGTTTCAGGATCACCCACAGCATCAAAATGCTTTTCATTCAGCGCGTTCAAGCCATCGAGCATAGTCCTGCGAACATCGCGCGAAACTCCATTCGGATCTGAGAGATACAAAACCGGATCGCCCTGCGAACGCAATGCGACTCCTTGATGCTTCGATGGCAAAAAACCCGCGCCCCACAATCGCTGATACAATGCCTGCGCATCGCGCTTCGACGACCACGTTGAATTCAACACGACAAAGCCCGGAAGATTTTCGTTTTCGCTCCCCAACCCATAACTCAACCACGCGCCGAGACTTGGGCGACCCGGAATCTGATTTCCTGTCTGGATGTATGTGATCGCCGGATCGTGGTTGATTGCCTCCGTCCACATACTGCGAACGACCGCGATGTCATCAACGATTTTTGCGGTGTGCGGAAGCAACTCAGAAACCTCCGTTCCGCACTGCCCGTGCTTCGCGAATTTATAAATCGAAGGCGCAACCGGAAAGCGTTTTTGCTTCGACGTCATCGTCGTGAGCCGCTGCCCATTCCGAATTTCATCCGGCAGATCTTTATCATACCACTCCGCCATCTTCGGCTTCGGATCCCACATATCGATCTGTGAAGGCGCCCCTGACATGAACATATAAATCGCCCGCTTCGCTTTCGGCGCAAAGTGATATGGCATGTGCCCGTCCCCTCCCCCTGAAGATCCGGCGGCCTGTCCAAATTGAGACGGTCCAAGCACCGAAGCCAGAGCGGCAGCACCGAGACCATTGGCGGTTTTTCCAAAAAACTGACGGCGCGTTTCGTAAGATAGATAATCGTTGAATGGCTTCATTGCTTCTTCGTTTCCCCAGCCTCTTTTTTCAAAATTGGTTTTAGCCACGTCCCGAAAACATAGTCGGTCTCCGCCGCTTTCTGATGGCATTTGATGCAGTTCTCCATCTTCCCTGACGTCACGTTTCCATCTTCATCGGAGTAAAAATATTCCCAATTTCCATTCTCAGGATCGTAACCCGCCTCACGCTTGATCATTCCGCCAACACCATCAACTCCTTCAACCGAAACCAACCTGCTGGTGAAATACTCGGTTTTCGTTTTTTTCTTCACGATGACGGTGCCGACCGGAAGAGCCTTTATCTCCTTCTTCAATTCAACCGCGCCTTTCTCATCAACAAATATGTCAACGTTGGTGAGAAAATGTGGTCCGAAATCTTCTTTGAGCATTTTCTCCAAATTAGCGGCGGGCATTCTACTGCAGAGCATGAAAATGGCAGCATTCACCATATGAGGTTTCTCGGTCATTTTCACAAAGTTCGTTTGATACGATTTCAAAACGGCTTCCGCCTTCGGAGCATCGCCGGCAACCGCCATCACTCCCATGGCGCAGCTTAAAAATGAAATCGAGACAATTTTCATGATTCAATTCTTGTTCACGACTTCATCCAGATTCATCAACTGACTCGCCACCATCGTCCACGACGCCAGTTCAACGGCATTCGTGTTCCCCAGTGAAAAGGTTGGATTCACCTCATCAACCAACAGCCTTTCGGCAGCAGCTTCATCGCTCGAATAAGCATTTTTAAACTGATCCAACGAATTCATCACAATCGTCTTTTCATCGGCATCCATTTCGCGACCACGCAGCACCTTTGAGAGAAAATCGAGCCGCCCTTCGACGTTGTCTTGCTCGTTCAAAGCACGCAGAGCAAGGTAACGCGACGCCCGCACAAACTGAGGATCGTTCATTAACACCAATGCCTGAAGCGGCGTATTGGTCCGTTCGCGCCGAACAATGCAGTCCTCGCGGTTCGGAGCATCAAAAATCGCCATATTCGGTGGCGGGGCGGTCCGCTTCCAAAACGAATACAACGTCCGGCGATGCTCGGCCGACTTTCCAAAATCCTGGAAAAATGTCTGCGTATTCGAATTTGTATAACCGACGGTTTGCCAGATTCCACTAGGCTGATAGGGCTTCACACTTGGTCCTCCAACCGACTGATCCATCAGCCCGCTGACGGCCAAAGCCTGATCCCGAATCACCTCCGCATCGAGGCGAAAACGCGGCCCGCGAGCGAGCAGTCGATTCTCAGAATCCATCGCCAACATTTCCGGGGTTGATGCAGAATCCTGACGATACGTCCGCGACATCAGCATTTTTTTGTAAAGCGCCTTCACATCCCAGCCGCTCTCGATAAACGTGATTGCCAGCCAATCCAGCAACTCAGGATGACTCGGCGACTCGCCTTGAACTCCAAAATCTTCCGACGACTTCACCAAGCCCGTTCCAAAAAGCTCCTGCCACATCCGATTCACCGTCACCCGCGCCGTTAGCGGGTGTTCCGGATGCACCAGCCACTTCGCGAGGCCCAACCGATTCGGCTCAAACTCGCCGGCCAGTTTCGGCAAAAACGCAGGAAGCCCCGGATTTACCTCTTCAGTTTTCTGATCATACTCACCTCGGTCCAAAATGTGCGCCTTGGCTGCTTCAGGTTTTTCCTGCATCACCAAAGTGAACGGCGTCCGCGATTCAATTTTACTCAGCTCAGCTTCCAAACCTGACAATGCCACCAACTGCGCTTGATATTTCTCCGAATTCGTCTGCAAATAAAACGATCGCAGCACCGCCAGACCTTTCTCATCCTGCTTTTCCTTTTTCAAAAGCCCCGCCAATTGACCTCGACCATTGAGCGTTTTCACTTCATCAGCTGTCAGCTGCCGATCAAAAATTCGCAATTCAGAAACCGTCGGCACGTGGCCCGATTCAGCATCCTTCCCGCCGATCAGCAACGGCGCATCACTTGCGAAATCACCCGTCAGCGTATCTGCCCACTCATTCGTGAAACGACTCGTTTGAAGCCGGTCGTTTTTATAAAGCGCAAATCCCTGTCCGCTCCCCGAGCCATCGTAAGTGATCGTGAAAAGCCCCGACGCCTTCGATTTATAGCTCCGCGTTGCCCCCGTTTTCAGAACTTTATTCGGAGCCTCCTCGATCATCTCCACGTTCATGCTTTGCTGATCGACAAATACACGCCATCCCCTGCCCTGCTTCGACTCATCAACCTTCGAAAGCAAAGTCACTCGTCCATCGTTATCCATATCAGGCAACGCATAGCGAAACGAAACGGTGAACGGTTTTGCTTTTTCAAAACGACCCACATTTCCCAAATTCACCACCTCATCACCAGCCACCTTATCCAGACTCGTCACAATCTCCCCTGCCAGTTTCGAGGTTTGATGTTCGAATTTCGCGGTTCGATGTTCTACATTCCACTTATTAAATCCCGCCTGTTCCGTCACCTCCAGCTTTTTCAATGCCACCTTTGCCGCCCCGATTTTTGTCCGCAGCTCGGCAGCTCTTTTCTCTACCGCATCATTTTCATACACCCGAATCACCGGCGCTGAATCCTTCGCATTTCCATCCATTCCCGGCTGAGTCGTGTTATTAAAATACGCATACAGCTTATAAAATTCCTTCTGCGTGATCGGATCAAACTTGTGATCATGACACTGCGCACACCCCGCCGTCAGCCCCAGCCACACCGTCGAAGTCGTGCTGACCCGATCCACCGCATAACGCGTCAGAAACTCCTCCGCAATCGCTCCGCCTTCCGAAGTCGTCACATTGCACCGATTAAACCCCGTCGCCACCCGCTGCGCCTGAGTCGCGTCCGGCAGCAAATCACCCGCAATCTGTTCGATCGTAAATTGATCATACGGCATATTCGAATTAAACGCCGCAATCACCCAATCCCGATACGGCCAGATTTCCCGGTAATTATCCAGGTGAAGCCCGTGCGTATCGCCATAGCGCGCCGCATCCAGCCAATAACGCGCTCGGTGCTCACCATACGCCGCCGAAGCCAGCAACCGATCCACCATCGCCTCATACCATTTTTCAGAATCATCGGACATCGCCGCTTTCAGATCCGCTAACGTCGGCGGAAGTCCCGTCACATCCAGCGTCGCCCGGCGAATCAGCGTTCCTTTCCGTGCTTCTTTTGAAAACCCAACTCCCTCTTTCTCAAGAAACCGCTCCACAAAAAGATCCACCTCATTCTCGCCCTGTTCGATGTTTGACGTTTGAAGTTTGACGTTCAACGTTCGAGCCGGAGGCGCAAACGCCCAATGCCCCTCATAAACAGCGCCTTCCAACACCCAACGCTTCAACAGCGCGATTTGATCTGCCGACAACTTCTTATGCGATTCCGGAGTTGGCATCACCTCATCCGGATCATCCGAAAGAATCCGCGCAACCAGTTCACTGGCTTCCAAATCACCCGCGACAATTACCGAATCCTTCGCTCCATCCTCCGTATCCAACCGCAGCTTCGCCTTGCGCCCCTTCTCATCCGGTCCATGACAGGCGAAACAATTGTCCGACAAAATCGGACGAATATGCTTGTTAAACGACAGCTTCTCTCCCGAAGCCACAATCGCCGTGCCCGCCGCTGAAACCAACTGAATATTCACATTCGGACGCACCAACGACCCCGTCCCCAATCCACCACCGGAAGCCAATAACTTTTGATACTGCGACTCCGGATCCGATCCCGTTTCTGCTTCATTCTCAGAAACCAACTCCTTCTCCGAATCCGACGATCCCGTGTCCTTTGCATTGATCAACTCATTCGCACTCGAAATCACGTCCGGACCATCCGATTTCGGCCCCAAAAGCCCCATTCCCAACATTCCAAGACCAAAAGCAACCACTGCCGCAGCCGCATATTTCCACCAATTCCCCATCACTGACCGCGCTTCTTCCTCAGCAACTTCACCATCCACCGTTCCAGCGCCGCCATTCTTCATTCCCGGCATCGACAGGACATTATCCGGACGATCCCCAAGGATTGCATGAATGTCATCATTCCGCTCCAACGCTGCCTCCATTTGCCAAAACGCAGCCCACAGCTCCCGGGCCTCCGCTGAGCTCGACAGGATTTCCGACAAATCAACCTCCTCCGCCGGCGTCAAGCCACCGCAGCCACAGGCCCGGTTTGCCAGTTCAAAAAGTCGATCTTCACGATCAAACAGGGTTGGTTCGTTCATTCAATAAGGTTGGTTCGAAAGTCGTTTTCGTTCAAATAGGGTTGGTTCATCGATCAAACAGGGTTCGATCGTAAAACCCGAAGAATCAGCCAACAGCGTCATCCTCATTCTTTAATTTCGTCATCGCCGCCGTGACACATTTTGCTAAATTCGTTCGTGCCCTGAAAAGCGTCTGTGAAATCGCATTCGGGTTCGTTTCCAGGGTTTCAGCGATTCCTGCGACGGATTCCGCATCCAAATAGCGTGAAACAATGACTTGCCGCTGCTTTTCCGGCAGCTTTTCGATGCATTCCTTGAGCGCATCGACCCGATCCGCCAATCCATCGTCCGCCTTTTCAGCCGTAACTGCCAGCTGCTCAACCAGGTCATCATCAAAAGTCATTCGATCCCTCCCCCGCTTTCGGCGAAACGTAAGCACCTCAAAATAAGCCACCCGGAACGCCCACGCCGTGAAATTTGTCCCCGGTTCAAACGTTTTCGCCTTTTTCAAGATCGTCATATTTGTCTCCTGCAGCACATCTTTGGCAGAATGCGCATCCGATATCAAAGACCGGATATAACCCAGCAAACGACCTTGATGACTTGCAATCAATTCGGCGAAATCAGGAGACTCGAACGAGGAATTAGAAGCTGACACAATACTGAACATGGAGACGAAGTTACATGGATAAAGGGCGTGAAAGAAAAAAATCTTACGCGTTAAATTTTCCGCTTGCAAAAGGCGGCCAAGAAATGCATTGTCCGGCTCTCCGCAAAAAAGCGGATGAAGAGCAAATTCCTCTGTAGCTCAGTGGTAGAGCGGGTGGCTGTTAACCACTAGGTCGTTGGTTCGAATCCAACCGGAGGAGCCATCTACGCAACGCGTTAATCGGTAATTAGTTACTACTCAAATCCAAGTCCCGAAATGGGCAGCCGTGCATGAAACTGTGCACAGTTGAGACTGCTCTCTCACCGCTATCGCAGTGCTTAGAAGCGCTCATTTGGGCTCTCCCACCGGTTGGTTTTAGGCTGATTTCAGCAGCCAATGAAACCTAAATACCGACTCTTCAAACGAGGAAACAAATACTACAAACGAGACACTGTGACGAACCAGCGTTTCAGTCCGGGGACTTCGTGTCGCAAGGCAGCGCAGAAACTGATCGACGCTGAGAACCAGGCTCATGAATCTCCGGCTCTCGGACAGGAACTGGCGAAGGCCTATCTCTGTAAACGGCGGAGTAAAACCGGTACGAAAAAAGGTCGGGATAAAACCGGTATGCGCATGGAAAATGATGCGTGTATATGAATATTGAACAATGGGGGCGAGTTCGCCGAAAAGTATTGGTGAAAAAAACGATCCGTCCAAAATTAAAAGGCTCTCTTCCGGATCGGCGGATGAATCAGGCTGATTAAGACCCCCAACTCTCA
>CALAHF010000203.1 GCA_937891465.1 uncultured Verrucomicrobiales bacterium | reverse complement strand
CAGCAGCGTTCCGTCGAACTCGACACCGAATCCGATCCATCGAAAAAAGGAATCAATGTTGTTTTGAACGGTTCTGCGGATGCCTTGATTACACTCAAACTCGCCAACGTGCCGCTGTCCGAAGCTCTGAAATACACCTGCCAACTCGCGAGAATGGAATACAAAGTCGAGTCTCACAAGATTCTGATCAGCCCCGAAAAAAAGTCGAGAGCGAAATCGGAAGAGACGGTCGCAGATCCCTTTGCCCAATAAATTCCAGCGGCACGGATCGACAGGGCTGATTCGATGAACAGACCCTGTTGTTTCGTTAAAATGCGTTTTATCGGATCAGGCAAAATCTGTGCATTCCACATTCGCGGTATTGCTTCGCTTGCGAAAATTCGGCACGCTTTGTTAATGAAAAAACTGATTCCCATTTTTGTGGCTTTGGCCGTTGCATTGACTTCCGCGCAGGGCGGTGAGTGGAAAACGCTCTTTGATGGAAAATCTCTCGATGGCTGGAAAGGGCTTGATTTCTGGAGTGTGAAAGACGGAACGATTTTTGGTGAAACGACGGAAGCGAAGCCGACCAAGGGAAACACGTTTCTGATTCTTCAGGACGAAGTGGTGACTGATTTTGAGTTCACTTGCCAGGTGAAATTCGGCGGGAATAATTCGGGCGTGATGTATCGGTCGAACACTGTCGATGAAGCGAATTTTGTGATGGCTGGTTATCAGGCTGACCTTCACCCAAAAGCTGAGTATTTTGGAATGCTTTACGGCGAGAAATTTGGCAAACGCGGGATCGTTGCTCAGCGTGGTCAGCGAGTCGTCACGAAGGCAGATGGATCGAAAGCAGTTGTCAACGCGATTGGTGATGACGCAAAACTGGTCGATACGGAGTGGAATGAATTGCGTGTCGTGGCCGTTGGAGATCGCATTCTACATTTTGTGAACGGCCAGATCACAATGGACCTCACCGAGAATCACCCGGACGCGATTGCCAAAGGCCAGATTGGTCTTCAGCTCCATGCTGGCCCTGCGATGTGGGTGAATTTTAAGGATCTGAAGCTACGTCACCTCGAAGGCGACGAAGCAAAGGCAGTGCTTGCTGAAGGAGTTGCTATTTCTGACAAGTCCGCGAAACCAGCACCAAAACCGATCCCCGCAAAAGGTAAGGGGAAGGGCAAAGGAAAAGCAGGGAAGAAAGCGGCTGCAGCGCCGGCTCAAAAAAAAACGACACAGCGTGGCTGAAGTCGGGTGAGAAGCCACAGTGGATTTGGAATGAAAGAAATGCCGGGAAGAAACTTTGGCTGCGTCATGAGTTTGAGATTCCCGCTGACGTAAAGTCGGCGACGATTTACGCGACTTGCGACAACGGTGCGACGTTGTTCCTGAACGGCGAGAAAATCGGCGAATGCCCCGATTGGTATTTTCCGATTCATCGCAGCGGATTGGAAAAGTTGCTTAAAAAGGGTACCAATACGATTGCCGCTTCAGCAACCAACGAGGGTGACGTTGCTGCATTCATCCTTCGATTGGATATCGAAACCACTGACGGTAAGAAACTGACCGTCACGTCGAAGGCCGCCGGTTGGAAAGGCACAAATACAAAGCCTGCTGATGGTTGGGAAAAAGCGGGATTCGATAGTCCCGCGTGGAGTGAAAAACTGAAATCGTTTGGCGAAATCGGCATCGGTCCGTGGGGAATTCCAAATGGCACGAAAGGTAGCGGGGGAGGTCGTACGCCACAGAAAAAAAGTCCGATCGAATCGGAAGACATCACGGTTGCAGAGGGCTTCAAGGTCGAGTTGCTCTATACCGTTCCCCGAGACGAACAGGGCTCGTGGGTATCGCTAACGAAAGATCCGAAGGGCCGATTTTATTCCTGCGATCAGGGAAAACAGGGGCTTTTTCGCATTACTGTTAGTGGTGCCGAAACTGAGGTTGAAAAAATTGAACTTGATGGTTTAAGCGGTGCGCAAGGTTTGGAATGGGCATTCGGTGGATTGTATTTCAACAAAAATGGCGGCGTTCTCTACAAGCTGACGGATTCCGATGGTGACGACAAATTGGACAAAATCGAAGAGCTGCCGAATGGAACGGGGGGCGGCGAGCATGGCAATCACGCGGTCACGCTCACGCCGGATGGCAAGGGGCTTTTTCTTGATGGGGGAAACCACGCACCAATACCGCCGGAAGAATCGATTACGCGGAAACGAGTGCAGTCGTGGGATGAGGATTTGCTGCTTCCCCGCCAATGGGATGCACGCGGTCATGCGCGCGGGAAGCTTGCGCCGGGCGGCTGGGTTTCGCGTTTTGACCCCGAAGCAAAAACGCACGATATCATTTCGACCGGTTATCGAAATCAGTATGACGTCGCCCTAAATTCTATGGGTGATTTGTTTACCTATGACGCAGACATGGAGTGGGATCTCGGCATGCCGTGGTACCGCCCGACGCGGATCAATTTCGTGGTGAGCGGTTCCGATTACGGCTGGCGCTCAGGTTCAGGAAAATGGCCAAGCTACTACGAAGACTCGCTGCCGCCCGTTGTTGAGATCGGCCCCGGCTGCCCGACCGGAGTTGTCACGGGAGTCAGGACAAAATTCCCGACGAAATATCAGGAAGCGATCTACGCGCTCGATTGGACCTTTGGCACGATTTACGTGATTCATCTCGAAGCAGACGGCGCTGGTTACAAAGGAAAAGCTGAGCCGTGGGTTTATGGATCGCCGCTTCCGGTTACCGATGCGGAAATCGGGGATGATGGGAATTTCTATTTTCTGATCGGTGGACGGAATACGCAGTCGGCGTTCTATCGGGTGAGTTATGTGGGAGACACTAAAACCGCATCAATCAAAGTGACATCTGCTAGTGACGCAGTGAATACGAGAAACGCGTTGGAAGTATTCCACGGTGTCGAAGATACCAAAGCCGTCGAAGAAGCTTGGCCATATCTCTCAAGTGAAGACCGTTTTCTCCGCCACGCCGCCCGTGTCGCGATCGAATCACAACCAGTCGATCAATGGGCTGAGCAAGTTGTAACAGAATCAGATCCACAGGCCAAAATCACTGCAGCCGTTGCGCTCGCGAGGATGGGTGACTCCGAAAAACACCGAGCTGGGCTGACGGCTGCCTTGGTTTCTCTTGATTCGGATAAACTAACGGCTCCACAGCTTCTCGGACTGCTTCGTGCTTACGCTCTGGATTTCATCCGGCTCGGAAAGCCAACTCGCACGGAAACTGCGCAAATCATCTCGGAGCTTGATCCGCTTTTACCTTCGGAAAATAATGATGTGAACACCGAGTTGATTCGTGTTCTCACCTATCTCGAAGCACCGAGCGTGGTTCCGAAAACGATGAAGCTCATTACGGAGCGAGGCGAAACCGAAGTTCCTGATTGGACCGAGCTAGCAAGCCGAAACCCAAGTTACGGTGGCACCATTTTGAAGGTGCTCGAAAATCATCCGCCGTCTCGCGAGATCAATTATGCCTTCATGCTGCGTAATACCCGCAGGGGCTGGACAACGGAAACGCGCCGTCAGTATTTCGAGTTTTTGAACGAAGCCGCGAAGTTTTCGGGTGGCGCGAGTTATCCCGGTTTCCTTGCCAACATCCGCACTGAAGCCCTCGGAAATTGCAGCGATGCCGACCGAGCCGCGGTTGCAGAAATCACCGGCGAAGATTTCAATCCCAAGCCTGATTTTGAAATCAAACAGCCCGTCGGCCCCGGTCGGGTATGGACTCTCGCGGAAGCAAACGCCGAAATTGGGAATCGCGGAAAAGGCCGCAGTTTCGAAAGAGGACGGAATTTGTTTCACGCCACCGCTTGTGCGGCCTGCCATCGTTTCGACGGACTCGGCGGAGCGATTGGACCAGATCTCACGAGTGTGAAAAACAAGTTCGATCGGAAATATCTCATCGAATCTATTATCGATCCGAGCAAAACTATTTCCGACCAATACGGCTCTTCAATGGTGACGCTGAAGAACGGCAAGGCCCATACCGGCCTCGCGGTTGAGAACGGCGAGGACTTCGCGATTTACCCACCTGACGCGACTGCCGAGCCGATCAAAGTCAAAACCGCTGAGGTGGCCAAAGTCGATCAAGTCCCGGTTTCGCAAATGCCACCGGGCCTGATCAATACGCTGAATCCCGAAGAACTTGCAGATCTCGTCGCCTACCTCATGAGCGGTGGCGATGCGAATAACAAGGCTTTCAAGGAGTGATTCCAAACTCCGACAGCTCAATCGTCTGAAATATCATGTCGGCCCGCGAGGATTCGTAGAGAATTCCGAGCGTGTCATCATCCACCATTACGAGGGAGCTGTAGGCTCCGCCTTTTTCATCGAGCAGGATTTTTTTATCGTCCGGCCAAGTTTTTCCATCGTCAAAACTGACCCGCACGGTCATTTTTGCGCGCTTTGTTTTACTGTTCGGATTCGAGAAGAATAAAACCCGCTTGCCGTCTTTCAGCGTGTGACTGATCAGGCTAGCCATGCAGACCGGTTCGGGTAACGCGCCGTGATCCGACGCATGGACCGTCCAATTCTTTCCAAAATCGGAGGTAATACGAACCGCTCGACCATTCGTTTCCGATTTGTCTGAACGATTTCGATTGTCCCGAATGTTAAGCATCAGCGAACCATCGCTCAGTTCGGCGACGGCACACTCCGAGGTGTTTCGCGTCGCCGCAGTCGAAAGCGTCCACGTTTTTCCGTGATCTTTACTCCACATTAAATTCGAAAACGGCTCCCCTTTCTCGTCCCGCCCCTGTGTCGGCATCACCAGGGTGCCGTCTTTCAGCGCAATGCCATTCCCCGGAGCAGGGGCAAAAAGATACCACTTCGGATCTTTCAAACGCTTCGTCCAATTCTCCGTTTTCGACCACGTCTTCCCCTCATCATTTGATCGCACCATCATGAACTGTGTCGATTTTTCAATCTCGTGTCCCGGTCCCGATCCATTCCCGCGCCATTGATGCGTATCCGGCTTTCCATGCGTCCACAAGGCCGAAACGATGATCTCTCCTGTCGCTGGATCGACCAAAATATTTGGATCCGAGCATCCGTTTAAATCCTGGCCAAGCCCGCCGAATTCACCCATGTCCATGATTGCGCAGGGCGCTACCCACGTCTTTCCGCCGTCTGTAGAGCGCGAAAGCCCAATGTCCATGTGCCCCTGCAAATCACGTCTGCTGGTGTAACGCATATCATAAGTCGCCAGTAAAGTTCCGTCATTGGTTCGAGCAATCGCCGGAATCCGAAAGGTGTGGCAATCGGCATCGCCTTGTTTGTGAATAACGACGAACGGGCGCTCTTCAGCGAAGGCTGAACCAAAAAGAGAAATAAAAATCGAGAAGAACAAGAATTTCATGGAAAGACAAAATGAGCCATCTCATTGATTTTATCCAGATCCATTTTCACGAACCAACAGGGCGAGAAGCTGGCTCGCCAGCGGTCTGAGGATTCTCGCGCAGCGGAACCGGAAGATAGCCCTGATACAAGGCAACAGGGTTGATTCGTGTCGGTGCATGACAAAAAAACGACTCGGAATTTCAGGCGACTGCGCGATTGCTTATGAATGCAAGATTCAGAATCGAAGGGGTTTGTGATTCGTCCGGCGGTGCCGACGGATTGCGAAATCATCACAGAATTCAATATTCGGCTGGCATCCGAAACGGAAGATCATGAACTGGATCATGCAACGCTGACAGCAGGCGTCGCCGCGTTGCTGGAGGATTCTTCGAAGGGCCGCTATTTTATCGCAGAAAATGAAGCCAATGAAATCATCGGCCAGCTCATGTTTACCTTCGAGTGGAGTGATTGGCGAAACGGCATGATGTGGTGGCTGCAAAGCGTTTACGTTCGTGCGGATGCCCGAAAACAGGGCGTGTTCTCGGGACTTCTGAATCACGTCACGGAACTCGCAACAGCCGCCTCCGAGGTTCGCGGCATTCGCCTGTATGTTGATAACGAGAATGAAACGGCGCGTCAAACCTACCGTGCACGCGGTTTCGAAGATCCAAATTATCGCGTGATGGAAACGCTGTTTTCTGATTAAGATCATCAGATGCACTTCCGTCTTCTCCTTTTCCTCACATTTTTTGCGGAACCGCAGCTACTCGAAGCTGGCTCCGTTACGATTGATTCGGGCTGGCATCATTTGCGAAATGCAGAACCACGAGAGTGGTCGCATTTTCCTGAGAAGGCGAAAGTCACCAAATTTCGAGTTGAGTTCGATTTGGAAAAGCCGGAATCATTTGAACTCCTGGCGTTGCGACAAGAGGAAACGAAACAGACTTGGGAAGTCAGGCTGAACGACGTAAAGATCGGTAATTTAGTGCGTGATCACAATCGGACCGAGCATGGGATTGAAGTCCCGAAAGGACTGTTGAAGGCGAGCGGGAACGTTCTCGAAATTTCAACCACTTCAGAAAATCCCGATGATATTTATGTCGGTGATATCGTTCTTCACGATGTCGCTTTTCAGTTGTCTACTTCGGAGCAAGCTGATGAACTCGCGAAGATGCGTGGCTTTCGCCGGGCAGTTCCGCCTCAAAATGGGAAGCTGAAACTGTCGTGCGTCGACGCCAAATCAAAGGCTGCAATTCCATGTCGTTTCACGATTGTTGATGTCTCAAGCGGGACGCTTGCTTTTGTAGGGGCGGAATCAAATGACCGGTTGGCGGTCCGTGAAGGCGTTGTCTACACGATCGACGGCAATGCTGAGATTGGACTTTCGAAAGAGAAAATCTACGACGTCTATTGTGGTCGCGGCTTTGAATATGGTCTGCAAATGCAGCGATTGATCATTGAGGACGACGAGCCAGTTGAGCTCAATTTCGAAATTCAACGACAAGTTGACACAGCTGGTTTGGTGGCGTGCGACACCCATCTGCACACGTTTGAGTTTGATCGTCATGGCGACTGCACTGTCGGTGAACGATTGATCTCGGTAGCTGGCGAGGGAGTTGAGTTGCCGGTTTCCACTGGGCATGATAAGCACATCGAGTATCCCAAGTCTCCGTGGTTTACTCCCGTTCTGGGTTGCGAAGTCACGACCAGTCTCGGGCACTTTAATTCATTTCCGGTTATTCCCGGTTCGGCTTCTGCGGAGCATAAGCTTCGTCCGTGGGACAAGATCTTCACGAATATCTATGCGACGCCGGGGGTGAAAATTTGTATTCTCAATCACGGTCGTGACCTTCATCGAAACTATACTCCGTTGGCTCTGGAAAATTTTGATTTAAAAACGGGCGCTTTTTACGACGATCGGAAGTTGCTCGCGAACGGAATTGAAATCATTAATTCTGGAGCGACTCAGACTGATCCGATGCAGCTGGTTCACGACTGGTTTGCGTTGCTGAAAAGCGGTCATAAAATTGCCGCCGTTGGTGCAAGCGACAGCCACACGGTAAACTTTGCGATCCCGGGACAGGGTCGGACTTATCTTGAAGCTGATGATTCTGATCCAGCAGCCATCAATGTCGACACGGCGATTAAATCATTTCTTGATGGCAAAACGTGGGTCAGTTTTGGACTTTTAACGCGGCTTGATTTGAAGGGTGAAAACGCGTCAGTGAAAGTTCTCGGTCCGAATTGGACAAAGGCTGAACGCGTCGAAATTTTTCGAAATGGTGAGTCGGTTAAAGTCATTGAAATCCCTGTTGAATCCCAATCAGCCGCCGGAGAGAAGTTCGCGAAAACTTTTGCTCTTACTGATTTGAAAGCCAACAAAGGTGATTTTCTCTGCGCCGTTGCAACGGGGCCCGGATTCGGACCTGAAGCACCGTGGTGGCCGATGATGCCGCCTTATCAGCCAGACTCCGATGTTCTGAAAACCTATGTTTTCGGAATGAGCCCGGCCGTTTGGATTAAGTAGCCAACGCTATTTTGTAGCTTGTTGAATAAACGCAATCAGATCGGCCATCTTATGTGGATCGAGCGTTGCTTCGAGTCCCTCGGGCATTGCAGAGCGTCCTGTGTTTTCCATCTTCGAAATCTGGCTGCGGGAAATTTCCTTCGTTGAGCTATCTAATGCCTTCAGTGAAATCGTGTCGCCGCTTTCTCCCTGGATCATACCGGCTGCATTTGAGCCATCCTTTAGCGTAATCAAATAGAGAAGGAACTTGTCTTCAATCGCCCGGTTTGGATCGAGGATGGCGGTTAAAAGTGCACCGCCGGATTTGTCGGTCAAAGCGGTGAGATCAGCTCCGAGTTCTGAGACTCCTATTCCGTCGAGCTGATGACACGCAGCGCAGGCGGTTTGGAAATGAACCTTTCCGGCCTTGGCGTCACCATTGAGTTTCAAAGCGGTTTCGAATTTTTTCAAAACGGCGGCACGATTTTCATTGGATGCGGAATCAAACAGTAAGTTGGCGCGTTTGCGAATTCCGCCATTTCCGTAACTCGTCAACCGTGACCGAGATGATGCATCGAATAGTCCGAGCGGAATCGTTTCTGATTCGGCTAGATCCAGAAGCGATTCGGCACCGGCGCTCTGTCCAATAGCGGATTCCAACATCGCCCGCAGAACCTCGGGGGCTACTTGATTCGCGGATTCCAAAAATCCAAATTCGCGCAATTCGCCGAGTCGTTTCACGGCTGCTTTTGCTAAATTCGTCGAGTTATTTTTCGCCAGCGTTGTCAGAATTGAAACGTCCTTTTTCCGTGTCGAATCAGCTCGTCCGAGGAGATTGATGGCACCCAGTCGTAACTTCAAATCAGCATTCGAATCGACCACGGTCTTTCGGGCGGTCACAGAAAATTTGGCGCACACTTCCAATCGTAGTTTGGCTTCGTCGGGGAGTTTTTCTGAGAAATCAGCCAGACTGATTTTACGTCGATCAAGAACAGAAAGGAGGATGGCGTATCGTTTTTGCAGTGAGATTGTTGTCGTAAATTCGGGGGCCAACAACGCAGTGATTTTTGAAAGTTCATTGTTGCCGATGAAGCTTTCAAACAGTCCCGCGACGAAGTATTCTGATCGGGGCTCTAAGGACGACGTTTTAATCACGCCCCCGATTTCATCATATAAAAAAGCGAGGTGGATTGCATCGGCGTATTTTCCGGATCCGTTTCGGTGATCGGTATGTGATCGAATTGAAACACGTCCGCTACCTATGCTGCTGACCGAAGTTGCGTGGAGACGGCTCAGTAGTCGTGTTTCAATCAAGGAACCCGTTTTCGATGGGAACTTATCGCTTTCTAAATCAAGAGATTGTTCAATTAATGCCGCTGATTGTTCCGGGATTCTGTTGCGAGTTGGAAGGTCGGACGCACGCTCGTATAATAGCTGATGCGCCATGTCGCGAACGCGTCCGTTTTTCGACGCTAACATGGCAACTAATTCAGCATCGCTTTTGTCTAAAATTGAATCATGCGCAGGAGGGCTGCAGTTGGCGTTTTTTATCCGGTAAATTCGACCGAGTTCATGACCCGCGCGGAGGTCGAGAACCTTCTGCCAGGGCTCGGGAATCCACTCCGGGTGCTCAATGACGTAGCGGTGCATGTCAACAATCCAGATCGCGCCGTCGGGACCGGTTGTGGAAAAAACCGGGCGGCACCAAGGATCGGTGCTGGTAAAAAATTCGCTGTCCTGTTCGTCTTCGGCGCGTTCCCCTTTGAAAATGAGTTCGCCGTCCGGCCTTTTTAAAACTCTGCGATGAACCAGATTGTGAACCGGTTCGCAGACAAACGCGTTGTTGTAGAATTCGTTGCCGAGAGCGTCGTCCCGATAGATTGAAAGGCCGCAGGCACTGGTGATTCGGCTGCGGGCGTCAGGAACGTTGTAGCGAAGCGCGAGCTTGCTTGTGGGAAAAATTCGGGGCGCCCAGGCGGGGGCGGTAATAGAAACCGCTGCAGGTGGATAAACGACGTGAGGATTGAGAGTGAGAAGTTCCTGACGAAGCACGAATTGAAAAATTGGTTTTGAGTTGCTGCAGCCAAACCAGTTTCCGTAATCGTCGCGGACGCGTCCGTATTGAGTGCGACCGCTGGTCTTGACCATTACTCCGAGGTCGGGATTGATTTTCAAATCGAATGCTCCCAATTCAAGCGTTTCGCCGGTTTTGACCGATTCAATCGTGCCGCCGGAATCGCCGTTGGCGAGGTGAAGGTAATTGTCGAGTCCCCAAACGAGTCCGTTCACACGGTGCTGTTGATTGCCTTCTTTGAATCCTCGAAAGAGAACTTCCCGTTCGTCAGCAATGCCATCGTTGTTAGTATCCTCTGCATAGAAAATATCGGGCGCGGCGACGACGATAATGCCGTTCTTCCATGCTTTAACTCCCGTGGGAAAATTCAGCCCTTCGAGAAAAAGTGTGGATTGATCAAACTTTCCGTCGCCGTTGGAATCTGTCAAAAATCGGACACGGCCGCCCGGTTTATTTTTTCCATCGAGGCCCAGCGGGTAGTCCGCCATTTCGACGATCCACAATTTTCCGTCAGGCCCGAAGTCAATCGCGATGGGATCCATCGTGAGCGGTTCGGCGGCAACGAGTTCGATTTCGAGCTCGGGTTTTGTCGCGAGAGTTTTGAGCGAATCCGCGAGGGAAAGGGGCTGCGGCATTTTGAAGTCTGCCGGTACCGTGTCGCCGTGTTCGTAGGCGCAAAGGCTCGCTGCGCAGAAAAGGGAAGCGACAAGAATGCTGAAATGCATGGCTGATCGTAGCATGGTTTCCGTGGGTGGTGATTCCCGTTTCGCGGACCTGCTACTCAATCGTGATCGCCTCGATAAATTCAGTGAGAATGTTGAGGATCTTCAGATTTCCGAGCAGGGTCTGGTTGGCCTTTTCAAATCGTGGATTCTCAAGCTGATTTGCGAGATGGGCAATAGCTTCGCTGTGTCCATCGGATTTGAGCAGTCCAAGATATTCTGTGAAATTTCCCAAAGCCGTTTTCTTTTCGGCTGCGGTCATCTTTTTCCCAGATTGAAGTCGCAACAGGATTTGCTCATTGAGATTTGCGAAATCAGGAACGCCCAGTTTTGTGAGCACGGCTCTGATCTTCCCAAATCGGAAAAGAAGGTCGTCTGCGGAAATTGACGGCGTGGACCGCAGTGTTTTGCAAAAGAGCAGGGCTGCTGGAATGCCAACAATACCTGCAATGAGCTTGGTATGAATATCGGTGAGGGAATCGACATCCGAAACAAGGTGGGCGACTTTTTCCCAAGCACGGCGGTCGGGAGTTTTTGTGAGATCGCCTCCGAATGGCATGCCTGAAGATTTTTGCGATTCGATCTTAGGATCCGAATCGAGCAAGAGCGGATTTTCCTGAATGAAACTGATGACGCGCGAATCGAGATCCGCATCAGCCGCCCACACCAGCCAGTCTTCAATCGTGGGGGAAAATTCGTAAATGTTGAATCGCGAAACCAACGCTGGATCGAGTTCGGTGAGTTGGTATTCGTCACCCTCGTTCACGGCTGAAATAACGATGCTGCCTTCGGGAAGCTTTTTTCCAGCGAGACTTTTGTTGAGAACCAAGTCCATCACCGTCTGTAAAATTTCAGGTCGCGCCCGGTTCAATTCGTCGAGAAAGAGAACGACCGGTTCATCATTTTGCGGCCACCAAAATGGAGGAAGGAAGATGGATCGGCCGGTTTTCTCGTCTTTGTGGAAAAGCCCGATGAGGTCGCCGGGATCACTCATTTGTCCGAGGAAGAAGGGGATTACGATCATCTTCCGCTTGGCGAAATACGAGGAGATGATTTGAGATTTTCCGATACCGTGGCGGCCGACCAGCATCACATTTTGAGAAGCGGGTGTGCCATCAAGGAGTTCAGTAAGCTCCCGAGCGTCAATTTTTGAAGCTGCCATATTCTTTGTCGAATCGTTAAACGGTTTTCAGAGAATATGCATACGTTTTGAAATCGAAATCGATCACAATTTTATTCGTAGTCATCGTCATCATCCGCATTCTGAAAAATCCAATCGCCTTGTTGCCACTTCCGATTGTGGGTTCGGAAAGTGATTCCGAGATTTGCCATCGTTTCAAAATTGGTGATCAGTTCGGGAATTTGTTCGATCATGGCGTCGAACTTTCCCTTGGGAAATGAGAAATGAAATCCCGTTTTTTTTCCTGCCACACGAATGCTGAGATTTACGTTTCGCGCGTTTTGGCCAATTGCGAATGAGAAGTCAATCTCGTTGGCCAACTCGCGAAGCCGAGCTTTCATGCCGCTTTCTTTCAGGGTCGAAATCTTGGCGCTCTTTTTCTCGCGGAGAACATTGCGCTCTTGGCGGACTTTAATTTTCTGAATCAGCGCCTCGATTTCTTCGGCACTGGAGACGGGGAACCTTTCGGCATCGGTAATCTTTCGATGATAGCTATCGTTCGTAATGAAAAGAGTGTCGACGGCGATGTCTTCATTTGAAAAATACAGTTTGAATCTCTCCGCACGGCCCCAGCGTTTGGTGGCGTCCGATTCATTAATCGCGATGTCGAGCTGGGCAATTTGCTCGCTCAATTTGAGGCGGTGAATCGTGTGGAACTTGCACTCAACCCGCTGAATCTCGTCCAGCCGTTTTTGGACTGGCCGGAGCCAGTCCATTTGCTCAAACGGTTTTTGGAAACAGACCGGATTTTTTCCAATGATCGTTTCCCTAAGGAATTTCCGGATTGAAGGTGCCGGCAACATTTCCCGTTTTCTGAAATTAAAATTACGGACGAACTGACTTGAGACCTGACTCAGGCTCAAGGTTCATGATCTTGTCATGAATCTTCAAGATCTCTTTCGACTTCGCGAAAAAGTCATTCACCTCATCGACGCTGGCGTTATTACTAGCCACGATGTTGTCGAGATCGTTGAGGAATTTATTGGAATCGAGCTTCAACGCCTTCATCTGAGACTGGGCCCGAGAGTAGGCTTCGCTCACCTTTGTCCGAGCTTTGTCGAAAGCAGCCCGCTGGCCTTCTTCACGATAAAACGAAGCCTCCTCAGCCTTGAACTCCTCGTTTTTAAACATTCGCTTCATCAGCCCGTAGCGTTCTTTCGGGGGAATCGACGCGGGAACCGCAAGTTGTTCGGCGAGGAACCGCTCCAGTTCACGGAATTCGTGAATTGGCTTTTCATACTGCCGATGAAGAAAACTGATACCTGCAACCACGCTCTGAATCTGCTGTGATTCCCTCTCGTCGAGGGCCTTGCCAGTTTTTAGTTTATCCTCAATCGTGCCGACGTATTCCAGCGTTTTCCGGCTGTCGTAAACGATTTCATCCATCTGCGCGTAGGTCTGCTGGATTTGCTCGCGGTGCTTCGTTTCCAGGGATGCGACTTGAGTTTTCCATTCGTCACGGATTCGCTCAAGCTCGGCTTGTTTATCGCTAAGCTGCGACGAAAGCTCCGATTTTGCCGTTTCAAGCTGAACGATTTGGTTGCCCAGTGTTTTTAGTTCACGCTCGGCTTGAAGAATTTTGGATTCGCCTTCACTCCAGCGCTTCCCAAAAACATAGGCCGCCCCGCCGGCGCCCAGGAGCAATAATATGAGAAGAACGATCGTGACGGTCGCTCCCCGTTTCTTGTGGGTGCCCTTCACGTATTCCTCGATGTAGTCTTCGGTATC
The DNA here is from genome assembly GCA_937891465.1 of uncultured Verrucomicrobiales bacterium. Lineage (GTDB taxonomy): Bacteria > Verrucomicrobiota > Verrucomicrobiia > Verrucomicrobiales > DEV007 > JABDJT01. The sequence goes on along the minus strand of CALAHF010000203.1, from coordinate 23,935 downwards.
GACTTGGTTGCTCATAATTTGTAAAGTATTCTTAAATAATTGGATTTCCACCAATACGTTGCGAAATCGGCGTGTCTTTCAGTGTCTCAAATTAGCCCGAGATTTCGATCGAACAGGGTCTATTAGTTGGCTCAATAGGGTACGTTCGAAAAGCCGTTTCGACCCAACAGGGTAAGTTCGACGAATCAAGAGGGTTGGTTCGTGAAAGGAGAATTTTACGGTGCAGCTTTCCATTTTCCTGAATCGAAGAGTTCCTTCAGCTTCAGGGTTTTTGGGGACGAATAACGCCAGACGATGTCGCTGGTCTTTCTGTCTACTTTACTAAATGGGCTGTCGGAACTTCTTGGATTTGATGTGCCGCCATTGTCGATTTGATGGCTGCCGAAGCTGTAAAGAAGGTACCGGCCATTGTCGCTGTCTTTGCGATATTGAAGTGGTCCGCCAGCAGGATTGTAAAAATCATCGCGAATCACGCCGAGATCGGCGGCCTTTAGTTCGGCGATTGAATCGGGCAGCCGATTGTTTTTGAGTCGGAACCGTTCGACTGCGCAGGCCGTGATGGCGAGGTTGATTTTGGTTTGGATTTCTAAGTTTCGGGCTACGATTCCGTCGAAAGCAGACGCATGAATTTTGTAGAAAAAAGTATGGGAATATGGGGCGTCGATTGGATAGAAATCCGGACAATTTACTAATTTTTTTAAGTCTTTATTTTTTCCGGGAATCACAATGCTCTCAAAAATATCGGTCACTGCGATGACGCGGTTTTGATTCCACCATCCGGTTGGAAAGAAACCGCATGAATTTCCGAGATTCAGCGATCCATCCATGATTTGTGCCCCACCTAATTGTTTCATCATTTCTTTATTTTCAGGGAAGTCATTCACTCCGCGTGAAAATGAAATAATCGCTTCGGTATGAAACGCGTTTGTCATCGGAGTAATGCAAAGCGGTTCGTAAAGGTCGGTTTGGATTAATTTGAGTTGCTCGGAGGTCCACGTTTGGTCCTCAATCCCGTCCCAAACTACAGAGACGGCTGATCAGCGGACCGTCACTGCAACCAGGTTGTGAATCAAGTATGGCGAGGAATCAACCGTATCAGCGATTTTTAGCATCAGCTGAACGCACTTAAGTGCGAGTTCAGAATCGCCGCCGCGATTGGCGATGTTTGCTCTAATTTTTAGAAAATAACAGAAGTCACGAAGGTCGCCAATGTCGGGTATTGTTGACCCCTTGTGGTTAAAATAAGTATCTCCGAATTCGACTCGAAGTTGATTGAACGAGCGGTCTTTCGACTCAGAAGCCAGTGCCAGAATTTGCGAGTCATACGCGCTGGTTACTTTCCGAATTTTTTCGAAATTCCACGTTTGAAAGGGATCATTCGAATTCCAATTCTCGCTTTCTCTGAACGCCACGGACCAAACATTTAAGTCAATGGGTTGGCCGTATTCGAAATTTCCTCCAGGTCGTTTGCCGCAGAGTTTCGGAGCCTTCATTTTGAGAAAGGAATCTCGTGTTGCAGGATCGTCATACAAAACATGGTCTCCGCTACTTTTTGTGAAATCAGTCAGTGATCGAATGACTTTACACCTCGCAAAATTTTCCTCTTCTAAAGGCATTTCGGGGGCGAAGTCAGCGAGATCAAAACTGAGTCCTTGTTGCTCGTATTTCGCCTTCGTTTCGAGCCACGCTTTTTCGCCGATGTGATTTTCGTATGCGTAAAAAGCGATGACGCTTAGAACTAAGACAACTGGAATGCCGATGGCCATTCCTTTGAGTAAACGAAAGAAGATGCGTCGCCCAGAAAGAATGCGCTCCAATTTTGAAGCAGTTTCCAAGTCGTCGCTTTCTGACGGCGCGCTCATTTTCTACACACGAATCTGAGGGATCGCCTTCAACAACGTCTGGGTGTATTCGTGCTGTGGGTTGTTGAAAACGGCGTTGGCTTCTCCGACTTCGACAATTTTTCCTTCGTCCATCACGGCTATGCGATCGGCGATGTAGCGGACGACAGAAAGATCGTGGGAGATGAAAATCATCGTCAATTCGAGTTCTCGACTGAGCTTTCGCAGCAAATTGAGAATTTGGGATTGAATGGAAACATCGAGCGCGGAAACGGGTTCGTCAGCGATGACGAGTTTAGGCTCGGTCCCGAGGGCACGGGCGATGGCAATACGTTGGCGCTGGCCGCCGGAAAATTCGTGGGGGTATTTCCGCATGTAACGCGGATCGAGACCGACGGTGCGCATCAATTCGGAAACAGCTTCCTGAGCGTCAGCAGCATTATCGGAAACGCGGGGGTGACGTGCCGAAATGGATTCTACCAACGTGCTGTAAACGGTCATCCGGGGATTGAGCGACGCGTTGGGATCTTGAAAAATCATCTGAAAATCGGGGCGACGCTCTCGAATCAACGCGGGAGGAAGATTGGCGAGCCATTCGTCTTCAAGCACGACAGAGCCACTCGTCGGCGGCAGCAGTTGCATGATGAGCCGCGATAGCGTGGATTTTCCGCAGCCGGATTCGCCGACGAGGCCGAGGATTTCACCCTTTTCGATGGAAAGTGAAACGCCATCAACAGCTTTGACGACACGTTTTTTTCCAAACAGGCCGTCGCTGATTTCGAAGTGTTTGGTGAGGTTGTCGAGTTCGAGGTAGGTCATTGGGGAGAAGGAGTTGGAAGCTGGGAGTCAGAAGCTGGAATTTTTGAAGCGACGACTTTTTTGAAAACTACCGAGGCAGCCGGGGCAATCTTGAACCCAGTGTTGTGGATTTTTTTCGACGAGGATGGGCCGTTTATCTGTCAGGCACTGATCCTTGGTGGCCGTTTCGCAGCGGGGGCCGAATGCGCAGCCGGGGATTTCCTGGCTCAAGAGGGGCGGCAATCCTGGGATGGTGTAAAGGTCTTTTCCTTTTTCCTGAATGGCGGGAATCGATTTCTGAAGCGCGCGGGTGTAGGCGTGCTTTGGCTCGGTGAAGATGGCTTTAACGGGGGCGCGCTCGACGAATCTGCCAGCATACATGACGTTCACGTAATCGCAGACCTCCGAGACGACGGTGAGATCGTGGGTGATGAAAATGATCGCGGTGCCGAGATCATCCTGCCGAGTGCGGATGAGATCGAGAACTTGTTTTTGAATGGTGACGTCGAGCGCCGTCGTAGGTTCGTCAGCGATGAGAATTTCGGGGCGGGTGATCAACGCCATGGCGATCATGACACGCTGCCGCATTCCGCCGGAAAATTCGTGGGCATAGCTGTGAATTCGGTTTTTGGCATCGGGAATGCCTACGGCGTCGAGTTCGGCGATCGCTTTTTCAAGAGCCTCACTTTTGCCCATTCCTCGGTGAATTTGGAGTGGCTCGATGAGTTGCGTAGAAATTTTCAGGTAGGGATTGAGCGATGTCATCGGCTCCTGAAAAATCATAGTGATGCGATCGCCGCGCACTTTTTGGATTTCCTTTGGCGTGAGTTTCAGCAAATCCATGCCGTCAAACATGGCTGTGCCGCCTTCGATTTTCCCCGGAGGTTCAGGGATCAGGCGCATCAACGAATAGCAGGTGACTGATTTCCCTGAGCCTGATTCGCCGACGATCCCGACGGTTTGCCCACGTTCCACATCGAACGAAACGTCATCGACGGCGCGGACAATGCCCTCGCGGGTGTGAAAATAAGTTTTCAGATTTCGAACTTCGAGCAGTGCCATATTTCTAGGTAAAAGATGGATCAGATTCGATGAGTTTTACAGACTTTTCTGTGTCACTATTCCTCCTGAACAGGAAAGTCGTGTTAGCCCCAACGGGCTCGCTCTATCACGCTGTATCAGAGCCTTGTGACTTTTCTAAAAGCCGCCATAATGATGGAGTCTCATTTTTGATCTTTGATGAAAAATTTGCTGTCTTTCCTATTTTCGACCTCAGTTTTAATTTCTTTATCCGCTTCCGCCGGTCAGCCTCAGGCGTCGGCAGCGATCGATGGCATTCTCGAAAAATCGTGGGAAAAATCCGGGGTGACTCCGGGCAGCATTGTTGATGATGATGTATTTGTTCGTCGGATTTATTTGGATGCAGTTGGGCGGATTCCGACAGCGGCAGAGATCGAAACTTTCTTGGGAAATGATTCGAAATCGAAGCGAGCTGATTTAATCAACGAGCTGCTCGATTCTGAAGGATACACGAATCACATGTTTAATTTCTGGGCGGATATTTTACGGATTCATTCGCAGCAGGGTGGGGGGCAAAATGTCGTCCCTGCCTATGTTGGATTCGTGAAAGACTCGCTCCGCAAGAACAAGCCCTACGATCAATTTGTCCGTGAATTAATTACAGCGGAAGGCGAGACGTATGCCAATGGGGCGATTGGCTATTATTATAGGGACCGTGGAATGCCGTTGGATAATATGGCGAATACGGTCCGCATTTTTCTCGGAACCCGGCTGGAGTGCGCGCAGTGCCACAATCATCCTTTCGACAAATGGACGCAGATGGATTTTTATCACATGGCGGCTTTCAGCTACGGGGTGAATGTTCAGAATCGTCAGGGCGGCAAGATGTTTCAGGAAATTCAGCGTGCGATGAATTCTAACAAAGAGATGGATGGTGATGACAAACGGAACATGCAGCGCGCCTTGCAGGAAATTCGTCGCCCGATTCGCAATACTCCGGTGGTGGAATTTCAGCCTGAAAAGATGCCCCAACTCCCGCATGACTATCGGTATGCCGACGCGAAGCCGAAGGAGAAAATTGCAGAGCAGGTAATGTTCGGGAAGAGTCCTGAGATTAAAAGCCCGGGGCAGAAATTGTTCAGCTACGCCGACTGGATGACATCGTCGGAGAATCCGCGTTTCACGAAAGTGATTGCCAACCGAATGTGGAAAAAAGCGATGGGTCTGGGACTGGTCGAGCCAGTTGACGAGTTTATCGACTCAACCAGGGCAGCAAATCCTGAGCTTTTGGAGTTTCTCGAAGCCGAAATGAAGCGTCAGAAGTATGATTTGAAAGGCTTCCTGCGAGTGCTGTATAACACTGAGGTTTATCAGCGGGAATCGTCGAAGGCCGAGGTTTTGGTGCCTGCGGACTATGCGTTTACAGGGCCGGTGATGCGACGTCTTTCGGCGGAGCAAATTTGGGATTCGGTCGTGACGATGGTGAATCCAAAGCCTGAGTTGGGAAATTGGCGTCGCGACCAGGAATTGATTTTGCGGAACATCGGGGCTGATATGTTGAACTCGGCGCTTCAAAAAAAGAGTAAAACGGAATTGATGAAGGACATCAAAGTAGTGGCAAACGCGCAGAAAAATTTGCAAGGCCAACTCTTGCAATTGCGGGAGGAGCAGGCCGAAGCTCGCAAAGCGAAAAATCAGGAAAAGGTGAAGTCGCTCGCTCAGAAAACCAATCAGATCCGCCGACAACTCACGAACAAAGTCTATTCGCAGGTCTACGCACCGATGCTAAAAAAAGGAATGGCCAAGCGAATTGAATTCGTGACGCCGGAGGGAATGGGCGATTTTGCGATGAAAATCGAGCCGGATCAGCTCGATCAAAACGGGCGGGTGAAACCAGACGTCATGCGGCAGCTTTCGAAAAAGGAAGAGGAGTTTATCGAAAAAGAAATGGATGGTCTGGGGATGACTGACCCGCGTGAGCGTGGGAGTTACCTGAGCTTTCGCAAGAATTTGGCTTCCAATTATTTGAGAGCGGCAAACATGGATTCGCCGGCGCGGCCCGGCCATTTTCTGCGGCAGTTCGGGCAAAGCGATCGCGAAACCATTGAGAATGCTGAAAGTGCCGCGTCCGTTACCCAAGCCCTGACGATGTTGAACGGTCCGATTTTTCAGACGGTAGCCAATCCGCAATCGCTGCTCTCAAGAGAACTTAAAAAAGCTGCGACGCCGGAGGAGAAACTCGAAATGATCTATCTCAGCGTCCTGAGTAGGAAACCCGATGCAGAAGAAACGTCGATGATTTTAGCCGATGCAGAAAAGCGCGGAGACGAGATTTATCAGGATGTGGTTTTTGCGCTGATGAACACTCAGGAATTTTATTTTGTGAAATAACAACCCCACTGTCTTACCAGAGATATGAAGCAACTTCTCAATCAGTCCGACGAAATTTCACGTCGCCGTTTTGCACAAACCGCAGCCAACTCCATGCTTGGAGTTGGTCTGTTACCAGTGCTTTCTGAAAACGCTTTTGGGGCCGGCGCAGATGCCGCCACAGCACGTCAAGTCGCGACCGCGAAACGAGTCATCTACCTCTACATGAACGGCGGGATGACTCACATGGACACGCTCGATGTGAAGCGCGGCGTCGAGAATCAAGGTCCGACCAAAGCGATCAACACCAGCGCTGACGGGATGCAGATCTCGGAATACCTGCCGAATTTGGCGAAGCAAGGACATCATCTTGGAATCGTAAATTCACTGAGTTCAAAGACCGGTGCCCACCAGCAGGGCAACTATTTGATGCATACCAGCTACGAGATGCGCGGGACGATCAAGCATCCGGGAATGGGCGCGTGGTTGCTGAAGTTTTCCGGTCGTGACAATATGACATTACCTCCAAACGTTGTGATCGGAGGAGCGAGTCGTCATCCGGGGGCAGGATTCTTTGAAAGCCGGTTCGGGCCGGTTTCAATCGGTGATCCAACCAAAGGTCTGCAGAACGTTTCAACCAAATTGAAGGAGGAAGATTTCAGTTATCGACTCGGGCTTTCCGAAAAATTGGGTCAGAAATTTCGAGAGGAATACGGAAAGAAAGATGTCCGTGCCTACACTTCGATTTACGAAGACGCTGTAAAACTGATGGACTCACCCGATTTGGAAGCTTTCGACCTATCGAAAGAATCCGAGAAAACGCGGGCGTCCTACGGCGACGATCGGTTCGGCCAGGGCTGCTTGCTGGCTCGCCGATTGATTGAGAGCGGCGTTAAATTTGTCGAAGTTTCCCTCGGCGGATGGGATACCCACCAGGGCAATTTTACGCGGGTTCCCGAGCGCTGCGATATTTTGGATAAAGGGATGAGCGCTCTCATTTCAGATCTGGAATCGCGCGGACTGCTCGATGACACGCTCATTGTGTTGACGACTGAATTTGGCCGCACTCCACGAATCAACCAGAACTTGGGGCGAGATCATTATCCGAAAGCCTTCAGCTGTGCGTTTGCCGGTGGCGGGATCAGCGGCGGCCAGCGTTGGGGTAAAACCGACGAGAACGGCGAGACGGTTATCGAAAACAAAGTGGCTCCGGCGGACATCAATGCAACGATTGGGTATGCACTTGGGTTGCCGCTGGATCAGGTGCTTTACAGCCCGAGCAAACGTCCGTTTACGGCCGCGCATAAAGGCCAGCCGATCTTTGATTTGTTTGCGTGATCTACGATCCAACAGGGTCTGTTCATCGAACGTGGCCTATCACTTCGTGGACGGAATTTTTGGCAAGTTCCGTTACACTTGATTAGAGCCGTTTCGGCTCGGTGAGCTGTAGGATTCCACGCTTTAAACCTTCGGTCACGGCGTGGGTTCGGTCGCGAGCGCCCAGCTTTGAGAGAATCGATTTCACGTGATTTTTGATCGTGTTTTCGGCGAGCCCTAAATGCGCTCCGATTTCTTTGTTGGCCATTCCATTTGCGATCAACGCAAGGATTTCGGTTTCCCGTTTTGAGAGATGATTTTCCGAGGCATGTTTTGCGAGGAGCTGGGAAACGCGTGCAGGGACCCAACGTCGACCTTCGGTGACTTCACGAATGGCCTCGAGGATTTCAGGACTGCTGGCGTCTTTCGAAAGATAACCGAGCACCCCGGCTTCGAAGGCGCGATGAACGTCTTCTTCTTGGCGAAAGCTGGAAAGAATCATGAGCTTTGCGTCAGGATCTGCTTCTTTAAGCGCTAGCGCGACGTCAATACCGCTCATGTCCGGCAGGCGGAGATCGAGAACGGCGATATCGGGTTTTGTCGCAGCAAATTGGGCAATGGCTTCTTCTCCGCAACCAGCTTCGGCAACCACAGTGAGGTCATCCTCGTCCTCCAGCAAACTTGCGAGTCCTTTTCGAACAACGAGATGATCGTCGACTAACATTACGCGAATTTTATTCATCAGTTTGGCTTTCTTTTGGGGTTGGTAAAGGTTCAGGCAGAGGCAAATTCAGGGTGACGATCGAGGGGGCGCCTTTAGCACTTTCGATGCGTAGGTCGGCTCCAATATGACGGGAGCGTTCGCGCATTCCCCGGAGTCCAAAGTGCTCGTCGTCATTGCGAAATGATTCGGGATCGAAGCCGATACCGTCATCCATTACTCGGATTTTGAGCATGTTTTCCTCGCCTTTCATCGTCAACGTGAGTGTCTCTGCGCGGGAATGTTTTCCGGCGTTGGCGATGCTTTCCAAAACAATACGGAGTACTTCGTGTTGGGTTTTTTCGGGCAAAAGCGAACCCGCGCCGCGTGTGTCGATTTTCGTTTTCAAATCGATTCCGGCAGTCTCACAAAGTCGGGCGGCTTCAACGGTAATTGCCTGGCTGAGACTTTGACCGTCGAGCAAAGGAGTCCGCAAATTAGTGAGCGATTGCCGAGCTTCGGCCATGCTGTGTTCGACCATGCGGCGGGCCAGTTCGAGTTTTTCGCGGGCGCGCTCGGGATTTTTGGAAACGTCATTTTCCACTGATACGAGCTGAAAACCGACTCCGGCAAATCCTTGAGAAAGGGTGTCGTGAAATTCACGGGCGATGCGGTTTCGTTCTTCGAGGGTAGCGTTCTTCTTAGCCTGATGTTCGATCGTAGCCGTTTGAGCTGTAACTTGTCGGCGGAGAGCGGTCAGCCACATGATCGCTGCGACAACTGAAACTGCCAGCATGCTGATGGCCATCAAATAGCGGGCAGGCGTCCACCACGAAGGCTTACTGATGAGCGCGAGGTCTTCCGGCCCTCTTAGGGATATCCAGGCTTCGTTGATGTCGCCGTTCACATCTGCCTCGACCATTTTTACACCGGTGACTTTTACGATGCTGTCGGGTTCTAGATTCAATGGGGTGGTGACGGATGCCGCGAATACCCCTCGAACTTGCGGGTTGTTATCGATGTTCAAAAGTGCGACTTGCCGGTTGTTTGGATTTACTCGAATTTCTTCCAAACGGGCGATTCGGGAGACTTCAGAAAAGGCTGAAGCCGTTGAGAAAACATCTGATTCTTCATCCGGTTTTGGAAGTCGTTTGGGCAGTGCATCGCCTTCGAGTTTTTCGACGGAACCGTAACGGAGCTCAACGTGAAAGCCTGAAGCTACCGGGAATCCCGTCGCCATTACACCATCGCCAGGCTTGATTTCGAAATCCGGAGTCTTTGCTAATTTGATCTGCATTCCGCGGGTGCCGTCTTGAATGACGATGGTGCGGCTTCCCTCAACTGCGGTGACGTAGCCACGAGTTTTCACGATGCCAGCTTTGCCGGGCCGCTGATTTTGATCCCAACTCCGGATTTGAGGAATTGGCGTCGGTTCAATGGTATCGACTGAAATCTGAGGCTTCGTAAGGACTTCGACAAACTTCATTTCCGGGCAGGTAACGAACGAACCGATCCGTTGTTTTTTATCATTGAACAGCGGACCGCACGTGCCTTCGAAGCGGACATTGTTGCCGACAAGGCCATCTAAATCGGAAGCTGAAAGGTCCGAGTATTCATTCCCGATTCGGATTTCCAAATCGACGGTTCCTGTAGCCAAGGTTAGATAGCGTCGCTTGATTCCTTTTTGAGGCTGGACACTGACAACGGTTCCGCGGGTCTCGACCCAATGGTTATCAGCTGCTCCGGTCAGCAAATATTCGGGAGCTAAAAACAATGGGCGGGGCATTTTTCCCGGGCCTTTCTTTTCGACCAGCGTTGCGTCCACAAACGGACTGTAACTTCCTTGAGAGAGACGGCCTTCGACGCTGACGGCCGATCCAATTTCAGGGATCTCGCCAGTGGTTCGAACAAATATTCCTCCAGTTTGATCCTGAAAATCGAACCCCGAACTGATGTGTGCGGTGACAACCCCATTCAGTTTTACGGGAATCGCCGTCGCTGCGTCGTCATAAGAGAGCGCGCGGACATCAGCGATCTTTTTTAATAGCGCTGGAGCAGGTTGTTCCTGAGACACACCGGTGTCTAACAGAATAGAACTGGTGATTAGGACTGCAATGATTCGAAATGGAGAAGATGCTCTCAACGCGTCAGCCTCGCATACCGTTCGACTCGTCACCACCAATTGCGCCGTAGCTATTTGGGGCCACGACCGGTTGGCAGCTCAGCGACGAGAACTCCGATGGGACGGCCTTTTTCTGCCTCCCAATCGCTTGCCCAAAGCACTCGTTTCCCGTCGGGCGAAGGAATGGCGTGAGCTTGAGTCAGGTAATCGGTTTCCCGCGTTCGCATATGAGCAATCCGTTTAACCGTATGGCTTCCGTCGAGTTTTACCGCGACTACTTCATCGACATACGGTGGCCAATTTTCGGTTCGTTGTTGGTAGGTCACGAATGCCCAGTCGGGTAAATCGACGTTGCGCGTCGAAACATGGCTCGCATATCCAGACGGAGTCAAAACGGTCACTTTTCCATCAGAAAGCCTGCGTTTGATGACGTGGCCATCGTCGAGTTTCGATTTGGAGCCTCCCACAGCGATGTCGTTTCCATCTGCATCAATCGTTAGATCGTAGTGGCTGGGGCGGCCATATTCAGTCCATGGCTTACCAATTTTTTTGCCTTCTAAATCGTAAACCTGACTTTGATCACCGCGATCTCCGCCGGTGATATTTCCGTTGATAACGACAAATTTCCCCGAAGCTGAAATTGAGGCCCAATCGAGCGTCACTCCAGTCAAAGCGAGGTCGGGATACTTTTTCTTGGTCGAGAAATCGTAAGCAAATGCGATTGATTTACCGGCTTTCTTTCCGGCGAGGACGATGCGCTTTCCATCTGCAGAAAGATTGCCCTCCCACGGCCCTATGTGAAGCTCCGAGTAGCCTGCGAACGTCGCAGCCACCTCCGTTTTGTCTTCACGAACGTGCCAAAATCCCAGCGTATCATTTTTTACAAATACCATCACGTCGGGTCGTTTCGGATGCCAGCGGGCTTCGACTCCCGGAATATCATTCCGGCCAAAAAGTGGGGCATACGTTTTTCCATCGAGAAACAGCCACGCCGGCCAGGCTTCATTCCGACGTAGCAACAGCAGCGAGTTGTCCGCGTTCCAAACTGCTTCTTTGCTGTATCCGTGGCGGACAACGTTGCCCCAGGTTCCGTCGATCGTGGGAATGACGCCACCGGGATCACCCGTGATCCACGTGATTTTGGATCCGAAATCGGGATCGGTATAGGATTCCAGCCAGCCCGGCTTTTCGTCTTGGGAGAAACCAAATCCGGAGACGAGAAATCCGAATCCAAGGAGGGGCGGGATCAGTAAGCGTTTCATAAACTGGGTCGGTCACCCTTGATTCGTTGAAGCACAAGCGTTGGCGTTTCTACGAAGCAACAGGGTTAATTCATCGAACACACCCTGTTTGATCGAAAAAAGTGAGAACGAATTCCTGTGGAAAAAAAGACTTTAAAAACTGCGCATTTCCCCGAATTTCGCAGCGTGTCTACGCCCCTAAAAATCGCCGATCGTACTTTTGAATCTCGCCTGATGGTTGGGACGGGAAAATTTTCGTCCAATGAATCCATGCGCGACGCGCTGGCTGCTTCGGGAACTGAAATTGTTACGGTGGCGCTGCGTCGGGCTGATTTGTCGGGAAAAAACGATCCATTCGCGAATATTCTAGACTTCATCGATGGCGACAAATATCTCATTTTGCCGAACACAAGTGGGGCGATGAATGCTGATGAAGCGGTGCGTTTGGCTCGGTTGGCTGCGACCGCGGGTCTTCCGAAATGGGTGAAACTCGAAATCCATCCGGATCCGAAATATTTGTTGCCAGACCCGATTGAAACGCTGGCGGCTGCGGAAATTTTGGTGAAAGAAGGGTTCACGGTGCTGCCTTATATCAATGCTGATCCCGTTTTGGCGAAGCGTTTGCAGGATGTGGGGACAGCGACTGTGATGCCGCTGGGTGCGCCGATTGGATCGAATCAAGGAATCGAAACGAAGCGTCAGATCGAGATTATTATAGATCAGGCAACGGTGCCAGTGGTTGTTGATGCCGGACTGGGAGCACCGAGTCACGCGGCCGAAGCGCTCGAAATGGGGGCCGATGCGGTTTTGGTGAATACAGCAATCGCGATTGCGGGAGATCCCGTGCAAATGGCGACGGCGTTTAAAATGGGAGTCGAAGCAGGGCGCATGGCGTTTGAATGTGGAATTCCTGAGCGAAAAATTTCAGCCGCCGCGACGAGTCCATTGACTGGATTTTTGTTTGAGGGCGGGACGGACTCCTGAGCGAGCGACCGATCTAGTAGACAAAAAGATGACATCTAAGCTGTTGCTGTTTAGGGGAATATTTTGTTTAATCGCTGATGAAGAGAAAATCATGGGTAGCGATATTTGCAGTCGGAGCAGTAATTTTTGGCGCTTCGGGGACTGTCGGGTTTGGGCAAGTGTTGAATAATCTGTTTGGTGAGCGAACGGTCACTCATCGGTCGACTAAGTTTAAATTTGGAGATTCGGCCAATGCATATGTGGTTTCAAATGAAGGAAACGAGGGACCTTCTTCGAAAGTAAAGAGGCCCGCCAACATATCAGTGAAACTGCCGAAGTCGGTGGGAATTCCGGTTCTGATTGATGCGAATGTTTACCAGCTGGAATTGCCTGCAGCTGGAGGAAAGCCAACGTTGACTGTTTCGCAGGCACTGAAGGAAATTGCGGCGGGTCAGCACAAACTGATTGCGGCACCTAATATCGTGGGGAGTTCGGGGAATCCGACGAGTTTTCAGTCGATCGTGAACGTTACTTTGGCGAAAGCGTATTCGCCGCCGACGATTCCAGAATCTTATGATGGGCTCGTTACGGGCGGAATGACGATTGGGGAAAAAGCTGCGATCAAAACCAATGATGGTGAGGTGATTCTGCCTCCTCATCCGATGGAATTCGAAAAACGCGATATTGGTCTGACTCTCAAATTTCTCCCGAAAATCGAGAAGGACGGTTCGGTTTCAGTGGCCTGTGACGCCGAGAATACTGCATTGGGAGCGTTTGCTGACCGAGGAACAAAGATTCTACGGGAAACGAAAAAATTGATCGGAAAGAAAACAAGAACGGAGGTCTTGCTGGAAAATAATCAGTTTTTTCCAACGGTTTTGAGTCAGAAAACGACGGTCACCACTTCAGCGAAACTCGGAAAGTCGGCTTCGAAAATAGCGAATTCGGTTTCAGGGCCTGGGGAGTTTACCGGGGTTCATGGCAAGGTTCCGCGAGCTACCAATTTCGGAAAAATTGTCATTCAAGACGGTCTTCCACCTTTATTGATTTCTGTCAGTGCAAAGAAAGTTAAAGTGGCAAAGCCTCAACAAAAGATTGCGATCGGAAAGGGCTCACAGATTTTTCTGACGCTACGGGTGATTGAAATTTCTGAGGAACTGGATGTGATTTCCGGGATTCCTGATATTGCCCCGGGGATATTGACTGATCCTCAATTTCAGGCTCTCATTCGCGCTCTGAACAACAAGAAAGGCGTCGACCTGTTGAGTGTGCCTTCGATCATGATGCGGGGAGATCAGACTGGGAAGATTGAGGTCATTCGGGAATTCATCTACCCAACGAAATATGAGACTCCGAGTTTACCTAAGCCAAAATCAACTGAACTAAAGGACGATGAGCCTGGTTCGTTTCCGGTGACTCCGTCAACCCCAGTGGAGTTCGCAAGGACCAATACGGGGATCGAATTTGGAGTGATGGCTCGTCCCGTAAATGGCAATTCGATCGAATTGCAGTTGAATCCTGAAGTTACCGAATTCAAAGGCTTTCTAAATTTCGGAGAGCCTATCATGATGCATGATTACCAAAAAGCGTTTGGTAAACCGGTTTCCGTTGTGATGACCGAGAACCGAATTGAAATGCCGGTTTTCGAGACGCGCAGGTTGAAAACGACGGTGCGGATTCCGGACGGAGGTGTGGTTTGTCTTGGAGGATTTGTGACAAACGAGGTTCAAGATTTGGAGGACAAAGTTCCGCTTCTTGGCGACCTCCCTTTGGTCGGGAAAGCATTTCGTAGCGAGGTCGAGTTGCATATCCAAAAGCGTCTCTATTTCTTCGTTCGAGCGCAATTGATGGATCCTGCGGGGGTTCCCATTACCAAAAAGTGAGATTTCGAGGCTTTTCGAGCAAACAAGGTTCATTCGTAGGATAAAACCTGTTGATTCGTTTTATGGGAGTCGGGCGGCTCGAATTCAACTAGGGGTGAATTTGCGAAGATTGGCGCGAGACTTTTCTGTCAAAGTGAGGTTTCATTCGGGGACTTCCGTTTCTCTCACACATGATTGCCTTTTTCGCCCGCAACGGGGTCGCCGCTAATCTTTTGATGGCTGCGATCGTGATTTCTGGGCTGGTGACACTGTGGATGCGAAAAATCCCGATTGAGGTGTTTCCGGAATCGGAAAGCCGCATGATTTCAGTCTCGGTTCCCTATCGTGGTGCCACGCCGGAAGAGGTCGAGGAGACGATCGTGGTGCGTATCGAGGAGGCTATCGCGAATGTCGAGGGCATCGAGGAAATGCTTTCAACGGCCAATTCGAGCGGTGGAACGGTGACTGTCGAAGTGGATGATGATTACGATCGGCAGCTGGTCCTGAATGAAATCGAGGCGCGAATTGACGCGATTCCTGATTTTCCACCCAACAACGCGGAGCGACCGACCGTGAGAATTGCAGAATCCAGCCGCTGGGTGATCTCGGTCGTTCTGAGCGGTGATTTGACTGAAATGGATCTTCGTTTGCTGGGCGAAACGGTCCGGGATGAGTTGATGAATCTCGATGAGGTGACGGGCGCGGAGTTGCAGGCGGTTCGGCCTTACGAAATCAGCATCGAAATCGACGAGACCGCATTGCAGCGTCACAATTTATCATTCGATGTCGTGGCGCGTGCGTTGCGGAATTCTTCGATCGACGTGCCGGCCGGAACGCTGGAAACCGTTGGTGGTGAAATCGCGCTGCGAACGAAGGGGCGTGCATACGATCGGGCCGCCTTCAAAAAAATTACCGTGGCGACGCGGGAAGACGGTTCGTGGCTGACTATCGGGGATATCGCAAAAGTGAACGACGGTTTTGATGAAAATTCGTTTGAAGCACGTTTTAACGGAAAACGCTGCGTGCTGATCGCGGTTTTTCGAGAGGGAAATCAAAGCGCGATTCGCATTGCTGATCAGGTGAAAGAATTTATGGAGGATCGCCAGGTGACCTTGCCTGAGGGAGTGGTGCTGGATTATTGGAGCGATTCTTCGAAAATCGTCCGAGGCCGATTGCATACCTTGTTAGAATCGTTTTGGAAATCAATCCTGTTCGTTTTCATTCTTCTGACACTCTTTTTGCGCCCGAGTTTGGCGCTGTGGGTGGCGGTGGGGATTCCAATTTGTTTTCTCGGTGCGATCGCCTGCATGCCGTGGCTGGGCGTATCGATCAACATCGTGAGTTTGTTCGGGTTTATTCTCGTGCTCGGGGTGGTGGTGGACGATGCGATCGTGACGGGAGAGAACATTTATACGCGTCAGAAAAGCGGCGAAGACCCGGAAGAAGCGTCGATAAAAGGAGCCGAAGAAGTGGCGCGTCCGGTGATTTTTGGGGTTTTCACAACGATGCTTGCCTTCGTGCCGCTATTTTTCCTGGGAGGTTTCAGTGGGTCCTGGATGCCGCAGATTGCGATCATCGTGATTACCGTTTTGGCGTTTTCATTGATCGAATCGAAACTGATTCTACCATCGCATTTGAAGCACATGCGCATGCCGAAAGGTAAGCCGGGGCCTTTCACCCGAGGTCAGCAATGGATCGCCAACTCCGTCGAGAAATTCGTCGAAGTTATCTACCAACCTTCGCTCCGCTGGATCCTAGCGAACCGCTACATCGTGTTGGCGATTTTCATCGCTTCAATGACGATCCTGATCGGTGCTTTTAAAGGGAATCACCTGAAAACAGTCCGTTTTCCGACCGTGGAGAGTGAACGCGCAACGTGCCGCCTGACGATGCAGGAAGGGACGCCAATCGCGGTCACGGAAAAATACGTGAACATGATGGAACAGGCCGTATTTGACCTGAAAGAGGAATATGTCGGCGAAGATGGTATTTCTGTGATCGAGGACATTCTGACTTCGGTTGGCGGGCAGGGAGTGTCTTCATCCCGTTCCTCCAATAAGACAGGGCAGAGCCATCAGGGTGAAGTGGTGTTTTATATCACTGCGCCGGAAGATCGGCAGCTGAAAGTCGGGACCCGTGAAATCGCTGAAAAGTGGCGCGCAAAATTGATGGAGAAGGGTGGCATTGTCGGCGCGAAGGAACTGTATTTTCGAGCTGAAATTGGTCGGGGACGCGATCCACTTGAAGTTCAGCTTACGGGACAACGAATCGGCGATCTCACAAAAGCAGCCGAGATCGTTCGGAAGCAGATGGAAACCTATGACGGGCTGTTTGATGTCTCGGACAACCTCGATAATGCCCGCGATGAGATTCAATTGAAGGTGAAACCAGAAGCTGAGCAATTTGGCATGACGATGACGGATTTGGCGAATCAGGTTCGTCAGGCCTTTTTCGGCGAGGAAATTCAACGAATTCAACGAGGACGTGACGAAATTCGGGTGATGCTGCGGTATCCGCAAGCCGATCGGCGTTCGCTCGCGGCATTGGATGGGATGAAAATTCGAACCTCCACGGGTCAGGAAGTTCCTTTCACAACGGTGGCGGATGCAACGGTCGTAAAAAGTTTCCCTCGGATCGAGCGAGTCGATCGGAAGCGGGTCGTAGAAATCGATGCCGATGCTGACAAGGAAGCCGTGAACCTCGATTCCATCCGAGAGAATTTAACGCCATTTCTAGATGAGATGGTCACGGGATTTCCTGGAATGAGCTGGGGCTTCGAAGGTGAAGCCCGCGATGCTCGCGAAGACAACGCTGGAATGTGGGGAGGTGCCATTATTATCATTTTTGGGATCTACGCGATGCTGGCGATCCCATTCCGGTCCTACCTTCAGCCGTTGATTGTGATGTCGGTGATTCCCTTTGGTTTGCTGGGAGCGGTGCTCGGTCACTTCATCGAGGATTTTTTGAAAGCCGACACAACCGGGATGCCGATCAGCCAGCTTAGTTACCTTGGAATGCTGGCGCTGGCTGGCGTCGTCGTGAACGACAGCCTGGTTTTGGTCGATTACGTGAATCGTCGTCGGGATCAAGGAATGAGCGTTATTGACGCGGTGAATACCGCCGGAGCGGCTCGATTTCGGGCGATTATCCTGACGTCTGCGACAACATTTGCCGGTCTGTTTCCGTTGATTCGGATGGAGGCAACGCAGGCTCAATTTCTAATTCCGATGGCCGTCAGTTTGGGATACGGGATTTTGTTTGCGACCATGATTACCCTTGTTTTGGTTCCCATTAATTATCTGATTCTAGATGATATGGGACGCGGGTTGAGGTGGATATTCTCGGACGATAAAAAACCGGCCCGCGATAAAAAAGCGGTGTGAGTTTCGAATTTCACGTGATTGGCTTTTTCCGCGAAGTCCGCTACGCTTTCCCACTGCGACACGGGGAATCATTTATGTCACCCACCAAAAAAGTGCTCATTTCGATCGGCGGAGCTATCCTCGGCCACGCCGTGCTGTTTGGTCTTATCGGAGTGCTTTTACTCGTTTCGGCAATCATCGGGCCTCCGAAACTCGCCGCTTCAACTTTGGTCGAAACCACCGCGCCGAAAGAAATTACAATTTCGTTTTCCGAACTGATTGAGAAAATGAAGGTGCTTCCGCCCGAACCGGAATTGCCCGAATCCGAGGAAAGGCCGGAAGAAAAAGCGGATGAGCCGAAGCCGGCGGAAGCACAGAAATTAGCAAAAAACGACCCGTCGTATATTCGGACGTTTACGGATCAAGAATCGTCCGCCGCGCCGAAAGATCCAAAGTTTGAATCTGATCGAAATACCGAAGCGGCAACAAAAGTCGCTCCGGATTTGAATGATCCCGATGCGCTGAAAGGTTTGCCATCGCTCGATGGCTCAGAAGAAGCGCCCGGTTTAGCAATGCGAGATCGGAAATTCATTGATGGCGATTTTATCGATCGTGAAAGCGGGGGCGCAAATTCAGCGGCTGCCATGGGAAATCCTGCGCAGAGCCAGTCGGCGCCACCGAAAGAGATGTCGCCCGATCCATTTAAAGAGCAGGATAAACCCAGTGATCAGCAGGCGAAACTGAATCAGCAAACCGACGCAAAACAAACTGACCCAGATTCGCCGCCGGAGACGAAAAAGACGGATGCCAGGGCGGGACAGCTGAACGAAGGCGAGAAACGGCCTGAGCTTAAAGATTCCGGGCAGCCCGATGGCTTGGCCAGCGAGGAGTTGAAATCACCTGCCGAAATGGCTGCAAAACCAGTCAAAGGCCCCGAAAATGCGGTCCCTGAAAAACCTGCTGACGCTGAGGAAATTCCCATGATTGCAGGCGAAACGGCGGCCCAACCAAAGGCGACTGAGTTCGGGGCGGCGCCGCAGATGGATCAGGCCGAGGAGTCATTCGTCGTGGCGAATTCGATGAAAGCACCGGTGATTTCCGACAACGTGGCGACCACCGATCAAAAAGCGATTGCTGAGCGTCGTGAAGAAAACGTGGGACCAGCTGCATCACCTGAGACTCCGCGTCCCATGGCATCGGCTTTGCCCAGTGCGGCGACAGCTCCGTTGCCGCCTCCGACTGCGACCGCGTTGGCACAAAGTCCAGCGGCTCCGGCGATCCCTCAAAATGTTCCGCAGCCAAATTCAGTTCCGTCGCCCGCGATCAATCCGACCGCAGTGCAAAACGAGACGCCTGCGTTCATGCCTGAAATGATTCAAACTCGAGTTAAAGGCACCCTTTCAAATGAAAAAGCGAATGCAGCAGTCGCCGCTGAGAAAACGCCGTTGGGAATTTATAAACGTGCCGTGACGGACGCGATTGGCCGCACATGGCACCGCTACCGAGTAGACAACGCTGATTTTGTCGAGTGGGGAACGATGAAAATTTCCTTTCGCGTTGATCGGAACGGGAAGGTGAAGGATTTGAAGCTCGTTGAAAACAAGGCCAATACGGTGATGGCCGAGTTTTCGCTAAAAGCCATTCTCGACGCGGATATTCCGAAAATGCCGGACGGAATCGCCGATATTTTGGGATCGCGCGGCCTGGCGATGGATTACGATATCTTCGTGCATTGATCTCCATTCGGCATTCTGCTGATTTTCGTTTGAAATTCACGCAGACATGACGATTGAGAGTATGCAATAGTTTTAACACGCATGATTCCCGCACTCATTAAAGACGAAGAGCTTCTGGCTGATTTTCAGGAAGCGGATAGCGTGACCGGCGCGCTCCACGTTTGGTGGCTGGGCCAGAGTGGTTTTCTCATCAAATGGAATGGCAGCGGCTTGTTGTTTGATCCGTATCTTTCCGATTCGTTGACGCGGAAATATGAAGACACCGAGAAGCCACACGTGCGGATGAGCGAGCGGGCGATTGATCCGCTGCTCCTTTCAGGGCTTGATGTGGTGACTTCAAGCCACAATCACACCGATCACCTTGATGTTGAAACATTGCTTCCGCTGACGGCGGCAAATCCGAATATAAAACTGGTGCTGCCCATGGCGAATGTCGAATTCGCGAAGCAGCGTTTGGGACCAGCCGGTCCTGAAACTTTGGGCGTTGATGCGGGTGAATATGTCGAAGCCGGGCCGTTTGAAATTCATGGCGTCACAGCCGCACACAACGATATTGAATTTGATGCGGATGGAAAATCGAAGTTCCTCGGGTTTGTCGTGAAATGCGGAAAATTCGCGATTTATCATGCCGGCGACACGTTGTGGCATGATTCATTGGTAAAAGAAATTCGCCGGTGGCCGATTAATTTGGCGTTTTTACCGATCAATGGAAACAAGCCGGAGCGGAAAGTGGCCGGAAATCTAAACGGCTTTGAAGCAGCGGCGTTGGCAAAAGCCGTAAGCGCGAGTTTGGTGATTCCGTGTCACTACAACATGTTCGAATTCAATTCCGAAACTCCGGATGAATTTGTCGAAAGCTGCGAGCGATTGAATCAGCGCTACCGCGTAATGGAAGTCGGCCAGCGAATGACAATGGGCCCGATGGCGGATGCAAGTGCCGGTGACGCCCGTGCAACGGAACGCCAGTCAAACGACTGGGGCCTTGGTTACTGATTTTTCGATCCGACAGGGTTGGTTCGATGAATCAATAGGGTTGGTTCGATGAACGTACCCTATTGGGTCGTGAAAACGGTTTTCACATGACTGAAAATTTCTGATACGGTCATCGGATGCAGACTTTTGATCGGCGAAATTTTCTTAAGAACGGTGCCGTATTAGCGGGTGGTTTGGGCCTTGGGCGGGGGATGGATGCTGCAGAAACGGACACTGCGATTTCGAATTCGATCGGGGTGTCGTCGTATTCGTTTTGGGCGTTTCGGCGGGATGAGTTTCGACCTCTCGAAACGTGTTTGGATCATGCGGCTGAAATGGGGTTCGATGGATTGGAGATTCTGCAACGCCAGCTTGTTGAAACGGATTCGGCGACGTTGCAGAAGATTAAACGGCATGCCTTTTTGAACGGGCTGGATTTGATGGGATTTTCGACGCATCAGGGGTTTCTATCTCCGGATAAAGAAAAGCGACAAAAGAATGTCGATCACACGATTGATTGTCTCGAACAGGCGTATCAGCTTGGAATTCCGACGATGCGGGTGAATTCAGGGAGGTGGGGAACGTCGAAAGATTTTGATGATTTGATGGCCAACAAAGGAGAGGAAAAAGCGATCGAAGGTTATTCAGAGGAGGATGCGTATGAATGGGTGATCGAGGCTTACGAAACGCTGATCCCTGAAGCAGAAAAGCGTGGGGTCGTGATGGGCTTGGAAAATCACTGGGGTCTTGGACGGACTCCCGAAGGTGTAAAACGTGTCGTGGATGCGGTGAAATCGCCGTGGTTGCAGGTCACCTTGGATACGGGGAATTTTCTGGAGGATCCGTATGACCGGTTGGGTCAGCTGGCACCTCAAACAGTGTTGTTGCAGGCAAAAACGTATGTGGGCGGCGGCCGCTGGTATTCGCTCGATTTAGACTACGAGCGAATTGCGAAGATCATGCACGAAGCGAAATTTGGTGGCTGGGTATCGCTGGAGTTTGAAGGAAATGCCGATCCGCTAACAGCCATTCCGGAATCGCTCACGCTGTTGCGAAAGCACTTCGGCTGATTTTTTAGCAAAAGCTATTCTTTCTCCAAACTGGAAAACGTCTCGGGAATTTCTTCGTCTTTCCGCGCGCGAAACTGGAAGCCATTTGCGTAAACCGCCCACTCGCTTTTCCCGCGAGGAAAGACGGTTTTTCCGCTTCCGGGATTTCCGCTGCGAGAAAACCGGTTCGACTTTTTAGGGCTGGTCTCAACGATGTAAATTCCGAAGAACAGAGCTGCAACGATCGCCGTCGTAATCGGAGCAAGAGATGGTTTTTTGGCGAGCTTTGCGATGCCGTTTCCGAGAATAGTGATTCCGATGGCGATGAATGCGAGGAACCAAAGCAGAGAATAAATCCAATACCAAAAGTAGGCGTAGAGTCCGGTGATGAATTGGTGGTGCGAGAAATCGAGCACCGGCGCAAGGACTCCAGCAAGGGCTAGCCACGGGAGGATGCCTTTTTGGCGCCAAATTCCGATGAATCCAATGATGGCGAGCGCCGGCATGATCAAAAAGATCAGCGCGGCGTGGAGCGGTTCGTCCCGAATGAATGTCGTGGTGAGGTAGTCGGCGACCCCGCTGAAATGGGCGTTCCAATCGACGGTGTAGTTGCCGTCAGAGAGCTTTTCGAGCTCCATCCCTTTGCTCTTGAGGTGATCGGCAACTTCGGCGTCGACCCAAATTCCGCTGGTGTATTGCGTCAGTGTGACAAAAAGCCAGCGGGGATGAAGGGGGATTTTTTCGTATTTCCCGCTGAGGTGTCGAGAAATTTGCGGAAGCGATGGGGCCACCAAAACAGCATAGGTGGTCCCTGCAATCACAGCGCAGAGGCTGAACCGGAGAAATGCTGCGCGGGTTTCGGGTGACCGTTTTTTACCCCATCGGAAAAGGAGAAATCCGGCCATGGCCAGCCCGGTTGGTAAAACGAAATAGATTCCGCCGGCAAAGGCATAGAGAATTCCCAGCAGGCTGAAGGCAAACCCCAGCCAGTAACGCCAGCGACCGGACCCGACGGCCAGGATTCCAAAAAGGATTGCTGTCGCCACAAAGAGGAGAACGATCCCGTAACCGCGAGCCTCGGTGGAATAACGGATGTGGAGGGGATGAAGGGCGGCGAGCAGTGCGGCTATCAATCCGGTGGAGGCGCGTCCGCAAATGGAAAAAATCAAAAACAGCATGAAAATTGAGCCGAGCCCGAAGATGAGCGAGGGCATTCGAAGGGCGACTTTGTTGAACTGATCTTCCGGGGCACCGGAGACTTTTCGCCAGATTTCGAGGCTGGCTTTTGACAGGACGCTGAAAAGAATCGGGTTGTTGGCGAGTCGGTTTTCGAAAAAGGCATCGGGCCATTCAACTTCAAAAAACCGGAGGTCCCGGTGGTGGAGCTCGATGTAGTGAAATCCGAAAATGTTCCGTCGCAGATTGTCCTGTTCGTCGCGAAGCACTTGCCGATTCATCATTGGCCCACGGAGGCAGGCCGCGACGATGAGAATGCCGATGATCCCAAGCCAGGTCCATTTGGGAATACTGAATTTTGAACTCTGAGATAAAGCTCCAATCACGTTTCGTTTTAAAACGAGAGGGAGCCACCATCGCTTCGTGATGAGAAGGAGGGCGGCGAGGCCAAGTGCAATCGCGCCAGCGGGGAAGAGGCCAATGGCAATGAAATCAGCGGTTGTGGTGGGCTCGCCTTCGATTTCCCAGGGTTTATCCATTCGATACCATGACCGTGCAAAAAGTCCCCACAAGACCCACACCCCAATGGTTATCAGGAGCGGAACGTTTTTGAGGAATGGTGTCTTTTTGGCAGCCATAGGTTGTGAAAACAGGTCGGTGGAATGTTAAAAGTTTCAAGGGCTCTCTGAATAAGAAAATTGGGAACTGCAAAAACGAGTCGGGACGGTTTGAATTATGCTTCGCATAGAGACGGTTTGTTGCAATAATGAGGGTAGGGGATTTCAGTAGTTTTTTTAGATAGAGACGAGATGGAGGGAAACGCCGAAAATTTAGAGAGTCCGAAAGGGGATCCTGAAGGTGGGGGCTTGCCTGTGGCCGGGCCGTTTCGCCTCCGGGATTTGCTGGGAACCGGCGGTTTCGGGGAGGTTTGGCGCGGAGTGCGGGAAGAACCTTACTTTCAGGAGCTAGCAGTGAAAATTCCCCGTCAGGACCGGCGCAATGAGGATGCGTTGCAGCGATTCGAAACGGAACGACAGGCGATGGCGCTGTTGAATCATCTCAATGTGATTCGTTTTTTTGAAGGCGGAATTTTAGAAAATAGCGATCTGTTCTATGCCATGGAATTTGTGGACGGACAGTCGATCACTGAATTTTGTGAGGATCAGGGGATGACGATCAACGAACGAGTCGCGCTGTTTGCCGAGGCGTGTGATGGAGTCGCATTTGTTCACGAGCATGGAATTTTGCACCGGGACATCAAGCCCGGGAATTTGATCGTTGATGAGGCGAGCGGCGATCCCACAGTGAAGTTGATCGATTTTGGAATCGCCCGTTGCAATGAGTTTGACGAATTGGGTCTCGTCGTTGGGCAAACGCTTGATGGCGCTTTGATGGCGCTTTGATGG
>CALAHF010000202.1 GCA_937891465.1 uncultured Verrucomicrobiales bacterium | reverse complement strand
CCCAAAATTGCAGGGTGACACATCCCCGGGCGTGACGCGCAGGCCCCGTGGGTGATGGAGGTTCCGTAAAAGAGGATCGACTTTTCATGACGAGGCGCGAGTGGTTCAAATTTTGCGCCTTTGGGCACCCCGATTTCCATCTTGTTCACTCCGTTATAGAGGGGGAAGTAAGCAGAAAATGCGTGGAGAACCTTGTCCATGCCGTGAGCAATTTTCGTCTCTACTACCGGAAA
Source organism: uncultured Verrucomicrobiales bacterium (assembly GCA_937891465.1). Taxonomy (GTDB): domain Bacteria; phylum Verrucomicrobiota; class Verrucomicrobiia; order Verrucomicrobiales; family DEV007; genus JABDJT01. The sequence continues at coordinate 20,728 of CALAHF010000202.1, read as the reverse complement.
CGTTTTTGGCTGCGCCACACCTGCCCATCGCCAATTGTTGTTGGTGTCCAATGCGTAGAGATCAACCCCGCTTACTCCAGTGGCCGGCATGTGAGGCATACTGAGACTTTTACTCTGCAATTCATAGCGAACGTGAACCTCCGACGCGTCGGTCTGAAAACGAGTCAGCATCCCTGCGCTGTGGTGGCTTAGGCTCCAAACGGGAGGCCGCACGATCTTTTCAGCCTTGGCCGGCAATCGATCATAGGTTTTAGCGAGATCTTCGCCGGACCAACCGCGACCTTCAACTCCCCATTCGTTGACATCATACCAATCGAACTTGTCGTCGGCAGCAGCCGCAGGCTTTTTGTCCTGCGCCTGATTAATGAGCGGGACCCCGGAAACTCCCGCGGCGGCTCCTACTGAAAATGACTGCCTGAGAAATTGACGTCGATTGGTATCCATGAAGAAACGAATGGTAGCACAACATCGACGTCCTGCATTGTTGAGATGTGTTTCTTGTGGAAGTTTCACGATATCCATTTTTGGACGCTCCGCTTTTCCGCCATTGTCAGAATTTTTGAATCCGTCATGTTCATCAACATGAAAAAAATCGATCGCCGCAAAGCCCTGCAATTTGGAATCGGGGGTGCGGTGTCGGGAGGTGCTGGAATGCTGTACGGGCAAGACAAGGTCAATCCCGGCAACAAGCCCCCTCGCCCGATGCGCCGCGGAGCTCCCGCAAAAAGTGAAGGCTTTGGAACTACTGAACGGCTTCACGTTCCGACATCGGGAGAATTGACCGGTGACGGCTGGTTTTCTGAAGACGGTCGAAAAATCCCCGTTCGCGATGAATTTGATGTGATTGTTGCCGGCGGCGGTCCTGCGGGATTCACTGCCGCTCTTGCAGCCGCCCGACGTGGCATACGCGTCGCCCTGATCGAAGTGAATGGCTGCATCGGTGGAATTTGGACAGCGGGACAGCTCTCTTGGATTCTCGATGCAACGAATAAAACCGGCATCATGGCCGAGCTGGTTGCCGACATGAAAAGGACCGGAACCGGGCGACTTGTCGAGCGGGCTTACGTTTACGACGGGGAAAGAATGAAGCAGCTACTCGAGGAAAAGCTCGTCAAAGCCGGCGTTTCCATTCGATTGCACACCCGGGTTGTTGCTGCGGTCACTGATGATTCGAATCGGCTTTCAACGTTAATTACCGAATCCAAATCCGGCCGCGAAGCATGGACTGCAAAGGCATTTATCGATAGTTCCGGCGACGGCGATTTGGCCGCGCAGGCCGGTTGTGAATTCGAATTTGGTCGGCCAGGCGATGGCGTCACCCAACCATTCAGTCTCATGGCGATTCTTTCCGGCATCGAAACCGAAGGCATTGCCGAATTCATTCGCGGTCAGGCCGAAGTGCGCAAACTCGGCAGCCCGAAGAAAAACTTTCTTGCCGAGCTCCGCAGTGTTGGGATCGATCCTTCTTATGGCGGTCCTTCTATTTTTGAAATTCGTGATGGCCTCTACGCCATGATGGCCAACCACCAATACGGTGCATCCTCAATCAATGCTGACGACGTGTCCCGCGCCACGATCGAAGCCCGGCGTGAGATTCATGCGATGGTCGACGCCCTGCGCAAAAAAGGCGGCCCATGGAAAGAACTGCATCTCAACCTCACCGGCGAACAAATCGGCACCCGCGAAGGTCGCCGCATATTTGGGCGCTACTACGTGACCGGCGAAGATTTGCGAACCGGCGCGAAGTTTGATGACAACATCTGCGACGTGACCTTTCCGATCGACGTTCATTCCACCGACAAAGACAAAACCAAAGCGATCGAGTCCAAGCCCTTCAAATCAAAGCCCTATCAAATTCCGCTCCGTGCCCTCGTTGCCCGCGACGTCGACGGCTTGCTGCTCGCCGGCCGCTGCATCAGCGGCGATTTCATTGCCCACAGCAGCTATCGCGTCACCGGAAACGCCGTTGCCATGGGTGAAGCTGCTGGAGTCACGTCAGCTATTGCCGTGAAAAATAAAACACTTCCGCATGATGTGCCGTTTTCGGAGTTGGGGAAGGTTGTGGCGGGTGTTTAGCTCGTGGAATGATGGAGTCGAGCGCCTGATTCACTGCTTAAATTTAATCACTCGAAAAATGCCGTAAGCGAGAGTTAAAACGAGTGAAAGAATCCAAACTTAATATCCCATGCCATACACCAACATCCAGGTTGCCGCTGTGGTCTCAGATGAAGTCGATATCAATGTCGTTCCGTGATCCCGTCTTTGGTGATGCCACCATGGAATCTCTTCTCCGGGATGTTTTCGAATCCATGAGATCTCCTCGCCACCGTCACAGATTGGGTAAACTCCGTGGAATGGTTTCATCACCAGTTTCTCTCAAGGGCCTCCGAGCCCTTTAACAATCGCCGTGTTAAGATAAAACAACGATAGAACAAATGCTAGCAGCAAGAGTGGTCGCATATTTTTAAGTCCAGCTTCAAGCGCCGCAATCAGGGGAACCGATGAATTCTCTGTTTTTGCGCGGCTGATTCGGCCTCAGTAAAATGAAGGCACGGGTCATTTACCTTTCTCAGCTTCCAGACTGATTTCGATCTCCCCAAAAAACATCAACTGCTGATCACCGCGAGTCTTGAGCGTGTGTTTCGCCAGTTCTTCAGATCGCGCCACCTTTCCCGCGAACAATTCGGATCCATCTGAAGCGAAGACTTTCACGGGGTGGTCGAGATCAAGCATGTCGTCATTCAATCGTATTAAGAGGGTGTTAATTTCCTCTGTTTTCTCAATGCGAATGGTTTGTCCTCCAATCGTTGCAACCGCGAGTTGGCCTTTCTTTTCTGAACCCGGTGGCAGTGCCAGCCAATAAAAACGTTCATGCACCACGTCGTCCTGGCGCCAGATGACTTTTTGGGGAAGCGGATTTCGTGAAAATCTCTGCAGCCAGGGAACCGCGACTTTGTCGTCCAAGTCCATCCAATGTCCCTTTCCTTTGTGGACTTGGACCTGGTTAGCGTAACCGTCTGCGTCGCTCTTTTGCAAAGCGTCCAGCTGTTTTCCCCAATCTGCTGCCACAGTATTCCGTTTGTAGCTGCGGTCCGCTTCACCAACATGAATTGCAAAAGCAATATTTCGCAATCCCAGGGGTGACGCATCGTTCGGATGCCCCGCCATCATGGCTGCTCCTGCGAGGCGATCTGCCATCCGCGGAGCCAATTGATAAACACCGTCACCACCGGCGGAATAACCCATCAAATAGACACGGTTCGGATTTACGTCCTCGAGGTTCAGGAAATTTTCAATCAGTCGATCCAGCAATTCATCGATGTGTCCCTGATGCCACAGATTCCACGTGTCGGTTGGAGCTCGCGGCGCGACATAAATCGCATTTTTGGGCTTGTAGGCGTCGCCGAGGCGTATTTGATTTTTCCACTGAGAATCATTCATCTCAGCAGTGGTGCCGCCTCCCCCATGCATCGAAATGAATAGATCCCATCCCCTGTCCGGCTTCTTGCCATACTTTTTTGATTCGAAGCGAAACGTGTGTTCGTTGATCTGGATGACTTTCGAATCCATCTCCGCGGAGCGCTCCTTCCTGATGGCTGCTTGGTGCTCAGCCCAAAGCTTGGCTCCCATTGTTTTGGCTTCGTCTTTCGATAGCTCGGCCTGCGCTGCTACACCCGTCAAGATGGTGACTGAGAGTATGAGAATGATTTTCATAACTTTTGTTTCGTTTTAGGAGTCGAATTCGATCTGACCGGCATTGTCGAAATTTGGAGCTCACCGTAGCGATGGCGAACATTCCATGTCAAGTCTGCCACGACCACTGCCCCCCGCTCACGATCCAACAGGGTCTGTTCGATGAATCGATAGGGTTGGTTCGAAAATGCCTAAACTGCATCGGTTTGGGGGCTCCGACCCAGCGCCGGAATCAGACCCGATGCCAGCCCAGCGAGAAAACCTGAGATGTGAGCGGAGGTCGCTGGAATAAAGGCTTGCTGGGCTTGTTCAACAAAAATCGTGTCGCCGGTGGTGAGCTCGTAGATCGTTTTGCTGACAAAGGCGATCAGTGCGATGGCAGCGATGAACCTTGAGGTCTGACGAAGTTTCCAAAGCCCGGCGATCATGAGTCCAAGCAGTGCTGAATCAATTCCCGACAGCCCGCGGTAGGTTTCGAACTGAGGCTGATTCAGGGCGATCTCCAACGGGATGACGATTCCGGCGACGAGTAGGCAGAGCAGAAACCGCTGCGGGATGAGGCGGATGGCGGCAAATGAAAGTGTGGCAAAAGCCGCCAGGTCCCAGATGAGATGATTCCATGACCAGTGGGTGAGATGGCCCGTAAGATAGGTCAATAGGGATCCTCCGCGTTGCCATTGGAATATTTCTCCCAAGCTGGGAATCAGTTGAAAAAGGATTGCGAGGAGGGCGACTCCGGCCGCCGTTGCCATGCTCGCATTGCACGAGCGAACAACGGGACCGAAGCCCTGAATTTCGATGGTGATGTTGAGTTGCATGGGCAATCAAGCCTTGCGGCGAGTGCGTCCGAATGTTGCGGCGATTCCTGCGAATAGAGCCATCAACAAGGCAGCCAGTGGCGGGAAAGCACCGCCGCCTCCGCCTCCACTACCGCCAGAAAAGCGAGGGGCTTTTTTCGGCGTGAACGGCTTTGCTTTATCAACTCGGCGATTCGTTGCGGCGGCGGCTGCGTGACGAGCCGACTGGGCGGATCGCTCACGAGCGACACGTTGCTGATTCTTCCGCTCGATGCCGTGGCGTTCGAAGGCTTCATCCGCGAGAACAAGCATCGAGGTTTCATCTGTTACAAGCTGGTATTGGAGTCCCAGGTCACGGACGGCATCTTTAGACTCACTCGCAGGGATTTTCCCTGCGTTGGCCTTAAGTTCGATCTGTTCGATTTGATCCAGCGCCCACAACCGTTCGATTTCCGGGTTCTTTGTATCAACATCGGGGAAGTTGAAGGTGGTCCGATAGGTCTTGTCTTCCCCTGTGAGCCGGGCATTGAGGACAAGCTCGGCTTCACCGCCTTTTTCATACTGACCAAACATGACGAGCTGCTCGCCCCGGTATATTTTCCCCGGCATCTGCCCCGTGGTATTGAAGGTCTTGACGCCTTTGATCTGAAACTCAGCATCGTGAAGGGACTCATGAAGGATCTTGCTCTTGGCCATCATGATTCGTCCGGGGATATCATCGGCATTCGAAACGCCAGCATAAAAGCCGCCGCTTCCCTCGCAAACCGTGCGCATGAGCGGCCAGTTGCCGCTGTTCCCGAGGAGAAATCCGAAGATCCGGATATCGTGTTGTTGGGAAAGCTTGTGAAACTCCACCGGATCAATAACCCCGGTATTGGTTACTCCATCGGTGACAAGAACAATGCTGGTCGCGCGATCGTCATCGAGATCATCCATCGCCATGGCAATGCCTTCGTAGAGATTGGTGCTGCCGTTCGTGCTTAGATTTCCGATTTGCTTCAAGGTCCGCTCAACATTTTTCGGGGTCGCTGATTTCTAGCCTCCCGTCAGATCGCTCGCCTGAGTCGAAAAGGTGACAATGCGAAAGCGATCGTTAGTTGACATTTTTCCAATTACCTTACTGACGCCATCAGCAAGCGTGTGCAGTTTTGAGGACATGCTTCCCGAGGTGTCGAGAACGTAAACATAGTCTACACCGTTCGTGAGCGGCTTCAAATCAAGCCCTGGAGTCACCACCATCATGAACGTTCCATGCCCAGATTCGTTATCGCGGAAAGGAATCACTTCAACACGACCGGGAAGATCTTCTGTCAGTCAATAGTAGACAACCAAATCCCGATTGAGCGGCTGGCCTTTGCGTTTAAGGCGCATCTTGTAGTGCCCGTCATCGACTTTGTCCGTTACCGTTTCGTTTTCGAAACCAGGCAAGCGAACATCTTTAAGCGGCCAGGCTGATTTGAGCACAACCTAGGCAGAAAACGTGCCTTCGACGACATTGTTGACCGGATTCCAAAATCCAGCCGCCGCAGCATCATCGGTCCCACCTTCTTCCAGTCGATAAAGGTAACGCCCAATTCCTGTCTCGATCTGAATCGGTTGGTAATAGACAATCCGAATCCGAGTTTCGCCCTGCGCTTTTACCGAGTGAACTTTGAATTCGAATGCCTGATAACCTTCCTTGGTCGCGAGTCCGGCATCATTGCCAGCTTGTTTCTCGTTTTCGTAGATGCTTTCTGCTTTTCCCCGGCCAACGACTTCGCCGTTGATGTCGCGCTCGCCGATCGTGAGCGTAACTTCGGAGAGGCTTGCGCTGACCGGAAGCGGGAATCGATAGATTGCCTCGAGATCCTGATCGTTCGGGTTGATGAATGTCTAGGTCACCTCCGTCTGGGCAAAGCCGTTGTTGATGGTGATCTGGACATGATGATCGAGAATTCTGATCGGCGCATGAGGCGAACCTTTCGGCGTCAGAGTTCCCGCTGCCTGCCCTTCCGTGGCAAAAAATGCCACAAATAGAGCGGGGATGAATTTAAACAGTATGTGTAGTTTTATTTTCATTACGACGAAACATGGCTCGGCGTCGGGGATTGTTTAAATCGAAAGAACTTGTCGAAACATTGATCAGAACGATGTTCATGGTTCGAACCGAATTGCCGCTTGGGGGCGTCCTAGATTCGAAGGTGGAGAACTAATGCGACCTCCAGATGTTCGAGGAAGGCCCTCGCAAGTCGGCTCAAAAGTCCTCCATGAATGAGAAAGTTCTGAGTCACTGTTTCTCATTTCAACACGGCAATCCGTGCCGCGACAAAACTGTGGATTTTGTTTAGATTGGAAGTGGTGAATCGTTTTTCCACATTCAAATATTCTGTTTTCGCGGCAATTACTCTTGCTTCAGGCGTGAATTTCGCCGCAGAAAAAGAAGTCGATTTCAGCCGTGAGGTTTTGCCGATTCTTTCTGAAAACTGTTTCCATTGCCACGGACCGGATGCAGGCGAGCGAAAAGCGAAGTTGCGACTGGATACCGATGGGTGGGGTCAATCGCTCGAAGGGAATGAAATCGTTGAGCGCACTCACTCCGATGATCCCGACGAAGTGATGCCGCCGGGTGATTCTGGGAAGTCCCTCACGGACGCTGAGAAGAAAACGCTGCAGATTTGGATTGAGAGCGGCGCAAAATACGAAGCGCATTGGGCGTTTCAGCCGATTCAACAACCTGACCCACTGGCGTCAATTGATGGATTTATCACCGCTGCATTGAAAGAGAACGAACTCTCGCTATCGCCACCACTTTCAAAAAATCAACTGATCCGACGCGCGACTTTTGATCTGACTGGATTGCCTCCGACTTGGGCGGAGGTCGAAGGCTACGAGAATGACCAAAGCCCAGATGCGTTTGAAAAAGTGATCGATCGTTTGCTCACGTCACCCGCCTACGGCGAGCGTTGGGGGCGACACTGGCTGGATTTGGCGCGCTATGCGGATACTCATGGGGGCAGCGCAATTGGCTTCAAGCGCTTTCCGTTTTCATATACGTATCGGGATTATGTGATCTCAGCTTTCAATGCCGACTTGCCTTATGATCAATTCGTTCTCGAGCAAATCGCGGCGGATCAAATGAAACTCGATGAGAATGATCCGGCTCACGCAGGGCTGGGCTTCCTCACGGTGGGGCGACAATTTCGAAACGTTCATGACCGCGTTGATGATCAAATCGATGTGATATCACGCGGCTTGCTGGGGCTGACGGTTTCCTGTGCTCGCTGTCATGATCACAAATTCGATCCGATTCCGACGGCGGATTATTACTCACTCTACGCGACGCTTTCGAGCAGCCGAGTTCCGGAGGAATTGCCGGTTGTGGGGAAACCCGAGGTGGATGAGAAATACGAACTGGAGCTGGCGAAGCGGGAGCGCGCTCGCGATGACATCACCCGCGAACAGGAGTTGGTGTTTCAGGGAAGACTCCGGATGCAGGCTGGTTTGTATTTAAAAGAACTGGCGAAAGGCACGCCGGAGCAGGACACGTCGACCTTCTTTCTCTCCTACCGCACTGATGAATTGCGCCCGGTCGTGCTCGAGCGATGGCGAGTCCATCTGAAGAAGCTCGATGGCGAAGATCCTGTATTCGGGCCATGGCATCGGCTTTCGAAAATTGAGGCTGATGATTTCGAGAACAAATGCACGGCACTCGTTGCAGAACTGATCAAGGAAAACGGCGACCCAAAGAAATTCGCAAACGAACACCAGCTAGCGACAAATGCACCGAAATGGAATCCACGCGTGCTCGATATTCTCGCTTCGAAAAAGCCGAAATCGTTTGTCGAGGTGGCGGGAGTTTACGGGGATGTTTTCGCGGAAGCCCACCGGCGTTGGCTCACTTCGCTGCTGGAGGCTTCGATCGAAGCCAGCCCGGGTGGAAAAATCGTAGCCGACCAGGACGCGAAGCATCGCGTCGTCAACAGTGCGATTGAGCGGCAACTGCGGCATCATCTTTACGATCCGGAGTCGCCGACATCGGTTTCGATGAAGGAGGGCGGACATGTCACCATGTTGAATCGCGGCGTTCGGGATCGTGTAGGCGCAACGCGAGGAGCCATCGAAACCCTGAATGGCTCTTCCACCGCGCCGCCACGTGCCATGATTCTGAGCGAAGCCGAAGAACCGAATGAAGCATTTGTGTTTTTGCGGGGAAATCCGATTCAGCGTGGCGAGCGGGTCGTTCCAGCATTCCTCACTGCATTGTCTCGGAAAGAAGCAACGCCGTTTTCAAATGGTCAGCGCCGCCTCGATTTGGCGAAGGCGATAACCGATCCTGAAAATCAACTGACTCGGCGAGTCATCGCGAACTGGATTTGGCAGCATCATTTTGGCCGCGGATTGGTTCGAACGTCAGATGATTTTGGGACGCGCGGAGATCCGCCATCGCATCCGAAACTACTCGATTTTCTCGCGACTAAAATATTGGAAGACAAGTGGTCGATCAAACAGATGCATCGCCGGATCATCCTTTCGAAAGCCTATCAGCAAAGTTCGGTCGAGAACGCAGCAGCCCGCGAGAAAGACCCGCTCAATCAATTGCTGTGGCGAATGCCACCGCGAAAGTTGGGGATGGAGGCGATGCGTGATTCTCTGCTCGCTGTAAGCGGCGAGTTGGATCGCACGCCGGGTGGTCAACCGTTCGACGAGACCGAAACCAAAACCGTTCCCCGCCGGAGTGTTTACGCGTTTTTGAATCGCGATGTAATCTCGGCGATGGCAGCGACCTTTGATGGAGCAGATCCCAGTTCCTGCACGGTGAAGCGCCAGGAAACGATGGTTCCGCAACAGACGCTTTTCGCGTTGAATTCAGATTTCATCAGGGATCGAGCGAACGCGTTGGTAGCGCTCCCGGATATCCAAAAAGCGAAATCAGATGAGCAAAAGGTGCGGCTAATCTATCAGCACGTTTATTCGCGGGCACCGGACTCTAATGAAACCACAACCGCCCTCAAGTTTCTGAAAGATGCGGATGCTGAGACGTGGCTGCGGTTCGCGCATGCCTTGCTCGCCTCGAACGAATTTCACTTTGTCGACTGATTGATGTCACTACCATTTCACAGCAACGATTTTTCCCGCAGAAACTTCCTCCGCCGCAGCGGAATGGGATTCGGTTCGCTTGCGCTCGCGCAACTCGTCGGGCGCGAGACGAACGCCGGTTTTCACTACCCTGGAAAAGCGAAATCGGTCATCCATATTTTCCTGAACGGTGGCATGTCGCAGGTCGATACCTTCGATCCGAAACCGGAACTGACCCGTCGTGGCGGGGAAATGCTGCCGTTCGACAATCTCCAAACCGAACGGAAAACGGGCGTCGCGCTGCCTTCTCCGTTTGAGTTCAAACAACACGGCGAAAGCGGTATTCCTGTGAGCGATCTCTTTCCGCATCTTTCAAAATGCGTCGATAAAATGGCCGTGATCCGCTCGATGCACGCGGAGCTTCCCAGCCACGAATTGTCACTCATGCTGATGAATTCGGGTGACCAGCGCCTCGTCCGTCCGAGCCTCGGTTCGTGGTTGAATTGGGGGATGGGATCAGAAAATCAGAACCTGCCCGGCTTCGTTGCGCTTTGCCCAGGTGGCCTTCCCGTTGGCGGAACGAACAATTGGCGGTCTGCTTTTCTACCGGGCGTTTATCAGGGAACACTCGTTGATACGTCGAAGACCGACCCGAAAAAACTGATCGCCCACATTCAAAATTCGCACCTCACGAAAGATGAGCAGCGGCAGCAGTTCGACTTTTTGCAGCAATTGAATTCGAAACATCTTGCCGCTCGCCCCGGAGAAGCAGCCCTCGAAGCTCGCATTCAATCATTCGAGCTTGCCTATCGGATGCAGGCGGAGGCGACGGATGCTTTCGATATCAGCCAAGAGCCGAAACCCATTCAGGAAATGTATGGTGAAGGCGCCCAGAATCGTCAATTGCTGATGGCACGTCGACTTGTCGAACGCGGGGTGCGATTTGTTCAGCTTTGGCATGGGAAAGGCCAGCCCTGGGACAGCCACAACAATATTAAAGATTCACACCGGACTGTCGCGAACCAATGCGATCAGGGATTGGCGGCGCTGATCACCGATCTCGATCAACGGGGAATGCTCGATGAAACGCTGATTGTTTGTTCAGGAGAGTTCGGCCGCACTCCGACTGTGGAGCTGGGAACACAAGGCGGCGGGGCAACGCTGGGGCGCGATCACAATCACTGGGGATTTTCCCTATGGATGGCCGGCGGCGGGATCAAAGGCGGCACGATTTACGGTGCGACCGACGAATTCGGTTTCAAAGCGGTTGAAAATCCCGTGTCCGCTCACGATCTCCACGCCACGATTTTGCATTTGTTAGGGATTGATCACAAACAATTCACTTATCGATACGCGGGCCGCGATTTTCGCCTGACTGATGTTCACGGAAATGTCGTGAAGGATGTGATCGCTTAACACGAACCAACAGGGTTGGTTCATCGATCAGCCCTTATTTGAACGTCATTGAAATAATGGTCGGAGGATCACATCGCTAAGTGATGGCAACGCATGAACGGATGGAATCGATGCTTGATAAGATGGTGAAACGCTTGCGGGACAACTTGATGCTCAGAAAAACCTACACATTGCGTCACGGCTCATCATTTTCTCGCCGGAATCCGAAAAACTCACGGCGGACGACCAGACTCATTTCGTGACCGAACTCCAGCAATCAATTTGGCTAACCGACTGCCTCGGGGCGATTGTTTCGTTGCGGGGAGATTACGCGATCGCCCTCCTGTCTCGTTTCAGCACGGACAAGGCAGCTGAGATTTACGCATCGCGATGCTTTCCGCGCTTCCGGGGATTGCCTTTTTCTTCCTCCATCTCCGAACTGATTTCACGCCGTCGCAACGAAATTTCATTGATGCTGTTCGAAATGGCGAAACCATCGAAACGATTCGCCATATCAAAGCTGAATTGACCCGCGCCTTCTCCTCAGGATTCGGCCAACTCAATGGTGTTCAGGCTGTGATCACTTTGATTCTGATTTATCACGCGACCACCATTGGTGAAATTCTGAATTTCTCGCCAACGGAGATCGCATCGTTTCGCGTTGCCCTCGTGGGAAGTTTTCTCCTCGTGATCTTCATCGCGAGGCTTTCTGTGCTGTTGTTTCTCGACGATGCCAAAGGAGCGATGCTAGCCGCACTTGCGTTTGCTGCGATCAATACTCTGCTGACCGTCGTAACTCTGTATGTCTGTCAGTCGTGGCAGGGCTTCGGATTGTCGTTGCAAGTGGCGCTGCGCTTCCCATTGCTGTATTCAGAGTCAATTTCCGCCTTGCTCAGCTAGAGCTTCAGGCTGGTTTTAGCTCGAAATAGAATAAGAAGCAACTCGATTGCGCCATGCCCCTTTGATCGGTTTTGTCGCAATTTTACAAAAACAATTCTTAACGATCCAATACTGTTGGATCGTTGGATATACCCTATTGACTCGATGAATCTATCTTACCAAATCACGTCAGGCCTCAATTCATTGAAGTTCAGAAATTGCATTGTCGAGAATTGGTGGGGTTTTGGCAGGCTTATGCCGGTTGTAAATTACTATTGGATCGTATTTCCCGCCGCAGTGCTTTGTGCACTGTCATTTTCGGTTCGTGGTGATGAAGGTGCAGATTTCTACAAAAAAGAGATCCACCCCATTCTCAAGGAGAACTGTTTCAAATGCCACGGCGGCGAAGCAAAACTGAAAGGGAAATTCCGGATTACCAGTCGCGAAGGATTGATGCGCGGTGGCGAATTGGGGGCCGGTGTGGATGAATCGGAACCGTTGAAGAGCGTGATTTTGGACATGGTGAATTACGTCAGCGACGAATACCAAATGCCTCCCAAGAAGAAGCTGGCGGCAGATATGATCGCCCTGCTGACCAAGTGGGTGGAAATGGGCGCTCCGTATGATCCTGAACTCGAAATTCAGGGCGCTGCGGGAGAAGGACCGACACTGTTTTCGATCACCGATGAAGACCGTAAATACTGGGCTTACCGGCTCATCACGGGAGATAACGTTCCGGCAGTCAAAAATTCAAAATGGGTGAAAAACCCGATCGACTCGTTTGTTTTGAATAAGTTGGAGGAAGCGGATTTAGCGCCGAATTCCCCCGCGCCTGCAGGTTCTTTAGTTCGTCGGATGTATTATGATTTGATCGGACTCCCGCCAACACCAGGTGACGTGGCTGCGTTTGAAGCTGATTTTTCAAAGGATGAAGATGCTGCAGTTTCCAAGTTGATTGATGATCTGCTGGCCCGCCCTCAATACGGCGAAAAGTGGGCCCGTCATTGGTTGGACATCGTTCGCTATGCAGAGTCAAACGGATTTGAGCGTGACAATCCGAAGCCGGAGATTTGGCGTTATCGCGACTACGTGATCAACGCCTTCAATCGGGATAAGCCGTATGATCAATTCGTGACCGAGCAGATTGCCGGTGATGAAATTGCTGAGCCGACTCAGGAATCACTCACAGCGACCGGCTTTCACCGCCTGATGCAGTGGGACGACGAGCCCGCAGATCGCAAGCAGCATGTTTACGATGTGCTGGCGGATAATGTCCTGGTTACGAGCGAGGCCTTTCTCGCTATGACCCTGGGCTGCGCTCGTTGTCATGATCACAAAAAAGACCCGATTTCGCAGAAAGACTTTTATGCCTTCATGGCGTTTTACAATGGGATCACGCCGTATCAAACCCCGGGCACGATTCGCCCGTGGGCCGATAAAGAGGTGCTTGCGGATTTCGAGAAAGTCCGCGGCAAACGAATTGCATCCGCGGAAGGCGCCTTGAAAAAGATGGAAGCCGAGATGACCACTCATTTGCAGGAAGCCGGTGCGTTTGCGGCCAAAGGAGACGCGAAAGTTCCTGTGAAGACGTTTGTGGAAGACGCGCGAAACACTCCAGCGACGTGGTCTTTTACGACAAAAAGGCCTGCTCCCGGCTGGGCTGACGTTGGCCAAGTGATGAAGGATTGGACCAAGTCCCAGGGTGGTTTCGGAACTAAAGGCACGCCAAATTCTAATGTGACGACGGAATGGAAAACCAAAGATATCTGGATGCGCACCAATTTCGGATCGAAAGACATTCCTGAAAAACTCGTGCTCGAGCTGTATCACGACGAAGACGTCGAGGTATTTCTCAATGGAACGCAAATTTACAAAGCGGCAGGCCATGTAACTGATTATGAAGTGATCGAGCTTGGCAAGGAAGCGATCGGAGCCTTCCAAACCGGTAAGAACGTCGTCGCGGTTCACTGCAAACAAACCGGGGGCGGCCAGTTCATCGACCTGTCCCTTCGAACGGGTGCCGCAAAGGCGAACAGTTTGCCTGAAGCATTGCGGCGCGGCGGGAAGCGTCTCGAAACGAAGCTGGAGAAGCATTTTAAGCGCAACATCGTGAAAGAATGGCGCGACACGAAAAACAAGATCAGTCAGATACGCCGCGAAATGCCGGGAACGCCGCTCAACGTGGTGACCGAATCCGGCCCCAAGGCTGGTCCGCTTTTTGTTCACCTGCGAGGATCCGCGCATTCACCGGGAGATCAGGTTGAGCCGGGATTCCCTACCGTGCTGGGAGCAACCGCAGGCCCGAAACCAGCATCATTCGAACCTGTTGAAAAACGCGGGGTGAAATCAACCGGACGTCGCCTCGCATTGGCGCAATGGATGACCAGCCCTGAGAATCCACTGACGGGTCGTGTTATGATGAATCGGCTCTGGCAGCATCATTTCGGACGTGGCATCGTGGCGAGCACCAACGATTTTGGACAGCTCGGAGAACGTCCGACTCACCCCGAACTACTCACTTATCTTGCTGCTGAGTTGGTGGAGAAAGGCTGGAGCCTCAAGGAAATGCATCGTCTGATCATGAAAAGTCAGACCTACCGGATGTCGTCGGCACCGAATGAGAAGAACCTGCTTAAAGATCCAACGAACAATCTTTTCTGGCGCTACAACATGCGCCGCCTCACTGCTGAGGAAATGCGTGATTCAATGCTGGCCCTGTCCGGAAAGCTGAATCTGGAAGATTTCGGAGGCAAATGGGTTTTCCCACCCCTTCCAAAAGAAGTCCTCGCAACAGCGTCGAGGCCGGGTGCGGGATGGCCAATCTCGAAAAACGAAGCGGATCACTATCGCCGCTCAGTTTATGTTCATGTGAAACGGAGTCTGCGTCACCAGATGCTGGCCGATTTTGACCAGGCGGATACCGACGGCCCGTGTGCGGTTCGTTTCGCAACAACGGTTCCGACACAAGCGCTCACGATGTTGAATTCGAAATTCGTGAATGACCAAGCCGCCCTACTGGCTCAGCGGTTGCGAGATGATGCTGATTTGAAGTCGGTGAAGGATCAGGTCACCAAAGGTCTGGAGCTCGCGCTCCAGCGGACGCCTGATGCGGATGAAGTTGCTCATTGCGTCGAAATGATCGGAACCTTTAAAAGCCAGTATGAACTCAGTGATGAACAAGCCCTCGAACGTTTCGCCTTGTTGGTACTGAATTTGAATGAGTTTGTATATTTGGATTAACCCCAGCCCTGACGACACCCACGATGAAAGATCAAAAACCGAAATCAACGTTCTGCGGCAACATCAATCGCCGTGAGATGCTCCACAACGTCGCTGGCGGCTTCCCTGCCCTTGCCTTGACGGGTATGCTGGGAATAGACGGCTTTTTCAATAAAGCCAATGCAGCGACCCCTCATGGTGGTGGTTTCACAAACCCGCTCGAAGCAAAACCTGCCACGACTCCCGGGAAAGCCAAAAGCGTCATCTTCATTTTCAACTACGGCGGCCCCAGCCATATCGACACGTTCGACTACAAGCCGAACATGATCGGAATGAATGGAAAGACGATCGATGTGAAAACCTTTGGTCGCGGCGGCAAGAAGAGTCAGGGCCGGATCGTCGAGCCAAAATGGAAATTCAAGCAATACGGCAAATCCGGAAAGTGGGTCTCGGATCTGTTTCCAAATGTCGGTTCCTGCGTCGATGACATCGCGTTCATTCATTCGATGACGGCAGATTCGCCGATTCATGGCTCTGCGCTTTTGATGATGAACAGTGGCTCCGTTATTTCCGGAAAGCCATCGCTCGGTTCCTGGGTGAACTACGGACTCGGCAGCGTGAACGAAAATTTACCCGGTTATGTCGTGATGCTCGATGAGTCCGGCGGCCCAATCTCAGGTGCAAAAAACTGGACCAGTGGATTCATGCCCGCGAGTTATCAGGGAACTGTTTTCCGTTCCAAAGGCGATCCGATTCTCAACTTACAACACGTGAATGGTATGGAGCGCACTGAGCAGCGCATGCTGATCGATTCGCTGAACCACATGAATTCCGGCCACATGGCGGATCGTTTTGACAACACCAATCTCGCTGCGCGAATCGCCAGTTACGAGTTGGCTTACAAAATGCAATCGACCGCGCCTGAAGCGATCGATCTCGAATACGAAGACGCCGAAACGCAGAGCTTGTATGGCATCGACGATCCTAAGACAGAAAAGTTCGGAAGAAAAATGCTTCTCGCCCGTCGTCTCGTCGAGCGTGGCACCCGATTTATCCAAGTCTATTCTGGCGGCGCCCACAATGACGATAACTGGGATGCTCATGGTGATTTGGAGAAGAACCACAATCTTCACGCTGGAGAAACCGACAAACCAATCGCCGGTTTAATCAAAGATCTGAAACGTCGCGGAATGCTCGACGATACTCTGATCGTTTGGGGCGGAGAATTCGGTCGCCAACCCACCGCAGAATACGCAAAAGGCACGGGTCGCGATCATAACAGTTACGGATTCACCATGTGGATGGCCGGTGGCGGCACCAAAGGCGGTGTGAGCGTTGGACAGACCGACGAGCTCGGCTCAATGGCTGTCGACAACCGCTATCAAGTGAAACATCTCCATTCAACGGTCCTCACGCTACTGGGCCTCGATCCAAATGGGTTGAGCTTTTTCCACAGCGGTCTCGATGAGAAATTGGTGGGCGTTGAAGGCGCCGATCCGATTCGGGAGGTGATTGCGTGAAGAGGTGCCAATCACCTTAGGAAGTTACCATGAATATCAGCATTCTTGCTAGGATGCCGATGACTATTTCGAAACAGGCACAACCACTGCGCTCGATTCAGCTGTTCTTTGATTGATCAAATTCAAGGTAACGATTCGCAGCTTTACGAACCCATGTGACACCAGAGCCTCGATAGGGCAGAATCTCGTCGGAAAATCCGGATGCCCTCATCTTGTAGACGGCAGAAATCACGTGTCCCTCAATGTCAGGATCAGGGAGCGTCCCTGCAATTTTGGAATCCCATAAAGCACAGGGCTTGTATGCAAAGAGAAGAACCTAACTCTGGCGCCCACGCATACCTGCGCGGTTTTTCACAATTTCGAAGAAACAAGACTAGAGATCTAAATCTCGTCGTAGAGCTACTCTTTTGCTGATCAGACTACAAACCTCTTCGCCTAGCCTCCACAACTCGTGTTCGAAACTGTGCCATTCGGAAGCTTCGGGAATCAGTTCAGTCGGCGGGAGATCTTTTGGCCTGGTGTCCGGGAGGTGATTTAGCGCCTCATTAATAAGGCGAATCGCTGAATTTCTGATCTCCGTTGATCTTGGCATTCTTGATCGAATGGAAGTCATTCTTCGAACGCAACCTGTCCATTCGAAAAAGGAATCACATCCCACCGAAGCTGCGTTCCATCTTCTGACCCAAGGTCTCCTGACGTTCGATCAGTTTGGAGAGCTTTTGTTCAAGTGCTTTCAACTCGGCTCCGGCTGGATTCTCAGCCATGGCATCACGAACTGCTGAGAGTTCGGAGTTGATCATGAAGAATTCGCTTACCAGCGGGTTAACCGGACCAGAAGTAACGTTGCCAATGGTCGGCACGTTGATATCAGACTCAATGTTTAACGTCGGAGCAGCGGAAGCGGCGTGCATCTGTGGCAGCAACGACTCAATCGACTTGCCGACATCTGCACCTTCACGAACAAATTCTTTAACGGTCTTGGATTCTTTGCCGTCTGGAGTGGTCCGGGTATCGACGAGACGAACGATCTCAACCAATTTTCCATCGATGACGCGTGAACGGATTTCGAAATCGAGTTTACCATGTCCAAACTCAGAATCAGAAAGCTCTTTCGAAGCTTCGTTCTGAAATTTATAAGTGCCGTAGCTCGACTTCCCGCTGCCGATATCAGAAATCCCCGGCAGCTGCTGGCCTTTAGCCACGTTGTTGGAATCGATTTCCAAAATAGGGGTCGCGGAAAGATTGTCATAGGTGATCAAACTTCCGCTATCAGAACCTTTCGCGTTATTCGTCGCGGCAATCGTGTCGATGTCAGGCAATTGAGCGGCATTCAAATAAGCATTCATCGGATTGATTTTTGGAACGATCATTCCGTCTACCAAATCATAACCCGCAGAAGTAGGGCTAAATCCAACATTTACAAAATCATGATTATTCTCAGCAACAGCCGTTGCACCTGGCGTCACAGTCGGCGTTTCCACGGTCGCAGCAGGATGAGCAAGCTCGACACGTGGAGGATTCGCATTCGCAATGATCTGATTGTTCTGAAGATCCGCCCGATCATTACTAATCAATGCACCCACCGCAGCTACTGCCGCAAGCACTGCAGCCAAACCGGACAGCATGACTTTCATACCCGATTTTTTGAAATTTCCGTCAACCACCTTCTCTTCAGTCGGAGCAACCGGCTCTAGCATGAGGCGGGGAGCCTGCAACTCACTTGCAAATCCACTGCGAAGCCAATCAACCGTTTCTTCAATCCCTTCAAGCTCAGCCGTAGCTTCCGGTGAAGACTTCAGCTGTTGCTCAAATTGAAGCAACTCAGAAGGACTTAGCTCGCCGAGGGCGTAGGCAGTCAAACTGGGGTCGTTGGTTTGGATGGAATCACTTTTCATGGCGTCGGATTGTGGGGGGGACGGGTAAAAGGAGGATGGAGAGATAAAATGGTATAAATTCAGAGAACGGAGCGGAATGATCAAACATCAACTCCCATCAGCATGCGGAGTCGTTTGATTCCGGCATGAATAAGGAACCCTACATTTGATACGGATAAGTCGGTAATATCTGAGATCTCTTTGTAACTTAAATCAGATTGGAACTTCAAACGGATCACTTCCCGTTGATTTTCAGGGAGTCGATCCACAAACTTTAAAACCTCAATATGGCGCTCTTGCTGAACTGCAGCGGCAGCAGGATCAGGACGCTCATCATTCAACGCCTCAAAAGCTTCCCCACCGGAAGTGTGCATAGGGTTTTCCTTTCGCAAAACGTCGATCGAGCGATTCCGGCAGACCGTGTAGAGCCAGCTTTTCATGTGGCCCTGAACCTTCCCCGGTTCCTGACGAAACAGCTTGATGAAAGTGTCCTGCACCACATCGCGGGCACGCTCCCAGTCACCGCCAAGCAAGCTGGCAGCATAGCCGGTCAACGGCCCTTCGAAATCACGCTGGGCGGACTCAACCAATTCACTGGGGGACATTTCCTCCATCAATAATAGAGCAGTAGACGACATTTCAGTAGAAATTCGCCTCTAAAACGGTGCGTTGTGAGAGTTCTTAGGGGTTTTCGCGGAAAAAATTCACAAAACTTGATTACTTGATACGAAACCTTATCAGAAATTCGATTTCCCGACCAGCTTGACATTCAATTTCACCGCTTCAAACAAACTCGATGGATTTGCGAGTCCTTGCCAGGCAATGTCCAGCGCGGTTCCGTGATCCACCGAAGTCCGTGGGAAAGGCAGCCCCAGTGTGGTGTTGACCGCTTTATCAAAAGCTAGCACCTTCACCGGAATGTGGCCCTGATCGTGATACATGCAGATGAATGCATCGGTCTCCGCAAGTTTAGCGGGAATGAAAGCCGTATCTGGAGGAATCGGGCCTTCAAGCTTTGTGATCCCCTGCCCTCGGCAGCGATCCATCGCCGGAGTGATCACAGTTTCTTCCTCTCGATTTCCAAAAAGCCCATGCTCTCCCGCATGAGGATTCAAACCAAGAACGACGATCTTAGGTTCTTTTCCACGGACTTTCAAAAAAGCCGCGTGCGTAAGCTCAATCACTTCGACTATTCGGTCCGTCGTCATGAACTTCGGCACTTCGGAATACCCGCAATGAACCGTAACGAACGAACAACTGATCACCTCCGAATATTGCAGCATCGCAAAACGCGATGTTCCCGTTTTCTCAGCAAAGATTTCGGTATGTCCGGGAAATTTAATCCCTGCTAAATTAAGCGCCTCCTTATTCAGCGGGGCCGTCGCCACTCCATCAACTTCACCTGCGTTGGCAGCGTTGATCGCGGCGTCCACGTAGGCGTAGCCAGCTTTGCCAGTAGAAGCATTGATCTCGCCCGGCGTGAAATCAGTCAGATCGATTGCTTTCAGATCTCGGACGTCGTCCATATTTGGCGCAGCCAACTCCGTTGCGTCTGCCGCGGCATCGAGCACTGACAAATCACCAAAAACTATCGGGCGGCACTGTTCCCTGATTTTCGAATCCGCCAGCAAATGAAGGCAGACTTCAGGGCCAACCCCGGCGGGGTCTCCCATGGTGATTGCGATGGTGGGTTTGTTGGGCATTCGAGGAAGTTTCTTGGGAAATATAGCGTCACCCCACGAATTCCCAACTGGTGAAATTTAAACTGAGGTTTCTCGGATTGACGCGCTGCAATCGACTTCCTAGAGTCCAATTCGCGCAATTTGTTAGAATTGGCGACGAATGAAAAAGCAGAAAATAGCGATGATATTAACTTCAGGATTTACCCTGTTCGTCGTCATCACTGCCGTTTTGTCGTTGCTGCCCATTTTCAGATTTGAATCATGGGTCAATTCGCGGATCAAAATCTTTGCGGAAATGCCTTACTCGGAATGGAAGGAGTTGCACGTGGCGTGTGCAGAATTAGAAACGCTGACTCCAGAATTAAATCTCGGGCGCAAAGACACTGGATATGAGCGAGTTACCAGAGTCGACCCAGGTTCCTGAGCCTCAAAGAGTGTGGGTAAACTCAGGCAACGTCACGCTGCGATTTAGCGGTGGGCATTCGCAATACGTTCACATTGAATATTACGGTGACCGCTCGCCGCCTGAATTGGAATTGATCACCGAGAGCATTTTTAGCGAGGTCGATGCCGAGCGCTTTGCAGTTGGCCATCAGCGTGTAGATCGTCGCGCT
>CALAHF010000201.1 GCA_937891465.1 uncultured Verrucomicrobiales bacterium | reverse complement strand
CCGGTCTCCGGGCAGATACGATTTTAGTGGAAGCGGAGTCGTTTGAAAATCAGGGCGGCTGGAAGCTGGACACGCAGTTCATCGAAATCATGGGTTCGCCGTATCTAATGGCACACGGAATGGGCAAACCGGTCGCGAATGCTGAAACAACCGTGAAATTTCCCGCTGCCGGTACATACAAAATGTGGGTGCGCACCAAAGATTGGGTCGCTCAGTGGAAGGCCGCAGGCGCACCCGGAAAGTTTGAAGTGATGGTCAACGGCAAAGCAGTCGGAGAGAAATTCGGAACCAAAGGCGCAGACTGGCACTGGCAGGAAGGCGGCGAAGTTGAGATCGCCAGCACGGATGTGAAACTCGCCCTTCACGATTTGACCGGATTCAACGGTCGTTGCGATGCGATTATTTTCTCGAACGAAACTGGATTTGTCCCGGACAATTCAAGCGACATTCTTCCAGCATGGCGACGTGAGCTTGCCGGGATTTCAGCGGAACCCATCGAACAAGGTCCCTACGACATTGTTTTCATTGGCGGAGGATTTGCAGGCAATGCCGGCGCAATTTCAGCAGCACGTATGGGATTGAAAGTCGCATTGGTTCAAAACCGCGGGGTTCTCGGCGGAAACGGCTCCAGCGAAGTTCGGGTCTGGGCAATGGGAAATACTCCTCCGGGACTTTATCCAGTTGGCGACATTGTGCGTGAACTCGATGACGACGCCAGCGCATCACCAGCCCCTGCTGAGGAGTTTGAAGACGATAAGAAGCTGGAGATCACCGAAGCCGAGAAAAATCTCGACCTGTTCCTCTGGCACCACGGCTACGAAGTCGAGATGGAGAGCGAGACAAAAATCAGGGCAGTTCTCGCCTTTGACACCCGGACCGGAGCCATTCGACGCTTCACCGCCCGGAATTTCTGCGACACCACGGGTCACGGCTACATCGGAATGAAAGCGAACGCCGATCGTGAAATGATCGACGCCGGACGCATGGGAATGTCCAACATGTGGTCATGGGCAAACACTGATGCGGACACGACATTCCCAGAGACGCCCTGGGCACTTGATTTGGCAGAAGGCGACTTCCCCTACCCTCAAAAATTCCACGCGCAGTGGTTTTGGGAAAGCGGCTACGACAAACACCCTTTGAACGATCTCGAATCGATCCGCGATTGGAACCTCCGTGCAAGCTTCGGAGCCTGGAACGCCCTGAAAAACAAAGGCGCTTACGATCGTTACGATAAAACAGGCAACGCTCACAAAACCTCAGAGATGACTTGGATTGCCTACATCGGCGGCACTCGCGAGACACAGCAGCTGCTCGGCGACGTGATTTTGACCGAAGAAGACATCGTTAGCAAAAAGCCATTTAACGATGGTTGCGTGCTGACGACCTGGTCGGTTGACCTCCACTACCCGAAGGAGCAATACGCCAAGAAATTTCCCGACAATCCCTTCATTTCCTACGCCCAGCATGGCAAGGGCGTTGATCGAAAGAAAGGCTATCCGGTGCCATATCGTTGCTTCTACTCCCGAAATATCGAAAACCTCTTCATGGCAGGTCGAAACGTTTCAGTGACTCACAAAGCACTTGGAACCGTTCGCGTCATGAAAACCTGCGGGATGATGGGTGTCGTTGTCGGAAAAGCGGCGGCCCTTTGCACTGAGCACGACGTGACACCTCGCGAGGTGTACTACCAGCATCTCGACGAATTGGTTGAACTCATGCGACTTCCTGGAAATATGCGTCGCGCCTCGATTTCAGACGAATTCGCTGAAGATCCTAATTTGCCGAAGTTCGAGCCGGAAGTGACAGGATACATTCCACTCAGCAAGATCACTGGCATCGTCATCGACGATGATGCGGCCAAATTGACTGGAAAATGGGCACAGGGAGCCGGATTGAAAAATCACATCGAAAATGGTTATCGTTATGCCAGCGCAGGATCGGGTGCGACCGCGACCTTCGAATTCGAAGTTCCTGCTGACGGCGATTACGAAGTCCGCGTTGCCAGCTTGCCCCATGAAAACCGCTCCACGAAAACTCCAGTGACCATCAAATCTGCAAACGGCGAGAAAACTGTCATCTTGAATCAGCGGGTCGCGCCGCCGTTGCAGCACAGTTTTTACACGGTCGGAGTTCACACCTTCAAAAAAGGGACTCCAGGCCAAGTGGTCATCACAACCGAGGGCATCGACGGGAATGTCCACATCGACGCCGTTCAGGTGTTGAAACAAAAATAAGCGAAGATCATAAGGGGAAAATCAACCCCCTACTGATCCCATTTTAAGAAGCCACCAAAGCCACAAGCTGGAGATTCCCGCTTGTGGACGCTTTTTTCGTTTTCGCATTCTGCACCAATCGATCCCCACTCATTTCGGTCAGATTCCAAAATTTGGCCGGAATTTTGTCATGCGCCCGTTTCGAACCAACAGGGTCGATTCGGCGAACACACCCAATTGGTTCGTTGTGAACCTGCTGACCACTTTAGAATCAAAATTCCGCGCCTCCTCCCGGGAAAAAATCGGACATAAAAACAAGCTTCGCGCGCCGATTAGTTTATAGAGTTTTCTGGTTAGGATTGGCCCAATGGCTACCCCTTTCTATATAACAATCCTGAAAATTGGATGTGGTTTTTCACGCGAATGTTAAATTCCAATTTGAGGTTCGCGTCATATTTTTCCTGAAAACCCTGACACTGCCGCGTCGCTCTATCGCTCGTAGAAAGAGGCTTATGAAGCCCCCTACTCGATTCGCAGGGTTGAAAAACACTCAGAGTTCACTCGATCCAAAAAAAGGTTCTTCCCGGATTTTAGTGGGTGGATATAGCAGGTGAGAGATCAAGCCCGCCG
>CALAHF010000200.1 GCA_937891465.1 uncultured Verrucomicrobiales bacterium | reverse complement strand
AATTCGCGCTGTTCTTCAGTTTCAGGACTTTCGGCGTAGGAAGATTTTGCACACTCCTTCCAGAGTTCCTTCAACTCCACCAGCGCTTCGGTGCCACTGACTTGATGAAGTTCAGTCAAAAGGCACCCTGCTACCGTTCCCGTCCTACCCCGGCCGCCCCAGCAGTGCAGATATACGATCGAATCATTTTCCACCGCCGTTTGAATCGTCTCCAAAACCGCCGTCATCTCTGCGGGTGAGCGCGGCACTGAAACATCGCGAATCGGGTGCTTATTAAACTCCAAGTCATCGGGGTTGATGCCAAGTTTTTCTGCTGTGTTGATCGCGATCTGCCGGTAGGGCTTCAATTCATCCGGCTCAGTCAAGTCAACAAACGTTCGAACTCCGGCACCAAGAAGGGCCGTCATCCCCTCGTGATCTTCGAGATCATCAACATCTCGAGGATATTCGCCACAGACGATTTGGTCAGGTATGAGCCAATAGCTGTTATTGAAAGGTGGTTTCATATTCGACTTCATGCTCATTGGATATATCAGACTGCGCCCGTTGAAATTCCAAAGGAACTCGCAGGCTACTTTCAAAAAGCGGTTAGGAGGTTCCGGATTCAGAAATAAGCCCGTAAAGCTCCTGAATAACTCGAACATCTCCTTTGTGCGTTTCTTTATTCATAAATGCTTCCGGCATCAGCGATTGCCGTTTTCACGGCCGCCCTCAATTCAATCGGCTCCAATACCTCCACCTGCGATCCCCAACTCAGGATCCAGCGGGAGATTTCTTCGAACCCGTTTAGCTTCAATATCATCTCAATTTCCTCACTTGAGTTTCCACCTGTTTCGATGATTTCCTGACTTGGATGCCAACGTCGCTCAACCACCATCCGGGCGGCCCAACCAGTGAAGCGCAGTCGAATCCGATGATGCTCTCCGTGATCCATTGGATTGTGCCAGACGCCAAAACTGCCTCCTAAATGATCCCCTAATTTAAAATCCGGCGGCCGTAGAAAACGGGTCTTCAGAACCCGAACCGCTTTCATGCGTTGCAAGGCAAAGGTTCGTCTCGCCTTCCGCATCGCATCATGGCCGATGACATACCAGCCACCGTCCACCTCGGCGATGTGATATGGCTTCAATGAGCGCGGCTCCCATTCGTCGGATTCGATTTTCCGATAGTCGAAGCGGATTTCCAAACGCTCTAATACAGCGCGGGCTAGTTTTTCAAAAAGTCGCACATCACCCGGAACGATGCCCGATTCGCGAACGGAAAACGCGTCATCTAGGTCCGTCCATTGAAACGTCACGTCCCCGGGGATCGATGACGACAGGCGGCGGAAACTGTCCCGCAAGGTTGCTTCGAGTGGCGACCCCTGCAGCGGTTCCAGCGCCCGTTGAGCCAGAAAAAGCGCCACCACATCCTCAACTGTGATTTTCAACAGTGGAAAATCAGAAACCGGTTTCTCATAAAAATACCCATGCCGAACCGGATCGTATTCGAGCGGCAAATCGAGCTCGTTCCTCATGAAGCTGATGTCACGCTGAACCGTTTTTTGCGTCACCTCGATCTCTTCAGCAAGTTGGCGGCAGTTCGGAAAACGCCCACGTGAAATTCTCTGATGAATGGTGAAAATTCGCTCCAACGGTCGCCGGGTGTCACCAGTTCGCGATTTGGCGGCGACCTTTTTCTTTGGATTCTTCGACTTACTCATCTTGATGATTAAATTACCAATGGGATCCCCCAACGGCAGTCCCACCCCATCGCTAGATGTGATATCATGAGCTATGTCCACGACGCCACATAAATCGCATTTATTCTCGATCGCTCCGGATCGATGTCTCCTGATCCAGCAACTAAGAGCCTTCCCTTCAGCTTGTTTTGATGGACGTCTCTTCCCAATATTCTTCGCCGTAATTGAAAAAAATCTCATCGCCGGGAGCAATGGCTTTAATGGCTTCGAAGCGGGCAGACTTCCAGCGAGTTTAGACGACCAGTAAAGCGTTGGGCTCGGTGCTGTGGTTGATGAGGCGGGTGTAGTTTGCCTTGGGACCTTCAGCGACGATGATATGTTTCTCCGTTACCCAGAGAATGTAGCAGGAGCTCGAGAATGTGCCCGATTTGAGCGATTCCCAATCGATAATTTCTCCTGTGTAGTAGCCAATGCTGTCTTCAATATCTATGAGATTAGCCGCAAAAAGGCCCAGGCCCGCCTTGGGAATAGTCGAAGGGGCTATAGTGAAATCGGTTTCAGTAAATTTTTTTGGCATTGCCGGATTAATTATGATCGAATCACTGCAACGTAAAATCCAATACTCAATCTGAAGATTTTGCGCCACCATTCATGACACTGGGTTTATTTTGATTTCGATGAGGTTTAACCACTCCTGTTTTTTCAGGCGATCGTAGTCCCACCCCATAACCCGCATGGCATGCCCCTGCCATTGTCCGACCCCATTGGCAGGGTGATATCATAAGCTATGACCACGACGCCACAGAAATTGCATTTATTCTCGATCACGATTTTACGAGACCCTTAATCATTTAATGCAATCGCCTGGGAATCCCGCAACTCGGATCCAGGAAGCCAACTCGACCCACCGGCCAGAGTTTCAGAAGCCGGGTGAGGAGATTTGAGAGGTCTTTGTTTACCATGTTTCTGATTCGAATCTTACCCTGTTTGGCAAGGGGCTGTTATTTAGTTATTCTCAGGAGCGAGTTCAGTGCCACTGACCAGGGCAATCAGTCGGCCCACTTCGGCGATCGAGCGATGGTAATTTCCATTCACTCGCAGGTTCAACTGCTCCAGCGCAAGATCAAACAGCCCGGCAGCCCGATCAGCAGGAAGCTCAAACTTTTGACGGATCATCGATTCCAGACCGCGGCGGATGAGTTCGGGATCATCCTGGTGAAGCGATTCCCTGATAATGCTCCCGGCAACGGACTCGCAGATCGAGAAAAGGCGGCATCCATCCAGGTCGACTTCAAATTGCGGGGCAGCCGGATGAGAATCTCCAAAAAGAAGTTCGCGGCGGCCATCGTCCCATCGGTCAAGGCAAGGTGTTTCATGCATATTTCTATCATATCCCATGGGGTGGGACATCGGCAGACACCCCCCTCCCTGAAATTAAAGATCGCCGGTCCAACCTAATTTCGATTCCCGAACGACGCTTTGAACTTCCAGCCGCGATATTCCTCCGGCAAACAACGGGCACAGGACAAGAACTGCAGCCAATGGCATCTGCGACACTCCCGACAGGAAGATCCTTCAACTTATTTTCGGCCATTTCAAACAGGTGGACCCACGAATGTCCCACCCCCTGTGCTCTATTTAAAAATGAGTAATCCATCCACTACCGAGATCGCCTTTATCCTTGATCGTTCCGGATCCATGCAGTCCGTCACCGAGGCCGCCATCACTGGCTTCAACCAATTCCTCCGGGATCAGCAGGCATCAGAGACTGAGGGGGAAGGTAACGCGCGCCTCACGTTGGTTCAGTTCGACGATCAGTATGAGATGCCGATCGACAACCTGCCAGTCAGCGAGGTGGTTTGCCTTGATACCACCACCTACGTTCCTCGCGGGATGACCGCCCTTCTGGATGCCGTTGGAATTACGATCAAGGCCTTCAAGAAGCGCATCAAGAACCTGCCGAAAGACAAGCGCCCCGATCAGGTGGTCTTCGCTATTTTCACTGATGGCTTGGAGAACTCGTCAGCCCGTTATTCCTGGAGCGACATCGCCAGGAAGATCAAGAAGCGCCGGAAGAAGGACGGTTGGGAATTCCTGTTCCTTGGAGCCAACCAGGACGCGATCGCCACGGCCGCCCAGATGAATATCGATCACCGAAACGCCGCCACCAGTGACTACAGCGGAAAAGGCGTAAGGTCTTCTTCCCGTGCCTTCAGTCGCAGGATCCGGGCGATGAAGCAGTCCAACATGGATGCCTGCCAAGAAACCCCTGTGGATCTGAACACTTCCCTCTCAGAGTTGCTGGATGACGAAGAAAAGCGGGATGAGGGGTAACCAATGACCATTCATGAGCAAACCTTCCAGCGCCACCTGCAAAAGCAGTCGCGCTACTCATATGCCCTCACTGGCATCAACGCGATAGACACCGCCGGATAGCCGTTCTCATTGACCTTGACCAAAAGTGGTCAGGCAATTATGAGATTGGCGGCTTTGATATCCTAACGCAAATCTTCAGCCCAGCCTATGCGAGACTCTCACTTCTATCTGCATCACGATCCCAAACAGGAAGTTCTCGCAGAGGTGCTTCTCGATAAACTCAGAGGTGAGGGGGCTGGTGACCCTTTTTATCAATCGCACGTCCTGGTCCGTAATCAGGGCATGGCGACTTGGTTACGCCAACGGCTCGCCCGGGCGACCGGGCTGGCGATGCAAATTGAATTCCCCCAGCCAGCCAAGTTCCGGCAAGGCGTGTTGGAAGGGGATTCAGTGGGTTTGGAGGAGCTGAAATGGCGCATCTACCGTGAGCTTCCCGATTTAGCAAAACATCCTTCGGCGAGCGCAGTCGACGAATACCTCGGCTGGGATCATACCAACGCAGACAGTGCGCTAAAGCGCTACCAACTTTCCGGCCATCTCGCGTCCCTGTTCGACAAGTATCTGCTCTATCGGCCGGATTGGATCGCGGCATGGGACAGCGGGAAAAGCGCTGCTTCGGGACAACATGAAAAGTGGCAACGCGAACTCTGGACACGCCTCGGAAAACAGGGCTCTGTCCAACACTGGACGCAGGAATTACTGGCGTCAGGACAGATCGAAGCCAGCAACGATCTACCGGGTTCTTTACACGTATTTGGCATTTCCAACTTCGCCCCCATCTATGTCCATTTTCTTTACCTGCTCAGCGAACAGATTCCCGTGCACATCTACTGGATGAACCCGGTTGAAGGATATTGGGGTGATGGGCCAACCCATCGCCAGTGGGTGCTTGCCAAGGCCTTTGACGATCCGGAAATACTCATGGCGCACAACCCGCTGCTCGCAAGCTTCGGGCGTATGGGACGCGAATTCGTTCACACCGTTTATGGGGGTGATGACGGAAATCACGAGGTTCAAGAAGAGGACCACGCACCCAGCCCGGGTATTGAGAACGCCAAAACCAGGCTACTGGCTCTGCAACGCAGCCTGCGGGAAAACCAGCCAAACGATACCGATTTTGGAAGCGAAGACAGGTCGATTGAAATCCATTCGTGCCACACACCGCTCCGTGAGGTGGAGGTATTAAAAACTTATCTGCTGACGCTCGCTGAAGAACAACCCTTTGACCCGGGGGACATTCTCGTCCTCTGCCCCGACATTCAGTCCTACGCCCCTGCCATTGAAGCGGTATTTGGTGCGAGACAGCAGGGTGACGTTCCTCGTCTCCCTTATACCATCAGCGATCAGAACTCCCCCCTCGAAGAGCCGGCAATAAGCGCCCTGCTTAAACTTTTCGACCTGAACACCGCTCGCTTCACCAATCGTGAGGCCCTCTCGCTACTTTCCATTCAAGCGATCGCAGCCAATTTCGAACTTAGCGAAAATGACCTTTTCACCATCAAAGAATGGGTGACCCAAAATGGCATCCGCTGGGGCTTCGACGGTCGGCACGTCAGGGAGGTCGCCCCGTCCTGCCCGGATACGCCGTGGACATGGCGCGATGGTCTCGACCGGATGCTGCTCGGTTATGCGATGCCACAGCCCGGCAAGGGTGTCACCCTGTGGAGAGGCATCCGCCCTTTCCATGATATTGAGGGGACGAACACACGCCTCCTGGGTGCCCTTTGTGCCTTCGTAGACTGGTGTGCTGCCATCAAACGTGATCTGGCCAAGACACACACACTCTCCGGATGGGTCGAGAGAACTCGTTACTGGATCGATCAAGGCTATGACAAGTCCTCCCGGAACCAGGAAGTGCTGCGGCCTTTGCGGCAGGCGCTGGAATCCATCAACCAACAAGCAGAGTTTATCGCCGAAGTGATACCGGCTAAAGTCTTTGCGGAACACCTTGAGAGCGAGCTTGGTGACGTTGTGAACGCCCGCGGTTTTCTTACCGGCTCGATCACCTTCTGCGAAATGAAGCCCATGCGGGCGATCCCGGCGCGGGCGATCTGTTTGCTCGGCATGAACCATGACAATTTCCCTCGCAGCGGCGGCGAAGTGCAGTTCGACCTGACGCTCAACCAACGCCTCCCGGGAGATCGCTCGACGCGTGACGACGACTGCTATTCCTTCCTCGAAGCTCTTCTCTCCGCAAGAGAATCCCTTTTCATAAGCTACATCGGAAAATCGATCAAGGATGGCAAACCCCACCCTCCCTCGACGGCCATACAAACATTGATCGATCACACCCCCGGGCTAAAGGCCCGTATCGTGGATGAGAAACTACACGCCTTCGACCCCTTGTATTTTGATGCCGCGTCCCCGCGAAGCCATGCCCGTGATCTTTTGGAAGCGGCCAGGACATTGACTGCACAGGGAGGCAAGGACAAACCCCACCTCCACATATCCCTGGATGGCCAGCAAGAGGAAGAGAAAGCCTCCATCTCAATTGATGCTTTCGTTCGCTGGTTCACCAAGACCGCCGACCAGTTTTTACGCCTCGGTCTACAGGCAAAACGCCGCTACCTGGATGAGCCAATGAATGAGAATGAGCCTCTTGCCATCGACCCTCTCGCGGCGTGGCGCATGAAGGCAGCCACGCTCGATCACCACCCTGATATGGAGGATCAGATTCAAGCCTGGCGACAGGAGGGCATGGTGCCGGCTGGAGAGCTCGGTGAACGTGCGGTGAAGAGTCAACTCGAAGGCCTTGACGAGTTCCTTGCTGACCTCCCGGAAACCAAACCTTTGGAGATCTCGGTCACTGTCGACGGCCTCACCATTCACGGAAATATTCCGGTCGCCCAAATCGATAATCAAGAAACCGTTTTCGTCGCCGAATCTTCAAGCCCCAGTGCTCCCCGCCAGCTGACTACATGGATATACAGCCTGCTGGCCAGCACCCAGGCTGGCACTTCGGTCCCCGCGCAACTCTGTGGGACCAAGAAAAATGGCGCCAACAAATTAGTGCCGAGCGTTTTCTTATTTAACCCGCCCGGGGAACAGGAAGCATTGCTAATCGATCTCGTAAGATTGTATCGCGCCGCCCAACGATCGCCTCTGCCTCACTTCCCTAAAACGGCGGAAGCCTACCTCGGCGTCAACCCCAAGAACAACGAGGATGAAGAAGCCCTTGAAGGACGTCGTCGCACCTCCGCCCTTAAAGCCTGGGAATCAAGCGATTACTCCACGGGCGAATCTGAAGATGATGCTGTCCAGCTGCTATTCGACACTTCGGAGCCCTTCAGCGATGAGTTCTTTGCCATCACCGAAACGATCTGGGAACCATTGATCACCCACCGACTGAAACGCTAGCCATGCAATTCGACGCTGTTACCTCCCCTATTGACCACGGACTGACGCTGCTTGAAGCCGGTGCCGGCACGGGCAAGACTTATTCGCTGGTACGAATTATCGCCCGGCAGGTGGTCGAGAAAGAGACACCGATCGACCAGATCCTCACGGTAACCTTCACTCGTGCCGCTACGGCAGAAATCAAAAGTCGGCTTCATGATCTCCTCAGCGAAGTGCTCAGCCACCTCAAGAGCCCCCCGGAGACGAAAATTAACGATCTGGCCCATCACTGGCTCTCACAAGGTGAGGAAATGGCGACCCAGGCGAAAACCCGCCTCTCCCTTGCCCTCGCCAGCTTCGATAGCGCACCCATTTTCACGATTGACGGATTTTTCCAGCGTCTGATGAAGGAATATGCCTTCGAGTCACAAGTGGCGTTCTCTATCGAGCTTGAGCCTGACGAATCAAACCTGATCGATACGGCGCTGCGGGACTATTGGCGGCAACACGTCTACCCACTTGAGGAATCACTGCTCGAAATCTTTAGCAGCCATATCAAGTTTGACGCTGCAAAGGACTTTATCGGTGAAGCCCTGCGCAATAGCGATGCGGAGTTCGCCCCCGAATACTCGGATCCGCCAGGGCCTTTACTCGAAGCCTATGCCACACAGTGGCGGGTCTTTGTGAAAAATCTCCGCACCTCCCGCACAGCGCTGGAAGACTTCGTGAGTGACCCGCCCGACGGTATCAAGAAGACCACAACTCCATTCAGGAAGGGCACCACTGAAAAGTTTCTCGATGAAGTTGAACAGATTCTGAGTTCCCCGGGCATCCCTCTGCTTTCTCTCGGCAGACTGGACTCGGTATCTGCCTCGGTGCTCTTCTCCGAAGATGCTTTTAACAACGGGAAATTTATTGATTTGAGCACCCATGAGCTCGCCGACTTTTTTCGGTCCGTCGACGTGATCGCAGAGGCCGCTCCGACGGACCTCTCCTCCGGGTATCTCGGCGAGATCTACCATTATGTCACGCATCGTCTGGAGCAGCTGAAAGGGGAACGCAATGTTCAGACCTATAACGACGTTACCGCCGCCCTGGCCGGCCTTCTGACGGAGGAAAGCAAATCTTCGGACGTAATGGTAACGGCGGTCAAACGACGCTACCAGGCCGTTCTCATTGATGAATTTCAAGACACCTCACCGCAGCAATGCTCCATTTTTCTAAATCTCTTTCACCATCCAGATCGGTATTTTCATGTCATCGGTGACCCCAAACAGTCAATCTACCGATTCCGGGGGGCTGATGTCTTTTCATACATCAAGGCGAGCGAGAGAGCAGAACACCGGTATGACCTGCTGATCAACTATCGCTCCTCACCACGGATGATACACGCCGTGAACGAGCTCTTCAGCATGTCGGAAGATCCCTTCCTCGTCGACGGGCGCATCGAGTTCACACCCGCCCAGTGGCAGAATCAGGGTTTGGTAACCACTCCTCCAGATGGACCGCCTCCGCTGTATTTCCACGAAATTGTTTTGGAAAACGGTTCGGCAAACCGCATCCGTGAAGCAATCGGACGCAGCATTTGCCACGAGATTATGGACATCCTCGGAACACCGTGGAAGGAGTTCGCTCCTGAATCCGATCGGGATGACCGCGTTGCGCCTTCTGACATCGCCATCCTTGTCCGCACAACGAAAGACGCGGGCCCTGTCAGCGAGATGCTCTCAAGTCTGCGCGTCCCTGTCGCCCTTGGAACCCGCAGTTCCCTATTGCGCAGCGATGAAGCGAAAGAAGTTCTCGCCGTTCTGGCGGCTTTACTTGAGCCACAAAACTCAGGGGCCGTACGAACGGCCCTGCTGACTACCGCTCTCGGATCTGGTCTACTCCTGGGGGACGATCCTCAATTTGACCGCGTCTCCAGCGATATCGCCGAACTCCATCAGACCTGGCGGGAACACGGGCTGATGCCTGCGATGCTGGACTTAGTTCACCGTTTCGAGGTTGGTGCGACACTGCTGAGCCTTGTTCGTGGCGAGCGACGAATGACCAATCTCATGCACCTCGTCGAACTTCTTGATGCCAAGGCTCGCGGCGAGAAGTTGACACCCGCAGCCACACTCCAGTGGCTCGAGATGGCGATTCAAGGGGACATTGTAGATATTGAAAGTGAGGTGCTGGAACTGCGAATCGCGACAGATGCCCCCGCTGTGCAGATTCTCACCCAACACACCAGCAAAGGCCTGGAATATCCCATTGTTTTCGTCCTCCCCCCTTGCCCCTCAGATTACACTTATCTAAAGCCCCGCCTTTCCTACCATGATCCCGATTCGCTCAACGCCTGCTTCGCGGCCCAGAGCGATTCGGCCGGATCAGACATTTATGAGTTTCGAAAGAAGGAAACGTCAGCGGACTATGCGCGTCTGGCGTATGTCGCTCTCACCCGGGCACAATACCGATGTCATTTCTACCACATCCCCCCGAACGCCGATAAGGAAGATGAACATGCGGTCCATCAGATGCTTGGCCAACCGTGCTCCGAGGACCTGCAAGCAGTAGCCGATGCCTCCAATGGCACCATCGTTTACGTGCCTGTCAGTGATGAAATTTTCAAGGAGCGTCCAGCACCCTTTGATGATGCCTCCCGTTCGGAAAGCCTTCAACTTGCCGTGCGTGACGCGGGATCGATCTCCGTTATCCGGAGACAGCGGACTACGTCCTTCACCGGCATCACTCGTTTTGCCGCGGAGATGGGTGACATGCCGCACGATTTCGATTCCGTCTCTGGCGATACCGCGATGCCGGAAGACACTGGTTTCTGGGCGAAATTACAGGCAGGCGCTTCGCTCGGGATCGCGTTCCATGAGATTCTCGAGGAACTCGATTTCCAGAACCCCACCAATCTGGCTGCGCTTGTCGAAGAAAAACTGCTGACTTATGCGCCCTGGCGGGAAACCCCCGGCAAAGAGAATCTCAAATCATTGATCGCCGAGATCGAGCATTTCATCACCCGGCTACTCGATCACACCATCGCAGGGAATATGAAACTGAGCGGGATCCCCCTAAAAAAACGCCTCAATGAGGCACGGTTCCTATTGTCTGGGTCGGGATTCAACTTGTCGGCACTCTGCGATGTACTCGCGAGCGACCCACCAGCGCACATTCCGCCGGAATACCTTAGCCGACTCAGTAAGGTCCCCGAGTCCCAATTCGAAGGGTTTCTGGACGGCGTCATCGACCTCATCTTCGAGCACGATGGCCGCTATCACTTGCTCGACTGGAAAACCAACCGAATTGCAGACGCTTCACCGGACTCCCTTGCCGAGATCATGGCTGAACACCATTACTTCCTCCAATATCACCTCTACGGCCTCGCTCTTGATCGATTGCTGGCTCAGCGTCTTGGTGCGAAATACAATCCCGCCGAGCATCTGGGTGGCGTCTACTACCTCTTTCTCCGTGGGGCACATCCAGAGACACCCGGAAGCGGGGTGTTCTCTGATACCCTGAGCCCACCCCGGCTGGAAGCGCTCCGATCTGCTTTTGCTTTCAGTTGAACCGCCAACGCCTAGTCATCACTTATCAAACCCACAATGATCGCCACTCATTTCGCTAACTTCCTCAGAAAGCATCACCGGCCGACGCATGACGGCTTCGTACCCCTGGTCAAATGCCTTAGCGAAGCGATCGAAACCGGATCATCCTGTCTCGACCTCAATGGTCTGGAAGATTATCCCGAAGAAAAATGGCGGAATATCCTGGCCTGCGATGAGGAAGGCAGCACCGTCGCGTCGCCCTGCAGCTCAGCTCCTCTAATTCTCACGCCCGAGAACCGCCTCTACCTCCAGCGCTACTACCTGCACGAACAGCGCATCTCCGATTCAGTCGATCACAGCATCCGCGCCGATGCGGATGAGATCGCTCCCAAAACTCTCGAGCGGATTTCTGCACTATTCGGCACCACCGAAGGCAACGATCAGGCGGCGGCAGCTCTCTGCGCTCTCAAGCGAAGGTTCACCATTATTTCCGGAGGCCCGGGGACCGGAAAGACCACGACTGTACTGAAAATTCTTCTGCTACTCAAAGAGCAAGGGCACTTCACCGAGGGCACTGAATGCCTGTTACTCGCTCCAACCGGCAAGGCCGCCGACCGCCTTCGACAATCAATTGTCGGAGGCTTGGCAAAGCTCGACATCAAGGATGAAGAGTTCCCCACGGAGACCGCTACGATTCATCGCGCTCTGGGGTTCCGCGGCAATACCATCGAATTCAGGCACGATGCCGAGAACCCGCTCAATGCGAAGGTCGTTGTCATCGATGAATCCTCTATGGTCGACCTGCCTCTTATGTCCAGGCTGATGGCCGCCATCCGTCCTGATGCCAGAACCATTCTGTTGGGCGACAAACACCAACTCACTTCAGTGCAAATTGGTACCGTCCTTGCCGATCTCATGGAAGTCGCCGAAACAAGCGATCACCCACTCAACAGCTGTGCCGTGACGCTGCGCAAAAGTTTCCGCACTCAAGGCCCCATTCATGCCACCTGCGAAGCCATTCGGGATGGCGATGAAGAGGCGGCATGGGCTGAGGTAAGCAACTCTGCCGCAGACGTCGAAGGGGCCGTCATTCATCAAATTCCACCCGGCAATCCCCGGGCCGCATTGGTAGAATTTGTCGAACGTCACTGGCTGCCCCCTCTGCAAGATCCCTCGCTCACGCCTATAGAGAAGCTCACGGCCATCGACCGCTTTCGGATACTCACTCCCACCCATAAAGGGCGCTTCGGAGTCGACGCCATCAATAGGGCGGTCGACCAAATTCTTGATTCACACGGCATTCCCACATCAGCCACCTGGTATCCAGGTCGCTCGGTGATCGTAGCGAAAAACGACTACGGGCTGGGCATCTACAACGGTGATACTGGACTGGCCGTAGATTCCGGTGACGGGATTGTCAGCGTCTGCTTCAACTCGACCGAAGGAAGCCGAATGATAAAACCGGTCCGCCTCCCTGAAGTCAGCAGTGCATGGGGGATGACCATCCACCGCACCCAGGGCAGTGAATATGACCACATCCTGCTGATCATTCCACCATCGGAAAACTCGAACATCCTCAGCCGCGAGCTTCTCTATACCGGCCTCAGTCGGGCCAAACTCTCCGCCACGCTATGGTGCGACGAAGGAAACTTCCGCGCCACAATTGCCACCACGGTCCAACGCGCATCGGGCCTGGCAGAGATGTTTAAACAAGGATAGATAAAGCAAAAGCCTTTTTACCCAAAGCCTTCACCCATGGACCCCGCCGACTGCCTCCCCGGAACCCGAGTTCGATTATGCCATGCTCCGGATCGGACTGGAGTTCTTTCCGATCATCCACCACGGACAGCGGCAGGAAAAGTGAAGGTTCAAGTAAAATTCGATTCAGGCACAGCTACATGGACGCGCGTTGCCAACCTGGAACCTCTGGCGCAGAGCAGTAGTCCGTTCGACGATGTTCAATTGGGATCATTTCACCCAGTTTCCACTCTACGGCGCCAACTGCTCCATGAGAAACTCCACGGACGCCTGTCGAATATTCTCTATTCGATGGATACGTCGGAGACGAAGTTCTACGCCTATCAGTTCAAACCTGTCTTTAAACTGATTGAATCACCGACCAGCGGCATTCTGATCGCAGACGAGGTGGGACTTGGTAAAACGATCGAGACAGGTCTGATCTGGACAGAGTTAAGGGCTCGATCCGGCGCGAGGAATCTCCTGGTTGTCTGTCCTCCCCATCTACGAATCAAGTGGAGAGAGGAGCTTTCTCGCCGCTTCGGGGTCAAAGCCCGGGTTGCCAAAGCCGGCGAAGTCGAAGAAGAATTACGCCAGTGGCAGGCGGATCAAAATCACACTTTTGCTTTGATCGCCTCTTATCACTCTCTGCGACCTCCGAAAAATTGGAGGGAGGAAGATCCGCGCGGTCATCGCAACTCCCGATTGCGCCTGGCTCATCTATTCCTCGAACTCGCTACGTGCGATCGGCCTCCGATTGACCTTTTGGCGATGGATGAGGTGCACTACATGAGGAATCAGAAAACTGCGACCTCTCATCTTGGCGAATTACTCTGCCCCGTGGCAGTAAACAGAGTATTCCTTTCAGCGACTCCGATTCACACCGAGAACGAAAACCTGTTTTCGCTACTGCGATTATTGGATCCGGATACCTATGACAGCGTGGAAACCTTTCGTTCTATTCTGGAGGCCAACGTCCCATTGGTGGAGTTGCGGGATCTGGTTCTGAAAGGTCAGCACACCGCTAGTGAATTGCTTGAGCGCGTCGTGGAAGCGGCTAAGAATTCAATGTTGAGAGGCAGCCGCACGCTGGCTCAAATTCGACAACGCCTGGAAGGTGGGGTTGATCTCGAGGACCCCGAACACCGAAGTCGAATAGCCTACCAGCTCGAGAGGGCGAATCTCCTTGGCAATTCAGTAACGCGATCTCGGAAACGGGATGTGTTCGAGAATGTGGTCCAGCGAAACCCGGAAACTCTGAGTGTAGAAATGCATCCTCTGGAGAAAGAGCTCTACGACCACATAACAGAGATCGTCGACCGCTATGCGGAGCACTCGAACCTTCCATCTGGTTTTCTCAGTGTGATGCCTCAGCGGCAAATTGCAAGTTGCCCAGCCGCCGCATTGGAACGCTGGATAGGCGACTCCTATCAATGGGGAAACGAGGATTCCCTGGAAACTCCTGATGATTTGCCGGAGAAAAGTGGCAGACCTCTAATCGACTACATTCGAAACAAACTTCCGCGACATATCACGCCCGCTGAACTGGAGCGAGTTGATTCGAAGTTTGATGAATTATCATCTTTTTTGACTTCGTATTGGCGCAAAAATGACGGAAAGAAAATCGTTCTTTTCGCCCATTTCAGGCTGACTCTCCGATATCTTGAGCGGCGTCTCAGGGATCAGGGAATCCATTCCCTGATCCTGCAGGGAGGTATGACGGCCGCCGACGGGCAGTCGGACCCCAAGATGGAAGTGATTCGCGAGTTCCGAGAGTCATCAGAAATCGACATTCTGTTGTCCTCGGAAGTGGGCGGGGAGGGCCTGGACCTTCAATTTGCGGGAACCTTGATCAATTATGACCTGCCCTGGAACCCGATGGTGGTGGAGCAGCGCATAGGCCGGATCGATCGAATCGGCCAGGAAGCTGACCGCATTCTCATTGTCAATTTGATCTGCAAGGGGACGGTCGACGAAAGGATCTATGACAGACTCTACCTTCGGCTCAATTTGTTCCAGCGGGCCCTTGGTGATTTGGGCGCCGTGTTGGGTAACTTGGTCTCTCAGTTGGAGCGCGATTTATTGAGTCACCAGCTGACCAAGGAGCAGCGAGCGAAGCGAATCGAGGACACAGAACTGGCTTTGGCTGAGAAGCTGAGAACTCATGAGGAGATGGAACAGCAGGCCGGTGTTTTGGCGGCCTATGGAGATTTCATTCTTCAGCAGGTTAATCGAAGACATGAGCGTCAGCTGTGGATTCATTCCGGCGATATTGAGTCGTTTGTGAACGATTTCTTTTCCAGGGAGTTTCCGAAAACGCGACTGCAGGGAATCGATCAGAGTGAGCGGCGCTATGAAATCGAGCCTGATAGTGACTTCATCCATCACTTCGAAACCTTCCTGGACCAGAAGAGCCTTCGGGGTGAAACCAGAGTCACGGGATTCCGAAAGTATTCCATTGTGTTCGAACATCGAACCTATAAGAAAGTAGCTTCGGGCACGGAGGTAATTCATCAGAGCCACCCGTTGATTAGGTTCGCCTGCGATTGGCTGCGGAGAGAACGACGGCTGAATCCTGATCCCGTCGCGATACGTCTGCAAGGCAGTAAATACCTGGAAGACCTAGTAGCAGGAAATTACGGATTTGTGGTACAGCGATGGACAGTCGAGGGGCTGCGAGTTGATGAGCGGCTGACGTATCACGCTGTGAACTTTGACAGTGGCAAGCGTGTTTCTGGTGATCTCGCAGAGCAACTCGCGGAGGAAGCCACGAGTCGGGGCTCTGATTGGCCCTCGGCGAGGGACGAATTGCCTGATGAAGCACTATCCGTCACCAGCGAATGGCTGCAGCGTTTGGATGAAGAGGGAGACGACGAATTCTCTGAGTATGAAGAGCAATGCCAAAACGAAAACAGTGATCGCTCCTCAATCCAACTCAACGCAATTCAACGATTCAGAGAGCGGCGTTTCGCAGTCCTGCAAGATGTTTTGAGGAAGCATCGGGAAGCCGGAAGAAATAATTTGATCGCTGCGACCGAGGGCTTGATTCGAGAACACATGGGATTGTGCGACTCAAGGAAGCTGTCGATTGAAGCAAAATCCAAGATCGTGGGTGAATACCAACTGATTGCGATAGGGATGATTCAACTAACCAAGCAAAACTGAGGAGAGAATTCATGAAGTTTCGAAGATTGTTAGAAAAACTGAAGTCCGCGTTAGGCGGAGCATCCCCGAAGGAGCCCGATACGAGTCGTGTATCGAGGAGAATTCCCGAAAGTAATTCTCGTAAGTCGAGTCGGGAAGCAGGCCCTGTGCGTGTCGTGCCGCCCCGTTCTCCCGCATCTGTAGATCCCAAGCAAAAGGAAGATAACATGGCGCCTCCAGGGAGAAGGCCGGAGATCGATCTCTTCATTGGGTTCGACCTAGGGACGAGTTGCAGTAAGGTGGTGATCGGAAATCCGGAGGTGGAAATCAGTTTCCCGGTGGTCTTTCAGGAAGGCAAACAAGGAGTGACTCAGTTTCTTCTGCCAACAACTTTTCGAGAGGACGCGGATGGCTGCCACCTCGTGAGAGAAGGACCGGGAACGCATTCAAATTTCAAGCTTCGCCTGATGAGTCCTTCTCAGGAATCGGGAGGAAATCGAGACGATGATCTTGTCGACCTGACCGTCTATGCAACGCTAGTGTTGCGAGAAACCCTGCAATGGTTTTACGGAACGCAGAATAGAGACTATTCGCACTTTGATATTGTTTGGAATCTTGCGGTGGGATTTCCGAAAAAGGAGGTGAGTGGCCGCGATAAGCTTGCATTAGGCTACCGTGAAGCCATGGCGGCAGCATCAATTCTTATGGGGGGATCTGAGGCTGTCACCAGAAAGGCTGCTTTCGAAGCTTTGCATTCAGTGCGCAATGGCGGCGGTGATCGTGGAGTGATTGATCCTGAGCTAATTGAACTTTGGCCTGAAATTGCTGCTCAGCTGGCCGGCTATATGCGATCACCTTATCATCGAAATGGGAACTTGGTCCTGATCGATATCGGGGCGGGCACACTCGATGTATCAGCCGTTATTCTCCACGGAGCTGTCGATTCCCAGAAGTGCTCCTTTCACCATTGCGCCGCTTTCAGATACGCCTGATCCTCCGGCACCAGTCAGCGTTATCCGGGCGGGGG
>CALAHF010000199.1 GCA_937891465.1 uncultured Verrucomicrobiales bacterium | reverse complement strand
CAGCAGCGCCAGCAGCGCCAGCAGCGCCAGCAGCGCCAGCAGCGCCAGCAGCGCCAGCAGCGCGAAACCGGATCTCGAAAAAGGCAAACTCGGCCTCAAGCGCGCCGAGGCGGTGATCATCGACGCTGGAGGTAAATCTCCAGCCGTCCTCATGGCGGCCGACTCCAGTCTGGAAGGCGTCACCGTCACCGGCGCCGGGAAATTCGATCAGGCCGAGTTTGACAAACACTACGCGACCCGCGGCGAGAATCTGCGCGACGAGCAGGGCGCCACCGGCGTCGATGGCGCGGCTCCGGCGGTCCAGATCGACGACGTGACCGCAACGGTCGCCAACTGCATCGTCCACGACAACGGGAATCCCGGGATCGGCGTCAGCGGCGAGGGCAACCGCTCGATGATCACCGGCTGCGTCGTCTACCGAAACATGGGCGGCGGGATCGGCTTCGCCAACGGCGCGGAGGGCGAGGCGTCCGACAACACCTGCTTCCAGAATCTGCGCGCCGGGATCGGCTGCCGCAAATCCAAGCCGAAGATCGCCCGCAACCGCTGTTACGACAACGTCCGGGCCGGGATCGGGATTCGCGAGGGCTCGACGCCCCTCGTTTTGGAGAACGAGTGCTATGAAAACCGCCGCGCCGGGATCGGCAACCGGATGAAAGACACCGCGCCGGAAATTCGCGGCAACAAATGTTATCGAAACGGCATGGCCGGGATTGGCACCCGCAACGAAGCCGCGCCGCTGATCATTGAGAACGAATGTTACGAAAACCGGCTCGCAGGGATCGGCGCGATGGCGAACGCGAAGCCGACCATCGTCAAAAACAAGATTTACGGCAACCAAGCGGCGGCGATCGGGCTCGATGCCTGCGAATCCGGCGTGGCGGTGATTCAAGAGAACGAAATCACGGCGAGCACCCTCGTCGCGATCGGCATGAAGGCCGGCTGGACGGTCACGGTCGAGAAAAACCAGATCAAGCGCGAAGGCGGGATGCCCCCGCTGGTGATGGTCTTCGAAGGCGCCAAGGCCGATTTCAGCAAGAACACATTCACCGGCAGCGGCGTCGCCGCGATCCGTAGCCAAGGCGAGATCAAGGTCAACGGCAACGTCTTTAAGTGCCCGTCGCCCCGGAAAGGCGGCCCGCCGCAATTCGCCGTCTGGGCGTTGGCCGGCTCGAAAGTCGATTACGGCGACGACAATCAGGTCGAAGGCTGGCGCGAGGCGCTGGTGGGCCCGTAGAGAGGAGCGGAATCACGACATTTCTGTCGTGCCCAACCGACTAGCCCGCATTTTTCACGCTTCAACGTAGAACGGAATGAATTCCGTTCTACGTTTCGCAAACTGATTCGATTTCAATGATATAGCGAAAAATCGGGATTAGAATGACAAGAATATTGTCGTTCCGGTGAGAAGGATCATCATCATTTAAGATCGATTCACCAAAGGAAGGAATCTGCACGAAGTTGAAAAACCAAAGGCAGCGATTAGGCTCTATGTGTGGTCCACGCGGCAACGATCCAAGAACAGACGGCAGCACAGATTAGGGCCAATGGAAAAAAAGGAGGCACCCGCTTAGGAAGCCCAAAGGAAGAGTGATCAATCCGGTGCCGAAGCAGAGCCAGCCATTCCTTATGGACTCCTTTCTTTTTTGCCGTTCCTGCTCAACCAGCTTTCGCTCTTCGTCCAAACCGCGCTCTTCCTCCAAACGGAGCTGCTGCTCCCGACGCCTTTTCTCCAGTCGGCGCTGTTTCTTCAATTGGCGCTGTTTCTCTAATTGGCGCTGTTCTTGCAACCGTTTCTGCTCTGGTGTCAATAAGACCGGCTTAATGTGAAGAATCTGTTCGCCTAAATTGGTTGCAGCCTTTTCAATGGCAGCGGCAGCGTCTAGGGCAGAACATCGGAAAAATTCCCTTCCATCTCGTTCTCGGCAATACGCCAAGATTCGATGGGCTTCCTGTTCAATTCGCAGAACCTTTCCTGAAAAAAGGAATGCCGTCGCGACCTCAAAAGGCGTAGGAACTCCTGTGTTATCGAGATCTCCGGCTCTATCTTCAGGTATGCGAGTAGTAAAACCGACTTTTACGAGATCTGGAAACGATTCGTTGGTCATAACATAGACCCACCCTGTTATAGTCCCACCCATCGCCTAGAATATACTCATAGGAATTTGCTTATTCGAGGATTTTTATCGGCGCATCGGTCCTGCTGGGATTGAGGGGGTGCAAACCGCCGAGCACGAAGGATTCGCTGGTCAGCGAGTAGTTGCTCGAGCTTCGCGGTTCGGCCTGTAGCGATCCGGTCAACAGGGCGGTGCTCAGAATGAGCGATACGCTGGCGAAGAGACTGCGGTGGGAGAAAATTACGATGTGCAGTCGGCCTTGGGTAGGGTCACGGAGTTACCGCTGTTGCTGGATAGCATGAATAAAGATCAAACAAATGCTATTGAGCGGCACGGAAGGAAATTCCGTCTAGGTGAAAAACAGGAGTGCTACTAAAATTCTTCACCTCTCCTTCTTCTGTTATCTCAGCAATTACACTACCATATGTGTTATAGCGCTTGCGAGCGTCAGGACGATATCCAGCCGGTAACGTAAATATCGCTATACCGCCGGGCACGAGAACGCCTTCCGGTAGTCACTGCTGTTTTCCCGCTGATGGATGCTCCGACGGTTGCTGAAATCGGATTTCCTCCCGATGGCAAAATTCGGACGTCTTTTACAACTTCCATCAGCTTCGCTGACGAGAGATCTGCGGCTTGAACTGAGAGCGCAGAAATTACGGCGATGGTTGCCGCGAAACCGATTCCAATTCCAATTCGAGATTTGGTAAATGAGAATTCCTTCATTTCAGAATTGAATAATTCCTCCCAGTTGAATTCCCGGCATCCAAACTTCGTAGTCACCTCCATCGAGGTTGGATTGATTGTTGGTGTAGGTCACGGATGACGACAATCGAAAATTTCGATTCAAATTGTATGTCACCGTGGCACCCACACTTGTATTCCAGTCATCGCGAAATCGTTCGTGATATTTTAAATAGGAAGACCGAACATAGAAATCTGTACGTAGCTTTTTCGCCGGCGTCCAGCGGTATCCAACGGTTAAACTGTGATCATCGCGTTGCGCATAACCGGGATCGGCATCAAAGCTGATGTCTGACATATAACTCGCATAAACGAAGTGATTTCTCCGAAGAATCCACGATTTGTAGGCACCTGCTTGGATACTGTGGTTTTCGTAAAATTGCCCCCATCCATCATGTGGATCGAGATAGGTCGCATAGTTGTAGCGTGCAAAAACCGACATGTCGCCCAAACCACGAATCACGTAAACTAATCCGCCTCCTAGGTCGATTGAATCAAAATCGAGTTCTGGGTTCGAATTATAACGGAAAGTGTTCTCTCGAATCGCTGCTTCGCCATACAGATTCCCCGAAATAATAGGGAGGTAGGTTAACGTAGCATTGGTTTTGAGGAGGTTGTCTTCCAAATAATTGGTTCCAGAAACTCCTGCGTTGTCTGTGAAATACCATCCGGCATGACCGTAGAAATTAAACGGATCGTATTTCTCATCGGCTCGCAAAGCGAGCTGGACTCCCAGATCATCGTCGTTTTCACTCTCGGGAACAAAAACTGGGAGCGTTAAATCGTCAGACGAAAAAACGGAATTTTCATCGACTTCACGCTGGGTGAGTTGAGCAAATCCTGTAATCGACATCGCGGTGAAGATCAGGACAGAAAATCCTGCACGAAAAAATGCGCATTTAGAAGG
This sequence comes from uncultured Verrucomicrobiales bacterium, assembly GCA_937891465.1. GTDB lineage: Bacteria > Verrucomicrobiota > Verrucomicrobiia > Verrucomicrobiales > DEV007 > JABDJT01. The sequence continues at coordinate 2,587 of CALAHF010000199.1, read as the reverse complement.
ATTGTGTTTCACTTTTTAAAAAAGGTGGTTCAGCTTTTAATAAGAATGACTATAGAAGAAATCCCAACCTAGTAAAGAAGAAAGAACTCCCTAAACATGAACGAACGCCGTAACCGTTGGATTTGGTTTTTGCTGATCGCGCTATTCGTGAACGCGGTGACGACTTCGCTTTTTTACATTCCAGCCGTCAGGAATAACACGCCATTTCTGCCAGAGGCGCTGACTCGGCTCGACTTCTTGCTGCAAGACAGGTTCGTTGCGACTCTTGACCGACCTGAGCCACTTCCCAATGTCACTTTTTTAGGAATTGATCAGTCGACCTTGAAACTCAATGATGACTATCCCGATTTACTCAAGGATTCCCCGACTCTTTCTGCCTTAGCCCAAGCCTACCCCTGGTCTCGCCGTGTTTGGGCTGATGTAATTGAACGTCTTGCTGAATCGGGAGCGGAAGTCATCATTCTCGATTTGGTTTTTCCAACCATTCGCGAAGGTGACGAAGCTTTGGCTGCTGCGATCGAAAAATATCCGGATCAAATCGTGCTCGCCGGTTCGTTGGAAGAAAGAGCACAGGTTCAAACCGTCGCGGATCAAGGAGTCGTATTTGCGTATCCCTCGGAAACGATTCTTCCAATTGAATCGCCAGCCGAGGAACATGTTGGGTTTGTGAATTTCATCCCGGATATTGACGGTCGAGTCCGCAAACTGATCTACAAATCGCGGCCACGGGAATTCGTTGGCATCCAGGGTCACCCCGGTGAAGAAGAATTCAAATCACTCACAGCCGCTACGATCGAGCAAATCGGGTTGGACGCTCCAACCTCAGGACAGACTGAGATGCGCTGGGTCAAAGATCTCCAAGAAACCTATTCCGTGGTTCCACTTTTCGAAATTTTCGTGCCAGCACTTTGGGAACGAAATTTTGGAAACGGGTCCTTTTTCAAAGGGAAAATCGTGATGGTCGGCGCCTACGCACCGCAGTTTCAGGACTTTCATATTACAGCTGAAGGAACGTTGAACGGACCGCTTCTACACCTAAACGCAATCACCAACGTCGCTCGAGACAGCCTTTTCAGCCGGGCGACAGGTAACCTGAATACCGTTTTCGTTTTTCTGGCCAGTTTTGCCGCGATCTTATGTGTCGGGCTCATCCGTAAGCCGGTTTACTCCCTAATTGCCCTGGTCGTTCTCTTCTTCGCGTTTCATCTCATTGCCCTGATTCTTTTTAATCACAGCGACCTGCTCATCAGTCTCGTTTCTCCAATCGGAGCCCTTGGGGTTACCGGACTCAGCGCCCTGACTTTTGATTATTCGAGAATTTATCGCGAACGACTCCGACTTCGAAAAGTGCTTGAGCGGCGCGTTTCCGCCGATGTCATGCAGGAAATCATCGAGAACCCCGAGAGTTATCTCAATCAGCTGGGTGGGGTTCGGCGGGACATCACCGTTTTATTTTCTGATCTTCGTGGTTTTACGAAAATGAGCGAAACCCGCGAGCCCGAGGAACTCGTGAATCACCTCAATGATTATTTCAACGTCATGGTCCCGCTCATTCAAGTGCAACGCGGGATGGTCGATAAATTCATCGGCGATGCTATCATGGCTTTGTGGGGCAGCGTTCCGGAGATGCCAGCGCACCACAGTTCAGAGTTTGCAGCCCTCGCAGCAGTGAAAATGCAGCGCTCTCTGGCTGAACTAAACGTGGAATGGAAACAGCGCGGCTTCCCTTCATTAGCTCAGGGAATTGGTCTGCATCGAGGAGAAGCGCTCACCGGAAATATCGGAAGCGACAATTATCTCGAGCTCACAGCCATCGGCGACACAGTTAATTTGGCCTCACGCCTCGAAAGCGTGACCAAACAGTATGGGGCCGAAATAATTGTTAGTGAAACCGTTGCCGAACATTTACCTGCTGATGACGGATGGCTATTGCGGCCACTGGATTGCGTCAGAGTCGTTGGACGAAATCAGCCAGTCAGCCTTATCGAAATCATGGCCATGCCCGGCGAAACGTTGCCTGATGAGACGCTCGAATGGGTTAAAAAAAATCGAGAAGCATTCAAAGCTTACCAAGAATCAGATTTCAAGAAAGCCGTCGCTCTCTACACTGAAATTCAAGAACAAAGTCGTCCCGATGATAAAACCATTCTGAAATTGCGTGACCGATGCCATGCGTTTCTCAAAGAATCACCCGATGCTGATTGGGACGGCAGTGTTTCACTGGATTCAAAGTAAGTCATGGCGATTAGTTTTTTTACACAAAATTTTAGCAAAGCTCCCGCAAGGTTGGACCTGAGATCTCTAAAATCCAAGGTTGAGGGTTCAAGTCCCTCCGGGAGCATCGTTCAAAATTCGTTTGCATCATTTGAGTTTCGAGCATTTCTAGTCTCATGATCTTTGAACATCACCTGTAGGTTTGTTCCCTGCGACAGCGCCGAAACCGTCTTTCGGCCTGCCTTATATTTTCCGCGCATCGCGGAGAATCCAATTCATCATTGGTAAATCGAGCCTGCTTTTCTGCTCCGATTGCCCGTAGCCATTCGCCACGGGGACCTCCGTTGATGGATTTTTGCCGTTTTTTAAAACT
>CALAHF010000198.1 GCA_937891465.1 uncultured Verrucomicrobiales bacterium | reverse complement strand
AACCCATGCAGATTACCGACGTGTTCGCCGTCCCCGAGGTCGGGCTTTGTCCAGCTGATTCCATCATCACTCTCCGCATACGCAACGCGCCAAGGTTTTGACGGAGCCTCCGTTTCATTTTTTCGTTCCTCTTTGGAAACGGCGACATACCACATTCGAAATTTTCCCGTTTCGTGATCCCTGAGCACCGAACCATAAAACTGCACCGCCCATGAATCGATCTCTCCTTCAGCTCCCCGTGTCACTACTGGGGTTTTTTCATGTCGCTCTGGAGTCCGCATTTCCAGTTTCAAGTTCTCCGTGTACGGAATTGAGACATCGTCGAATGAGAACAAAGTGATGGTGTCTTTTGTTTCGTCGAAGAGTTGCGGATTCTCTGCTGCCTGCAAGCCGGCCATCGCAATTGCAGCAGTAAGCAGATTATATATCAGTGTTTTCTTCATCAATTCTTTACAGTGTTCTCTGGTGGAGCCTCTCCCAAAACTCCCCCGTCGCTGATTGAATTGATAACTGATAGGAATTTGCTTTTTCAAGGAGTTCTTATCGGCGCGTCGGTCCGAATGGGATTGAGGGGGAGAAAGGGTAAAATCTTGTCTTCATCGAGACGATTTGGCCATGAAAACAGGTTAGAGTCAAGACTCTGAGCTGTGAATCTACTGGACCGCTTAGCGATCAGTTACCTTCTGCTACTACTCTCGCGATCCGCTTTGACCTTTCTAAACTCCTTCACAAGCGTCCGGCGCGAGCCATTAGCTTTTTTCACAAGGTCAGAACATTGATGTGCCCCCTTGGATCGACACGGCGAACGTCCGTTGTCCGGTTCTCGGATGTCCCGTATCTTTTCCAATCACGACCGGTACCGTGATCGCAAGCGACTTGATTTAAGGGCATGAAAAGGCAGATTCTAATCAATTCCGCTCACAGTCAAAAATTCAATCAGCAAGGAAACATCAAATGAGCCAAAATAAATTCCAGCCTGTCAATATTGGTGTCGTCGGTCTTGGGCGTTTTGGGAGATTACACTCGATGACGCTTGCCGGATTGGCTGAAGCGAATCTCGTCGCGCTGGTGGCTCGAAGGCAGGCCAGCATTGGCAACTTGATAGACGAACTTTCCGGCGTGCCTGCCTGGACCGATTTAGACCAGGCCATTTCTGAATCCGACGCCGAAGCCTGGATTGTCGCCAGTTCAACGGAATCTCACGTGCAGGTTACCAGGGCATTGCTCGAAGCTGGCAAGACTGTTTTGTTGGAAAAGCCGATCGCCGCCAATCTGATCGAAGCTGAAAGTCTTCTGCCTTTGGTCCGGCCTGATTCGAGTAACCTGATGATTGGCCACATTGTCCTGTTCAACAGCGAGTATCAACAGTTGCGCGAGGAAGTCGCTCAGCGCGGACCGATCTCCTACATTAACTGCGTAAGGCATCGCCCGGCTAGCATCGTCGAACAGTTTCCGGGCGAAAATCCGCTCTATGCCGTTATGGTCCACGATCTTTACGCCACGCAAGTTCTGGTCGATCGCGCCGAACCCATTCAATTCAGTGCACAGTACCACCGCACGACTCGCGGCGAAGTGGATCTTGCTCTGGCGCAGCTCAAATGGGAAAGCGGTCCGGTCGCTTCCTTCGAGGCATCCTATCTAACTCCACCCGGAATGCCGGCCCGTGGAATGGACCGCACTGAAGTTTTCGGCGAGAACTGGTCAGCGCGGATTACTCCCAATCCTCGTCCGATCGAAGTCTGGAGCGATCAAGCCGAGTGGCCGCTAGGTCTCGAAATACGCGCGAATGGGAAGGGAGCTAGCGGAATGCTGGCCGAAGAACTGCGTTGTTTTTGTCGAGTTGTCCGCGGCTTACAAGAAGTGCCCGTTGGAGCCACATATCCCGACGCCCTTCAGGTCCAGGGCTGGATGGATAAACTGAATTCGTGTGCCTCCTAAACAGAAAATACAAGCAATCCCGATCGGGCCGACACCCCGATAAAAATCCTTGAAAGAGCAATTCGAATCGATAATAACCGGGATCATCGCGATCTCATGATCAGCACAATAAAATTCGCAACGCCGTATTTCGATCGCCTCGTTAAACAAAACGCTCAATAAAGGGACGGGGTATCATTGTTCCAGACAACATTTCTTGACTAACTGAGTCCGCCCAACGTGTCGGTGTTCGGATAGGGCCCGGAACAAAAGACATCAAGCTTCTTGATAATCAGATTTCCGGCTTCGCGACCAAAATCGCCCGGCCGAAAAAGTAAAAGTAGTCACTCGCTTTCTTATTCCTTTTCCACCCACTTCACCGTGACGTCCGGAAAGTCGGTGAACAAACCATCCGCCTCGGCTTCACGAAAAAGAAGATCCATAAGATCGTCGGCCGACCGAACCGTCGCCGGCAACTCATCGGAACGGCGAGTGTAAGGATGCACGACGAGATTTGCTGCATGGGCGTGTTTTACCAAGTCAGTGATTTGTCGATCCTCTGGCGACTTCCCAGTAATGATACTTCCGATCGGTGGTCCGATCCCATCAACGATGGCCGAAATTCCCAGCAATCCTTCTTCCGTCCGGAGATAAGGAAAATCCGTGCCATCCTTACCCTTTCCCCCGCCTGACAGAAGCATCACGAGACGCCCCTTCCAACCAAGTTCTTCGCGTAATCGTTTCACCTCCGCGATCTCGAAACATTGCAGGAAGCAGGCATCTTCCTTGGTTCGATAGCCGAATTTCTCCAAAATCGACAGCACGATCGGGCTGATGTCGTGCCCCTGCTCGCGATGCCAACCGGGCTTTTTGATTTCGGGATAAATTCCAACGTCGCGACCAGTGCTCTGATTGAGTGCTTGAATAAATTCCAGTTCTTCCTCAAGCGTCACGATCTCGAATCGGCCAATGCCACCAGGAAATCGCTTCGGGTAAACCGGCTTCCCTGTTTTGGCATTAAAACGTTCGGTTACCCGAAGTTGCTTCAATTCTGCCAGGCTGAAATCGAGCGCGTAATAGCGGCCGTCCTCGCGCTTACGATCCGGAAATTTCGTCGCCACATCGGTTACCGTGTCTATATGGGCATCATGTAAAACCACGGGAATATTATCTTTGGAAAGAACAATATCCTGCTCCAGAAAATCTGCTCTCATCGCGTGAGCCATCGCTTTGGCTTCGAGAGTGTGCTCGGGGATGTAACCGCTTGCGCCCCGATGAGCGATGACAATGGGCAATTCTGCTTTCGCGAGGATTGAAACGACAAAAAGAGTGAGTGGAAAAAGGAACCGAAGGATCATGAGTTTGAAAACTGCCTTCATCATTTCAAATCTGAGGCAGCCTATCAAACAAACAATCCCCGTTGCCTCATAAAAAAACACACCGTAGCGATCTGGAATCTCTACTCGAAAAGGTTCACCCGACAATTTCGCTGATGTCGATCAGATGCATCTGCCGCCCCTGATCCTGATGCGGCGAGTCGATCAAGACTTTCCTACCGTCCCGACTGAATCGAGGATGGGTGTCGCAGCGCCATTCGCCAGTGTACTTCTTCGGTGAACGAAACTCACCCAGGGGCGCAACTTTTCCGCTCGCGACATGGAAAAGGTGCGGCAATTGATTGCGGTTCTCGTCGGGATACGTGTCATTCAGAATCCATTCGCCGCTCGGCAGGTAGGAACAGTGTCCGTCGCGCTCGAGCACCTCGCCGCCAACCACTTCAATCTTTTGATCGCACCCGTCTTCAAAAAGGTAAAACCGCTTTCCGTCGGAAGGCTGTTCGGAATAAGCGAGAATGTGCGTGGGATCCCGCCAGATGAAATGTGAGGTCAGGCCGTTGTCGTCGACGATCCGGCCGTCGCTGCCATCCGGATTCGCGGTAAACATACGCGTCAGGCGATTCCCTTTCGGATACTGCCAACGATGCAAAAAGATAAATCGAGATCCGTCCGGGCTGAAAAGGAGATGGTTGAAATAGTGCTTTGCTGCAGGATCCGGATTCGGAATATCGCCGAGATTTGCGATCTGATCGAGCGACACGATCAAATCGCTCTTCCCGGTGCTAAGATCGATCCGAAAAATCCCCGAGTCGTCCGGTGCCAGTTCATCCGCATGAGGATCGGGAAACCCCACATAGCCGTACCCGGGCCGGACGTCGTTAATTCGTCGGAAATCGGCAGACACCGCCGTCTTTCCATCCGGACTCACCGAATAGATCGGAAACGGTAGCGTCCGTCGGTCGCCGGTTTTCACGTTCAGAATCCGGCTGACGTAACGGTCTGATTCGCGATCGTTCCAGAGAATCTCCGACTCGCCGATCCATTGCAACATGCATCCCTGCTGCCAGCCCCAAGCGGTGCTTTTCCCAAGTTCGATCCACTCGTCGTTGTTCTCAAGGTCAACCATCCCGATCCTGACAAAGTCATCCGCCGTTGGCGAGCGATGCTCGAAGTCGACTTCCATTCCGAGCACAAAACGATCGGTCGGATCGAATTGCCACTTGTCGTAATAACCGAACCAGTGATGCTTTGGACCCCGGGTGATCGTCCGGACCGGAGGAAGTCCGCCTTGTCTGGCCTGAGCGAATAGTTGATCAAGGAAGGAGGAGCTCATGGTAACAGCCGCAGTGGGAAATTTAATCCCCACTCTACTCCCCGCCCACAATTTCCGGCACGGTTTTATTCCATTTACCCGCCTCGGGCATGGAATACATGGAAAACAATTTCAGGATCGGGTAATTGAAAATGCAGCCGACGAAGCAACAGGGTTGGTTCGCCGAATCAACAGGGTTCGTTCGAAAATCACTCCTGGCGAATGATCGCTTTCACGCCCTCGGGCAAACCGCGTAATTTTCATTTTTTTTTCAAAACGATAGAGGACAATATCGCTCAAATGAAGCGGTGGACTGCAGAGGATAAATAAGAAGTTCCGCACGCAGACCGCCGCTATTCAAGCTCTCCGAGCCTACTTTGCGCGGCCTTCTGCGCCTTCTTAAAGACGCTGTCAAGTGTCACTGAAGCGCCGGAATTACGTTTACTCTCATCTGCTGCTTCCATGAATGCATAGATTTCCAACGTCTCAGCTGGGTCGACGGGGATGGTTCCCGACACAAAGTATTTCGCAATTTCTACGACAAGCGGGGCGTATCCGGGGTAGGCGCCCACTTCGCTCTCACCTTTTGAGCCGGTGGCGGTTCCGCCATAACCTTTTCGCTCTTCGAAAATTCCAGTTCGATTTCCCTTCCAGGTTCCGGTGACCTGTATCATTCCCTCCTCAGTCGTCGAACGAACGACTGACTCACAACCAGTGCCCATCACCGTGAAAAGCGATTCAACTCCGTGGATACCATACCAGAATAGATCCGGGTGCGTTTTTTCCAGCGAGGCCGGACTTCCTGTTTTTGCATTCGTAACCGTGCCGATTGAACCGGAGCGAACTTGCTGCGACTTCGGTCCATATCGAAGAGAGGATGAGGAAAAAAGAGGAACGTCATATTTTTTCGATGCCTCGAAGATGAGAATCGCATCCGTCAGAGAGCCGGCGATGGGCTTATCAATAAAAACGCGTTTTCCAGCCTTGAGCACTGGTACAACTTGTTCGAGGTGCGGACGCCCGTCGTTAGTTTCGAGAAGAACAGCATCCACTTTTTCGAGGAGCGCAGGAATGGAATCGACGATCTCGACTCCGTAGGCTTGGATTTCTTCCGTGTATTTAGGAACGCGGCTCACGCTGCTTTCGATGTCCGGGCTTCCTTTCGGATAGGCGGCGACGACTTTGCAGTTGGCAAGCGCTCCTTTGGCTGCCGGATCATTCATCGTCTTGGTGAATGCAATGACATGCCCGGTGTCGAGCCCGATGATGCCGACTTTGATCTCAGCCTCTTGCGAGAAAGCACTCAGTGTAAATCCTACAAAAACGAGCGATGAACAAAAGAGGGTGGAAAGGAAAGGTTTCATGATTGTGAATGATCTACTGAAACCTCCCTCTTTGTCACTGCGATATGCCGGCGCAATCCGGTCCCCTGATATGAGAGGCCGATACCTGCGCCGGATAGACGAATACCCACTGATAGATGGCATGGGGTTGTCAGGCGGGGATGAATTGAAGTTTGCGCCTCCTCAGCTCCACCAGTCTGGCCACAAGGTATCAAGCGTTTCTCAACGATTTGGTTTGCACTTCTTTCGGAGTGATCTCGCTCGATCGGACTGCTTTGATAAGCACGCTTCTTCCTTTTACCTTCTTTTAAGAAAAGCTCCAAGATCCGACCTTGAAACGTCTCGGTTCCCCAAAATCATCTTCTTTTCACTCGTGCCTCAAGACTGATTCCCTTCCATTCTGGGATTTCCTTTTCATCTAAAACCCAATCACCCAAAATGGATTTCAGTCTTACCCTTTGCTATATCAAAACAGACGGCGGTTTTCCCTCCTTCTTCAAACCAGCTTCCAGGGGTGAGATCCTTGCGTAGGGTGACTCTTTTCATTTTTACCCCGGGATGAGACAGGCCGCTGAAAACGGTGAACTGCTCTCGATGCGCGGCGATCTTTTGGAGATAGGGGGAGAGTTCGTAGTCGCGACCTTCGCCTTTTGGAAAGAACAGCTTGGGAATGAATCCAAGGTCCTGGTTGATCGCGATCATGCGCTTGGGCGAGCCTTGCGCTGAGGTGGCGGCCCCGAAGGATTCGAGCGTTGGGAGCCCCATGGCAACGCCTGCGGCGCGGAGGAAAGTTCGGCGGTTGGTTTTCATTGGTTAGGCGCTAGGTTTGACCACGGTTGGATTACTTCTTCAGGAACAACGGGCTCTGCACAATGGAGTGAATGATACTCCGAACGCCATATTCCGTTTCTTTAGTTTTCTCCAAAATGGCAGCCACTTCGTCGCGATCTGAAAATCTCACCGGCGCGCCCGTCGCATAAACGATAAGTTGTTCGATCAGGTTTCGGGCAATCGCATCTTCATCTTTCAATAAGAGTTTTTTGAACTCGACGATGTCTGTGAACGCTTTTCCGTCGGCGGTCTTTCCTGACGCATCCACTTCCTGGCCGATGTAGTGAACGAACTCATTGCCACTTCGACCGACTCCCTCGATGCGTTCCGATCCTTCTCCGAGCGATCGGTAGTTGTCCCGCCACCGTCCCATCACATCGAAACTCTCGAGCGCGAAACCCGGCGGATCAATCCTCTGATGACAACTCGAGCAGGCCGCATCTTCGCGGTGTTTTGCCAACAGCTCACGAATGGTCGCTGCGCCTCGAATGTCCGGTTCAACCGCTGGCACGGAGGGAGGTGGCGGTGATGGACGATCACCCAGAAAGTGCTCCATCACGTAGACACCGCGCAGGACGGGTGAGGTGACGGTTCCATTGGCGGTGACTTTGAGCACGGAGCCTTGAGTCAGCACGCCTCTTCAAGACCTCCTTTAAATCCATAAACGTCAGTGAAGAGTTCATCGTAATTCACAGCTGTTCGGATTAAATCAGCACTAACAGTTTGCGCGACACGTTTCGTCAGCTCTGTATTTCTTTTAAGCTCCTCGGAACGTTTCAGGGCCTCAGACTTCGAGTGGAAAAATTCACGGCGACGCTTTCCTGTCGAAGATAGATGCGGGGGGATAGAAATCACCCACCGGTCTTCACCAGAGACTCTTTTGGGAATGACACTTGCCGATCTGGACACACAGAATCTTTCAATCCGGTGCCACTATTGTCAAGTTTAGTGGCACCAAAATGGCATTTTAGTGGCACTAGAGCCTTGAGAAGACGTCCTTGGATGAACTGATTTCAGCAATATAACCGCAGCGCCTCACGCTCACAACTCATTGATTTCGATTAGCTTTCGACCTACTGAAAATGGCGGTCCGGGTGGGATTCGAACCCACGGAACCCTTTCGAGTTCACTTCTTTAGCAAAGAAGCGCTTTCGACCACTCAGCCACCGAACCTCAGATATTTTGATACCGCTGTGAAGCGATATATGTGTCAAATTTTGGACCGGAATCTAACGCGATTGATTTCGCCGTCAAGCCATTGCGTAACGGTTTTTTCGATTCAATTCCGGCGGCGAATTACCAATCTGGACGAAGGCGAACCTTGAGAACTGTATTCGCCTTACAGCTCGGAACATCGAAGGTCAGAATCGGCTCATGCTCTGTTTTGAAATCGAGGCCGTACCGAAGCCCCGCATCCGATTCATCTTGAAAGAGATGTCCTTCAGTGGCCCGCATCACATCAATATCAATCTTCTGAACTTTTCCACCAGCACGCTCCTGCCAAATCAAGGTGCAGCGCTGATCTGCAATGGTGGCGGCTCTCTTTCAAAAGTGCAGAGCGGTTTCCTGTCTGAGTTTCAGAAAGAGATAATCCAGGGATCGGATTCCGCGGGATTCCGCGGGATTTGTGGATGATTCGGCTGATCGTGCTGTTGAAGCCTTCGAATACGTCCACACCAAACGGAACTGATCTTTCAATACATAGGCGATG
>CALAHF010000197.1 GCA_937891465.1 uncultured Verrucomicrobiales bacterium | reverse complement strand
TCGTCGGTCCGAAGGAACCACTCGCCATGCCCTCCGGCTTCTTCGCCGGCCCTGCGTAATAAACAGGGTAATCCTTGATGTAATCCGGCAACTCCTTTCCGTCCTCGATCATTTCGCGCAACTTCGCGTGGGCAATATCACGAGCCACAATGATTGTTCCGGTCAGCTCCAACGCCGTTGTCACTGGATATTTCGAAAGCGTTTTCAACGTGCTTTCCATTCCTTCGTTCAAATTTACCTTCACTCCCTGAAATTTATGATCCTTCCATTTCTCCGGAATATACTGCCCAGGATTCGTTTCGAGCTGCTCCAGAAAAATACCGTCGCGCGTGATTTTTGCCTTCGCCTGACGATCTGCCGAACAACTCACTGCCAAGCCAACTGGCAAACTAGCTCCGTGACGTGGCAATCGAATCACCCGAGTTTCCAGCGCAAAATACTTTCCACCAAACTGCGCACCGATCCCAATCTCGCGGGCTTTCTCTAAAAGGATCGCTTCCATTTTGATATCCCGAAAAGCCTGCGCCTGGTCATTTCCTTCCGTTGGTAATTCGTCATAATACCGAGTTGTCGCCAACTTCACCGTCTTCATCGTTGCCTCCGCACTGGTCCCACCAACCACAAAAGCCAAGTGATACGGCGGACACGCTGACGTCCCGAGCGTCCGCATTTTCTCAACGGCCCACTCCACAAAACGTTCTGGGGTCAGCAGTGCTTTAGTTTCTTGATACAAAAACGATTTGTTCGCTGAACCACCGCCTTTCGTGATGAACAAAAATTCATACTCATCGCCATCCGCAGCCAACAAATCCAACTGACACGGCAAATTGTCCCGCGTGTTTTTTTCATCGAAGAAATTGATCGGTGCCATTTGCGAATATCGAAGATTCTCTTCTTGGTAGGTTTTCCAAATTCCCGCCGAAATCGCTTTTTCATCGCCGCCGCCCGTCCAGACTTGCTGGCCTTTTTTACCCTGCACAATCGCCGTTCCCGTATCCTGACACATCGGCAAAATACCCCGCACCGCGATTTCCGCATTTCGTAGCAGCGTTAAAGCCACCATCCGATCATTGTCCGTTGCACCTTCTTCATCATCCAAAATCTCAGCCACTTGCTTCAGATGACTCGGCCGCAACATGAACGAAATATCCCGAACCGCTTCATTCGCCAACAGCGTGAGACCTTCGGGATCGACTTTCAAAATCTCTTTTCCTTCAAACTCAACCACCTCAACAAAATCCTTCGTCACCAGACGATAATTCGTCTTGTCAGGGCCGAGTGGGAAAGGTTTGTGATATGAAAAATCAGGCATGTCCTATCGTCTCAAAAAACGCGAAACTCTCAACTCACTTTTTCAGAAGTTTCCCCGCCAAGGAACGGCGTCTTCCCAAGCGCCGACGAAACCACGAACCAAAGCCACCAATTAGCTTCTCGAAAATTCCGTCTAATTCCCGTTCTTTTCCCGAATCATTTGCAACCGGATTTTAAAAAAAATTTCTGGAAGGAACGGGAATCAGGAAAAATTGACTCGCCACGAACCAACAGGGTACGTTCAGCGAATCAATAGGGTACGTTCGAAAAATCGAAAACAAACGCCTCGCCAACTACTTCAGTTTCTCCATCGCAATTTTTGAAACCGCCTGATCCGCCGCCATTGCCGCTTCATCCGGCCCGATATTCGAAACCGCGATTGCTGCAAATTTCCGCTTCGGAGCCATCCAAATCACGCAATAATTCATCGTGTTTGATCCGTTGTGCATCAGCGCCGGCCCCTGCGCCCACCCACGCTCTAACACAATCCAACCACAGGCATACTTGCCGTCATTTTCTTCGGCGATCGATTGTAAAAACTCAAACGTCTCCGTTTTTTTCAAAACGGGTCCAACTTCGTGCGTTGCATGCATTCTCACGTATTTCGCCAAATCACCAAGCGATGCGTGAACCGTCCCCGCCGGCCCAACCACGTCAGGATTGTCATCTTTCGGTCCCGGCTCCTGCGAACGCCGTGTGGACTTATGCCCCCATGGCTGATCCTCTTTTCCCTCGCTCGCTGCTCCACCAAAACCAGCCGACTCCATTCCGAGCGGTTCAAAAACTCGCTCGGTGATCAGTTCCTCCCACGACTTACCCCCCACTTTCGCAAGCATCGCTCCAGCAACGATGAATCCCGAATTCGAGTAGGCGTATTTCGTTCCCGGCTCAAATTCCAGATCCACACTCAGCATCGATTCGGCAAAAGCCAAACGACGTTTTTTGATGTTTGGCTCACGATTCAACATCCACGCTTTCGACCAAATTTTCGGTGGAGGCGTTCCCGGAATCCCGCTCCGATTTGAAACCAGCATGTAAAGCGTGATCCCTTTTGCCTCGTCCGGAATCTTGATGTCCAATCCCAAAATTTCATCAACCGTGGTTTCCCA
>CALAHF010000196.1 GCA_937891465.1 uncultured Verrucomicrobiales bacterium | reverse complement strand
GAGATCGCGCATCGGAAAATCAGTTTTGCATTGTCGCTTCTGGGCGTTGCGCTCGCGGTTGGCTGTGTCATTGCGATGATTTGTCTTCTTGGCGCGCATCAAAAGCAAACGGTTTCAATTCTCGATGACATGCGTGCCGAGACCGAAGCGGATATGAAAAAGCTCGAGGATGAGATTCGAAAATCGATGAAAGGCCTCGGTTTCAACATCTACATTTTCCCAAAAGATCAGGAAATGGCCGAAGTCTATGCTGATGGTTTTGCTTCAAAAACGATGCCGGAAGCATACGCTACCAAGCTCGCCGAAAGCAAAATTGTGACGGTGAATCATTTGCTTCCGAGCCTGACGAGAAAACTCAAATGGACGGAGCAAAACGACCGAACCGTGATTGCGATAGGAATTCGTGGCGAAGTTCCGATTGCTCATCGCGATCCTAAAAGCCCGCTGATTGATCCCGTTGAGCCTGGGAAAATTGTTCTCGGCTTTGAATTGCACAAAGGCGCAGGGTTGAAGGTCGGAGACAAGACGACGTTTCTCGGACGCGATTTTGAGGTCGCGAAGGTTCACGGGGAGCGTGGTTCCAAAGATGATATTACGATGTGGCTGAATCTTTCTGAAGCGCAGGAATTGGCGGATGCACCAGGGCAAATCAATGCGATTCAAGCGCTTGAATGCAATTGCGCGACACTGGATCGACTCGGCGAAATTCGGGCGGAGCTGATGCAAATTTTGCCGGACACACAAATTGTCGAAACTCAAAGTACCGCGCTAGCGCGGGCCGAAGCGCGGAATCTCGCCAAAGCGACCGCTCAGAAAAAGCTCGCTGATACGGAACGCGAATTGGCGACGCTGGGGGCCGAGCGCGAGCGCTTTGCGGGGATTTTGCTGCCGCTGGCAATGCTTGCCGCAATGATTTGGATTGGATTGCTTGCGCTGCTCAACGTTCGCGAACGCGTCAACGAGATCGGAATTCTGCGAGCGGTTGGCGTGAAGAGCGGAAAAATTTTCGCCGCATTTTTGACTCGTGCGGGGCTTGCTGGATTGCTGGGAGCCATTTTGGGGTTGGTTCTGTTTTCCGTGATTTTTCCGCTGCTCAGCGATCGAATATTCCAACAACAATCCCTCGGTGATTTGATGACGACCAAGTTTTGGATCGTTCCGCTGGTCGTGGCTCCGATTCTCGCCGCCGCCGCCGCATGGCTTCCGGCGCTCGCTGCCGCGCAAAAAGATCCCGCCGATATTTTGCGAAATGATTAACCCAATTTCCATTTTTACGATCCAACAGGGTCTGTTCGGCGAACGTATACTATTGGATCGAAACGCCTTCACGAAGCAACAGAGTATATTCGATGAACCAACCCTATTGGTTCGAAACGTGAGGGCGCAGAAATTCGAGAATAGTAGAATTTTAGAAGAGCATTCGGGGTGGGGCGAGGCGTCCCTGCCGAGCCGCGTGGTCCAAAAAATCGCGGAAACCACCTTCCAGCTTCGCCGCGAAGCGATTGGGTTAGAAGAGTTCATCTCGGACCACGCGGCTCAGCGGGACGCTTCGCCCCACCTTGAAACAACTTTTACGCCTGCATCTTGAAATCCGCTATGAGCACAATTTTAAAAGCCGAGAATTTAGCCAAAACGTTCGCGACCAAAGATGGCGATGTTCGGGCTGTTGATGATGTGTCGTTCACGCTTGATGCGGGTGATTTTGTGGCGATGCATGGGGCGAGTGGTTGTGGAAAATCGACGCTGTTGCTGATGTCGGGCGCGTTGCTTTCGCCGGGGAGCGGTTCGGTAACGATCACTGATCAGGATCCGTATTTGCTGAG
Organism: uncultured Verrucomicrobiales bacterium; assembly: GCA_937891465.1. GTDB lineage: Bacteria > Verrucomicrobiota > Verrucomicrobiia > Verrucomicrobiales > DEV007 > JABDJT01. Next base: position 36,871 of record CALAHF010000196.1, on the reverse strand, counting down.
TCCGGAGAAGCGCGCGGCTTTTCGGGGCGAACACATTGGTTTTGTATTCCAGCAGTTTCATCTCATTCCCTATCTCGATATTCGAGACAACATTTTGGTGAATGAACTGGCATCGCCGACGGGTGAAGACTTGTCGGAGCGGACTGATGCTTTGCTCGAAAAATTTCAACTCAGTCATCGGAAACATCACGTGCCGTCGCGTTTGAGTGTCGGTGAACAGCAGCGGGCAGCGCTTGCGCGGGCGTTGATGCGTGAGCCAAAATTGATTCTTGCCGATGAACCGACAGGGAATCTGGATACAGAAAATTCCGAAATTATTCTCGATCACCTCGCCGAGTTTGCGGAAGCGGGTGGTGCAGTTTTGATGGTGACGCACGATGATCGGGCGCGAGCTGCCGCGAAGCGTGGAATGGAACTGGCGGCTGGAAAGCTGGTTTCATAGCCGCAAAAAGGCTCAAAAAACGCAAAAATTAGGAGTGGGATTTTTTGGGGTTGCTGAGGGAGTTTATTCAAATGCGGACACTTCTGCGTCCAAGCCAGGGCAGAGGGTTGGTAGCAGGTTTTTTAAATGCGCCAGATCACCTGTGGTTTGGATGATGACTTTTGAATCTGCGTTTTCGGCTGAGATGAGATTTTCGGTCTCCAAAATTCCTTTGAGTCGTTTTGAAACGGGACTGCCGGTGTCGATGACTTCGATGTTTTCTCCGGCAGCGCGTTCGATCAGCGGACGGAGAAACGGGTAGTGGCTGCAGCCGAGAACGAGCACGTCGGCTCCTTCTGCGAGGAGCGAATCTATATGAAACTTAACGGCGGCTTGGGCTTTGGGGCCGTCGAGGATTCCTGCTTCGACGAGCTCGACGAATTCGGGACAGGGGCGAGTGATGACGCGCACGCCGCTGGCGTGGCTGCTGACGAGTCGGTGAAATTTTTCTCCTGCGAGGGAAGCTTCGGTTGCGAGAACGCCGATCGTTCCGGTTTTGGTATGGGCGGCAGCGGGTTTCACGGCCGGTTCCATCCCGACGAACGGCAGAGGATAAGTGGCGCGGAGTGAGCCGATCGCGGCAATGGTCGCGGAATTGCAGGCGATGACGATGGCTTTGGCTCCGTGATGGATGAGGTGATCGGAGAGAAAGCTAGTGCGCTGGATGATTTCCTCGAAGCTGCGCGGGCCGTAGGGGCACCACGCGGAGTCGGCGATGTAATGCAGGTTTTCATTCGGCAACAGGGCACGGATTTCCCGCAGGACGGAGAGCCCGCCGAGTCCAGAGTCGAGAATGCCGATGGAGTGTTGCTGCATGCGTTGTGAGGGGAATGTTGCCGGAAAATGGGATAACGCAAAGGTGTCGTCGCGGTGGTTGATTCCTTCGCGTTGATCTGGTAAAACAATTACAATGGAAATTACCGTTCAATACACGGGCCAGCTCGCGGGTCTTACAGGCGAGACTGATGAATCGATCGATGTGGACTCAGGTACCGCATTGCCGGCTTTGATTACGCAGCTCTGTACTCGTCATGGCGGAAAATATGCAGATCTGCTCGTCAATGCGGAGGGGAATTTGCGTCCGTCCACCCTGGTCATTCTCGATGGAGAACAGGCGGCAGGCTCACCCTCTGACATCGTGTTGGATGGCGTGAAGACGGTCATGCTGATGACTCCGATTGCGGGTGGCTAATTCGACATGAACGAGCTCACGGATTTGGATCGGGCCATTTATGAATGGCAGTTGGATGTGCCGGGTTTTGGTGAAAAAGGCCAGCGCATTTTACGAAACTCGACGGCGCTGGTGTCCCGTTGCGGCGGGCTTGGCGGGCCGATTTGTCAATCGCTGGCGGCAGCGGGTTTTGGAAAGATCATCATCGCTCACGCGGGGAATCTGCGGCTGGATGATTTGAACCGGCAAATTTTGATGCGTCACGATGATGTCGGGAAACCGCGGGCGGCGAGCGCAAAAGCGACGCTTGAGGCGTTTAACCCGAATGTCGAAGTTGAAGCGATCGACGAAAATATTACGGAAGCGAACGCTGCAGATTTGGTTTCAAAAGCCGATGTCGTTTTTGGGGCGGCACCTCTCTTTGAAGAACGATTTTTGATGAATCGGGAATGCGTTCGACAGGGAAAACCGCTCATCGATTCTGCGATGTATAATTTGGAAGGTCGCATCATTACGATCGTGCCGGGCGAATCAGCCTGTCTGGCGTGTCTGTATCCTGAAATTCCGCCGAACTGGAAACGTCGTTTTCCGGTGATCGGTGCGGTGTCCGCATTGGCTGCTCAGATTGGGGTGATGGAAGGGATTAAGCTGCTAGCAGGCTTGGGAACGGCGAATGCGAATAAGATGATTTATTTCGACAGCGCGTCGATGCGATTTCAAACCATTGCGTTGAAGCGGAATCCTGAATGTGAGGTTTGTGGAGGAGCATGAATCACTGGCGCAATGAAACCTCACGATTTCATTGATTCCGCAGCGATGCGGTCCCAGAATAGAGTTCTGAATCCAACAAATTCCAGCTCTGTGATGCACCCAATTTTGCGAAACTTTTTTCTAGTCTTAACGGCGCTGGCTTTCGCCGGTTGTGGTAAAAAAGACGGGACCGACACCAAACCGCTTGTGATGTTTTGCGCGGCGGGAATGAAGAAACCAGTTACGGCAATCGCGAAGCAATACGAGGAGGAGTATGGCATTCCTGTCGAAATTCAGTTCGGTGGTTCAGGCACGCTTTTGGCGAAACTGGACATCGGTAAGGGCGATATTTATTTGGCGGGCGACTCGAGCTACACCGATTTGGCGAAGGAAAAAGGTCATGTTGCGGAGACGATGGGGGTTGCCTACATGCGGGCTGGGTTTGCGGTTGCGAAAGGGAATCCGAAGGGAATTGCTGCGTTGGCAGACGTGAAGAGATCAGACCTGAAAATTGCGATCGGCAATCCCGGAGCGGCTTCGGTTGGGAAATTCACGAAGAAAATTCTTTCGAAACATGGGTTGTGGGATGGCTTCGAGCCGACGGTGACGTTTCCGACGGTGAATGAAATTGCGAATACGGTGAAACTTGGAACCGTCGATGCGGGGATTATTTGGGATGCGGTCGCGTCGCAATATTCGGATCTGGATTTTGTGAATGTGCCGGAATTCGAAGCCGAGAAAAAAGACATCACGGTTGGGGTATTGACTGACTCGAAGCAGCCAACTGAAGCGTTGAAATTTTGTCGCTACCTGACGGCGAAGGACAAAGGGTTAATGGTTTTTGCAGCAGATGGTTACGAACCGGTTGAAACCGCTGATATGTGGGCAAAGACTCCTGAGGTGGCGCTTTTCAGCGGTGCGATGTTGCGTCCGGCGATTGAAAAATCGATTGAAAAATTCGAAGCTCGCGAAGGCGTAAAGATCAATCCGACGTATAACGGCTGCGGAATTCTGGTTTCCCAAATGAAGGCCGGCGAAACTCCGGATGCCTATTTCTCATGCGATCAATCGTTCATGACGATGGTGGAAGAACGCTTTTCAAAGCCGACCACCGTATCCGCGAACGAGATGGTGATGCTTGTAAAAAAAGGAAATCCGGAAAGTGTATTGACACTGCCGGACCTAAAAAAAGACGGACTCAAGATCGGGTTTTCGCATCCCAAGAAATCGGCGCTCGGCGCGCTGACGCAGAGGCTGCTTGAATCTGAGGGGCTTTACAAGGAGATCATGGACACCGGAAATGTCGTTCCGGCGTCTGCAACGGGGGACTTTTTGGTGAATCAAATCCGCAGCAACGCGCTTGATGTGGTGATCGTTTATCGAAGCAACGCGATGGCCAATACAGGTAGCACGGCAGATGTCGACATCATCGAAATCAACAGGCCGAAGTCGATTGCGGTGCAGCCATTTGCGATTGGGCAAGGGTCGGCGCATCCCAATTTGGTGCGTCGATTTTACGAAACATTCGTTTCCGAAGCGGGCAAAGCGGAGTTTTTGAAGTATGGTTTTCGGTGGGAATTGGCGGAAGAAAATTGAGTCGGTATCTTTCGTCGCAACGTTTTTATGAGCAAATCTGACAAGCCATTTCTCGCAGCAATCAGTTCGCTCGCGGCGATCTACCTGCTCTTGATTGTGCTGATGTTAGTCGCGGATGCAATTTATGGTTTTCGGGCCGTTCCGTTTTCGTCTGACGATCCTGATAAAGCCAGTCTGGTGAAAATTTTTACGGACAAGGCCGTTATCAATTCGATAAAATTGACCCTTTTCTCGTGCACTGTTTCGGCAATTCTGTCGCTCATTGTGGCGGTTCCAACGGGCTATCTGCTGTCCCGCTATAACTTTCCGGGGAAGCTGCTGGTCGATGCGATTCTGGACATTCCGATCGTCTTGCCGCCCCTGGTGGTGGGGCTCAGCCTGCTGTTGTTATTTAATAAAATGCCTCCTGGCGGAACGAGTTTCGAGGACATGCTGAACAGTTTGGGAATCGAAATCACCTTCAATGTTGCCGCCGTCATCATTGCCCAGTTTTCGGTTGCTTGTGCGTTCAGTGTTCGCACGATGCGGAACACGTTTGATCAGATCAGCCCGCGAACAGAGCAGGTAGCACAGACATTAGGCTGCAGTCGAGCACGGGCATTTTTCAGTGTGGTGATCCCTGAATCCTGGCGCGGAATTTCAACGGCGGGAACGTTGGCGTGGACGCGATCGATGGGAGAGTTTGGTCCCATTCTTGTTTTCGCGGGAACGATTCCGAACAAAACGGAAGTCCTCAGCAGTACCGTATTTCTGGAAATCACCACAGGCAGCCTTGAAACTGCGGTTATTGTTTCGCTGATGATGGTGACGATTGCGGTAGTCGTACTTGTCGGGGTGCGGATGTGGGACCGAAAAAACGAAGGAGGATTGTACCATGGTTAGGATTGAAAACCTCACAGTCCGCGCCGGCGAATTTGAAATCACGGATGTGAATTTCGAGATCCCGGAAGGGAAATATGGAGTACTCATGGGAAAAACAGGGTGCGGAAAAACGACGATTCTTGAAGCTGTATGTGGATTGAAAAACGTGACCGGCGGAAAAATTTTTGTATCCGATCGCGACGTGACGAACGAACTTCCGGGTCGGCGGGGGATTGGTTTTGTGCCTCAGGATGGATCGCTTTTCACTACGAAAACGGTGCGCAAGCATTTAGCATTCAGCCCGAAAGTTCGAGGGTGGAAATCCGATGCGATTGCGAAGCGGGTTGATGAACTTGCCGCTGAATTGGGATTGACCGATTTACTGGATCGTAAACCACACGGGCTTTCCGGCGGGGAACGGCAACGGGTCGCGCTCGGTCGGGCGTTGGCGGTGAAACCTGCCGTGTTGTGTCTCGATGAACCGCTCTCTGCTTTGGACGAAGACACCCATGCGGAGATGGTTGAGCTCTTGAAGCGCGTCACAGCTGAAAATGGAATCACCGTTTTGCACATCACGCACAGTCGCCGCGAGGCCGAATTGGTAGGGGACCTTCAGTTTCGGATTGAAGACGGACGGGTTATTGGAGTGTGAAAATGGTCGTGATCCTGCCATTGCACTTTGGTTCAGTTTTCGTGAAACTTTGCAATGCGATTTGGTTTTTTTATTGGCAGTCTATTTTTCGTTTTGAATCTGTCTGCGGCAGACTGGCCGATGTGGCGTCATGATCCGGGGCGAACGGCGACAACGGAACAAAAGCTATCGGAGAAATTGAAATTAAAATGGGTGCATCAGCTTCAACCGCAAATTCCAGCGTGGAATGATGGACGGCTTCAATTCGATAAAGGCTACAAACCCATCCTCCTCGGTAAACGGCTTTTCGTGAGTTCGACGTGGGATGATTCGGTGACAGCTTTTGATTCAGAGACGGGTAAACAGATCTGGAAGTTTTTTACGAATGGGCCAGTTCGAATGGCTCCGGTCGGTGGAAAAGGACGGGTCATGTTTGGTTCGGATGACGGGAACTTTTATTGCGTAAAGGCGTCCGACGGTTCGTTAGTCTGGAAAATGAAAGCCGTTCCATCGGAACGAAAAGTGATTGGGAATGGACGGTTGATTTCGGTGTGGCCGGTTCGTGGGGGACCGGTTTTGAAAGACGATCGGGTCTATTTTGCCGCAGGTGTTTGGCCGCTGGAAGGGGTTTTTGTTTACTGCCTGAATGTGGAAAATGGCGAGGTGATTTGGCTGAATGATCGCTGCAGTTACAAATACGGAATCGCCCCGCACAACGCGGAGGCGTTTGGTGGTCTTGCCCCGCAGGGCTATCTTTTGGTGGAAAGTGGAGATTTGATTGTTCCGAGCAGCAATGCGTATCCGGCTCGGTTGGATTTGAAAACGGGGGCGTTGAAGGAATTTGATCTGCCTGCGCCGGGGCGATTGACGGGTGGTTGGTTTGCTTCAACTCCTTCGGCGAAAGAGGAACAAAAGTTACGGCGACGCGGTTTGCTTTTCGATGACAAAGTGAATATGAAACGGCATGAAGATAAGCCGCGAGCAGAAGGTCTTCCGGATATTCGGACGACGATTCGAACAGCGGATCGTGAGTTAAATTTTGCAGATTCAAAACTGCCGGGTATCGAGGGTGAAGTGCATTCCATCATTGCTGGTGACGACAAAATTTTTGCGTCGACAGTTGAAGGGGTAATCTATTGTTTTGCGGCGGAAGGCGAGGGGACAAAGCTGACTTCCCGTTCGATGATGGATCAGGTTGTGGAGTCGCGGTCGATGGAAGTTCTGCGCGGCAGTGGAAAGAAACATGGGTTTGGCGTGATCCTGGGACTGGAGGGAGTTGATGCAGACTTTTGCAGATCACTGGTCTCACAATCGAAGATGAATTTTGTGATTGTAGGTGATGATGACGCGTTGATTTCGAAGCTTAGATCGGAACTTTTCGACTCGATTTCTGCTGAGCGATTGTCTTTTCAAAATGCAAATCCGGCTGCGTTTGAAATGCCGAAATACTTCGCCGATCTGGTGGGGGTTTTTGATTCGAAGGTTGATTCAGATTCCGTTTTTAAATCGGTTAGGCCGTACGGCGGCGTCGTGTTTACTGAAGGGAAATCAACGGTTCGGAATGGCGCGATTGCTGGAACGACCAACTACACGGGAGGCTGGGCAGAGAGTGCCGATGAGTTGGTTCGCTCGCCGGTGGGCTTACAGTGGTATGGTGATGCGACCCAGCATTTTAAACGGTCGCCTCAGCCTCAATTCATCGATGGAGTGATGATTTCTCAGTCGAAAGACTGGTTGGATGCTTCAACTCGAAAGGGAAAAGTGGATTACCGGCTGTTGGAACCGATGTTCACGGATGTCTACACGGGGCGGACCTTTGCGGCCGAGGAAGTGCCGGTTTTGCGGCAGAGTTTTTCGGAGACCGATTTAAAAACAGTGCAGCCAAGTCAGTATCGGCCGCCAAATCAAAAGGATGATTGGAAGCCGGATGCGCCGAAAGCGGGAACGCGAATCAGTCCGCTGACGGGTGAAAAGGAAGATCGGGTTTTTCCAAAGAGCTACGGGTGCGATGGCGGATTCGATTACGGAAATGTCTTCACGATGCGTTCGGGAACAGCCGCGTTTTACGATAAGAAAACGGAGAGCGGAACGATCAATATTGCCGGTCCTCGAAGTGGTTGCACGAACAGTGTGATCCCGGCAAACGGTCTGCTGAACTTGCCGTATTTTTACGAAGGCTGCACCTGCGCTTACCCGTTGCCGAGCGCGTTGTCGCTCATTTCCATGCCGGAGACGTTCGAGCAATGGACTTCGTGGGGAGCGGTTTCTGCGGAAAAATTAAACGGAAAGCTTAACCGGATCGGGATCAATTTCGGAGCGCCGGGGGATCGCAAAACGGAGGGCGGGACGCTGTGGTTGGACGTGCCCAATGTGGGTGGGCCGTCGCCATCGGTTCAGGTTTCGACCCTTCCGGAAAAGCCGGAGTTTTTCTATCGGCATTCGATTTTTATGGAAGGCGAAGTCCAGGAAGGGATGTGGCCGTGGGTGGCGGCTTCGGGAGCGCGCGGGCTTACGGAGGCGAAAATATCGGGCCTGAAAAACGGGAACTACGAAGTGCGGCTTACATTTGGCTCGATGGATAAAAGCAATACGATCGCCGGAATTTCACTGCAAGGTGTGGCGAAAGATCGCGAAGTGGTTCTGGATAAACCAATGACGGCGGCTACGGAATCATTTCAGAAAATTGCGGTGACAGACGGTACACTGACGATCTCGTTTTCTAAACCGACTGATGTCAGTGGAGTGGAAATATTTCCTGCGCCGTGACGCTTCTTTGCTGGATCGAATAAACACTCTGGGCGAAAGAACGCCGACTAAATTTATTGTTCCGTTTCTTTCATGCGCCGACACCTCCGTTCCTTGATTTCAATAGGCGCTCCGATAACCATCGGAGCGATCTTGGTGGCGGTGTTGTTGTGCTATTTGAACCGGTGGGATTCATTCGTCGTGATCACGCTCATTCCGATTTGGGCGTGGGCGATGGCAGGGATGCTGTCGTCCATAATTTTCGGAGCGAAATTCAAATCGCGAGTTTGCATCGTGCTGTTTTTTCTCTGGCTTCTTATAGGAGTTTTGATGTCGGACGAGACGCAATCTCTCGGCCGCGAATTTAAAGTGGCTGTGTTGGGTGGAAAAACCGTTCCAAAGGAGGGGGAGCGCGTTTTTCGGATTATTACGGTAAACTGCGGTCTGGGTCGGATTGAAGCCGCCAACGAAGTGCGTGATTTAAAGCCGGATATCGTGTTTCTCCAGGAAGCTCCGGAAAAGGCAAAGCTGGATGCTCTGATCGTGGAGCTTTTCGAAGGGCAGGGAAGCTACGTGGCCAACGCGGGCAATGCGATCATCGCCCGCGGGCGTTTTGAAAATACCGAGCCGGTTGTTAAGAAAAAGTCGACCTTTCGCACCCGTCTGCAAATGCCTGACGGAGAGGTGATCGATCTGGCCAATGTACATTTGCAGCGCTCCATTCCCCGGTTTGATCTTTGGAAGCAGGCGGCATGGACTGAATTTTTGGAAAACCGCATTGAGAATCGCCGGACGCTGCGGCATCTGGTCAGGTATCGGTCGGAGTCAATCAGCAGCGCCAACGAAATTCCGCCTTTGATCGTTGCCGGCGATTTCGCCACTCCTCCGGGCGATGATGTGTTTCGGATGTTGAAAATTGCTGAACTGGAAGATGCTTCGGTTTCCAGCGGTGATGGAAGTGGCAATACATATCCGGCATCCTTCCCGCTTTTGAGGCTGGATCAGATTTGGCATACCGATGGTATACAAGCGATTAAGATAGAATCGAAACGATCTTCGCAGACCGATCACAAAATCGTGATTTGTGATTTCATTCTTTCAAAAGAATCCAGCGGACAAGATTGAAGTGGGGTGGTTTTTTTATAAAATTGGCGGGATTTAAGGTTTGCTTTGACAGATGAGGGTAAAAAATTAATAATACCCTTTAATTTTTCTAATTCTCGATAGTTAATAATGCGAAAGTATTGCGAAATCGCGACACTCATAGTGTTGGCTGCTGGATTCTTTTCCGGGACGTCGGCGGATGCATTTCCCCGTACTCCCCAACAAAGTGCCCGACTGAAAAAATATATCCCGCGAACCGCTGCGAAGTTGGAGGCAAAAAGTCCCGTTTACGTGGTCACAATGGGCGATAGCGTGACGTGGGGGAATTCGGTTTTGCCAAATGATTCCAAGAATCACGGCAATTCGCACATCGGATATCCGGGGATCTTTTTGAACAAGCTTGCGAAGGAGTTCTTTTATCCAGGGGGCGTGCGGTTGGTCAATCCGCCTGCCAAGATTCCGCAGAAGCCGACTCCGTATCTGGGCGATGAAATTCTTTTCGAAAACCTGGCAAAACCGGGACGTTGCATGATCGATGGCATTCAAAATATGACGACGGAGGTGTTTGTCCACGATCCTGATCTGATCACGATCAATTATGGCATCAACGACGCGTTGCGAAAAGTGCCGCTGGACCAGTATCGGCGGGCCCTTCAATATCTTATCGATGCCGCAAAATCTCGTCAGGCTGATGTGATTGTTCTCGGGCCGAACATCGTTCGTATGGGCGGAAAAGGCGCGATCAACTGGGGACTGACTCGTCCTTATACAATGACGGCCAGGGATGTGGCGGACGCCAACGGCGTGCTTTTTATCGACTTGGGACAGTCACTTTCCCGTTGGGGCGGTTCTCAGGAGTTGGACGTGGAGCCGGATGAAGCCATGAAGATTGTGAATACCCGATTGGAGCGGATCATGGACTGGGGACCGAAAATGCTGACGCTGGAGGAGCTCCACCCAAACCATAAGGCCAATGAGTACATGGGGTTGGCGATGTTTGATGAGTTGATGAATTTGCCCGAGGCATCGGATTACACGATCACAGGGAATGCCGAATTTGTGAATGAGCGGCAAGTCAAAGTGACATTGTCGCTTCGAAATCAGAGCAATGAACTTCGAGTCGGAACTCTCGGCGCGCTCGCGTGGGAAGGAAGATTGGATCCCGAATTTACCGAAACGGAATTCATTTTACCTGCGGGAAAAAACAAGCTCATCGATTTTATCTACAATCGTCACGTGGTGGGTAAGCATCCTGATGGCAGCGTTTTTTATGGTCCGTGGAGTGTGAATGACACCGAAATGCGTCTGTCCTATGTGCTTTCTGATGGAAAACGAACCGAAATTCTTGAGCCTCGCCGCGTCAAGCTCTCTCCAATCACTGTCGCCTGGCGAAGCCGATTTGTTGAGCAAGTCAGTGACACCTTGCGAATTGAATGGAACCTCCTGAACGGCACACAGAAAGCGGTAAGCGGAAAGTATCGTGTTGGAATGGGAGATGAGATTGCGCCAGCCATCCCGTTTTCGCTTCCGCCGCTCGGAGATAAGAAGTTCGAGGCGAAGTTTCCATTTCGACCACCCGCTGGGGCAGCTCGTTTTCAGAAAGGCTTGTTTGTGGAAGTTGAAGTGGATGGAAAAAAAATTCGGTTCGATCGCGAAGTTGAAGCTAGTAAGGATTTGGTGATCGGTGAGAAAGTGGCGTTGTCGCCCCACGGCCAATATGCGGTGGGGAATCCATCTGCTGGAGCACAGTCGCTGAATGGGCAGCCCGGGGTCACGATTCGTGCCGATGCCGATGCCGATGCCCTGTTTATCGTGGCGGAATTGGAAGGCCTCAATTTGCAGGACCTGGGCGACCAGGCGGCGGTCATGGCAGAGGTTTATGTTGATGCGAGGCCACAAAGTGAAGTTCGCACCTTTGGTTTTGTCGAAGCCGTTCGGATTGGTGCGCTCTATCGTGGTGGGCCGGGAATCACGCATCCCATTCAGCTGGGCTCTTTTGGAAATGGCTACAACATGATTCTTGATGCGCGCGGGATAACATCAACAATGAAAACGGTAAATGCGGATACCCGGCGGCTCGAAATTCGGATTCCGCGGAGTTATCTTTTTCGTCACGAATGGCAAGCGGGCTCGCCGGATTCCATTTTGGGTTTGCAGACGGTGATCTTACTTGGGCGGTTGAACCCGAAAACCGGAGCGGTCGAGTATCCTAGAGAGTCGCAATTCGTTTTGACTGCCCCCGAGATGAATCTAGATGGCGCGCACCTTGCCGGTTTGTATTACAAAAACGCATTGTCGCTCCAAACCCTGCGACTGAGCCGAACTCCGGTTAAAACGTGGTCCGTCCGGATTTTCTAATTTTTACGATCCAATAGGGTTCGTTTCGACAATCCAGCGATGATGAGAACTATTTTCTATCTGTCTATTTTCTTGCTGGTTTTGTGCCCTCAGAATTCGCGGGCAGGGGATCCGTTAAACGTGATTTTGCTTCTCAGCGACGATCACAATTACCGGGCGCTGGGATGCTCCGGCAATGAGGTGATTCGAACGCCGAACCTGGATCGGCTCGCCAGCGAGGGCGTTTATTTCAATCGCTGTTTTACGCCGAATCCGATCTGCACACCAAGTCGCGCGTGTGTTTACACCAGTCAGGATAGCTGGTCGAGCGGTGTCACTTTTAATGGGAAAACAATTCCTGACGACGCGCCGACGCTTCCAAAACTGTTGTCGGCGGGGGGATACGAAACCTCGTTCATTGGAAAATGGCACAACGATGGCAAACCGTGGACGCGCGGTTACACATCCGGTGGGCGCTGTTGGGCGGGCGGAAAATTCGATCAGTTTGCGATGGCGTTGACGCCCTTTGGCGGTGAAGCGGAAGACCGGGAGATTTCGAAGGTGTATTCAACAACGGCGTTTTCTGATGACGCGGTGAAGTATCTCAATAAAAATCACCCCAAGCCATTTTGCCTTGTCGTGGCCTACACTGTCGCGCATGACGCGTTTCGTGCGCCGCCGGGCTACGAGGGGAAATACGATCCGGCAACGATTCAGCTTCCGCCGAATTTCATGGCGAAGCCGCCGTTCAAACAATTCAATCCAGCGATCCGTGACGAGACGGTGTTGCCACTTCCGCGGACCGAGTCTGACATTCGAAAAACGTTGGCGGAATATTACGCCATGATCGAGCACATGGATTTTCACATCGGGCGGATCCTTGAGACGCTCAATCAGAAAGGCCTCGCCGAAAATACGCTGGTGATTTTTTCCAGCGTAAAAGGCATGTCGATGGGATCTCACGGGATCATCGGCAAGCAGACGATGTATGAAGAGGGCTTGCGGACTTCACTGATTGTGAGGCATCCGAATTTAAAGCGGTTTTCAAAAATAAATTCAGCACTGGTCAGCACGATGGACATCCTGCCAACGATTTGTGACGCCGGCCAACTGGAGATTCCCAAAGAGGTCGAAGGGGAAAGTTTACTCGGGCAATACGAGGGACGGCGCGGAGGCCGCGACCGATTGTTTTTTTCCTACCACGATCCAAATCGCGAAACGGTGACCCGGGCGATGCGAATGAAAAATCACAAGTTGATTCATCATTTGCTGACGGACGAAAAACAGTTCTTCGATTTGTCGATAGACCCCTATGAACTCAACAATCTGACGGGAACTCCTGAATTGGAAGCGATCGAATCCACCATGATGAGCGACTTGCTGAAGTGGCGTGGTAGCCACGAAGACAAGTGATCCCGGTCACTCTCCGAGGTGCACCACACGTCCATCAAGCGTTGTAAGAACGCTCTCTTTTTTCAATCGTTGACGATCCGAAACGCACCCGATTCTTCGATTTCGATATGCGAATTGATCGGCAAATCATCAAGCTCCAGTTCAATTCCTGAGGGCCAACTGATTTTCAATGTTTCAATTTTTTTAGCGTCTCCCAATCCAAGCTCGACCAGAGCGGGGGACTGAGATTGAAAATTTGTCGCTGGATACAATTCCCGGCGGATGGTTCGTCCTTCAACTTCGCAAACCACTTTACTCCCGATTCCCTGACGATTGCTCTTGGTTCCCCGAAGAGAAACGCGCAGCCAGTTTGCCTTTGGAAAACGGTTTTCATAAACAATCAACGAACCACCTCCGACCTGACGCACTAGCAGTTCCGGCATGCCATCACCGGTGATGTCGCACGAAACCACGGACCTCCCATCGCCCGGGCTGTCCGCACCCGTCAGAAATGACATGTCAATGAATTCGCCATCACCGTCATTGAGGTGAACGCCATTGTGCTCGTACGAACTCAGGTTTTCGCCTGCGCTGGAAAATTGGAATGGATTCCCCAACCAGAACGCCGACCACCACGACGATTCCGACATTGATACCTATCGCTTTCAGAGGGCCGGGGGACTCCATAGGATGTTCTTCGGTTTCCATAAAGGGCTGATCGGAATTTCCTTTTTCAATGGTTTTTAACGGCGCTGGGGGAGAAAGGGTGAATTCTTGTCTACATGGCAAGAGTGGGCCATGAAAACGGTTTGGAGTCAATGCTGCGGGCCGGGGAATTGCTGGACCGCTACGAAATGGTTTATTTTCGGCCGATAAGAAATCGGCGGCCTTTCACATCGAGAGCAGTGTCCTGCTCATGAGCGAGACCGATGAATACGACCTCAGGGGAACGTGAGATCCGGGTATTGATTCTGCAGAGCTTTTTTAACACGCGGCATCAATTTCGCAGCGTTGCCATAATAGACCTTCTTCAAAACTTCATCCGGCAGGTTGAGACCGTAAACAGGAGGACGGTTCTTGGAAAAGACGATCAGATCATCATCGGTCTCAAGAAATCGGAAATGCAGGCGATACTCTGCCACGGTTTTGGTTCCGTCCTGGCCAAACAAAATTCGGTCCTGGTATTTGGTGAAAAACTTCCGGGCCAGATTCGGTTGCTGACCAAACCACGTATGTCGCTGACCGATTTCGACATAAAAATTCGGATACTTATCCAGTGTCTTACCGAGCTCAGCCAAATCCGACTCCAGACTTCCCATGTGCGCCCCGATGAGAATCAGGTCGGGAATTTCATCCATCAGAGAGTTCCTCCGCTCCATCATTTCAGCGTGCGACAACACCCGCGTTCCCCACAGACTATACTTCCTCGAAACTCTCCCCCAGCGCGCATTCGGGTGTTCCTCGAATTTAACATAATTACCAAAAGGCTCCGAGATATGTAGCAGAACCGGCAGTTTTAATCGAGCGGCCGCACGCCACAGCGGCATGAACCGTTCGTCATTAATATGCACCGGCCCCCGGCGGTCAGGTCGCAACGCATGACCGAAAACTCCCGCGCCTTTGTCATGAGTTTCCCCCACCCCCGGGATCCCCATTGTTTTCACATCCGCTTCCAACTTTGTGATCGCCTCCTTCGAAAAGTCGTCCTGATGCCTGCTGTTGAAATCAATCGTGCCAAAAGTTAAATAGCGATCAGGGTAAACCTTCTCCAACATTTGGTAACCGTCTTCTGTGGTTTGACCAAAGCTGGCCATTGGTGAATCGACGATGACCGCAACGCCCGTCTCATCGAGAATTTTCAAATATTCTTTCGGATCACGATCATACAGGGCAACATGAGTATGGATATCAACAACCGGGAATTTTGCCTTTTCCACCACCGTCTCTTTGGTGACGATCATGTGTTCCGGGTCATTTCTTTTCAGGGTGGAAAGCGGCAATGGTTTGCGCAGAAAATACCAGCCCCAGCCTTCGGGCATAATGTCCACTTCAATCGAGTCCCCATTTGCTTTCCAATAATTGTATCGGGGCTTCCAGGGGGAAAAAGTGTAGCCCTCCAATGTGGCTGCTCCCTCCACTTTCAGAGTCACTTTGGATTCACTTGCGTCTTTGCCGGGAATGATAACCAGGTGCCATCCCAGATCATTGAAGGGCTTCACTTTTACGCTGCCTGTATTCACCGAAAACGTTTTGGAGGCTTGATAAAGTTCATAACCCACAATGTTCCTGCTGATAGTCGCTTCAATTGGCGATTCGGCGTTTAACAGCGGTCTGATGGCTGCCGCGACTTGTTCAGCCAGTTTTTGGGAGCCTTCCTGAGTGTAATGGACATCATTATCCGCAATCGAATAGGCTCCCCGTTTCGACGCCATAAACGCATGCAGGTCATTCACCTGGATTTCGTGTTTTTTCATGACCCGCATTGCTGCCTCCAGAAATTGCTGCTCAGTTGCCGGATCAATTTTCACCTTACATTTTTTTTCCGCCCCGGGACAAGCCGGTGTGGTCGTCGCCCAGATGAGTCTGGCTCCGGTTTTTTTCAGACGTTGCACCAGAGTGTCGAGCCTCTTTTCGTAGGCGGCCGGCGCCCGGTCGGATTCTTTATAGTTCCACAAATACATGTCATGCAGACCCCAGTTGAAATGAATCACGTCCCATTCGTCTACCGCCAACCATTCATCGATATTTTCCAGCCCCCGCATCGCGGGTCCCGCGTTGCCTTTATTGTGAGTGACAAGCGCCTGCTCACTCATCATCTCAACCACATAGGGCGTGTAGCCTTTTGATATCGAATCCCCTATAAGAAGAACCTTGGGGAGCTTTTTGGCAGGCGCAGCCTCATTCTCCGCAAAGACGCTGAACGAGATGAGAGTTAAAATTCCAAAGATGAGTGTCTTCATTTCTTCGCCAAGTGTGGCAGGAAGCCGAACCCTTGCAAGGCTGGTTCCCATTACTGGAATTATTTGAAGCACCAATCCCGTTGATTCAGAGGCGGCAGCGATCATGTTCTGCTGAAGAGGTGTATTTAAAGTGTCTTCATCGAACCGGCAGGGTTGGATCGCAGAAAATTCTAGATTGCGACGATATCTGCGGCAACGGTGAGGAGATGGTTGAAACCAATTCGCTGAAATCGTGGCTGCTTGCGGCTCGTCCGAAAACCCTGCCGGCGGCGATTGTGCCGGTGTGGGTGGGGAATGTACCGGTCCTGTTCGGCGACGGTGATTTTTCGTGGCTCTTGCTGAGGTGTACGCTGCTGAGCTGTATCTGCATTCAAATCGCGACGAATTTTTTTAACGATGCGATTGATTTCAAAAAAGGGGCGGACACGGAAAAGCGGTTGGGGCCGATTCGGGTGACGGCGAGCGGGATGTTGTCGCAAAAAATGGTGCTGGGCGCTGCGATGGGATTTTGTCTGTTGGCGGCGCTGATTTCGATTCCGATGATCATGGAGCGGGGGCCGGTAATTATCGTGATCGGGGTGATCGCGCTCTTTTTGGCCTATGGCTATACCGGCGGGCCGGTGCCGTTGGCGTATCGGGGATTGGGGGAATTGTTCGTGATTCTGTTTTTCGGA
Organism: uncultured Verrucomicrobiales bacterium; assembly: GCA_937891465.1. Taxonomy (GTDB): domain Bacteria; phylum Verrucomicrobiota; class Verrucomicrobiia; order Verrucomicrobiales; family DEV007; genus JABDJT01. Next base: position 20,169 of record CALAHF010000196.1, on the reverse strand, counting down.
TTTGTCGCGGTGGTCGGCTCGTATTGGGTTCAAACCGGCGAGTGGCCGGCTCCTCTGCAAGTCTGGTTGCTGGCGCTGATGACGGGGCTGTATTCGACCGTGTTGATTGCGATCAACAATCTGCGGGATGTCGCGGAGGATTCGGGCACGGGCAAACGAACGCTGGCGGTGCGTTTCGGAAAGCGATTTGCGAGGATTGAAATTTTTCTGCTAGTTGTAACTCCAGCTGTCATCGGTTTTTTGATGGCTTTTCAGACGCGGAACCATTTTGGAGAGATTGGTTTTGTTATTCTGCTAATCGTTGGTCAGGGCATCGCGAAAGGGGTTCGAAAAAACGAGCCGGGGCCGATTTATAACAAGTATCTGGCGCTGAGCGGTCTGATGCTGATTGGCTTTGCGGTGGTGATCACCCTGTTTTTCTGGAGAATTTAATGAACGGGAATCTTCAAATTCATCGATACGAGTTGTTCAGCCGGACGGGTCTGAATGCGCAGAGCGATCGCCGAGGCCATTGCGGCGTCCTGATTCGGTTTGATAGCGGACCGGGAGTCGGGTGCATTCATCCATGGCCTGAGCTGGGGGACGATCCGCTGGAAGGGCAGTTGGAAAAATTGCGCAATGGAAATTCGACCCCACTGATCGAACAAGCGCTTCGGGCGGCGAATGTGGATTGGCTGAGCGAATTGGGGAGCGTTTCGATTCCAAAAAGCCATTTTACCTGCGTGGATTCGGAAAGCACCGATCCAGCATCCATTTTTGAAAAAGGGTTCCGAACCGTAAAATTGAAAGGTGACGGGAATCAGCTGGATTTTTTGAAAGCGGAAATGTTGCGGTGGTCGGATGCGGGATTTCGAATTCGAGTGGATTTTAATGAAACCGGGAAATCGGCGAGCGAATTGGTCGAGTGGTGGAAAAGTCTGGAAATTAGAGATCGCATTGAATTTCTTGAAGATCCGGTTTTGTGGAATTCTAAGGAATGGCGATTATTAAAAGATGCTAATATTCCGCTGGCTGCAGATCGAGGGCTCGAGATCCCCGAAAAAGCCGCGATTTCAGATTGGTGGGTGGTCAAACCGGCGCTTGTTGACACAGCTTCCCTGGTTGAAGCGGCCAGACGGGAAGGAAAGGACGTGATTATCACCAGTTACATGGACCATGCGATTGGGCAGCTCCGGGCGGCCTATTGGGCTGGAAAGTGCGCTATTCAGGTGGATTGCGGGTTGTTGACGCACGAACTTTTTGAGCGTGAGCCATTTTTCGACGCCATCGAAACCCGAGGGGCGTACTTCAAAGAAGGAAGTGCATTTGCCGAAAAATCCCAAACACTCCTGGAATCGCTTGATTGGGAGGAACTCAAATCGCGAGATTGCGACGCACCGGATTCGGGAGAGCGGTAAAAAGCGGCCTGAAATTGATGACAATTTCGTGATTTTTTGTCACGCGGCAACTCGCGATGACAACTTGGGGTGAAATAGGACGCAAAAATTAAATGATTTTTGCATTTACATACGGGCCATATGCTGCCATTCCATAGGGGATTGCAATTAAATGCAAAATAGGCACGAGTAGAAATCCCTCTTTAACACCCCAACCCTTGCGCCAAAATGAATACAATGATCAATAAAATCAGATCACGAAAAAGGTTCCAGCAATTCGTGCTGAGCCTTCTCATTCCTGCGTTTGCGATGATGCCGGGCATCACACAAGCGAATCCATCTGGAGGTGCAGTCGTCCACGGTGGCGTCACTTTTGAAGGGCTTGATACAGCAAATCTGCGGATCACGCAGGGCACTGATAAAGCGATCATTAATTGGCAGGATTTCTCAATTGGAAAAGGCGAACTCACTCAGTTCATCCAGCCGGGTAAAAATTCATCGGTTTTGAACCGGGTGGTCAGCGGAAATCCTTCTGCGATTTTCGGAACACTGAAAGCCAATGGCGGAGTGATGGTTGTCAATACCAACGGCATTCTTGTAGGAGCTGGTGGTGTCGTTGACGTTGCGGGGGCGTTGACGCTTTCAACGCTCGACATTGATGACAATGATTTTTTGAATGGTGGTGATAATCGTTTCCGTGGAAACAGTTCGGCAGGGGTGACGAACTACGGAACCATCAGCGCAGGTGGGGATGTTGTTTTGCTCGGTAATTTCATTGATAACCGCGGGGTGATTGGTTCGGTTGATGGAACCGTTGCGATGGGAGCAGGTGGCGACATCATTGTTCACCAGTCGGGCGATGCTAAGATTTCGATTAAAGCAGCTGGCCGGGGTGGTGAGGTGGGAACTAACAACGAAGGCACCATCGAAGGTGCGGCCGTTGAACTGAAGGCTCACGGCAATGTGTATGCGCTCGCTATTAATAACAGCGGAATGATTCGAGCGAACGGCGCGAACTACACGGGTGGAATTTTGACGTTGGATGCGGGTACCGGCGGAGTGATCACCAATACAGGAACGCTTCGGGCACGAAACGCGGACGGTTCCGGTGGAACAATCAATATCAATGCAGGACGCACCGGCACGGTGAATCTCGAAGGTGGCGAAGTGGATGCCAGCGGAGACGGAAATCGCGCTGGTGGAGTGATTGATGTTCAGGGTGCTTATTTTAACATCGATGGCGGTGCAGTGATCAGTGCTGACGGCGAAACTGGTGGTGTGATTACCATTGGAAATGAGAGCAATACGCGATCCGTCAACATCGGTGCGGGCTCAACCGTTAGCACGGTGGGTTCATCGGGTGACGGTGGAACGATCAATGTGAATGGACGTGCTGATGGAGTGATCAATCTTCGTGGCGATCTCCTTGCAAACGGATCCGTTAATGGCGGCACCGTCAGTGTTATTGGTGGAACCGTTAATCAGTTCGGCACCTCGACGATCAATGCGGCGGGCGGATCCGGATCCGGCGGCGTGATTAATTTGAATGGATTGCAAAGCGTAACGGCAAACGGAACGTTGGATGCGTCGTCTGTTTCCGGTGATGCCGGTTCAGTAACGGTTGGCTCGCTTGTGGGGGATGCAACTTTTGGAGGAACTGCCGCAGTGAACAGCCTGCTCGGTAAGGGTGGTAATTTTGATGTGGTCTCTCGCGAGGCGGTCGCGGTGACTGCAAATGCGAGCGCCGATGTGTCCGGATTTACCAGTGCGGGACAAATTCGCGCAGGTGGCGGACTTCAGGGGAATGAATCCGATATGTTGAATTCCAAGTCTACCGTTATTGAGGCTGGTGCGGAGTTTGTGGCTGATTCCGAAGGTGGCAATGCTGGACGCGTTATTGTTTGGTCAGATGGTGATACCACCTTCTCTGGAAGTATCAGTGCCCGTGCGTTGGGTGCGATTGGAAACGGTGGCTTCATGGAAGTTTCCGGAAAAGACCAGCTTCAGTATCGCGGTCGGGTCAATGCATCCGCAGTGTCGGGTGCGAACGGAACCCTTTTGCTTGATCCTACGGATGTTTCGATCGGGCCTGGAGCGGGAGTAACGATTTCAGACTCGGCTTTGGTTGAAGCCATCTTGACGAACAATGTGGTGATTCACACCTCATCTGCTGGAAGTGATGTTGGTAACATCGTCATTGATGCGGGATCTGATATTCAGTATGACAGCCCCAATTCTCTGGCATTCTTTGCCCATGGCAACATCAGCGTAAATGGGGATATTAAGAACCATGGAACGAGTGAAAATACGACGGTTGCTGCCAATGGGACGACCACAGGAAACATTACTCTGGTTGCGGGTTGGGATGGAACAGGGGCAGCGAATTTCGCGTTTGACCCAACGGCCGCGACCGGGATTCCGAGTTCGACCAATCCAGTAATTACTGCTGCGGACGTTCTTGCCGGCACTTACGGTGCATGGGGTCAAAACGGGGGGTCAGTCCTACTTAATGACGCAGCGCTTGAACCGGTTGAGGTTGGCAGTGCCCGTGGTGAAACCAATGCGTTTGGTGATCAGGTCCGGGTGACCTCAGGTAACGGTCAAGGCGAGTTTACCCAGCTTGGCTATCGTCGTGAGAATGACGTGCGGGGCAGGGCTCGGATTGCCGGCGGAACCATTAGGACCGGATTGGATCTTGATTTTCATAACGGGGTGACGGGGGATATTAATGTGCATGCAATCACGGGAGTGCTGTTGCGTCAGAATGCCAACGAGAATAGCTCTGATGGCGTAAAGTCCAATGACCGCGCTTATGTGATGATCGGTCATGGTGGGATGCGCGAGCAGGATAATGATATCGATAACCGGGGTGCCGTTACCAACGATTCTCTTGATTTGACTGACTATGGTTCAGACAGCGGAAACGTTTCTGTCGGCAACGGAAACAACAGCGGTGATATCGTGGTGATGGGCGGCCTGGTGGTTTATCTTCAGGCGGGGCGTGCTGAGTCGCATGCTCAGATCGGTCATGGTGGATACGCCAACGACGATCCGGATGCGGATCGTGCGAATACCGTTTCTGATTCCGGTCTTGGTGATAACAACTTCAGGAATACTCATATCTTCGGAAACATGAGCGGTGACATCACCGTGATCGCCGGGAGCATTGAGCTGGAGGGCGGGCTTTTGAACGACGTGCCTGTCATGATTGGCAATGGCGGAACGCGGGTTCGCGGTGAGCACTCTGGAAATATTACGGTCGAGGCTACGGTTGGTGATGTTCGGGCTCGGGCCGCGCCGAATTCAGCTTCAGGAGGTCCTGCAAACTCCAACGACTGGCGTTGGCGGAATAACCGCGATCAATCTCACGCGCAGATTGGACATGGCGGTTTTGATTCTGATTTCATCTTTGTTGATTCACTGGGAGAGGTCGGTGCTTATGGTGATGCTGCAGGGAAGGCTGTTCTCGCTAATGTTCGCGGACGCGGTGCTTACGATACCAGCGGAAACACTCCTCTGGCAGCTTCCGATGGAACCGGGTTTCATTTGGATGCTCGTCCTCGCCGGACCGTAACTTTAAATACCGGAGATCCCGATGGTGGTGGAGTTCTGGTTGCTGGTCCGAACTCGGTAACCAACTCCAGTTTTGTGGGAGATGGGATTGCGATCAATCCGGAGACGGGGCAGTCCTACGGACATAGTGGCGATATTTCAGTCACAGCTGTAGGCAGTGTCGAGTTCGTCGCCTCAAACGGAGCCGATGCCTATGCGATGCTTGGTCATGGTGGCCGTTCCACTCACGGTGATCACCGGGGGAATATTACGGTGAATGCCGGAGGAAACGTCACATTTACCCGCGAAGCCTTTCAGGTAAATGAGCGGGGACGTGACATCACGAACCGCGGGCATCGAGCTCACGTCCAAATCGGACATGGTGGTACCCGTTATCAGGGCGGCGCCACGGGTGATATAGATGTGAATGCCGGGGGAGATATTCAATTCGACGGTGGTCGCAGTGAAGCTTACGCGATGATTGGTCACGGTGGACGTGGCGAAGATGGTTCAACCTGGAGAGGTGGCCGTCAGCGGAACGAGCACGCCAACGGAACTCACTCGGGTGATATCAATGTAGTTGCGGGTGGCGATATTCGGTTCCGTGCTGGATTCACCGACGTTCAGGCTCACGCCATGATCGGTCACGGTGGTTATTATCAGCCCGCTGATGCAATTTATAATCCGGCGATTGTTTACAATGCCGCACAGGTTGGTGATGGCGTCATTGGAACCGACGGTGCCGTGACTGCGATTGATGAAGGTCACAATGGCAATATTACGGTGAGTTCCGGAGGCGACATCAGCTTTATCGCAGGTCAGGATTATTTGTTGACCGGTCAAACGTTTATGGAAATGAACGGCGGTGACAACTTCACCATGATCGGACACGGCGGTCGGTATACAAAAGGAGACCATTCCGGGACGATTGATATCACGGCAACCGGCAATCTATACCTGGAATCCCGCGGTGGTTGGGATGCGGTGACGATTGACGGAACCAACGAAGATATTACTCAGGACCCGTTTTTGAACAACACGGCTGACAATGGTCGCACCGGATACCGGAACTTTGCCCAGATCGGACATGGCGGGCACGACTCTGAGCACGTCAATACCAACGCCACGCAGAACTGGAATAACTCCGGTAAAAACGGGGATGGAATCGGAACGGCCCAGACGTCCGATATCACGATCACTCTCGGGGGTGATCTGACCGTTCTGGCTGCTCCAAAAGCGACGACGATTGATAAAGTCATGCCGATTCGGATTATTGAAGACAACGGCGCGGGCAATCCAATTATTGCAGATGTCCAGAATACTTATCTCGACGAGGCGCTGAATTCAGTGACTCCGGGAGCAGGGTTTAGCCAGTTCAACGGAAGGTTGGAGACAGTGACTCGAAGTGATGGTGAAGTTTGGAACCTGCCTGATCCTGTATTGTCCTCGGAAGACTCTTACGCTCAGATCGGAAACGGTGGTCGCGCGACGGATTACCGGGGTTCCGGTGGACTCGCCAACGGCGGAGGGCAATCGGAGCGCATTGTTGACACTCGCGGGCATCGTGGCGATATCACGATCGATGCCGGCGGAAATATCCGCGTCGAAGCGAGTGACATCAAACAAGCGGTGTCCACGGGGCAGGCGCTGGAGATCACCGTAACCAGTTTCAATGACGTCACTCCTAATCCGGGCGGTGTAAGCAACGGTGATGGAACCGGTAGTTATTTTGTAGGGCCGTCTGTAACCGTCTTTATCGGTGGTGATGACAGTCAGGATGATCCGTCTCAGGGAACCCGGAACTACGCAATGATCGGCTTAGGTGGCGATACCGCCCGGGGAGATCATTCAGGAACGATTACCATTACGGGCGGCGGCGATCTGGATCTCATTGCCGGTGAAGGCCGTCAGGCATTCGCGCAAATCGGAAACGGTGGTTATGATTCAGATCGGGTTAATAACGATGGTCAGCGTGATGGGGACACCGGCGCGACCACTACCATTGGCATCGATATTGATGGCAAGCTCACTATGAAAGGTGGCGGACTCCAGAATGGAGATACCACGGGTGATGTTGCGTCGATCGATACCGCTACAAATATTGTCACGGTTACGACTGATAACGACATCGTTCGTGGCTCATACGCTCAAATCGGTTCAGGCGGACTTTCCAATGGTGGAAGTCACCATGCTGATATCGACATCACCACCGGAACGGGTGTTGAAATTGAAGCCGGTAACAGTCATCGTGGAGCCTATGGCATCATCGGAAGTGGTGGAACATGGGGACGCAGCGAAACCCTTTCCGGAAACATTTCAGTCGTTGCTGAGACAGGCGATATTGATCTGATTGGTGCCAAGCCAGTTCTTGATGACGGCGTGAATGACGGATTTTCCGGTCCGGCGAATGACGGGAATCTCCAAACCGCCCGCGAATCCTTTGTTCAAATTGGCAATGGAGGATTTGATACCGATGCGCAGGGTGGAAATCAGAATAACTCTGCGGGCAACGGTGGTTACAGTGGTGACATCACGGTCGTTGCGGCGGCAGGTTCGGTTAGTCTTACGGGTGGAGGAACCGATGCATTGAATATCGACAACGATAACATGCGTAACCTGTCTGTGAAGATTGGTCACGGAGGTCCCTATTCGGACGGCGATTCAACGGGTGATATCCGAGTTTCCGCCGGGGTTGATCTTACGATCACCGGGGGACGGTCAGGTCTTCGTTCTTTTGCTCAGATTGGTCATGGTGGTAACCAAGCGATCGGAGCAGTCTCTGGCTTAATCGATATTGAGGTAGGAAATAATCTGTTGATGCAGCACGGCTCAGTTGCCAGCACAAATGGTGTGGTTGTTCGTGATGCCGATGCCAAGATTGGTCATGGTTCATCGATTAACCAGGGCAACGCCAATAACGGTTCCGGTGGCCTTGAAGGAGACATCACTATCAGTGTTGGGGAAGACATCACCACGTTGAACGGGGTGGATGCCGACGGAGCTGAAAATGTCTACGGTGCCCAAATTGGTCACGTGGATACCAAGCGAAGTACCAATCCGGCGATCGCTACTCCAGGCAACACCTACATTGCGGCGAGCCGCAATAATCCAACCGGTGGATCCGGGACGATCACTCTCTCCAATCAAACGGTGGTTTCCAGTGCTGACGGCGGATTCCTCACTGAATTGCGTTTCTACATGCCGACTCCGGCCCAGGATCGGATCGCGGAAGGCGCGTGGTTGAATAACGCGGGCTACACCCGGGCACCAACTCCGGGAACTCGTGGTGGTGCCGATGAGCACATCGCAACCGAGCATACTCTGGGAGTGGGAGCTTTCGGTGAGCCGACCGGTGACTACGCGACTCCGGCAGAAGGAGTTTATCCTTTCCACGGATTTGGTTTGTATAACATCTACTTTTTCGATTCAACGGTAGTTCCAGTGACCCCTCCTCGTGCAGTGGGTGTCCCGGTCGAAGTGGTAATTCCTGAAGTGGTGTTGGTCCCAACGCTCTTCAACTTCTTCCCGTTCCTCTTTCTCGACAAGTTTGACTCCTTTGATCGTGATGATGAAGGTCTTGATGGCCTCACCGGTGAAGGTGGCGGATTGTTCTCTGCGATCGGACTGTTCGAAGCGAACGAAGAGGAGACTGAAGGTGACGGACCGTTCTTCCTTGAAGAGCTTCTCGACGAGTCTCTCGGTAACGGAGAAGCGGATTATACAGAAGGCGAAGAAGAGGAAGAGCAGGAGCGTCGCGAAGCCCGCCTCGGACTTCCGATCGGCGGATCTGATGTGGTCTTCTACGTGTTCGATCCCGACACCAACAAATACTCAAGCTTCAAAGTCTTCGGTGCCAGCCGTGGTGGAATCCAGCGCGCCCGGTAATTCTTTTAAACTATTTCGATCCAACAGGGTGCGATCATCGAACGAACCCTGTTGGATCATTTCTTATTTACGAATCAACCCTATTGAATTGACGAGCGAACCCTGTTAAAACGAAATTTTTAGAACCCCGGTTTTGAACAGAGAACCGAGGTTTTTTATTTGGGAAAAAACGTCACGCCCCCTCAATTTACGACAACCCTTAGTGAATATCGCTGTTTAGAAAATCCTTACTTTTGGGTTTACAACGCTACGAATAATTGCGAAAAAAGAAGGTTCGATTGCTGGTTTCAGCAATCTTCCTTTCTCCAACCCTCCAATTGGAAAGAAAAGCCATGAAAATTACCGAACGATTTCGAAAAGCGGTCTGGATCCAGCGAGCCACCATGGCTCTGTTGATGCCGGCGCTAATGCTGATGCAGGATACTGCCCTGGCTAACCCCAGTGGCGGCGTTGTGGTACACGGTGCGATCGGTTTTGAAGGGCTTGATACCGGAAATCTGGTGATCACGCAGGGGAGTGATAAGGCGATTATCAACTGGCAGGATTTCTCGATTGCGAAAGGTGAGCTGACTCAGTTCGTTCAGCCTGGAAAAAATTCTTCGGTATTGAACCGGGTTGTTAGCGGGAATCCTTCCGCGATTTTCGGAACGCTGAAGGCGAACGGCGGAGTGATGTTGATCAACACGAACGGGATTTTGGTTGGAGCCGGTGGTGTGGTTGATGTTGCGGGTAATTTGACGCTTTCGACGTTGGACATCGACGATAACGATTTCCTTAATGGCGGAGATAACCGCTTCCGTGGCAGTTCTGCTGCCGGGGTGACTAACTTTGGAACGATCTCATCTTCGGAGGGTGATGTGATTATTCTTGGTAATTTTGTTGAGAACCATGGTTCAATCGGGGCATTGAACGGTCAGGTTGCATTGGGTGCTGGCGGTGACATCATCGTTCACAGCTCGGGTGATTCGAAAATTTCGGTTGTGGCTGGCGGAGTGGGCGGTGGAACTGGAATTACCAATACGGGTTCAATTAAGGGCGCTGCGGTTGAGCTGAAGGCTCACGGGAACGTCTACGCGCTTGCGATTAACAATTCGGGAACGATTCGGGCCACAGGGTCTCAGAGGACCAATGGACGGGTGATTTTGTCTGCGGGTGATGTCGGTGGTGACATTACAAATACCGGCGACATCTCAGCGGAGAATGCGGATGGAACCGTCGGCGAAGTCATGATCGATGGCGGCCAGCAGGGTGTCGTGAATATCAACTCCGGCACCGTGAGTGCGGACGGAACTGATGGCGGTCTGGTTACGGTGTTGGGAAGTGAAATTAATGTAGGCGCTACTGCGGTGGTTTCTGCCAATGGACAGAACGAAGGCGGTATTGTGAATATCGGAAATGGGAATACGACGGCGGTTCTTGTGGACGGTCTGGTCAGCGCAAATGGTGCGACTGGTGGTGCGGTGAACGTGAATTCTTCCGATAGTGTTGTTATTAATGGTAACCTTCAAGCAACCGGTTCTACGGGAGCTGGCGGTGCCGTTTCAGTTACCGGAGCCCGCGTATCAGTTGCCCGGAGTTCGACGATCGATGCCGGTGGTTTTTCAGATGGCGGTAGTATTCTCGTGGATTCAGGAGGGCTTACCTCTGTTTCAGGTTCACTGAGCGCGAATGGCGCGACAGGCGTTGGTGGTTCCGTCATTGCGACGGGAGCAGACGTTGTTGCCCGGTTCGGATCCAGTTTTTCGGCAACGGGTGATCTCAAAGGTGGTTTTGTAAAAGTGGGTGGTGATCTTCGAGGTGATGACGCCAACGACTTGCGTGAGTCCAACGCGACTACGTTTGAGATTGGAACCAAAATCAATGTAGACGGCCTCAACGGTGATGGCGGTCTGGCAGTGATCTGGTCGAATGGAGATACGATTTTCCGCGGTGACGTGACGGCCTCAGCACGGGGACCTGAAGGCAACGGCGGTTTGATTGAGGTTTCCGGATTGGAGACATTGGCTTTTCGCGGGACCGTAGCTGCTACTTCAATCGGTGGACGGTCCGGAACGGTTCTGTTTGATCCGGGTGACGTTTCCGTAGGGGGTAATGGATCCGATATTCCAATCCAGAATATCAATACAATTCTTCAGGCGGGAACCTCGGTTCTGATCATGACTGAAGATGGTGACATTACCTTCGAAGATTTGCTTCCTAATTCAGCAACTCAAGATTTCAATAACAGTAACTGGCACAATGCGGTTCAGTGGACCAACTCAGCAGCGGACTTCGGTGCGCTGGCTGGAGGTAATATTTTTGTGAACACTCACATCCGCACTTCGGGTGCGGGATCAATCAACCTGATCTCCGGTTGGACCGGGTTTGAGTCAGACTTCGAGACCGGTGGCTTGTTTGACGCTGATTACAATCCGAATGCCGGCGATGACCCAGGTGGAGCTCGCTTCTTCGATGATGACGGCGCACTTGGCTTGTTTGGGCCGGAGCGTGTCTGGGATTACTACGTAGAGAACGGGCAGTTCGGAAGTGGCGGTTCGACTTTCATTGGAAGTGCTTCAATGGACAATAACATTGAAGTGGGAAGTCGTTTCGGGAACACCAATGTTGCCGCGCAAAACCTGTTTATTATTGCTGCAGACACCAACGGTGAAAGTCGCTTTACTCAACTCGGCTTTCGCGATGCGGGACAGGTGTTTGCGCCTCGGGCTGACAATGCAGGGTTCGTGATGGCTGCAACCCGGGATGGTGACCCGGTCGTGGCTATCGCCGGTCAATTTGAAGTGGATGTGGATTCTGATGGAGTTGCGGATGGCGTTCAGGCAATCAACAGCACCGGAGTTGTCGCCGGTTCGGTGATTCGCTATGCCAACCATTTCAACAGCGCGCGTGCGGGTGGCTGGTGGTGGCAGCAACTCGATCCGGGTAATAGTGCGGATGGAATCGCTAATAATCATGATGCTCTCGGACTGGGTGGTTTGAGACCGGAACACGGTGCGGGGCGGGATGAATTTAATCGCGCTGACATCAATGTGATCACAACGGCTTCCGTGAATCTCTTCGGAGGCGGTCGTCATAGTGGCGCTGCCCAGATTGGCCATGGTGGCGATGCCGCAGGGTGGGCGGACAACCGTTCGCTGAATAATGGCGGCACCGAAACTAACAATGGAAGTTCTTTCGTTCGCCGGTGGTCAATCAACGGAGCTACCAATGATCGGGTCGCAACCAGTATCAGTCGTTTGGCTCCGGTTTATGGAAATATCAATGTGCTTGCCGGGGTGAACACTTCCGAGGCGATTATTTACCATCAAAATGCGGCGACCCAGAATTTGACGGCGACTGTCGACAACGCGGCGGGTGCCGTGACCATTCAGGGTAATCAGCGCATGGGTTCTTCAAATAACCCCAGTAATGATAACCAAAATGACGGACAGTTTGCTCCGGCTTTCATCGGTCATGGTGGATCGGGTCAGGCCGGTTTGTTTGTCGGAGATATCTATGTCGAAGCCGGGGGAGATGTCAAGGTTCTGGCAGGATCGAACACCCGGGGGGCGGCTGCCATTGGGCATATTGCCAATGGCTACGCTTTTTGGAATCCAAATGATAATCAGGATCAGCAAATTCGCTTCTTTGCAAACAGTGGTGATTTCAACGACCCGAATTTGAGACGGGGAGCGTTGTTTAACGGAGTGGGTGGCAGTACTATACTAGACTCAAATGGTGCCGATCGATTTGTTCCCGTCCACTCGATTATGGACCCTCGCCTCGACACTCATACATCAGCGGTGGTCGACTTGGTAACCGGTGACCTTGCGCGACCTGATGGAAGTGGTCGTGAACTCGAATTTTCCTATGCCGGGCCGCAAGCGGTTGAGGCTCTCGATGGCCACACCATGAAAGGGTTTCACGGAAGTATCACGGTGATCAGCAAGGGATTGAATGGAGTGACCGTAAAAGGATATGAAACCGCAGATACCCGCGATACCGCGTTGATTGGTGCGTTGCCGGCAGTTGAAAACGGTGCGAGAAACGCCCGGGAAGATCGCTGGGCAATGATCGGTCACGGTGGACGCGGATTTGCGGTGTGGGCCGAAGAAAACGGATATGTTTCGAACCGCACCGATCGTGATCGTGAATTGGTCGGATGGCGGATTCAGGGAGCTAACGAAACGACGCAAACTTCCAGTATGTCGATTGGCCTGGAGTCTGGCGGCGGATTTGACCGTTCCCTGACCTTTATGAATATCACGGGTGATATCGATGTTCAGGCGACCGCCGGTGATGTCAATGTGATTGCCGGAAATAATCAGTTCAACCACGCTTCCATTGGACACAACGGAAGACAGCTGGCTGATATGGAGACATCAGGCGTCATGGCCGGAGATATCAATGTCGTAGCGGCCGGGCATATTTCGGTCATCGGAGGTGGATTGGTTGATTACACCGGTGATAGCAATCAGGATATGCGCTCTCCTGCCCAGATTGGACATGGCGGTTGGCGGAATGGATTCCTTTACCGCGGTGGGGATATCAATGTTGTGGCGGGAGCTGCCGGGCCTGCGCCTGTGTTTGATACTGTTTTTGGAACGACGATTACTGCGAATGGGATCACGATGGTTGGAGGCGCCTATCAGAACAACTATGCAAAAATCGGGCATGACGGAACTGAGTCGTATGGCCAGGTTGGTGGTGATTTTTCCCGGACAGAGAATTTCACTTTTGACAACGTCAGCACTGATATCACGATCAGCTATGCCGGTGGAGTTTTGGATGTGGAATATACCGGAGTTGCTGACACGAGTGGCTTAATTGACACCAATGGTGACGGTTCTCAGGATGCAAATCCTACTTTTGCAGGGATTACAGACCGTTTTATCAAGGGGGGCATCGGCGTCAATAATACCAATGGCGGCGTTAACACCGCGAATATTACGGTGGATTCAGGAAGCTCGATCACAATGACTCATCTCGAGCCGGGTGATTCGAAAACAGACAACCAGGTTGTGTACGACGGCGACGGCGGGAGCAGCAATGCGACTGATGGATTTGTTCAGATTGGACATGGGGGTCGCAATGTTGATCAGGTATCGACCACGGGACAGACGGGCACCTTCAACGACAAAGTTGGCGACATCATCGTGACAGCGGTTGACGACCTCCTGATGGAAAACGGTGCTTATGACGGAAAATGGACCCGCATTGGTCATGGTGGAGCCGACAACGCAGATCGTGTTGGAGGAAATGAAGCCATGGAGTTGAGCGGAACGATTGATGTTACGGTTGGTGGTAACCTCATGATGGACGGGCGTGCCGGAGGAGAGAATGATCCTAATGATCAAAATGTCGGAGTTTCCGAATTTGCGGATCCAGTTCAGCAAAATGCAATCCAGATTGGTCATGGCGCGGTCCTCGACGCCTACGACGTGGTTGTTGTTGAAGGCACCGTGAATGGGATTGATTCAACTGCAGACATCACGATTGATGTTGGCAATGACATGACGATGTATGCAGGAAACGGTTATCGGGCGTCTCATACTCAAGTCGGACATGGTTTTGCGTCTGATGCTGCAAACGATCGTTCTCGACTGAACAACGTCCCAACGGGATTCACGGGTGATATTATAATCAATGTGGGCAATGACCTCTACATGGAGGCAAGTCCGAATGCGTATATCAAAGCTCCAATTACTGCAGTCGAAGAGTTTGTCATTGGTGCCTCTGCGGTGATTGGTCACGGCGGAACACTTTTGGATGCGCCTTCAACCGGGAATATTTCAATCTTCACTGGCAATGACCTGACGATGGTCGGAAGTCAGCGGACTGAGGTGCGGGCCGATGATGACCTTTCAAACGCTTTGGGATCCGTGCTTAATACCGTCAAGATTGGTCACTACAGCAACGAGATTGGTCGTGTAGTTGGGCAGGGGCCAGTGACTGAGTCTGACATGGAAGGTGATATCCTGATTGTTGTTACGAACGATCTGACAATGACGGGTAGTTCAACGGTATCCGGAAATGGTGTCGATGAGCCAATCGTGGGTGCAATCAACCAAATCGGACATGGTGGCCCCGGGGTTAGCGGAGATAAGGCGGGAAATATCACATTGCTCGTAGGAAATAACTTTTCCACTACGGGAGGGCAGCCAACCAATCCCGGGCAGGAGCTTAACAATTACACAATGATCGGAAACGGTGATTGGCTTCGGGATGGTTTTTCACCCGCTGGATCTTTTCAGGGACCTGGTTTGGGGCTTCGCTCAGGCGACATCAATATTGCAATTGGTGGGAATGGAACCTTCGGTGCTGCGAATCGTCCGGTTCTTGTCGGACATGCTGACAAAGCAGTCCAAGCTCAGGCAATCTCGATTTTGTTTGGTGAGACGCGGGTTGCTGTTGCACGGAACTTTCCGTTCTACGGTGGAACGGGAACCCTTGAGACCCTGGGTGGCTCGGTGTTTTCCAGCGGATTGTATGGGGGCAACGGAAACGTTGAGTTTTACATTCCAGAGCGTGATAACAATCTGATGGGAATGGGCACTCGAATCAATGAAGCAACCGCTACCTATGTTGGGACGGAGGCAAACTTTGCTGATTCAGTTGCCACAACAGGAGCGATTTTCGATCGTTCTCGCGGGATTTACGCCGGTCGCGAAGATGAAATCTATCTCACGCCGGATCTCTGGTGGGACAATAGAGCGATTTCGACCGTTCCAGGGAGCAATCCTTTCCCAACGAGTTTGGCTGAAATTCAGGGAGGCTCAATTACAGCAGTCAGTGATCCTGGTGGGATTCCAAATCTTGTGGCGAACAATGCAGGGGTGTTGGGAAGCAGTGCACCTGATTACCGTGACGGTAACGGTGTGAGTGGAGCTGGTCTATATACCATCTACTACGATGCCATCCGACCCGTTTCCAAAGTTCCGAAGGCGTTGCCGGTTGCTCCATTTATTCCTGAGATTGAGTCTGAGATTGTGCCTGTCGTGATTCCAATCAATTTCCTCCAGTTCTTGTTTTCCGACAAGTTTGATTCTTTTGATCGTGACGATGAAGGGCTTGACGGCCTTACCGGCGAAGGAAGCGGACTTTTGGCTGCGCTTGGACTGTTCGAAGGCGATGAAAGCGGAGAAGAAAATGGATTTAAAAATGCTGAGCGAGCTCTGGATAATATCTTCGGCTCTCGTACTGACGGGGACGAAGAAGGCGAGGAAGACGAGGAAAAGCGCCGCAGACGTGAACGGGCTTCCCGACCTGTTGGAAACATTGGACTGACTTATTACGTGTTCGATCCTCAGGGCAACAAATACTCAAGTCACCGGGTGTTCGGTGCGGGTGTTGCTGGTTCTGGAAATTGATTCTTCCGGGCCTTAACCGGCCATTAAAGTAGTAATCTTCGAAAAAGCCTCCAATCGCAGAGATTGGAGGCTTTTTCATTTTTGAGTGAAAAAAGTGAATATTGAGCTTGCGCAACCCCTTGAAATCTTTCAGTATTCAAGATTAACCTCTTGTTAATTGGGCTGAAAATCCCGCTATGAAGTTTTATCTGACTTTCCTACTCCTCTGTGGAATGAGCCTAAGCTCAATCCAAGCTCAAAATTCACCTCTTGGTGGACTGCCGCCCGTGCCTAATCTGGGTAGCGGAAGTTCGCGCTCGGACGAAGGGATGGCGGAACGCATTCGCAAAAAACGCAAAGCGACAGATGATGCTCAGAAGCGTGAGTTGATCGCTCGGCAGGAAGCGCGCAAGAGTGGCGCCGCTAAAGGGAAAGATAAAGTCAGTCGACGAGTTGGATCAGTCGAGCAGGGTGAGCCTCCTGCGCAGGCTCCACGTCGAATGGGAGGGGCACCCGGTCAGTTGGTCGCACCCGAGGATTCGGTGACTCCAAGTGGATCACGTTTGAAGCCTTTCGGGGTTGACGATTTTTGGCAGGAAGAATTGGTTCAAGAGGAACGAATTATTGAACTTCCACCCCTTCCTGATTTCCGGACGCCTCAGCAAAAGACACGGATAGAGCGGATCCGCGAGGCACGAGTCGCGAAAAGCGAAGCACGACACGAAGCAATTGTTGCTCAGGAAGAGGCCAAGGAAAAAGCGGCGAATCAGATGATGATTAAGAAGGTTCCTTTGGACCCTTCAACGGCATTGGTTCAGGTTTCCCGGCAAAAGGCCATGTATGGTTACAACGGGGCACCGATCAATCCGGAAACTCCGACAGGAAATAAGCTCCGCGCATTTAATCAGGGATCACGCTACGTTCAGGATAACCAGCTGGTTTACACTGGATCGGTTCCGACCCGGGCGCAGACACGCTGGTTGGATCGGGGAGTCAACCCAACTGCGTATCCAGGAGATAATGATGGAAAGTGGGAATGGAAAAATCCTTTCTCAGCAGGTGGTGCGAACCAGGATTTGGAAATGACTCCACTTGGAGGAGGCACTGGCATTCAAGGGGATGTTTCAGCTGCGGAAGCGGTGGATGATACCCCGCTGGTATCGAGTCTTCGTGGAATTCGGGTTGTTTCCGGAACACGGGCCGTTACAAAAACAGGTTTGGGCGGCATCAGCGGGATCGTTGCGGATGGCGTAACCCTGCCTGAGAAAGCCAATGATGCACTTGCCGCCTATTTGGGGACTCCGCTCTCTCTGGAGAATTTGAACATGCTCGTTCGGGATGTGGTTGTCGCCTACCGCAAAAGTGACATGCCGGTAATTGACGTTTTGGTTCCGGAGCAAGAGGTCACTACGGGTGTTCTTCAGTTGGTAATTATTGAAGGCCGTGTCGGAGATGTTTTGGTCGAAGGTGTTGAAGGAACGACTGCTGAATTGCTTGCAAGTCAGGTTCGATTGAGCCGGGGTGAAGTGATCAAGGGAAGCACCTTACTGGACGACTTGAACTGGATGAATAAGCATTCGTTTCGCCGGGTGGATCTTGTTTACAGCCCCGGTGCTGACTACGGAACCACGGATATCATCCTTCGTGCGGAACAGATTAAAGCGCTTTCTGGATATGTTGGTGTTGATAATTCCGGAAACGAGATTCTCGGTCAGGAACGTTTTACCGCGGGTGGCAGTTGGGCAGGGCCGCTATTCTTC
Organism: uncultured Verrucomicrobiales bacterium; assembly: GCA_937891465.1. Lineage (GTDB taxonomy): Bacteria > Verrucomicrobiota > Verrucomicrobiia > Verrucomicrobiales > DEV007 > JABDJT01. Next base: position 2,268 of record CALAHF010000196.1, on the reverse strand, counting down.
AGTGAGGAAAACCTCCTAAGCTATCAGTTTACGACCAACTTTGAATCTGAGGCCGATTTGGTTGGTCATTCCGTCGTGTTTGCCTCGTATTTGCCTTGGCGCCATCAACTGACTGTGCTTGGGGCCTATGTTGAGTCTGAGGCAATGTTCGATATTGATGGACAGGAGCTCGTTACGGGCGGCCTCAACAAGCAGTTGAGTGGGCGCTATGCCATTCCGATGAAGTCACTTGGAAAGTGGACGCACGAATTTGAAGTCGGGATGGATTTCAAATCCAGCAACAGCGCTCTTGATTTTAATACGCTTGAAGTATTTGATTCAACGTCCGAGATCGTCCAGTTCTCTATCGGATACAACGCCACGGCACGTGATTCTTCAGGCCAATGGTCGCTGGATTCAGAGGTGGTGCTCTCTCCCGGAGATATTACCAGAAAAGGGACGGATGAGATTTATGGAGAGCAGCGTGGTTTAGCGACCTCAGATTACACCTACGCAAGAGTCATGGCGGAGCGTCAGCAGAGCCTGCCAAAACAATGGCAGCTGATCGGTCGGGTTCAGGCTCAGACTTCCAATACAAACTTGCTAGCAAGTGAGACGTTGGGTGCGGGTGGCTACGATTCAGTTCGCGGATTTGAGCAACGAATTGCCCGGGGCGACAATGGCTTCATCGGAACTCTCGAATTGCGGACGCCGCCGGTTTCTCCCGCTCGTTGGTTGGGATTTTACAACGCTCGTGATGCTGCAGTGGCGCTTGTATTCCTTGATTATGGAGCTCTTTCCAGTGCTGACAAACTTCCGAACGAAGAGAATTTGAATTTGGGCAGTGCCGGCGCGGGAATTCGCTACCAGCTTGATGACAATGTTTCTGTTCGACTTGATTATGGAGCTCAGATCGTCGAAGAAGGCTTCGAGGATGGTGAGAGTGGCCGATTCCACGTCGGCGCGCGCGCAACATTCTAATCGAAAATGAAGCCTCCGGCGAGTGGCCGAAGGCTGGACATGGGGGCTGCCATTTTATTTTTGGAGAGACCCATTTAAAACCGGGCTGATGCGGTAGGACATCGCGAAATATTTGAGATGCTGTCGAACCGACGCATCTCATTTTTTTTGGAAGGCGGTTAGACTGTCAGACTGGCGGCGATGCGGCGTTGAAGGCTCTCTGATGAACAAATCGGGTTAATCTTCGACTTCAGTCGGGTTGTCAGCGGGCTTTGGATCCCACGTTTTGAGATGCCCATCCCGAAAGGCAGGGGTTTTAGAAAATCTAAATCACAAATTCCAATCGCCGGAACTTTTTGCAGGTTCGGCTGCGTGAACCTCTTGTAGCGAAAGATGCCAAATCTTCCGACGAACGGGTCACCTGCGAATTAGAGACAATATGGGCTGCGCTTTAGAGCGTTAACACCGTGCCATCCGGTCCCACCCCCATTTCTTTGTTGTTTGGCAGGTCGCTTAGGCGCATGATCTTATAGATCGCGGCGTTGATTCGATCGTACCCTGTTGGTTCATCGAACAGCCCCTGTTGGTTCGAATGATACAAGGTCATGAGCTGGGCGGCAGAGCCACGATAAATACGGTCAAAGTCGCCTGAATGTCGCGAATTCTTAAATTCCTCCCGGCATAGTTTTGCGGTGAAGAAATTGACTCATTTGCATTGAGAAATAACGACTAAATTCATAATCACCATAAGAAATAACGGCTTTATTTCGAGTCGAAATCGAACGGTTTTGGCCGTAATCGTCGGATCCGGGCAATTCGTATTTTTCAGGATTACACCTCAGCAGGGGATCGTAATCAGCCATGGAAATTAAGGGTTTTGTTAGGGGGCGGATTTTGATTGACTTAGAGGGGTAAAAGTTGACATAATTGCGTGTCGGATCTGCGAATTTTACGCAAAACCTGACAGAAATAAAATTATATCCTCCTAGAAACATTGTAGCGACTCGATTCCGGCGATTTCATTTGATCGATGGTTTTCTGAGGACGTTTGATGTTTTTCCCTCCTTTTTACAAAACTCCCTGCTTATTTAATGAAAAATCTCTTATTTTCCGTAAGAAAGGCATTCTGGTTTCAGATACTGACCCTGGTATCGTTGACTCCCGGACTGCTATTTTATCCAATGTTAAGCTACGGTAATCCCTCCGGTGGAGTCGTGATTAATGGTGCCGCTGAAATTGGTGATGGTTTGAATGGTCACCTGTCGATTTTGCAGAGCACTGACAAAGCGATCATCAACTGGGCTGATTTCTCGATTGGCAAGGGAGAGG
>CALAHF010000195.1 GCA_937891465.1 uncultured Verrucomicrobiales bacterium | reverse complement strand
AGATTGACCCGCTGGGTTTCTCCGCCACTGAGCGTCCGAGTCGGCCGATCCAAATTCAAATAGCCGAGCCCGACTTCCTGCAAAAAGCGCAGCCGGTTGCGAACTTCGTCGAGCAACATTTCGCCGGTTCGATCGCCTTCGCGGGCATTGAGCCTTTCTAAAAAGGCGAGTAGATCATCAATCGAGAGCTTCCAAAATTCAGGTAGCGTTCGCCCTTCGACTTTAAAATTCAGGGCTTCCGGTTGAAGGCGTCCGCCTTTGCAAACACGACACGTGGTATAGCTGCGGTAGCGCGACAGAAAAATCCGCACGTGCATTTTGTAGGCGCGTGCTTCGAGCCAATCGAAAAATCCTCGCACGCCATACCAGCTTTTCATTTCCCAGGCGATCTCAGGATCACCGCCATCACCATCGACGATCCAGTCCTGATCCTCCTTCGACATTTCATCGAACGGCTGCACAAAACTGACCCCACGCTGACGCGCACAACGCTCTAGGTCTTCCTCACATTCGGCGTGACGATCACCTTGAAACGCTTTTACCAATCCCTCAGCAATCGAAAGCGACTTGTCAGGGATCGCTTTATCGATATCGATCCCGACGACTTTTCCAAAACCACGACACTCAGGACAAGCGCCGAGGGGGTGATTGAAATTGAACAGACCCGGAGTCGGCGGACGCAGCTCGACATCACTTCCCGGAGAATGCCAGCCGCGTGAAAACTCACGACGGTCGCCCTTCTCTGGCTCAACAATGGTGATGCGGCCTTTACCCAAATCGAGGGCGCGTTCGACAGCTTCCTGAAATCGCGTTTTCTTTCCCGAAGCAACGCGATCCTGAATTACATCGACAACTGCTGGCAGCGCTTTGCGTTTGTATTTTTTCGGAGCATCCACCCGGTAGGCTTCGCCAAAAATCCAGACGCGAAGGTAACCCTGAGCTTGCAGAAATTCGAAAAACTCCGCGACTTTGGTTTCTGCTGGAACAGTGATTCCGAACAGAACGAGAAGCGGTTTTTCTTTTCCAAATTGCTCGGCTGACTTCCGCAAAATCGTCGCAGGTGAATCCGGCTCGACTTCTTCGCCCGTCTCCGGATCATAACCCCTACAAAGGCGAGGAAAGAGCAGTTTCAGGTAGTCGTTGATCTCCGTGATCGTTCCCACGGTTGACCTCGTCGTCTTGACCGCATTCTGCTGCTGAATTGCAATCGCCGGCGGAATACCGTTGATCGCATCGACCTGCGGTTTGTCCATCCGGTCGAAAAATTGCCGCGTGTAGGGCGAAAAGGTTTCCACGTAGCGGCGTTGCCCTTCCGCATACAGTGTCTGAAAAGCGAAGCTGGATTTTCCTGAACCACTTGGACCCGTGACCACAACGAATTTCCCCAGCGGCACATCCAGATCGATTCCCTTCAAATTATTCTGCCGCGCACCACGCACCTCAATCACATCGCCGGTAGCCACTTTCAGCTTGGCCGTCTTCTTCCGTGGAGCAGCCTTTTTCTTCGTGACCGGGGATTTCTTTTTCTTGGCAGCAGGAGGCATTTTTGTGAGACGTGTGTTCGCGTGTGCAGTTACGTCATACCGCGAAGAACGGCTGAATTCCAGCGCTGGTTTTTTGGATTCTTTCCGGAAACCGAGTCACTTGCCGCCCGCGCCCGTCAGTTCTCGTAGGGAAACGCGCTGGTTTCCATCCTTGTCGAAATTGTCGGGATGTAACCACTGCAAGAACGCTGCTTTCAACACGGGCCAATCCGAGTCGATTACCGAATACCACGCCGTATCTCGATTGCGATTTTTGTAGATGGTCGCTTGTCGAAAAATGCCTTCGAACTAAAAACCAAAACGCTCAGCGGCACGACACGAAGGAGTATTCAGGGCGTCGCATTTCCATTCAAATCGACGATAACCGAGCTCAAAAGCGCGATTCATCAGTAGAAAAATGGCCTCCGTCGCGGCAGGAGTCTTTCTCACAAACTTCGAAAAATGAATGTGCCCAACCTCGATGTTACCAACGTGTGGCTCGATTCGGAGATAACTGAGAATTCCAACAGTCAGCCCCGTCGATTTCTGAATGATGGCATAAAACTGGGGATCCACTTCTACAGCAACCATTTCGATCCACTTCTCAAACTCCATAAAGTCACCAAACGGCCCATACGGTAAATAGGTCCAGCTCGCATCATTTACATCGATCGAATTCGCTCCAAAAAGCCCCGCTGCATGGGCAACCGCATCCAAAGGTTCCAGTCGGCAAAATTGACCTTCAATGATTTCCTTTTCAGGAAACGGCGGCGCCTCCCATTCTGAAAGATCATTGCTAATCGGTTGCCCGTATTCATTTACCGAACTCATGATTCCATCCAATCCGTTGGGTTCACTCCAAAATACTTCGCCAGCTGCTCGAATAATTCAGGGTGCTCTTCTTTCAAATCATGCGGCATTTCAAAAAACGTCTCCGTTGAAACGGCAAAAAATTCTGCCGGATTGGTCGCGCCGTAGGTATCGAGAAGCGGCTTGGGGTGGGACTGGGGATCATTGGTGGCTTTAACGAGTTCTTCGTATTCACGGCTGAAAACCCGCGCCCATTCTGAATAATCACCACGCTGAGGAAGCGGCGGAGCTCCATCAGCCGACGAATCGACCTGATCCAGCTGGTGAGCAAATTCGTGATAAACGACGTTCATTCCGTCATCATCGCGCGCGGCTCCGGCGAGAACATTTTCCCAGGAAAGCACGACTGAACCTGAATTCCACGACTCCCCCAACCGAACGTGATCGTCATCATCGTCGCTGAGATCGAACGTGCGCCGCCGGCGATCCCGATACGCACCGGGATAAATCAAAATGGATCGCAGCCGGGGAAAATAGCCGTGTTTCTTCAAGCCAACCAACAGCAGGCAGGCCTGAGCGGCGACCACGACACGAATTTCATCCGTGATTTCTTTCAACCCACCGCAGGCTTCGAAACTCTTTTCATCGAGAAAAACCTGCATGATTCCCGAAAGCCGCGAGCGAAGGGGGGCCGGCAACTGGTTAAAAATCCGAAAGCGTTTTGCAAGAATCGCCTGCCATTTTGCTGGCAACGGCGTCGCGATGAGATTTCGCCGCTCCGACTTCATCCGAACTTTCCGCGCAATCAAAAAAATCACGGTGGCAAGCAAAATTCCTAAAACTGAAAACGCAATGGTCACAACAAAATGGTGCTACAAACTGGTTTCGGGATTGTAACTGTCAAAACGCGGATTGCCCCGCATTTTTGTCCTTTGAAAAACGAAACCCGAAATGAACCCCACGGAGCAATCGCAGGATTCTTGTTCGTTCCCTGGGAATTGTATCGCACAGCACTGAACATCGAATCAGGAAACGCAAAACGCCGAATCTGGTTCACCGCAGGATGGATCGCCGTCACGTTGACGACGGTCGGACTCCTTGTGGCTTCAGTTTTTGTGTGATCACTCCGCAAAATACGCAACGGGATCCTTGGGAGCGACGATGCTTCCGCCCGCTTTAGCTGCCGCACTTTTCATTTCATCGACCAACGCCTTGTCGCTGTCGATCAGCGCAGTTTCATACGGCGCGTTCAGCACGAGAAATCCGGCAACGTCTCCGTATTTCACCGCTCCGGGAAGAAAATCGGCATCCCAGTGAGTCTTCAGCTTTGCAAAACGAAAGTCGCTCGTGTCGATCCACGCTTTTTGGATCACGTCGCCACCCGCTACCGCCCGAGCCGCTGCTGCCCAATGACCCGTTCCTTTCGGTGCTGCCAGCGAGATCTTTTTCACCGCCCAGGTTTCGTTGTTTTTTGCAAACGCGACCGCCGTTAGAATATCGTGAACGCGACGGGAAAACGTGCTGTGATTGTAGCCGTAATAATAAACTGGCGAACGCTGCCAGCTGTCTTTCGGCAGCTCCGTGTCCTGTTTTTTTGAAAAAATAATCTCGGGGTTTTGCCCAGCTGTTTCCGGCGTCTCCCCCGGATTTAGAAATTCACCCTGCGCAAAAAGATCCAGCCCCATCACCGCAATTCCACGATCCAGCAGCTTGCGAATCGGTTCGCTCGGACTTCCTAGCTTATCAAAAAGCCCCGCCTTTCCGTCAGGCGACAGCCAAATCACCACGTGACCTTCCCACCCGTTTTCGGGATACAAAAACGCTGCGGGAACTTCTTCGCCGTGCGTGTCATTGCCGATCAACCCGCTCAATTCGAGAAATCCATTTCGCTGCTCTTTTCCGACCAGTCCAAAATTCACTTCATCGCTCGTTGGCAAATCACGACCGATCATCACATCAACCGCACCGCCAATGACCGATTTCGTTTTCGCAAAATCATCCGCGCTTGCCGGATTCAAAAGCGCTTTCAGCTGCGCATCTGAGTCCTCCGCCCACCATTGGTTCAACGATTTTTCGTGAGGCAGCCCGACTTGATCGCCCGATGGCTTGGGATGTTTCTCATCAAAAACCGTCAGATCTGCTTCATCGAGCAATTCAAAATCGCGCTCCAAAACCGGAGACTCCAATCCCAAACCGAAGTGCTGATTCACAAATTGATACATGTGAGTCCGCGAAACGTGATTGTAATTGTGCTTAAAATGGATGTCGAAATGCCCTTCGTATTTCTTCGGCGCCCCGACCAGTTTGTAGAGATTCACCAAATCGGGATGCCCCTTTTCCTCAAGCTCAATCGTCCAGTCATCCGCCGCCGTCAGCCCGAGCGGACGAGGCACCACCGCCGCTGCGATGTCGATATTTCCCTGCCCGATGCGCAGATAATGCGTGTTCTCACACGTGCAACCGCCCTGCATCGCCGTCGAAACCATCACGCACGGAAACGACGCCGTGACCCGTTGATCCAGCGCACTGACCATCATCGTTTGCGTCGCGCCACCACTCGCACCCGTCACCAAAATCCGCTCCGAATCGATCCCGTCCAGCCCCGATAGAAAATCCAGCGCGCGAATGCTATTCCACGTTTGCAGACCAAAATTCGTTTGCAGGCGAGCCGTCGCATTTTTAGAAACAAAGCCCCAATCGCCCATCGCATCGCCACTGGCCTCCGGACGCGGCCCCCGCCGGTGTTCCAGAAACTGATCCGAATCCGAATCGCCCAGCATGTCATAGAAAAAAACCACGCACCCCATCCGCGCCAGCTGAACGCACCGCGCTTGATGCAGCGAAATTCCCGCATTCAAAAAACGCTCGCCCCCGATTCGGATTTCATTTTTCGCCGCCGCCTCCGTTTTGTGAGCATGACGTGCATCTTTCCAATGCCCGTGCGCGCAGAGAACTCCCGGTCGCTTCCCGTTTTTCTCACCTATTTTCAGCGAATCCCCCGCTGGTCGAAACAAACTGCCCGTCACAAAATGACCCGGCATCGATTCAAAAAACACCGCCTCCACCGTGTAATCGCCCTTGTCGATTTTTTTGTGAGCCACCACATTTAGCGGCGTTTTCGTTGGCTGAGGCCACAACCCGCATCCCACCGCCATTCGCCGCACAATCTGCTCTTGCCGAATTTCCCACTCCGCTTTTGAAGCAACCATACGAAACGGATGATACCCATGCAGCGTCACCGGAGCCTCAAGCCGCACATCCTTCGGACGCTCGCCATCAGGCGTTGCCGGCAGGCTTTGCGCAACAACCGGGCCGACAAAAAAGGCAGTCGCAATCAGGAACAGGGCGATTTTTCTCATGCAGACGATCCTAGAAAAAATCGCGAACCGTGTCACGCCCGCGAATGCGGGTCTTCGGAAGAAAAAGGGGCATCGATAAATTGATCAATTCATGAACATCCCTGAAAATTCACCTGTCGATGAATATATTTTTATGACGGCCTCGACTACCCCTCGATCACGCGACCTGAAAATTATTTCCCAATTTCCTTTACATCGCTTACATTTCGCAGCGATTTTTAAGAAAAACGCACGCAAACTGATGCTTAAGTCGAAAAATCTTAAAACTATGATCCCTGTTGCAATTTTAGCAGCCGTGGGAATTTTCATGACGATGATTCTTCCGGGGTGTGCCAGTAGCGGTCGTGGAAAATCGTGGGAGCAGCAGCTTGGAGCTATTCCGCAGGGGCCAACTGATCCCGGCAAGATGAGAAAGGAAGTCCGGATCAAAAAGGACATGATTCAAAAAGGCCGTTTTGGTAGACGTCTCGATCGTCCGATGACGCCGCGTTTCATCACGATTCACAGCACGCAGAATTATACAGGCGATGCGTTTGCTCATGCAAAGGCGCTGAAAAGAGGCGCTCTGAAGGGCGGTGTTTGCGGCTATCTTTGCTGGCATTACACGGTCCAGGACAACACGGCGATCCAGCACATTCCAACCAACGAGCGCGGCGAACACGCGGATTTTGATGGTCAGGGAAATCGCGAATCGATCGGGATCGAAATGTGTGAGCACAAGGGCAACAACCAGGCGCGAACGATTGATCGCACGGCGAAACTCGCTGCATCTTTGATGATGGAGCACAATATTCCGATTCAAAATATAGTTCCGCATTACCATTGGCCGCGGCGGGGATACAGTACGCCGAACAAAAACTGCCCGCACTTCCTGATGGATAAAGGCCAGCCGAAGGCAACGTGGAAATGGTTTCAAGATCGTGTGGAAGGTCACTACAACCGACTCGTTGCCTATCAGCAGATGATGCAACAAAAGCAGGTGCCGACGAGCCCGATTCCAATGGCTCCGTCTGAGATGCAGGTCCGTAATTTTGAGCCGATTGCGCCGCTCCAGCCAGCGCGTCCGCAGTCGCGGGATTGATCCAGAATCCGGCCGGATTAATTTCTGTTTTTGCGGCCATTGAGTCGTTGACTCAACCCTATTGAGTCGTTTTTTAGGCGGACCATGCTCGACGCTCTCGAACAACTCAAAAACGATGCCCTCGCGGAAATTTCCAGCCATTCTACGGAAGCGGAACTGGAAGGCGCTCGCGTAAAATTTCTCGGCAAAAAAGGCCAACTCGCTGCAGCCAGCGGTGGGATGCGTGATGTCGCAAAGGAAGACAAGCCAGCGGTCGGCGCAAAGCTGAATGAAGTCCGCACCGCGATCACCGAGGCGTTGGACGAGAAAAACACGGCTTTGACCAATGCGAAAGATGCAGCGGCTTTTGATGGCATCGACGCCAGTCTGCCGAGCCGCCCGATTCCACAGGGAGCGCTTCATCCACTGACGCAGGTTCAGCACAACGCGATTTCGGTACTTCGCCGTATGGGATTCTCGCTCGCGGAAGGGCCCGAAATCGAAACGGAATGGCACTGCTTTGATGCGCTGAACACACCGACTGATCACCCCGCTCGAAACGAGAGTGACACGTTCTATTTCGAAAACGGAAAACTGCTGCGGACCCACACTTCATCCGTGCAAGTTCGGACGATGGAAACGACGCCACCACCGATTCGGATCATTGCTCCGGGAAGCGCGTTTCGCCGGGATGAAGTCGACGCGACTCACCTCCCTGTTTTCAACCAGCTCGAAGGTCTTTACGTCGATGAAGACGTCACGCTGGCCGATTTGAAAGGAACGCTCGAATTTTTCTTCCAGGAAATGTTCGGCGATGTGGAAGTTCGTTTCCGCCCTCACTTTTTCCCATTCACCGAACCTAGTTTTGAGGTCGATGTGAAACTCGAAATCAAAGGCCAAGCCGCCAAATGGATCGAGATCGCCGGTTGCGGCATGGTCGATCCTGCCGTGTTCGACTCCGTCGGAAAAACTCGCGATGACAAGGAGTATTCACCCAAGAAGATCAGCGGCTTCGCATTCGGCATGGGCATCGATCGCCTCGCCATGATCACCTACGGAATTCCCGACTTGCGATTACTCATTGAAAACGACGTTCGGTTCCTCGGTCAATTTGCATAATTTTTTAGCCCACTTTTAAGAATGAAAGTTTCACTCAATTGGCTCAATGATCACATCGATCTCTCACAGCATTCCATCGAAGAAATCAGCGACCTGCTGACGTTTTCGGGAATCGAAGTCGAAGAAATTCACTCGCTCCCTGATCACTTGGTCGTTGGCGAAATCCTGAAATCCGATAAACATCCTGACGCCGATAAACTTTCGGTTTGTCGCGTGAATGATGGCACGGGAACGCCCCGGCAAATTGTCTGCGGCGCGAAAAATTTTAAGGTCGGCGACAAAGTTGCTGTGGCTCTCCCCAGCTGCGTCTTGGATGCGGGCGATGGCAAAACGTTTGAAATTAAAGAAGGCGTCCTTCGCGGCGTTGAGTCTCACGGAATGATGTGCGCCGCGTCAGAAATCGGACTGACCGATGATGCGGACGGCCTCATGATTTTGCCGACGGATCTCGTTCCGGGAACGCCAATGGCGCAGGCTTATCCCGCTGTCTTCGTTCTCGAAATCACGCCGAACCGTCCGGATTGCCTGAGCCATCTTGGAGTCGCGCGCGAGCTTCGGGTTCTCACGAAAAAGGACCTGAAAGGAAAATCTCACTACGGTGGTGTTTCCGCTTCGCCCAAAACAGCGACGGATGATGAAATCAAAATCACTTCTGAAAACGCACCGTTTTATACCGGTCGCTGGATTCGCGACGTGAAGGTTGGACCTTCTCCTGATTGGCTGAAGCAAAAGCTCGAGTCGATTGGTCTGCGTCCGATCAACAACATCGTCGACATCACCAACTACGTGCTCATGGAAATGGGCCAGCCGTTGCATGCGTTTGACCTCGCGAAATTGAGTGGTGGTATCGAAGTTCGTGATGCGAAAGACGGTGAAGAATTCGTCGCGCTCGATGGCGAAACCTACACGTTGAACAGCGAAAATGTCGTGATCGCCGATTCCGAAAAAGTGCTCGCACTTGGCGGAGTGATGGGCGGCGACAACTCCGGGGTCACTGAAACCACGACTGACATTTTACTGGAAGCTGCGTATTTTGAATCCTCTTCGATTCGCCGGACGTCCCGCTCGTTGAATTTGAGCAGTGATTCCAGCTATCGTTTCGAGCGTGGAGTTGACCCGCATCAAATCATCGGCGCGTCTGAAATGGCGACCGCATTGATTCTCGAAGTGGCAGGCGGAACAGCGGAAGATTCCATCGTGACTGCCGGCAAGGCGACGTATTCGACTATGCCGGTCGGCTTGGATAACGAAAACGTCCGCAAGCTGATGGGCTGCGATATTTCGGAAAAAGAAATCGAATCTACCCTTCATTTACTGGGGATGGATTCCTTCGGAAAAGATGGAACCTACGCGATGTGGCGCATCCCCACCTATCGTCTCGACCTTGAGCGTGAAGTCGACCTCATCGAAGAAGTGGCTCGTGTCTACGGCCTCGACAACGTGCCTTCGAAAATGCGTTCGTGGTTCTCTCCGACGTCGAAAGCGGATACCAGCTACGATTTTACGCGCACGCTGCAAACTCAGCTCGTCGCGCAGGGATTTTTCGAATCTCGTAATTTGAAGCTCATTTCCGGCGAACAGCTCAAAGATGACGTGGCGACAAACCACCGCGGCATGACGCCGATTCGGTTGAAAAACCCGCTCAATGATGAGCAGGACTATCTGCGCCCCGGCTTGATTCCCGGTCTTCTCGCTTCCGCCGGACGCAACGTTCGCTTTGGAAATTCTGACCTCCGACTTTTCGAAAACGGCCGCGTTTTCACGGCAACACCAAAAGGAGCCGAAGTCGAAAACGAGCACCTTGGATTGCTCATGACCGGTGGGATCAGCCCGAAAAGCTGGCACAACGCCAAACCAACGGCGGCGGATTTATTCGACCTCCGCGCCGTGATCGAAAGGCTCTGTCCTGGAAAAGTCGTTTCATTCGTGCCGATCGAAGATGAGCGGATGCTTTGCCCCGTTTCGATCGAAATTGGTTCCGGCAAAAAAGCAGCCAAAGTTGGACTCGCAGGCTTCGTTTCGCCCGGTCGCGCTCGCGATTTTGATCTGGAAGCACCCGTTTCTGTGGCCGAGATCAACTTGAAGAAACTGACGGCCGTATTGAGCGAAGAAGTTAAGTTTGAGGAACTTCCAAAATTTCCAGGAAGCTCCCGTGATGTTGCGATGCTCGTTCCCGTGGATTTGCAAAATATCGAGATTGAAAAATTCTTCCAAAATGTGAACGAACCGCTCCTTTCGAGTGTCGAATTGTTCGATGTATTTGCTGACTCAAGTGGCGAGAAACTTGCTTCCGATAAGCGGTCACTGGCATATTCATTGCTGTATCGCTCTCCGGAACGGACGCTCGAAGCTCCAGAAGTTGAAGCGGCACATTCCAAACTTTTAGATTCCCTCAAATTAAAATTTCCGATAGAATTCAGATAGATTTACATAGAACCCGGTTCTGAAATCAAAAATTTCCTGCTGTGTTCGCCCTTAACCGGCAACCTTGAGTCCGATCCGTTGAAATGTTATCGGGGGTTTAGCTGAGCTTCGGCAGTCAGGCCTTCACTGGAAGTCTAAAGTCGAGCAGCGACTCCCGCCCTGTTGAGAAAACGGGATAGTGACTCAAACCCGTCGGAGACGGCATAAGCGGGTATCCATAAGACGCCTCGGTCCTTTTAGGATTCGAGGCGTTTTTTATTTTTTCGACCCAATAGGGTCTGTTCGATGAATGAACCCTATTGGATCGTGGCGCCGTTTCGATCAGACAGGGTACGTTCGGCGAATGAACCCTGTTGCTTCGTCTCAAAGCTTCCCGTATCGGCGATGCCGCCGGTTGTATTCGGCGATGGCTTCTTCGAGATCGTTGCGACGAAAATCAGGCCAATTTTTCCTGGTGACGTAGAACTCAGAATAGCTGAGCTGCCAGAGTAGGAAATTGGAAATCCGCATCTCGCCGCTGGTGCGAATCATCAAATCCGGATCGGGAAAATACCGCGTATAAAGATGGGAATCGAATAGCTCGGGCGTGATCATCGCCTCGTCAATGTGGCCATCCTGAACGGCGCGGAGGACGCTTTTGACACCATCAATGATCTCCTCACGTCCGCCGTAGCTAAGGGCCAGGATCAACGTGAGGCCATCGTTTTCGGCACTCGACTCGATCGATTTATTGAGCTGCTTGCGGCAAGATTCAGGAAGCAAATCGATGCGACCAATCGCTTGAAGCCGCACATTTTTACTTAATATCTCAGGTGTTTTATCTTTGAGAAATCGCTCGAGCAATTTCATCAAGGCATCAACTTCGGCTTTGGGCCGATTCCAGTTTTCGGAACTGAAAGCGTAAAGCGTCAGGTATTTCACTCCCAACTCGCTGCAGGCCGCTACCGCTTCACGAACAGATTCAGCGCCGGCCCGATGTCCTTGAACACGGGGAAGGCCGCGTTCTTTCGCCCAGCGTCCATTGCCATCCATGATGATAGCGATGTGCTCGGGGACGTTCTCGGCTTTGTCCGACATGGGATTAAATTATCTCAGCAATGTCTGATCGCGATCAGGGCCGTTTCCGATGGACTTCACAGGAACTCCAACTTCCGCTTCGATACGGTCGAGATACGCTATGGCATTTGCCGGCAGCTCATTGGCATCACGAATCGCGGTGATGTCGGTTTTCCATCCGGGCATCGTGTCGTAAATCGGCTTCACGGCCGCGAAATCATCTGCTGATGCTGGTGGAAGGTCCAGCTTTTCGCCATTCAACTCGTAGCCAATACAAATTGGGATTTCATCAAAGTCATCGAGGCCATCCAAAATCGTGACGGACAATTCGTCGAATCCGTTCACCATCGCGGCATAACGAAGCATAACGAGATCGAGCCAACCGCAACGGCGTTTCCGACCGGTGGTGGCTCCGAATTCGCGACCCATCGCGTGGAATTTTGCGCCAAAATCATCGTCTTCGGTCGGGAAAGGTCCTTCACCAACACGGGTGGTGTAGGCTTTGCAAACGCCAACCACGCGATCGATGCTGTGCGGCGGCACACCTGAACCGGTAGCAGCTCCGCCGGAGGTCGTGTTCGACGACGTTACAAACGGATAGGTTCCTTGGTCGATGTCGAGGTAGGTCCCCTGAGCTCCTTCGAAAAGCAATGTCTTACCTTCCTTCATGTATCTATGAAGAATGGCGACGGTATCAGCCACAAACGGACGAAGAACTTCAGCGGCATCGAGCAATTTTTTACCTTCGACTTCTTTGTCGATTTTCTCGAGAGCCGCAGATTCCAAAAGCACATTGCAGCTGTCAGTCTGAGCATAAAAGCGCTCCAAAAATACTGTAGGGTCACCCATCAAATCGTGAAGACGAAATCCCACGCGGTCGATTTTATCTCCGTAAGTTGGGCCGATGCCACGCTTCGTCGTGCCGATTTTATTGCCACGATTCGCTTCGCGATAGGCATCCATTTCGCGGTGATAAGGCATCACGAGGTGAGCGCGATTGGAAATCTTGAGTTTCTCAGGCGTCACTTCGATGCCTTTTCCTTTCAAATACTCAAACTCACCGAGCAATGCGACCGGATCCATGACAACCCCGTTACCAATGATGCAGCTTTTGCCTTCCCAAATAATTCCTGATGGAATGAGGTGGAGCACGTATTTGTTGCCCTCACAAATCACTGTGTGTCCGGCATTGTTGCCACCCTGCGGGCGAACGACGACGTCGGCACTCTCTGTGAGCCAATCGACGATTTTGCCTTTTCCTTCATCACCCCACTGGGCACCGATTACAACTGTATTGGACATAAAACTTCCTTGTTAAAAACAAATTAAAGCGCGGGACTGCTACGATAGATCAGCGCCCGTGCAAAAGGTTAAAAAACGGTTCTTTGCGTATGATAGTTGGCTCAGCCCTGCATCGTGAAAGATACGACAACCAGAGCAACCGTAACAAGAAGAGCGACAACGCCAAGGACCATGGCAATTTGGCCGAGCGAATCTTTCTTCTCGAGAATCTCAACTGGAGACAAATCTTTGAACCCGGGAGGGCGAATGGACGATTCGCCGATCTCAGCATGAATCCCGGTCGCACCGGAATCTCCGCCAGCAAAGGCTTCGTTCGCCTCGTTAACCGGCGCAGCTTCTTCGCCACCAAATTCGTCACACTCGTAATCAACTTCGACGGATCCAAAAATCACCCGCATTCCGTTGTGCAGCGGTGTATTTGCAGCCTCAACTCCATCGGCAAATGTTCCGTTCGTTGATCCAAGATCAATGAGATGAAACTGGTCGTCGATTTTAACGAATTTGGCGTGCTGGCTGGAAATGGAATCGTGTTCAATCACGATATCGTTTTCGGCGGCACGACCCACGGTTACTTCAGCTTCGTCATCGAGGCCGTACTTCACAGGAGCCTCGTCGGGCACGTAGATGGTAATTTTAGCCATAGCGGAGTGCATTGTAAGGGGTTTCAGCGTGATTGTTCAATCAGATTAGCAAATTCTTCGAAAAAATATGACGCATCGTGCGGTCCGGGAGCCGCTTCGGGGTGATATTGCACCGAAAAGACGGGAAAATCACGATGTCGAATTCCTTCGACGGTGTCATCATTCAAATTTACGTGGGTCACTTCAACGAAGTCAGGGAGCGATTTATCATCAACAGCAAACCCGTGATTTTGCGAAGTGATAGCAATTCTTCCGCTCCGCAAATCTTTCACCGGCTGGTTGCCGCCACGATGGCCGAACTTCATTTTGAAGGTTTTTCCACCAACGGCGTGTCCTAAAATTTGATGACCGAGGCAAATCGCGAACGTCGGCTTTTTCTCGATGATCTTGCGAATTTCTTTGTGCACGTATCCCAATGCGGACGGATCTCCGGGGCCATTTGAAAGGAAAACGCCGTCCGGATTTTTTGCGAGCACTTCAGAGGCCGGCGTTTGAGCGTTCACAACATCGACTTCAAATCCATGCTGACGGAGATTTCGCAGCATGTTGCGTTTGATCCCGAAATCATACGCGACGATCCGATATTTGGGATCTGGAAGCGGACGAAAATGCTGACCGTTCTCGCCGATTTCAGTCGGGCGGCCATCTGTCAGGTTCACGATAGTCCACTCCCGGCTCAACGTTGAATCAGGATCCCACCGGTATCCGGTTTCAGGCGTCACTTCCTTCACAAAATCTGAACCTTCCATCGGAGCAGAATTTTTAGCTGCTTCGACCGCGGTTTCTGTATTTAAGGATCCATCTGTGCAAATCACAGAACGCATCGCCCCGGATTCGCGAAGCTTTTTCGTGATTGCCCGGGTATCAATTCCTTCGATTCCGGGGACTCCTGCCGATTTCAAATAATCATCCAACGATGCCTGAGAACGCCAGCTGCTGTGCACTTCGCTGAGCTCTTCGATCACGAATCCGCGAACATGAACCTGAGAACTTTCGGCGTCGGTCGGGTTCACTCCGTAGTTTCCAATCATTGGATAGGTGAGCGCCACGATCTGGCCACGATAAGATGGATCGGTCAGGATTTCCTGATACCCCGTCATCGACGTGTTGAAACACGCTTCACCGGTTGATGTTGTTTCCGCTCCGAATGCGGTCCCTTCAAAGACGGTTCCGTCTTCAAGGGCGAGGATAGCTGGCTTTTTACTCACGTTATTAAAAAATCTGTTTGGTTTCGGAAAGATGATCATGGCAGAAAACATCCGCGAGTCAACAGACTCTCACGGATGTGATTCCTGATAATTGGAGAGAGATTTTAGCCGCAAAAAAGCACAAAAGGTCGCAAAAACGGAGGCATCGTTTTTTTAGCGCCTTTTGCGCTTTTTTGCGGCCATCCTGATCAACTCCTGAAACAAAAACGCGGTTTCTTTAAATATTGTGAGTTTTTCTGAATTAGAATAAAATTCGTTCGTCCAAACGCTCAAAGCTTGAACCGCTTGTCCTCAATCATGAAACCTGCCCTCCTTGCCTTCGCCCTGACATTTGCCCTCTTTTTCGTGACCGGAATTGCGAATGCTCAATTCGTCAATCGGCAGTTCAAACCGGCTGAAATCAAACGCGAGGACCCTCGCAAAAGCGATTTGGTGAAGGAAGACGGCGCGGTTTACATGCAGGAATTGCTCGATGAAGAAATCGAAATCACGATGACGAAAGAAGCTCCGGCTTACACAAATTTGACCGGCCAACGCTGGATCGGAACGATGAAAGGAAATCAGAAAGGAGTGCTTCTTGCCGTGAGTGACAAAGCCTATCGCGTTCGCGGCCGTGCTCAGCAGGGACAAATTGCAGGCTGGATCAGCAAGGCAGCGGTGGGCGGATTGAACAAAGATTTCGACGAAAATGTGAAAAAATACTTCGAGCGGCAACAAATCGTATCTCAGCTCATTTCAGATAATCAGGTGGCCCTTGGTATGACCGTTTCTGAAGTCTGCCAATCCATTGGTGATCCCAATCAGCGCAGTTCGAAAGTGACCAAAGAAGGCCGGACGGACACGCTGGAATTCGTCACTTACGATCGGATTCCCCAAACCTCTATCGCGCGGGATCAATTTGGCCGTCCGTTTCAGACGACGACTTATATCCAAGTCGAAACCGGTCGCGTTACGATCGAATTCGAACAGGACATGGTGTCCTCGATCGCTGAAAGCGAGGGCACTGACTTTGGCCAGGGCGGTGTGAAAATCGTTCCGCCGCCGATTTTCTTATTCTAAAGAAACTCAGTAAAGCATCTCTATCTGCTCAGCGGTCTGATTAAATTCCATGACCCGCAGCATCGGCACCCACTCGTCATTTTCCTTGGCGTAGTGGAGCTTGCCGGTCATTTTGAACCAGCCCATCTCTTCGAACTCTGGTGGTTTTTCGCTAAATTCCAGCGACATCGAAATCGGCCGAGCATCAGCCGCGCAGCACTCCACCAGCAGTCGAAACGCGCGGAGGCGATTACCAGCTTCGTTGTTCACCGTTTCGTTCATCACCTGGGCAGTGAACTCAACCGGCACACCTTCAAGCACCTTCATCAGCTGCTGGTCACCTGCGGTGTAATAAATTTCGGGGACTTCGAGCATGAAACTTCCCGCATCGTTTTGAGGAACCATTTTCTTCAAATCCTCCATCGTAAATGAAGCGACATCAGTGGTGGCCTCATTACTTGGATCCGGAGGCGTGTCCGCAGTCTTAGCCGCCTTCTCCTCGGCCGCTTTAACCTCAGCCATCGTGGTTTGCTGAACGACGATTCCGCCGTTCTTCTCAATTTCCATCGCCCGCATCTTGCTTTCGATTTGCGTCAACTTGCGAAAGTAATCGGGGCTGAATTTACCCTGCGAATAATTCGCAGCCACCAGAACAGGAACGACGAGGATTAAGATCGAAAATGCCAATCCAGCCGTGGTCTGCTCGTGGTCATGGTTGTGTTCTTCACCATGGTCATGACCGTCGCTGTGGTCGTGATCATGGTCATGCCCGTGATCGCAGGCTTCGGTGTGAACGTGGTCATCATCACTGTGGTCATCGTGATGATCCTGATGATCGTGATCATGGTCGCATTCGTCTCCATGAGAGTGATCGTGATTACAAATGCCTGACTTTTGCTTGAAAGTGATCACGTTGAAAATCGCCAACACAAAGAGTCCCATCCCAGCGATCAGCACCCAGAGATCAAAGTTCTTATTCGCGTTGACGTATTTTTGAATCAAAGGCCCGGTGCCGTCTTCCGCCGGCGTGAGATAAAAATAGACGAAAACGCCTCCCCACACCATCAGCGCGAAGATAGAGAGAAACTGCATCGCTCGTTTTAAATTCATAATTTCAGTCGTCGTGGTTTTCGATTTTACGATCCAATAGGGTCTGTTCGATGAATCAACCCTGTTGGATCGTAGGGCTATCTTCAATTAAAGCGGCTCCCGGAAAGGCTCCCGCCTTTTTGACCTCAGGTTTGTAATCGCTCCAAACGTAACACAGAGCTCCGATTGCGATGAACAAACCAATGCCCAGAGAAAGAACGAACTTCTTTTTGAAGACCGACAAATACATAAAGACGAGCTTCACATCCATCATCGGACCGAAGACGAGAAATGCTAACTTTGCAGAAAGAGGCACGGGGAAATTCGCAGCGATGAATGCATCTGACGTGCTGCACAAGCTGAGCACGAAAGCGAGAATCATCATCAAGTTCACTCCGATATATTCGCTCTGGTTGAACGCAATGATCATCGAATCCGTCACGTAAGCCTTAAACAAAGCGGTGATTGCGACACCAATGGTAAAATACATCGCCGTTTCAACAAAGTCGCGAAGCGCCGTCCGCATTGCCTGAACCAATTTGTCGGGCTTTTCCCCAGCATCGTCATGACTGTGATCGTGTTCGTGATCACTTTTCTCTTTTTCTGAAATCAAAGAGGGCCGCAAAATCGAACTCGTTCGGATTTTCATCACCACAAATCCAACACCCACCGTAACGATGAACGCGATCAGCAAACGGCTCGAAGTCACAAACAACGCTTGTGATGAATCTTTCGTCATCGCCGAAAGCAACTCCGACTTGCCAGCACTGTCATTGAACGCATTCATCGTACTGATGATCGTGATCGGATTGATGATCGGTGCCGCAAGCATGTAGGTGATCGCGCAAGAAATCGGCAAGCCTTTTTTGATTAGGCGACGGATAACCGGTACGATGGCACACTCACAAACTGGAAAAATCGCGCCGAGCAAGGCACTCATGATGACCGCGAGCCACTTATTTTTCGGCAGCCACTTGTCAATCAGACCAGGCGGCAAATAAGCGTCGATAATTCCTGAAACCAGCGTTCCAAAGAAAATAAAAGGAGCCCCTTCCAGCACGATACTGAGGAAGAGGTAGCAGAAATCTGTAAACGAATTGAGCTCGTTGGGAGGCATAACTGGTGAAGAAACGTTACCGTGAACCCAATGGGTGGAAATTCAAATCACCAAATGCGCGATGCAAAATGCGTTTTTCACAATAAATTCACCTGTGATTCGTATTCGTTTCACAAAGTCCGTCGATTCATTGCCCATGTTTCTCGAACTTTTCACCAAAATTGCTGATCAACTCCCCACCGGACGCCGCCAATGGCTCAAGCGCTCCCTGCTTGGCAGCGGCCTGGCAGTCGGCGGCTATGCAACGCTTTTAGAACGACGCCTCGTAAAGGTGGAAAACTATTCCGTGCCGCTGCAGCCTCAATTCAAACATCTCGACGGACTCAAAATCGCGATTCTTTCTGACTTTCATTTTGATGATTTCGGGGATGAAAGCCTTGTCCGGACCGCGGTTGAAAAAACGAACGAACTCGCCCCCGACATTATTTTGCTGCCGGGAGACTTCACGACCGATGACTGGACTCGAGTGGAGCCACTCGCCGAAATTCTCGCCGACCTGCGGGCCAGCCACGGAATTTTTGCAACGCTGGGAAATCACGATTTCGATTCAGGCCCCAAAAAAGTCACCACAGAACTCGAAAAACACGGCATTCGCGTTTTGCGAAATGACCTCATCGAATACAACGATTTTGCGATCGCTGGTTTTGAAAGCGTGTCGCGCCTGCGCCCTCAACCTCAGATTTTAAGCAAAACCGACCTTCCCGTCATTCTTGGCTGGCATGAACCCGACGCATTCGACCTCGTCAAAAACCAGCCCAACCTAGTGTTACAAGCCTCTGGACACACTCACGGCGGACAAATCCGCATTCCCGGTCTGTCGCCTCTGTTTTTGCCAACTCACGGCAGTAAATACGTCGAAGGTCTCTTTGAACGCGAAAAATCTCACCTCGTTGTCACTCGCGGGATCGGCGCATTGGGAATTCCCGTTCGATTTGCCTGTCCTCCTGAAATTGGTTTGGCCACGCTGAAAGCGTAATTCGCTATTCCGACCAAAAATTCGGAAGGCCCTCCAAACCAGGCTTTTCACCTGTCGCGTAGTTCATCAACCGAGCATCACTCGCCGCGTATCCAACGGGATCGCCCTTGAATTTCGCAATCGCGATGTAGCCCTTGTAAATAATTTTGTGAAGCTTCCGCTTCCCCTGCATCGGCTTTCCATCCAATTCCCAGACCTTCAAATTGTATGCGTTGACATCTTTCGTCCACAGCTTGTGAACGCGTTCCTGACTGGACCGGAGTTGTTGCTTCACCTTCTCGTGCCTCATCACATAAATTTCGTTCAGTTTATCCGTGAAACCCAGCACATAGAAATCGACCTCAACCTCCGTGGGATGCCGGGATCGATTCATCACTTCAAAATCCGCACGATAACGATTTTTACTAACGTGACTTGGCCGACTTCCCAGTCGTCCTTCAATCGCAATGCTCGGTCGTCGGTCAACTAAATCCCCTGCAGCGGCAACCGCCTCGTCGTAGAGCGCTTTGTCTTTCGCCGCCTTCTGTTTTGCAAGGTCGCCGGTCGATTTTTTATTCATTTGATCAACGGTAGATTTCTCACGAGCCATCATTCGCCCTCGCGTCTCCGCCTCACTTTTCACCTGGTTTAAACTATTCAGAAAAGCCAAATCCCGCGTGCTCGGCTTGTCACCGCCCTTCCGCATTGCATCAGGAGTCACGATTCTCAGATTTCCCAAATACCGGGTAAACTCAGGCGCAGTTTCCGCCGGGACGATGTATTCAAACACTGCGTCAGAACCAGCTCCACGCCCCCGTTTGATTGTGCTGTTAAACTTCCCCTTCTCATCGAAAAGCCCCATCGATACAGCCGTTTTCCACATTCTTATGAGCGACTGAGTTGTCACCATGGCCTGATTTCTCCCAATTTCTTTATCCCGAAATTGGAAAGCCTTCGAAATCATTGACGCAGGGGCTGCGCTACCAGTTCGCTGCGACTTCTCTAGTTCCTCTATCAATCGAATTGCCTGTCCGCGAGCCCCACCCAGATCTTTTTGAGTTCCTTTTTTAAAAGAATCCGGCTTCAGCAATTTAGCGACCGACTGCGCCCGTCTGTCGATTCTAGACGAAGGCTCCAAAGCCAAACTCTCATTCTGAAAAAACGAGAAGAGACAGCTGACCAGCAGAATAATAATTTGTCTCGATGCAAACTTCGATGGAATAACCATGCCGCAGCATAACACTGACAGCATGGTTTATGGCAACCCCAAAGAAAATATCGGGCATCAATTTTTATGAACCACGGTCCGCAACTTTGAAATCCCGCGACGAATGCGGGCTTTCACCGTGCCGAGCGGCTCGCCAAGGCGATCAGCAATTTCCAGCTGCGTCATCCCCTCAAAATACGCCAATTCAATTGCTTCCCGTTGCACATCGGTCAGTGATTTCACAGCGATTCGAACGCTCGCGCAGCTATCCCGACGATCTGCCGCTTCGGGGCCTGAAATTGCTTCGTTTGCCGCAGGGTTCACATCTTGTTCGACGGTAAACTCATCCCGCAAGCGGGCCCGGCGCTGCTTGGAACGCAGTCGGTCGATCGCCCGGTTTCGAGCCATGGATGCCATCCATGTTATTGGACGTCCGCGCCCTTGATTAAAGAGATGCGCCTTGCGCCACAAAGCCGCAAAAACCTCCTGCAACACCTCTTCAGAATCCTGCCGATCATTCAGTACTTTCTGAATCGTGGTAAACAGCAAACCATCATAGCGATCGTGCAACTGCAGGAAACAACCACGATCACCATTGGCAATGCCACTAAGGGCTTTGGCATCACTTTCGTCATCGTAGACGGGTTTTACAACATTAATGGGGGAGTTTGCATTCATTATGAGCAGACCTTATTTTACTTCGCTTATTTTGTCAAAATCATACCTCATTCGAAATTCTAATACTACACTCATCTCGTATTAGACGGCTAATTGATTCCCTTCCGCATCGTGCGAAACTGTGGACGTGAACAATGGCAACCGGCCTCCAAATTCCTGAACGCTTGCTAAAGCGGCTGTCTGATCTGGGCATCCGTGACCATCAACTTGTGGAGAAATTTATCGCCGGTTCCGGCCCCGGCGGTCAAAAAATCAACAAGACTGCCAGTTGCGTCTCGCTTCGGCATATTCCGACAAATATCGAGATTCAATGCCAATCCGAGCGCTCCCAGACTCAAAATCGGATCATTGCCCGCGAGCGGCTATGCGAGCAGATCGAAGCCTATCGCAAAAAAATCCGCCTTGAGCGAGGTCGGGAAACCGCCCGAGTTCGCTTTCAAAAGCGCAAACCATCACCAGGCTCAAAAGCGCGGAAGCGACGCGCTAAACAATTCCGCTCAGACAAAAAAGGGTCCCGAAAAGGCGTCAGCAAAGACGACTGAATTTTTCACGAACCAACAGGGCTGAGTCGACGAACGTACCCTATTCGATCGAAATGCCGTCACGATCCAACAGGGTTGGATCGTTGAACATACCCTATCGAATAGTACTTTTGCGTTTTCCAAAAAGCGCGGAACCCACGCGAACGATGGTCGCCCCTTCTTCGATCGCGACATCAAAATC
This sequence comes from uncultured Verrucomicrobiales bacterium, assembly GCA_937891465.1. GTDB lineage: Bacteria > Verrucomicrobiota > Verrucomicrobiia > Verrucomicrobiales > DEV007 > JABDJT01. The sequence continues at coordinate 17,667 of CALAHF010000195.1, read as the reverse complement.
GTGGCTCATGCCCATAGATATTTCCGGCAGCGGGCAATCGAATTCTTCGACCAGCTCGTTTCGCACTTCCCGCAGATTCGCAAAAGACGGGCGCGTTTTTTCAGGATCGGAATCGAACGCAGGAATCGTCATGACGCCTTCGATTTGCAATCGCTTTAGCTCCAAAAGCGTTTCAAATTGCTCGTGAATGGCCGTTTTTGTAAAGCCATGTTTCGCGGCATCGGCGGCGATATTGATTTGCAAAAGTACTCGGGGATGAAGCCCTTCTTCGGCCGCAATGCGATCGATTTGCTGCGCGGTGGTCAGTGAATCGACGCTGTGAATCAGATCAAAACAGGGCAACGCTTTGCGGATTTTGTTTTTTTGCAACGGCCCGATAAGATGCCATTTCAAATGCGACGGCAACTCTGGAATTTTAGCAATGGCCTCCTGAACCTTGTTCTCTCCAAAGGTATCCAAGCCGGCCTCGACAGCTTCGCGAAGGACTTCCGCGGGAAAGGCTTTACTCACTGCAAGGAGCAGGATTTCATCAATCTTACGACTTGAGCGTGACGCAGCGGAAGCGATGCGTTCATTGATTTGGATTAGGTTTTCGGAGAGCATTTTTCGTTAGTAATAAATTAAAATTCTCAGATATGCATAAAATATACGCTAATCAGAGTAATTTTTTACGATATTGCTTGCGATTTTAGTTAAACTTTCTTAACTACTCAGGTTTAAGAAATTTCTCAAACCTGCAAAAGCTTGTCCACGCCACAACAGCCGCATCATTCTGCTTCGGGCAGAAACGATGAATCATCCTCTTCGCGAGGGGATGCAGTGCCTTTGCAGCCCCACGTTGCATCTCAGCAACCAGTGGCTCCCGTAATCCAGCCGCAGTTGCAGCCAGAGACTGCTTACATACCACCGGCTCCACCGCAACAACAGGCCCCAATCGCACCAGCATCTGTATTTCAGGCTGCAAAACCAGCTCAGCCAGAGCTAGAGGCTAAACCACCTCAAGAGGCCCCAATTGCACCAGTATCTGTGTTTCAGGCTGCAAAACCGACTCAGCCAGAGCCCCAGGCTAAACCACTTCAACAGCCCCCGATCGCACCGACGTCTGTGTTTGAGGCAGCAAAACCGGCTCAGCCAGAGCCCGAGGCTAAACCGCAGCTTCAATCTACTCCGGTGGCCACAAAACCGGTGGAACCCACTCCAATCCCACTCTCGAAACCAGAACCCATCGCGGCTCCCGTTTCGCAGCCGACTCCACCGACTCAAACGAGTGTGGCGATTCCGTCGCCCGTGATTGAATCCGAAACAACGTCGCGAGTAACCGTTTCGCGAGCTGGCTCGATAACGGAGCCATTTAGAATGAGTCGCTTGGACCAACGCGACAATTCAGAAACTGATTTTCCATGGCAACGAATTCCGGACGCTCTTCCAATGGGCTTGGTTGTTTTCAATTCTCAGCAAGACGTCATCTACGTAAATAGTGCTCATCAAAATTTGCTGGGCGTCAGTGTCGAAAACTTTGGAGGAATCGAAGAGTGGCTGGAAAATACGTGCCCCAATGCGGAATACGCCGCGCGGGTGTTGAATTCGTGGCGTGAGCATATCTGGCGCAAGCAACTCACGCGGACTTTTTCACTGAGATCTGCGGATCAAAAATTACGGGAAATCGAATTTTCCGCCCAACTGATGGATGACGGAGGCCTACTCCTAACCCAGACCGACGTGACCGAACGTCGGCGTAATGAAAGCCAGCTCAAAATGGGCGAAAAGAAATTTCGGGCAGTTTTTCAGAATAATCCCGGCGGCCTACTTTTGGTGGATCGAAGCGGTGGCATCCTCGATGCGAATCCGGTTTTCGAAGCGTTTGTTGGAAAATCAGTGAACGAACTCCGCCGGATGACTTTGTCCGATTGCCTTGTGCCGCAAGATGCCCTTCGGCTGAGGGCGACGGAAGAAAAAATCGCGGCGGGATCGAAGGCAAACCAGCGTGGAAATGATTCAATCGAAGTCCGATTTCAACGCGATGGCGAATCCTCCGTAACGCTGCCGACTAATCGACTAACGCTTTGTCCGATTCGGGATGATGAAGGCAAAACGAGAATGGGAATGTATTTTCTCGAAATGCCGAAAGGGGATGTCTCATCCAGCCATGCACCTACACCCCCGGTTCAACCAGCTTCCGATCCAAAACTTGAAGCCGAGCTTCGCCAAAGTCATCAGCAAAACATGGCGTTGATGAATCTCATGCCCGATTTAATTTTGCTCGTTGATGGACAACTGAAAATCATCGATGTGGCCCCGCCAACTGTTAATTGGTCGGGCAAAATGCCTCAGAAAACATGGCGTGGAGAAGAAGTAGGGACGGTCTGGCCTGAATTTGGAAAAGAGCTCGCGGCACAAGCGCACAAAGCAAATTCGGAAACAACTGTTGTTACTGATTTGGAATTTAACGAAGGCGGCTCCACGTTTCGTTTCGCAATCGCTCCGTGCGAAAATGAACGTTATCTCGTCACGGTTAAAGACACGAGTGAGTTCGAGGCTTTGAAAAAGGCGGGCAGCAACTGGCACGCGACTGCCATCGAAAAAATCGAAGAACCTGTGTTGGTCACCGATTTACGAGGAACGATCCGCGACGCCAATCCTGCCGCAGAATCTGTCTTTGGCTACAAACGAGTGGATTTGTTGGGGAGAGGAATTGCGAAGCTTTATTCCCGCGACGAATCCACGGCGAAAGAATTCAATCACAAACTCTCTGCAGCGCTCAATAAGAATGGCAGCTGGCAGGGAAGAAATAAATTCTACCGCAAGGATGGATCTCGCGGGGTTGCTGAATTGAATTTCTCGTCGGTTAAAGGGGATTCCGGACCGAAGGAACTCCTCGCAGTGCATCGCGAAGTCGTTAAGAAAGAGCACCACTCAATTCCTAATTTGCCACCTTCAGCCGCTAAAAAGGGTAGCAGTGACCTGGAACACGAAAAGATGCAGCACCGCTTTCGCAATCAGCTGCAAATGGTGACGAGCCTGTTTGCGCTGGAAAATGACCATGACGAAATGGACGACAAGCTGGACGCCGGAAACCGCTGGCAGGTTCGGCTTCGGGCGATAGCTCAGGCTCATGCACATCAGTACCCACAGGACGACACGGTGTGGATTGTTCCGTTAATTCGATCGATTTCTGACGAGGTTTCAGCGGTGACAGGTCGTGGCCCCGGTCGACGCGAAGTCGTGGTTCACGGAAGCGATTCGTTTCGAGTCGATGCCGAAATGGCGACCGCTTTCAGTTTGATGGTTGGTGAAATCATCCGGCTTTCGATGAAACGTGAAGTTCGCGGCGATGGTCCAGAGTTATTTCTTCAGCTGAAGAAGAAAAGTGGCAGCGAACTTTCTCTCGTAGCCACTTCAGGAGCAGGGGGCGTTCTCTTTCCGAAAGCGAAGGATACCTCACTCGGTTCTCTGAAAAATCTCGTTCAGCAATTGCGTGGACGAATGCAAATGACGCAAAATGGAGGCACCCAAGCTCTCAGCGTGATAATTTCCAGTGGAGTGAAGCTCGGAGACGAGTCATAGTAGCCCCACTTCAACCTGCCCATGTCGGAGTCTCAAAACATGCCCACTGATGATGAATCGATTTCGATTCTCATCGTGGAAGACGACCACATCACCGCGCTCAATCTAGAGGCGACCGTGAAGCGGCAGGGTATTGATGTGGTTGGAATGGCCGAGTCGGGAATCGTTGCCTTAGAATTAGCGGAACGGATGAAGCCTGATCTGGCGGTGCTCGATATTAAATTGACCGGCGAAATGAACGGTATCGAGTTGGCGATTCAGCTTCGAGAAAAATTCGCTATCCCCGTAGTTTTTTTAACCGGTTACTCAGAAGACGCGATTTTTGCCGAGGCCCGCGAAGCCCGTCCCGTCGGCTATCTGAGAAAGCCTTTCGGCGATGGTGAAGTCGCTGCCTGTCTTTTTGCCGCGGCGGAACGAGGCAAATCGCAGCGCGAATTGGTCGATTGCGAAATCAATATTCGAACGGTTGCGGCTTCGATTGAGAATGCCGTGGTTGCTTCAGATATTGATGGCCGGGTGACGCTGATGAATCAGCGAGCTGAAAGTTTAACTGGTTGGACTGAAGCAGACGCCATCGGTCATCGCCTTCGAGAAGTGGTTTCGCTTCGCGAAAACGGAGAAAATTCGACCACCCGGCACAACAATGGATTTCATGAAGCGACGCTTCTCAACCGAAGTGGCGAGGAAACCGAAATCCGCGAACGCACGGTTCCCATTCGTAATTCCGGAGGAGACGCTCTCGGCTTACTGACAGTCATCTACACGGGCGACGAAACTGAACCGGCCGCCGATATTGAGGCGACTCCAGCCAATCTCGTTTCAGAAAAAGGCGAACCGCCCGCTCGTGGTCGAGCCCTTGAAACCGCAGCGCGCATGTCGAAGAGCGCTTCTTTTCGGGAACTGCTTGGCTTTAAAGCCTCTGGTGGAACGCAGCCAGCCGCTGAAAATTCGGAGCTTAAGGACGAAGCAACGCCATCCAGTGAAGCTCCCAAAGTCGATGATATTGGAGATCCCATCATCACTATCGATGAGGACGGAAAAATCGCCTACGGCAACGCCGAAGCTCTTGCATGGTTTGGCGGTGCAACACCGTTGATCGGACGTGATTTTTGGGAAGCCTTTGGACCGGAAGACCGCCTTCGATACCGGCTCGATTTCCAAAAATCGGCAGACTCCGGACGCCGCCACGTTTTCGAATTTCACGATACCGAACGCGATATCTGGCACGAAGTCCGCACCTACCGCAGCGGAAACGGCACAATGGCCTTGTTCCGCGATATTTCGGATCGAAAACAACAGCAGTCCGAACAGATTCGCCAACAGCGGCTCGAAGGACTCTCACTCTTGGCTCGCGGTTTTGCTCACGATTTCAACAATCACCTGACGACTCTCACAGGAAATTTGAGCTTCGCAAAAGAACGGCACGAGGACGATTCTGAACTTCAAAACAGCCTCGCCGAAGCTCAATCAGCTGCCTCACGCGCCCAGAGCCTCGTACAGCAATTGATGACGTTCGCACGCGGCGGAAAACCGGTTCGCGATTTTGTGACGCCACCCCAGATCATTCGAGATGTCCTTGCGGAGCGACGCGAAGCGCATCCGATGATTCGCTATCAGTTTCAGTGCGGCGATCCAAAAATGACCGCTTACCTCGATGCCTCACAGGTTCATCGGTTGGTTGAAAATCTAATCGCCAATGCCGAGGAAGCGATGCCGGAAGGGGGTGTTTTGATCACCCGCTGCGGAATTATCGACAGCGATGAGGTCTGTCAGCTGCGGGGGGAACTTGGGAACGCCGAACAAAAACACCTGCTGATCGAAGTGATCGATACTGGTCACGGAATGGATCCCATTACTCTCGAACGAGCATTCGATCCTTATTTCACCACCCGCCGCAGCGACAACGCAACGGGCATTGGGCTAACTGTCTGCGAATCAATCGCCAAAGCGCACGACGGATTTGTTGCTTTGCAGTCGAAAGAAGACCGCGGGACCATCGCAACATTTTGCATGCCGCTGACCGCTCCATTCAAAGTCAGCGAACGCCCCGGATTGAATCTGAAATCCGAAGGTAAATCGAAAGCCATTCCCGAAAAAGTTGGCCCGGGGAAAATCCTGATTTTGGAAGATGAGCAGTCGATCAGCCGCCTGATGCGAGTCACGCTCACTCGTGCGGGTCACGAAGTTGTCGAAACCGCCGATGGCCGCGACACGATTTTGAAATATCGCGAAGCGATGGCTTTTGGCCGACGTTTTGATCTGCTTGTCTCCGATCTCACCATCGAAGGTGGAGTGGGCGGCGTCGAAACGATTCGCGCGCTTCGTCGGATTGATCCCGATGTAGTCGCTATCGTTTCGAGTGGCTACTCGGATGCAGCCGCCATGGCAGAACCCGAGCAATTCGGATTCTGTGATGTGTTACCGAAACCGTATGCCCCTCGCGAATTGGTCGAAATCGTCAATCGCGCACTGGGAAAAACTCGACCAGCTTCCGGAAATCAGGACTTGGCTGAGTCGTCAATCTGAGCAGCAACAACGGCCTTTTTCGCCGGAGGTGCACCGCCAGGCTTGAAGACGGTCACCAAACAGCCACCGGCAGCGGCCATCAAAATTCCAACAACGAACTGCCATTTGATCGATGCAAGGCCTCCTGCTGGTGGATGAAGCGCGATCGAGACAATTGCATTCACCACCGGAGCACCTGCGAAGATGATCGACATGACGATTGCCGGAGCGCTTTTATTTCCCTGGCCAAACAACGCGCCGAGCGAAAGCAGCACAAAAAACGCACCAATCGCACCGAGAATTCCAGCGATCAGCGACAGCTTCATTCCCTCGTAAGGGTAATCCCAGCTCGCTTTTTTATAGAGTAAAATTGCCAACGGAGCCAAAACCGCCGTGAGGAAATAGGCGATACCGACGAACAAAAATGCCTTGTAGCGCCCATTGACCGAGTCCGCCATTTTGATCTGGCCCGAGTGAAGCAGAATCCCGTAAAGCCCCCAGGTGATGACGGTTCCGAGTGCAAAGTAAAGCCAGCTGTAGTTACCCATATCGTTCAATAGTAAAATTAAGAATTGGAGTCCGCTGGATCGATCGAGCCAGCCGGAGCCACCTCGATTTTCTCGCGCACTTCATCAGGGATCGCAACCGCTTTCATGCGCCGTTGCTCGTTATCGAATCGCACGCATACCACGGTAAAACGCCCCGTCGCGGCCACCTTACGCGCCTCGCTATCATCCGGGTTTTTCCAAAACCGGAAAAAATACATCACCGCTTTGCCGCGAATTTCTTCAATCAGCAGCTCGATTTCAACTTCTTCTTCGAACTTCAACGGCAAACGATAATCCGCCGATGCATGAACTCGCGGCCAGCCCACATTCGGCCCATCTGCAGCCTCAACCTCGTTTTGAAACGGGTGAACCGAAAATCCCAACGACCGATAAAATGCATGCTCCGCCACTTCCATGAAGCGAAAGAAATTTGAAAAATGCATGATTCCCGCCACATCCGTGTCTGAAAATTCAACACGTCGGCGAAATAGAAATCGATGTTCAGCCATGCGTTGAAACTAACCTCAGATCCCACCCTGTCACGATCAAACCTGTGGCTCGGGGATCATCTTCGAGGTATCACATTTCATCCTCCGGAAACGGATTCGGCAGCAAATTTCCACCGTCCTGCAAATCAAGCCAGTCCTGCAAAATCTCGACAGCCGATGCCATGTCGATGATCGATTTCGCATTCTTCGCGTTTCGTCCGGCCGCGTGCAACTTCGCCATCGCGCTCACAGTACTAAGCCTTTCATCGACTTCCACGATTTCAATTCCATCCGGCAATTTTTTGCGGAATCGATTGGTGAAATTCCGAACCGATTCGACGGCTTTTCCCTCTTCACCATTCATGTGAAGCGGAAGGCCAACCACGATCGTATCGACCTTCTTTTCGACAACGACCGCGACGATTCGATTCGCCGCTTCGCCCAGATCCTGCGCTGGGACCGTTTCCAATGGATGCGCCATCAGTCCGATCTCGTCAGTGATGGCAAGACCGATTCGTGCTTTTCCAAAATCTATCCCAAGCGCCCGAGTCATTCCCGAACCCTAAAGCAGTTCCGGCGGCAATTCATCGACGAGTTGCTCGATTTTATCCGCCTCACTTTTCTTCGCCACGAGGATCAAGTCGCCTGTTTGCACGACAATCAAATCGCTCACACCGATCAACGCGACCCGGCTATTCGTAGATGAAAACACAATATTTTCCGAAGAATCAATCTGAGTGACAGCACCGCGCGTCATATTCCCCGCGTCATCTACATCAAGATATTTGCTGACCGACAACCAGTTCCCAACGTCGTCCCAGCCAATGTCCGCTTCGATGTTTAAAATCCGCGACGCATTTTCCATCAACGCATAATCGATCGACGTTTTGCTCAGCGTTGGAAACTCCGCCGCCATCGTCGCGTCAAAATCATCAGCCGCACCGAGCTTCCCGATAAAATCACTCAACTCCACGCAATGCGCTCCGAGCTCACGCAGCAGCGTCGGAATCGTCCAAATAAAGATCCCTGCATTCCACGAAAAATTCCCCGCTTCAACAAATTGAGCCGCCAAATCAGGAGCCGGCTTTTCCCGAAATCGAACGACATCGTGGACTGCGACATCGCGATCGTAGCCTTCGATTTCAGCTTCCGGTCCGCGCTCGATGTAGCCAAAACTCGGGCACGCCCAATCCGGCTTGATCCCAAGTGTCGCGATCGCCCCCGCTTTTTCCGCTGCGTCACCCGCCGCCAATAAAATCGCCCTAAAACCCGCTTCATCTTTGATCAATTGATCCGATGGAAACACAAACATCGTTGCTTCCGGATCCCGTTTCGCGATCCATCCCGCCGCCAAAGCAATCGCGGGAGCCGTGTCGCGTTTTTCAGGTTCCGCCACGATATTTTCCGGCGGCAAATCCGGAAACAATTCCCGAACGGCATCGGCTTGCAGGATATTCGTAAGGATCAGAATGTTCTCTTTAGGAATGACACCTTCCAAACGACCCACCGCTTTTTCGATCAACGTCGCGTCATCAAACAGATTTAAGAGCTGCTTGGGTTTGGCATTTCTGCTAAGCGGCCAAAAGCGAGTCCCGCTTCCCCCAGCGAGGATCAGACCGTAATTTTTCGAAGAGGCATCAGACATAAAATCGTGGGGATTATTCTAAAAATAATGAGGTAATTTCGTTCTCTGACGCTAGAATAGTGCCTCAACGACCGTAAAACATTGATAATTAAGTTAAATTAATGTCTTTTTACGGAAATTATAGTAAATTTATCCCCATGACCATGCATTCTGAAGACGGCCCGATTCCACCCAACACAACACTGCTTGGCACCGCCCTTTCTGTGGCACCGGCAGCAGTCGGTTGCGCCGTCGGATTGCTTTTGGCTGAGAAAATGAAAAGCAAGACCCGCCAATCGGTTGCGGGTTCGCTTTTTGCAATCGGTGCGCTGGCGACCCTTCCCCTCGCGATCGATTACGTCGCAAAGTCGATGAACAGTCCAAGTCGCGTTCGCGGCAGCAATCGCCGCCTCGAAGGCATTCGCTACGCCGGTATGGATCCAGAAATGGACATCGTTGGCGGTGAAGAATACTTCGTCGACGAAGTGTAATTTCGAGCTTCACGAACCAATAGGGTCAGTTCATCGAACAGATCCTATTCGATCGAAACGGCTTTACGAAGAGAGAGGTTAAGTTCGTTGAACATACCCTGTCTGTTCGTTAAACGATCAGTTGAAAAACTGGTAAGCTCGGCAAACAGAACATTTGAGAAATGTTGACTAACCCTTGTCTGCTCGATCTCACATACGCATTTAGCAATGCCGTTGGTTGATTTGTCAAAATTCACAGTGGATCCAGAAAGCGTTACTGGGGATTTCACTTACGTAATTTTAGTAGCATGCATTCCGTCATCTACTTTTTTCAGAGACCATAATATCGATATTTCTCGTCATGAAGACGAATTAGGATGGAGGAATATTGGATTCATCAAATTTGATGATTATTTAATATGTGTTTATGAATACGACGCCGCACCATCTAATCCTCATACCGCTTTTGCAATTAATCCAAATTGCAAAGATCCGTCAGACATTGTGGAAAAACTGATCGAACTCACTAAACTTTCACCAAACGAGATACTTGGTGGTGAGTAAACGATAGGACATCCGCATCGTTAACTCTGAAGCCATAGTTGGATTTCTCGCCCATCGCTTTGATAACAACCGAACTGAATCGGTCATGTCACTTTCGATCATGATGGATCCAACTTCACCGTTCAATCTGTGATCGGGGAATTACTCTTTCTCCACTTTTTTATCTTTAGCTCCGCCACTCAGCTTGCTGGTGGCTTTGCTGTCTGGAGTAAAAGCCCACGGCTCCGTTTTTTCGCCTTCGAATTGGTCTAGGAACGCCCCGGATGAAAATGCTAGATAGAATGCGGGATCGCCGCTCGCGTTTCTAGTTTCCGAGTAAATTTTGCGCATGGCTGGTTTTAATGATGCTGCTTTTTCGCCGAGAAGTTCGATCGAACGACAGGCCCGAAGCGCGCTCCACCAATCGTCGTGGGTGAGATCTCTTTCGAGAACAGCAAGGGCGGCCTTGCGATTTGCATCCGAATATTCAGCCAACCAAAACGCGGTTTCGATGCGGACTGATGGCTCGATATCATCCAAATACGGAACCATCTGATTCTGAAGGTCAGCATTTTTTCCATCGAGATTCCGCAATCCGATCACCGCCCAATAACGCTGTGATGGATCGCTTGATTCCAGATACTTCAAAAAAGTGTCCGCCGATTTTTCGAGACCAACCAAATCAGCGACTTCCCAGGCGGCTTCCAAATCGGGTTTGTGATTGGTTTTGCCCAACAAAATGTCGCGAAATGGAGCGCCTTCGTTGCGAATGTAATCTTGCTCGACGCTTTCGGGGATCGGCGCGGAATCGAGAATCTCGGCACGCATTTTTTTGAAAGCTGTTTTCAGCTCCCCGAGATTTGCCGTCGCTTCGGCATTCATGTCACCGCCGAGCAAATTGGTAATGTTCTGCGGGTCCGTTTTGCAATCGTAGAATTCTTCCGCTGCTTTTGTCGGGCCGGCGTAGTGCTTTTGCGCGTCGGTCAGGGTATCAAATTTCGTCGCGGCGATTTCGTTGATCTCGTCACGAATTTCACCCAGATCGGAAAACACGCTCGGCTGATTCAAGCTCAGGTGCGGCATGTAATTTCGGATGTAGAGGTAGCGGCCATTTCGAACTGAGCGCGCCATTTCGTGAACTTCGTCAACTCGATCCCGCGCCCCGTATACGATCTTGCGAGCTTCTTTGGCATCCGTTCCGAGAAATGGAAGCCCCTGCATGTAGTCCGGAATTTTCAACCCAGCCAAAGACAAAACCGTGGGTGCAAAATCGACGAACGAGACGGGTTGGTCGGTTTCCGTTCCGGCTTTTGCTGGCGCAAGGTGTTTCCATTTTTCAGGAAATCGAACCATCAAGGCAACACGCATTCCCGAGTCGTGCAGCAACCGCTTGTGACGCGGCATTCCAGATCCGTGGTCGCTGTAGAAAAAGACGATCGTATTATCAGCCAGCCCGTCTTCTTCAAGCTGCGCGAGATAACGACCGGTGTTTTGATCCATCAACGTCACGCAATCATATGCGCGAGCCACGGTGCGACGGATGATTTCTGTGTCTGGATAATACGGCGGAACCGGCGCTGTTTTCGGATCGTGAATTTCGGTCGAAGAAAGTTTCGACTGAATGTGTTTCTGAAAGGATTCGTAAGGCCACACCATCGTCCGGGATTGATGAGAGGTCATGTCGTTGAAGATCGCAAAAAACGGAGCGTCTTTGTTATCACGGTCGCGCCAGTGGGCATCGGGCCCGTTTTTGTTCCACGACTCCGCAACGATCCGATCGTGATCGCTGGTGTTGTAATCGGTCTTCACATTGTTCGTGGTGAAGTATCCGGCTTCACGAAAGTATTTAGGAAAACCGACGACTCCCGTCGGGATCGGCATCGCAGAACGCATCTGGTGAGTTCCCATGGACTGCTGATACATCCCCGTGATCAAACATGAGCGCGATGGAGAACAAACCGGAGCCGAAGCGAACGCGTTGGTGTAAAGCACGGACTCGCCAGCAAGTTTGTCGATATGCGGAGTCGTTGCATACTCATCACCATAACAACCGAGCACCGGACTCATGTCTTCCGCAACGATCCATAGAATGTTCGGTTTTTCACCCGGTTTTGGAGTTGGCTTCGGAGCCGGAGGATCTTTGTGAGCAACAAGCAATTTGCGCGCGCGAATGTTGCGAAACTTTACGGTCCCGCCTTTTCCGTGATGCTGAATCCCAAAAAATCCGCCCAGCGATTGTGAATCAGTGATGTCCGCAATCAGCGTTCCATTCATGAACGTCCGGATGCGCGGGCCTTCGGCGACGACGCGAAATTTGTTCCATTTTTTTGGATCCACCCCTCCCGCTTCCGCAAATCGTGCAGCGTATTCTTTCTGTTGCTCTCCTTTTTTCGGATACAACCAGCCGCCCAATCCAATGCCATAGACTCCGCCCGATTTACCGGGATCCGCCCCATCGATTTCGCATTGGTAACCCTTTGGTTTTCCATTTTCGCCCGTGCATCGAAATGCCAGACCGGAATTAAAATTCACCTCGCGCGCGTCATCAGGAAGCATCACTTCCAGCTCGACCTCGAAGTCCTTCATCTTCACTTCTGACGTCACCCAACAGTTTTTCGTGGTGAATAGATGCAATTCTCCTTCTTTTGCTTCGAACGTTTCAACTTCAGCTCGAGGGGTCCACCCTGCCGTCGATTTACCGTCGAAAAGTGGAGTCCATTTGCCGTCCAATTTTTCGTCCTGCGCATTCAGCAAGCCAGAAACAACCCCAAGCGCTAGAATCGGGAACCATCGGAGTTTTTTCGAGAGCGAGAAAATCATATCGAGAATATGGCGGCGAATGGCGATCGAGAGAAGTCAGTTTTTGACACGATCGTAGCAGTAGCTATTGACCCTGTTTTTCAGGACGCTAGTTTCATGCTGTGAAGCCCCTTCTTCGATCTCTCAGAACCTATTTCCACCTGACGGGCCTTTCTATGTTGGCAGCAGCTTCAGGACTGATGGCTGCAGAAAACGAGACTTCATTCGAAAAAATCGGCATTCTTCTCGATATCTCAGCCGAGATGGGGCACCTCGTTCCTCAGGCTCGAAAAGAGATCAAACATCTCAACGAAGAACTCAGGAAGGCCAATCGGCCGCCGGTAACTGTGATTGAAATTGACGGCGCAGGGCTCGAAGCACCCAACAGTCTGGCTATTCCCGCAAAAAAGAACGCCGTGGTGCAACTTACAAAACTGTTTGAAGACGAAAATGTCTCGGCTGTTTACTGGGTGACTCACATGCGCGGATTTCAAAGTGGTGATGGTTTTGACCACCTCGAAAAACTGGTTTCAGACGAAACAAAATCTCGCAAATTGATCATCAAGCACACGTGGCCAGCTGAACTTCGGGCAGGACGAGATTGGACACAAGGCCGGGGAGATCCAAACCTTGATCCGCTCCACCCAAAGAGTTTTCCCAAAGAATGGCTCGAACCGGTTCTAAAAAGCAAAGGCCGGGTCCTTCGATCATGGCGGGAGATCCCCCCAATTTATGGAGCTGTGAGTGCCCCGATGAAAGTGGATGTTTGGAAAGATGACCTTGCTAAAACATATGGACTCCACTTCCTGAAAAAGCGGGAGTATCCAGAATATCTAACCGACGTCGGAAAAAATACGATCACCAGACGAACCCTGATTCCATTTCTAAATGAAAACACCAGAGAGTCACGAGATGCATCCGTCTTTGAGGCAATGTGCAAGCGACCAACGCTTGAAGAAGATCTCTCCAAAATCGAAGCCAGGCGATTGGGCGTTTTATTCGTGGCTGGCTATCAACGGCGAGATCTCAGCCTGTTGAAAAACACGGTGGATCCGGAAAGAAATCGGGGAACCGCAGCTCTCCTGGCTATCCAACAACTCGCGAAAGAATTCCAAGCGCACCAACAAGAACACAGTGGAAATCTCGATCGGGTTTACGAGTCGTTCGTTTTTGAAGCCGACCAAAATTCAAGTCGGGACGCCTTGAAAAAACAGAACGAAGCGATCGCCCGCCGCGCTGCGAGTATGATTCACAAATACGATTTGGATGCCATTTACTTGATGACGAATGGCTTCACAGCCGGAAAGGACTATGGAAAATTCCCAATGAGTTACCAACCGCTGGCCACTTTTATGAAAGAAAGAGAAACGCGATTGCATGTTCGAATTCCCTTCGAACTGGGCGTCGCCCCTTTTCAACTTCAGCAACTGGCCGTGGTCTCAGGGGGAGAATTCCTCGTCGGCCCCGGCGACGATATCGATCCTGATTTTAAAACCGGTCCCATAGACGCCAAATGGCCCGCAGCGGAGTAATGAAACCAGTTCACCGCGCTTGAAAGTTGCCGGTTCGAACTTAACACTCCCCTTCCCTTTTCATGTCTGAACTCGTCATTCCCGATCTCACCATCGAGACTCCGCTTGCGGAAATCTCCAAGGCGGGAATCACCAAAAAAAATCTCCCGGCCCTCGAAGATGGTCTCGGACTTTTAACGGTGCGTGACTTGGTAAACCATTTTCCGCGGCGCTATGAAGACCGGACACGCTTCGTGCAGTTTCCTGATCAGCCGATGGATGAGCCGGTATGTCTGCGAGGGGAAGTGACCGATGCCAACACCAAATTCGCCGGACGACGACGGTTCTTTGAAGCCACGATCGAACCTCCAGGCGGCGATATTTTGGGAAATCGAATTGTGCTGCGCTGGTTTAACATGCCATTTATGTCGAAGGCGATTTTGGTCGGGCATGACCTTGTCGTCTACGGGCGCCCCAAAATGAGCGGGCCGCGGCTGGTAATGGACCATCCCGATTACGAGATTCTCGATCGGGGAAGCCCGCTTTCCGAAGCGCACATGGATCGTATCGTACCGGTCTACGGACTCGCCAGCGGGATCAATCAAAAGACCCTGCGAGGTCTGATGTATCGCGCGCTGGAATCACTCACCGACGAAGATTTCCCCCAAATCCTCCCGCCGGGCACCACGGCCAATGACCTGACTCGAGCCGCTGCGGTTCGCGAAACGCATTTCCCAAAATCATTCGAAACCCTCGAAGCCGCGCGACTTTATTTGGCGTTGGAAGAATTTACGCTGCTTCAGTTCGAGTTGCTGAAACGCCGCCGCGCCTCCGAATCTTCCGGCGGTGTCGTTCATTGCGGGCCGGGCTATCTGCTCGAAGATTTCCTTAAAGCCCTGCCGTTTCAACCGACCGATGCGCAGACACGAACCATTGGCGAAATCCGCGCGGACCTGAATTCGAACCGGCCCATGATCCGCATGCTGCAAGGAGATGTCGGTGCCGGAAAAACGCTTGTTGCGGCCGGAGCCATTTTATTGGCCGTTGAAGCAGGCTTTGATGCTGCCCTGATGGCTCCTACCCAAATCCTTGCCGAACAACATTACCGGACGTTCAAGGAATGGTTCGACCCGCTCGACATCACGGTGAATCTAAAAACGGGCGCGAAGAAAACTGCTGCTAGCGCTGATGACTTGCCCTTGTTTAGCGCGGCGGGAAGCGGAGGAAAAGAAGGCACCCTGACTGTGGGAACCCATGCATTGATTCACGGAACTGTGGAACAATTTCCGAACGGACTGGGACTCGTCGTGATTGATGAGCAGCACAAATTTGGAGTCGATCAGCGCGCCAAACTGATTGCTCTGGGCAATAAGCCGGATGTCCTCGTGATGACCGCCACGCCGATTCCGCGAACGCTGACCCTGGCTTTTTACGGCGATCTCGATGTCTCGATTTTGGATGAATTGCCAAAAGGAAGGCAGGCGATCATCACCGGAATTCGCGACAATTCGAAGATTAAAGAAGCGACGAAATTTGTCCGCGAACATCTCGAAAACGGACGACAGGCCTACATCGTCTATCCGCTGATTGAGGAATCTGAGAAGGTGAAGTCTGCTGCGGCCACCAAGGAATTTGATTCCTGGGTCAAGCGATTCGATAGCTTTGAATGCGGACTGCTGCACGGAAAAATGTCGGCCGATGAAAAGGAAATGGTCATGGCTGATTTCCGCGACGGGAAAACTGATGTGCTCGTTTCCACCACCGTGATCGAAGTCGGCGTCGATGTTCCCAACGCCAACATGATGATCATTTTTAATGCGGAACGATTCGGGTTGGCGCAGATTCATCAGCTTCGGGGACGAATCGGTCGAGGTGAACACAAGAGCTTTTGCATCCTGATGTGCGATCCCGAAAAATCAGACGCGCGCTTGCGGATGAAAATTCTCGAAGAAACCCGCGACGGATTTTTGATCGCCGAAGAAGACCTAAGACAGCGCGGACCCGGTGAAGTTCTCGGAACCCAGCAGAGCGGCCTGCCGGATTTGAAATTTGTCGAATACCTCGGCGATTCACGACTCGTCGAACAGTCACGGCAGATTGCTGAGCAAATGCTCGACGCTCGTTAATTCGGGTCAAAACGGCGCTGCGCCATCTTCATCGTCACCACCCATCATCTTCTCGAGTTCAGCCATTTCCTCTTCGGTTGGCTCAGGTATCGGCAAAAATTCGGATGATCCTTTAGCGCCAGCCATTTCTTCTTCGGTCGGGTCAGCGATCGGAGTCGCGCCCGCACCAAGCGCCGCAACTTTCGCTTCCAATTCGGCTTCTGAAAGCGCACTGACCGGTTCGCCTGAAGGCTTAACTTCAGGCACTTCAATTTCGGGCGGCGTTTCTAGCTCTGCTTCCTCGGCGACTACCGCTGACTCCTGAACCACCGGCTCGGGAGCAATTGCTTCAGCCTCCGGGCCATCAAATTTTTCCAACGGCCGCACCAGCTTTCCGGGAAGCGGGAAGACCCGTTCCTGCACATTTCGCGCAATTTCCGGCGAGGTCACATAGCCCTGCTCAAACATTTCCATCTTCGCATCGAGGTTGTCGATGTAATGCAATGCCTGAGCTTCGGGAGTTTTTGGAACGACCGGCGCTCCATACTGCAACTCGCCATGGTGACTGGCAACGAGGTGTAATAAATGAAGCCGAACCCGACTGCTTGCCGGATCAAGCTGCTTCCAATCCGATGAAAGTTCCTCATTCGATTCGAGGTCACGCCACAGTTTGTTCACGATCTCCATGCCAAACGGTATGTGGCTGAGCAATTCGCTGACTTCAGTAAAGGGCATCGTAAAACCATCCGCGTCGTAGCAATTCTCCCACAATTTACCAACATCGTGAAACAGCACTCCAGTAACCATCAAGTCACGATTCAACATCGGATAAGCTATGCACACCTGAACGGCGGTCCGCATCATCTGGGCAACGTGCTCAACCAATCCTCCACGTCGCGCGTGATGATTTTTTCGAGCAGCTCCCGTTCTCCGAAAACGCTCGCCAAATTGATTCAAAAACAACGCGCATAGAGCACTGAGTCTTGGATCGCTAACTCCTGCCGTCGTATTGCAAATGAACGCGTAATCCGCTTCCTGCTTCGCCCGCAAACTGGTCGAGCCTGCCAATACGCCGGCGGCTTCGTCACCTGTGAGCAGGCGCAAATCCCAGGATTTGGTATCAATTGAGCGGTGTTCGAGATTCTGATAAAACTCACCCGTGATCGCAAAAAATTGCTTCTCAGCAAGATCATCACACGCTTTAAAATTCGACGAATTCTCCCACGCTCGCAGGACAAGAGATTCCTCCGAGTCCGCAAAATTCAGCTGATAGAATGGAGCTCCCCCACGCGTCGATTTTTTCGCAACCGTATCCAGCTGAGCATGAACCACAAACTCACGAGCTTCCTCAGCTGCAGTGTGCTTCAATTCCCGAATGGAAACGATTTGGATCTCATCAGACATTGTTTTTCATACACGAATTTCTAAGACGTGTAAAACGATCCAATAGAGGCCGTCGGAATAATAAATCATTGATTTTTCTGGGCGGATTTGTGGATATCGTGAGCGA
>CALAHF010000194.1 GCA_937891465.1 uncultured Verrucomicrobiales bacterium | reverse complement strand
GGCCGGACCGACGCCCCGGTAAAAAATCCTTGAATAAGCGAATTCCTATCAGTAAGGAATAGATGCCCCACGTAATCATCATCCCAAAACGAGCTTCGCGAAACCAAGCGAGGCGTTGATCTTTGTCCATGTTAGTTAACGATGTGCTTGCGTGCATAGATTTCTCGTTACTCGTTGCCCTCAGTCCCAATCGAGAGTCGGAACGGCGCCGCGGGAAGCCCCTGGGTATTGAAAAGCGAGGCCGACGGATTATCCGCCCACGCGTAGCGAACCAGCTGCGGTTCGGCGACCTGCGGACTCGCGAGAACCAGAGTATTGCCCACCGCCTCGACCGCTGAGGCAGGCATGAACTTCCCATCCGCTCCAGCCACTTCGAAACCACTGCCGAGCTCCGAACGGAAAACCAGATGTTGATCCCGACCACCCGGTGCAAAAGTCAGCCTCACTTTACCGTCTGTAAACTCCGCCGCTTCGGGTGTTGGTCCGCTTGCCACTACATCCATGCCGTAGATCTGCTCCATCGCGACCAGGGCGAGCCGTTTGCCGACATCCTGCTTATTCTTTGGGTGGATGTCCTTCTCTTCGCCAATGTCGATGGCAATGGCCAGGGCGGTTACCGGGACAGTGTCGACGACTTCTTTCTGCGCTGCCCGTAATGCTGGCCACGTCCCGCCGCCGCCGCCGCCAAAATTGGCCAATTGCATGATGACAAACGGCAGGTCGGGTTGATCCCAATCCGCACGCCAACCGGCAATCAATTGCCGCATAAGTTCAGCATAGTGCGTAGCCCGGGCAGTGTTGGCTTCGCCCTGATACCAGATCACTCCGCGAACAGGCATCACGGTCAATGGGAGGATGCGGGAGGCATAACCTTGGCCAGTGGTATCAACATGAATGGCGGCGCGCACCATGTCACGCTCTGCATCCGTCAGTTTCGGCACCGGCGCCTCCGAGACCGGCAGCCCCCTTTTCTGTGCCTCCAGGGATGTTTTCCGCCACTCGGCCCACGCTGCGCGATCGGCGTCAAAAACCGGCTTCAACTCGCTCAACACCTTCCGGGCTGATTCCAACTCGGCGGCAAATTCAGGCCATCCCTCACGGGCTTTCCGCGGCACCCAGTACTCCGCCGGAGTGCCGCCACCCGCCGCCTGGACGAGGCCAATTGGCACGTCCAATTCCTTGTGCAACTCGCGTCCGAAGAAATATCCCGCCGCGGAAAATGATTTCACGCTCTCCGCCGTACATGCGCTCCAACCTTCCTTGCCGGTGGAGGTTAACAGACGGATCCGTGGGTAATTCGCCGCCGCGATTTCCTCCGCCTCGTTCACCACTCCGCCGTAAGGACACCATGGCCCTTTTGCGAGCGACATTTCCATATTCGACTGCCCCGAGCAGATCCACACATCTCCAGCAAGTAAATCAGTGAGCCTTACTTCATTGTTTCCCTTTACAAGGATGTCTTCGATCGGCCCCGCAGAGAAAATAGGTAGAGTCACACTCCACATCTTACCCTGCCCCAATCCCATAGCTTGCCCTATCAATTGATCGCCTACGATGACGATAACATCCTCACCCGGGTCGGCATACCCGGAAATCCTTGTCGGCACATCCCGCTGCAGAACCATCCCACTGCTGAATAAACTCGACAGCCGGATGTCTGCGCTGGCTAGAGATCCAGAGCAAAGGACGAGGAATGAAATGAATAAGCGGGCCAAATTTTTCATGAGGTCTCCTCCAGGGTTTGCTTTGCAACTGTTTCAGTAAATGATTTTAGTTTCATAATTTTATAGGTTCTATCGTTGCACCGGCCAGTCATCCGTACGGAACGGTGATGCCGGAAGACCTGCTCCGTTGACCAGATTGCATTCCGGATTTCCGTCAAACGCATATCGTACCGCGACTGGAGATTCGACCTTTGGATGAGACACGACGACTTGATCAGCGTCGATTCGCGCTCGAGCCGGAAGCCACTGCCGGTCGGTTCCGGTGATCTTGAAACCCGTCAGCTCAACGCCCTTAGCTCGCAAGCCACCGTTCGTATGGGCAAAGGATAGTATGATTTCATTTCCACGAACCTCATGGCCGGTCGGCAGCGGGCCGCTGGTGGCGGGAACTTCCCTGTCGTAGACCTCGCCGAGTGCCCAAAGCGCTAGACGCATACCTACATCCTGTTTGTTGAGGGGATGAATGTTATGGACCTCACCGATGTCGATCGTAACGGCCATCCCTGTATTGGGAAGCCGCAGCGCCTTCAACATGGCTTCTCGAATAAGAGCCCACTCCTTGCCACGATTAATGTTCGGCAACTGAACCCAAGCAAAAGGAAGTTCGGAGCCCCATCTCTCCCGCCAGGCATGAATCAGTTCCGGTAATTGATGTTGATAGAGATCGGCTGTTTCCCAGTAGGCGTTATGCTCACCCTGATACCAGAGTACTCCCCGGATGGCATAAGGAATCAGCGGGTTGATTTTACCGCTGAACAAGCCTCCGGGGGCACCCTGGCGGTGATGTTGGCGCAAGGCACCGGGATAGGGCTGGCGCGGTGGAGGAGCCCCCGCCGCGTTCGCTGCGGTCACCTCTTTTTTCCACTGTTCCATGGCGGCCTCGTGTTCCTTTTCCGCCGCCGGAACATCGAATGCTTGCCATTCATGGAGCAGGGTTTCATAACGCGTTCGGAGTGCCGGAATCCTATTTTGAACTTCGGCCGGAATCCACGACTCGATCGGTACTCCGCCATCCGATGAATTGATTAAGCCCACCGGAACTTTCATTTCCGAATGCACTCTCCGTCCGAAAAAATAGAGCGTACCGGAAAAAGAACCGACGGTTTGGGGAGTGCATACGATCCATTTGCCTTTGGCATCAGGCTGTGGTTTGTTCGCCGGCCCCGAACTCTCAGTAAACATGCGGATTTGCGGCCAATCAGCTGCGATCCGCTCCTGATCGAAATCCTTGCATCCTGACACCCGCATCGCCATATTCGACTGACCTGAACCTAACCATACCTCACCGACCAGTATATCCTCCGCGATCAGGTCGGTTTGTGTTTTGGCAGAGCTCGCCATCAGTTGCCTCGAGTGCTTACTGGGGGGCTCGGGTTCGAGTCTTACTTCCCATTTTCCAGTGGTGTCGGTGATTGTTGATTTTTGCTGTTCGCCAAAAGTAACCGTAACCGTGTCCCCTGGTTCCGCCCATCCCCAAACGGGTATGGCCTTTTCGCTTTGTAAAACAGCATGATCGGAAAACAAGGTCGCTAATTTAAACTCGGAAGCCAAAGCTTGCCGATCGCTCAGTAAGGTGGCTGCGAGTAGTGCAAATAAACTAATTTTTTTTACGATTTTCATAAATCTCTTTCTTATATAATTTTATACGTTTCCGCGGATAACGGATTTTCTTTTTAATTCAACCTTCAGATCTTCGTTTTCATGCAGTGTTATGGCGGTTTTCCATATTCGTGTGTCGTATTCTTTCATGGAGAATTCTGTAAGCCTTAGTTTTCCGTGGATCACCTTCAGTTCGGCAAGAATATCACCTTTTTTTAAATGCGTGATTCGTACGGTTCCCCACGCTTCGCCGGTGGAGAAGAACCACTTCACATTGGAGCCTTCAGGATTACCAAACTGGATTTTTCCCGTAACGGCGGAATAGCTGAACCCGGTCAACGCAAGCACAGCCGCCCACGACGCCATCGCCCGAGCATAATGATGACCGCATTCGGCCTCATCGAAAGGATTACGTTTTTTACCGTCATAGCGGGCCCGCACCGCCTCGATACATCGAAGACCGTCCCTGAGTTCTCCCTCATAGAGCAACCCTATCGCTGCGGTATACTCAAATCCAGTCATCACTTCGTTGCAGTAAGGGAAAGGGCTTTGAGGGCGGTTACCCCTCGGATAGGTTCCCATAAGCAAGCCCGCCTCATCATTAAAGGCGAAGGTTCGCAGATGATTGAAATGGTCACTAAAGGACCGACGGAAATTGTATTTCACAATCGACTTCAAAGTCTTGGACCCCCTCAAACCCGGCCGGACCGACGCCCCGGTAAAAAATCCTTGAATA
>CALAHF010000193.1 GCA_937891465.1 uncultured Verrucomicrobiales bacterium | reverse complement strand
TTTCAAACCAGGAAGATTCTCTCGATGGCGACATCGAAGCCCTCCGAACCCAACTTGCAACTGAAACCGATCCCTGCAAAAAAACAGAGATCGCCCGCGAGCTCAAACAGCTCCGGAACAGCAACTAACAAACTAATATTTTTAACTTTTTAATTTTTTAATACAATGGCAACTCTATCAACAACGGAAATTCTCTCGGATACCCTGGACGCGTTCAAGCTCCAGTTTCCAATGATCACCAATTTCACCACCGACTTTTCAAGTCAGGCTGCGACAAAAGGCGACCAAATCAAAGCGCACATCGCGACTCTCCCAGCGGCGAGCACATACGATGCGACGACTGGATATGCGAACGGAGCCACGGCTGCCGAATCGCTCCTCGAGGACGTTGACGTTACGCTCGATCAGCACGCTCACGTCCCAATCAAGCTGGATTATCTCTCAATGATTTCGAATCAGAAAGCGATCTACCAGCAGGAAGTGGACAACAAGGCGTATGTTCTCGGAAAGCAGATGGTTGATTTTGCCCTCGGCAAAGTCCTCGCGGCGAACTTCACCAACGCGGTGAATGCCGGAGCCACCGCAGCGGCTTCTGATCGCGACACGCTTCTGGCGATTCGCAAAGAAATGAACCTGAATGGCGCGTCTCCGAAAGGGCGTTTCGGAATTGTGAACGGCGACGTTTACGAAGCTCTCGATGGTGATCCCCGGATCGCCAGTGCTGACTATCACGGCCAGCAGCTCGAAGGTAATTCCCTCGGCGAGCTGACCAACGTGGCTGGATTTGAGAAAATCTACGAATACCCGACTCTCTCGGCGAACGCGGAGCTCCTTCAGGGAATCTTCCTCGATCCGACTGGAATCGTTATTGGTTCACGGCTGCCGAATCACAATCAGGATTATGCGAGCGCGTTGGGCATTCCCCGCGCTGGTAAATTCGACGTGGTTCAGGATCCGGAAAGCGGTCTGGCGATGCTCGGCATCAGTTGGGAACAGCCTGGCACATTCGACCAGTTCCTCACGGTAACTCTGATTTACGGAGCCGCCGCAGGTGCTCAGGGCGGATCTGCCGGTGATATCACCGACAACGCTGGAGTTCGTCTCACGGCCACAGCTTAATTTGAACGGTGATTGTCTGACAAGGGACGGCGCGGAGTTACTTGGCGGTTCTCCGCGCCACTTGTCGATCAAAACCAAACACTCACAAAACCATGTTGCGAATTTTAGTTGGTTACAAATCGAATAAAGCGACCAAAGCCGAAGATCCGAGCCCGGTCTTTTGTGGGCATTGTCCGGTAGCTTTGAAAGAGGCAACGGAATCGGCTCAGGCGTCCGGCAAGTTCGGACTGCTCGCGCTGTATCAAAATAATATTCCCCGTTACATTTTTACCCCGAAGAAAGCTCAGGGTAAAACCGTAAAAGCGGCGGCAAAAAAATCAGGATAAAGCGGAGAGCATTTAAACTTATTTCCTCCTGCACATCCCAGGGCGTCGTCGGTGGTTTTTTTTTCCATTCGGCGGCGTCTTTTTTTTATTTTATTCAAAAACACTATGAAAGCCTCGGCACTGACTCGATTTTGGAAAGCGGCGAACGTCGTAACGGCAAAGCTGTTTCCGGGGCGGGTCCGAATCGGCGGAGCCTCCAGTGGAACGATCATTGGACCGGCGGGCGTTTCGATTGGTGGCGTTTCAATCGAGGAACGACTCATGCCCGGCGGGATTGATTCCGCCCGAGCCGCCACGATCAGAATTGCAAAAACGAGCTGGCCGGATGGGTTGGCGTTGCCGGTTGAATCCGGTGTCGTTTCGATTCAGGAATCAGCCACCGAGATTGTGGCCGACTGGAACGTGGTGGGTTGGACGGATTACACGGTGAAGCAAATTCGCGGACATCAGGCAACGGAACCTGCCTGGGTGATTGACGTGAGGGAAAGATAAGATGAAAATTAAAGGTCGGCTCGATATCAATAAGATGGTCAAGAGGTTAAAAGCGACCGAGAAAAACCTGCCTAAAGTGCTGACGGATCCTCTGTATGTCGGTGCGCGGACCATGTGCGGAACGCTCGCGGTCTTTACTGAACCGGGAACCGAGACGACCCGCCGCCAATTTGCAGGACGGATCGATGGCGATATCAAACGGCTTTTTTCGATTGGTAGTTTGTATGATTCAATTCATCAGGTGGATGATGATCGAGCGGATCAGATGTGGTACCTTTACAAAGCGGGAGACATCGGGCAGGTCCGAAGTTTGTTAAAGACGAAAATGGGCGGCAAGTTTGCAGGAATCAAATTTCAGAAGACGGTTCCAAAGGCTGTTCACCAGGCGGGGAGAACGAGTTATCGTGGCCGTGTTCCAAAAATGCCGGATCAAAAAACAGTGGTGGATAGCGCCAACAACCTTCGAAAATACATCGGGACCAGGCAAAAGAAAATCGGCGCGGCGGCGGCGGGTTACATGGCTGCGGGGAAATCGGTTCCGATCACCAGCCGGATCAAGAATGTTCCGAAGTGGAAGAACATTGGAGCACACCGGAAATCCAAAAACAAGGGGCGAGTGGTTTTCAAAAAGCGGGGCGGGGGAATGCGGGGAAGTGTCTTTAACGATGTTGATTATGTGCGGAACGCGATCACGAAATCAAAGCGACGATTGGCGGAAAAAATAGCCAAGAAAAAAATGGTAAAAGCGTTTGTGATCGCTTTGCGGAAATCTGTAAAAAAGCGTTTCAAGTGACAACCCCCCGATTCCAATGAGTATTGCAAGCATCACCACCTCAGACATTGTTGGCATGGGAGCCGAAGGCATCGCGGAGACCGGTGGACAGGAACAGGCCTGCCTCCATACGCCCCAGGGGCGCCACCGACAT
>CALAHF010000192.1 GCA_937891465.1 uncultured Verrucomicrobiales bacterium | reverse complement strand
GCAGTTTCACGGTATCTAGAATAGCTTATCTTCCTAAGTAATTTAGAAAACCTTGGTTTCTCAATATTGTTTATTTGGGATTTTAAATACTCAACGGTTCTTAACTATCTTTTTCCTTCCCTCATAATTTAGGACTGGACAAATGAACACTTATCGCCATTGAGTATGTTTTTATGAACACTTATCAAGGGCATCCCTCAATCGCTAACTGGCACGATGATTTGTTGGCGTCCCGCGACTTATCTCGTCAGGAGAAATCTGGATTCGAAATCCTTCTGAATTGGCTGGAAGGGTGGCGGGTTTCAAAAGACCTTCCTGCAGGACGCGATTCAGCGGCTGCGTTTTGGCGGGCGCAGGTCAAATCCACACCCCGGGAAGCGTGGCAAATTGATCAGTGGTCTCAGGCCATCAGTTGGTATTTGAAGTGGTTAGCGCTGATTTCACGTGAAGGCCGCGAGCCACGCAGTCTTCAGGAACGAGTCCGAAATGCGGTCTTCGACGCAGGAGCGCGGCGCGGACTGGCCCTTACCACCCGGCGTACCTATGCGGGATGGATTGTCCGATTTGCAACTCGGGTCGGGTCCGACCGGGCAATGCTGGATGAGGGCCGCGCTCGTGAGTGGCTGGCGCATTTGGTCAATCGGGACAAGGTGAGCTTTTCCACTCAAAAACAAGCGCTCAATGCTCTGGCATTTTTCTACAAAGATGTCTGCGGCCGAGAAGAAGTGGATCTCCAGATCACTTTTCGGAAAACGACTCGCCGAATTCCGGTGGTTCTGAGTTTAAAAGAAATCGCAGCCGTTCTTGAAAAGCTGCCACCGGAAACACGACTGGCAGCTGAAATCCAATACGGCGCAGGTCTCCGTTTGCGGGAGTTGCTCAATCTTCGAATCAAAGATATTGATGTTGAGCGCGGGCAGCTCACCGTGCGCAGCGGCAAAGGCAATCGTGATCGGGTCACGGTGCTTCCGAAGTCATTAAGCGAAAAAATAAAACAGTGGAAAACAACGATTCGAGAATGGCACGAGGAAGACCGGGCCACCGGGACTCCCGGAGTGGCGTTACCTTCCGCTTTCGAACGAAAATCTCCCCGTGCCGGCACCAAATGGGAATGGTTTTGGTTGTTCCCGGGGGCGGACTTATCCGTTGATCCTGATTCGGGAATCCGCAGGCGACATCACATCCACCCGGGCAGTTACGGTAACCGAATTCGGCAGGCGGTGGAAGAAGCCGGGATTGAGAAACGGGTAACCACCCATGTGTTACGCCATAGTTTTGCCACTCATCTTTTGGAGAGCGGCGCAGACATTCGAACGATACAGGAATTGCTGGGTCACAGCGATGTTTCGACCACGATGATCTATACTCACGTCGCCAAAAATTTGAGCGCGACTGGTGTGACTAGCCCGCTTGATTCACATCCTCGATCGAAGGAGGAGGAGCAATTTCGATTTTCCCTATAAATCCCGTTGGGATTTTTGCCATTGCGGGAGGTCGCACGGAGCCACAGAGAACACAGAGGTTTGCGGGATTGGGTGGATTTTGCGGGAAGCCCATCGAGAATGTATTCAACCAGAGTGGGAGATGCGTCATTTTGTCTGAATTTCGGATAATTTCCTGAACATCAACATTTAGCAGAGGTCTGTGACGCCTTTGCAGACACCTGCGTGGCCTTTGCAGCAACCTGCGTGCCCTTTGCAGCCCCGTAACGCGCCCGCAACGACCCGAATTGACGATAATCGCAAGGTCAGGCGGGATTGCCCAGTCAGGCTGCGGCCTGCCTTCGAACCACCGCGGTTTCACGAACCAACTGCAATCGTTGACTGGTGACACCGCTTTTTACCCCCCCTATGGATTTGTAAAACCGAAATGCTTACTTCATTCCCTCAAACCGCTGGGCGATGAGATCTTTTGGCGTGGCGTCGCCGACTTTTTCCATACTGGAATCAATCCAACGCTGCTCGAGCTGGTTCTTGGTCGGGCGATCGTGCTCGAGGAACACTCCGAAACGGCCAGGAAACTCTTCGCAAGCAATCGCGTAGGCGTCGGACTTGTTGGTCACATCATGACGAGCTTCGTCTTCAGGAGTGTCGTCCCACTGTTTCTCTTCAATGAGATTGAACTCGCCCCCTTTACGCGGATTTCCCTCATCGAATGCGCCTGGATAGAAAATGATACACTCGGAAAGGACTTCGACGACGCTGAAACCAGGATGCTCAATCGCGCGCTGGAACACTTCCATCATGTGCTTCACTTGAGTCGCATGGGTCCGCGCCACGAAGGTCGCGCCGCCATTTACCAACTTCGTCATCGGATTGATCGGCTGATCAACGGCTCCCATCGGGTCGGTCTTCGACTTGTAACCCACGGGGCTGGTCGGCGACGTCTGCTTTTTGGTGAGACCGTAAACAAAGTTATCCATCACCACGTAAGTGAGATTCACGTTCTTCCGCGCGGCATGATCGAGGTGGTTTCCGCCGATGGAGTATCCGTCTCCGTCGCCGCCAAAAGCAAACACGTGCAGATCAGGACGGCTCAAGCTAACACCGGAAGCGAGTGGCAAGGCCCGACCGTGGATGTAGTGGATTCCGTGACCGTTCACGAAATACGGGAAACGAGACGAGCAACCGATACCAGCGATGGTGCAGATTTTCTCGTGGGGAATCTGAAGCTTTTCGAGCACTTTGAAAAACGCGGCAAGCACGGCGAAATCGCCGCAACCGGGACACCACGTCGGGTGATCGGCAGTAAGCATTTTTTTGGTGAGCTTTTTAGGTTCAGGGGCTTCGACAATGGCTGACATAGCAGGGTTTTACTTAAAGGGGTTTAAAACAGGAAGGATTCCGGTAGGTGATTAACTCGTTGCCGTTGCGCCGGCATCAATGCCTGCAAGGATCTCTTTGATCTTGAAGTTTAGACCATCGGTTTTGCAGACCGAACGGATATTTGGATTGCAATAACGAGCCCGGAGCAAGGTTGCAAGCTGTCCGTTTCCGTAGAGACCTTCGTCGTTCATTTCGACCACGACGATGTCCTTGAAGTTATCAAAAATCGTCTCCAATCCATTCGCCAACGGGTGAACGTGGCGGATGTGAATCGAGGAAACGCTCAGGCCTTTTTCCTGAGCACGAAGGGTTGCCTCTCGAATAGGACCCCAGGTGGATCCCCAACCAACGATCAGCGTGTCGCCGCTTTCTTCGCCACAAACTTTCGGCAAGGGAATGTTATCGGCGACTTTCTTAATCTTCTCGCGACGACGCGCGTTCATTTTCGAGTGAACTTCAGGACTACCACTCGGGTGGCCCCACTCGTCGTGTTCCAAACCGGTTACGACAGGGTATTTCCCGCCGGCCATGGGCGATCCCGGAGGCGCATGAACGGTGGCTCCGTCGATTGGATACGGCGACCAGTCTGCAGGCCGCTCGGAAAGATCCGGCTTAACTTCAACAACAATACTGTCGAGATCAGGCTCCTTGAAAGCCTCGATTCGAGTCGCCAACGCCTGGTCGGTCAGAATAATCACCGGGCAGCTGTATTTCTTAGCAAGCTCACAGGCTTCAACGGCAACGTAAAAACAATCTTCAACATTACGCGGTGCAATGACGATGCGCGGGGAATCGCCATGACTGCCGTAAATCGCCTGCATAAGGTCGGACTGCTCAACACTGGTCGGAAGACCGGTCGAAGGTCCACCACGCTGAACGTTCACGATAATGAGCGGAAGCTCGGCCATCGTTGCATAAGAAAGTGCTTCCATTTTCAGCGACAAACCGGGGCCGGAGCTACCAGTGATCGCCAAATGACCCGCAAATGACATTCCCATCGCCAGCGAAACCGCCGCGAGTTCGTCTTCTGCCTGAACAAAAAGTCCGCCATACTTAGGAAGCTCGCTTCGGAGCAATTCCATGATCGATGACCACGGCGTAATCGGGTAACCCGCGCCATAACGAACGCCACCGGCAAGCAAACCATAGGTCAGCGCGGTGTTTCCGTCGGTGGTCATTTTCCCCTCTTTCGCTCCGGTTCCTTCTTTCAGATCAAAATCTCCGCTGAGCAAATCGCCAACCGCATACGCATAACCGGCATCAAAAGCCAGCATCGCATTCCGGAAGACACCCTCGCCTTTTCGTCCAAACTGCTTCTCAATAAGCGTCGAGAGTTTTTCACGACTCAACTGGAAAATCTGTGCAACCAAACCAAGAACCATGATGTTCTTACCCCGATCGCGAGCGCTACCACCGATCGCTTCAACCGTGATACTCGTGATGGGCAAACCAACGTGAAGAATCCCACGCTCGTCTTTTTTCACTTCTTCGACGTGGTCGGTATCATAAATGCAGATACCGCCGTCTTTCAGAGAATTCAGGTGGTCGTCGTAACTGTGCTGGTAAAAAGCGAAGAGGAAATCCGCTTCATCACCCGGCGAAAGCACCTCACCTGAACCGAGGTGGACTTGGAAAATGGAAGGCCCACCTGCGATAGTGGATGGAATCGTCATGTATGTCATGACTTCGCGAGCACTGCGGCCTGCGAGCTTGGCGAGGAATGCGCCAATGGACTGAATACCGTCCTGGGAATTTCCAGCAAATCGAATCACTGCATTTTGCAGTTCGCGATCGGATGAATCGTCGGAACCGGATGCGGAGGCATCGGTATTTTCAGGGGAAGCCGGAGTGGCTGTTGAGCTCATTTTGTAGAGGTATTTTAGAAAAGAAGCGCAAATATGTTCCACAGATCGAAACGAGCAAGGGGCTTTTGTAAGGAATGTGACGATTTTTTTGCATTCATAGCATGAGCGAATTGAATAATCGGTTATTCGCCCTCAGTTTGAGGTCCTTTTTGACCCCCATTCGACAGCTCAACTCCCTCACACTTTCGACCAACATTTGCGCATGAACATTTTTCGCGAATTCCTCATCCTGGGCCTGACGGCATTTGGCGGACCGACCGCCCACATCGGATTCTTCCGCGATCGTTTTGTCGAGAAGCTAAAGTGGCTGAAGGAATCCGAATTCGTCGACACCATGGCCCTTTGCCAATTCCTTCCCGGGCCCGCGAGCAGCCAGCTCGGGGTTGCCATCGGTTGGAAAAAAGGCGGCTGGCTGGGAGCGTTCGCCGCGTGGCTCGGCTTCACCCTGCCCTCTGCGATCGTCATGACACTCGTCGGGATCGGCATTGCGAAGTTCTCCACCGTGGAATCAAAAGGCTGGCTCGCGGGACTTCAGATCGCCGTCATCGTAGTTGTTTTTAAAGCCGTTCTCGGAATGGCAAAATCGCTCTGCCCCAATCGAACCACCACCTTGATCGCGATTGGCGGCGCTGCGTTGATGTTGTGGAATCCGGTTTCGTTTTCACAAATTCTCGTCATCCTCGCCGGTGCGTTGCTAGGTTTAGTGTTTTTACGAACAGACCGTATACGTTCGACGAACCAAAAGAGTACGTTCGAAAACCGATCAGAAGATCGACTCTCCAGTGAAGAAACCACCAAGGGCAAATGCGAGCTTGGCTCGCGGCCTGAGACGGATCGGAACGACGGTCGTAAGGAGCCTCTTTTGAATACAGGTACGTTCGTTGGCGCGACTTGCCTGATCCTGTTCTTCGTTTTGCTGTTTGGATTGCCTTTCATCACCGGAGAAAAAGGCGCAGGTCGATTGTTCTCCGATTTCTACAGTAGCGGTTCACTCGTCTTCGGCGGTGGCCATGTCGTGTTGCCGCTGCTGAGTGAACAGTTTGTTACGACCGATCTCCTTTCTGACGCCGAATTCATGGCCGGCTACGGAGCCGCCCAAGCCGTTCCCGGTCCGCTCTTCACCTTCTCCAGTTTCGTTGGAGCCGCCGTCGATTCTGAATTCAATCCATGGACCATGAGCCTGATCGCTCTCGTCGGCGTTTTCCTTCCTAGCTGGCTTCTCGTCCTCGGCGTCATGCCATTTTGGGATCGATTACGGACCATCCCCACGATGCGCGCCGCACTCGCCGGAACCAACGCTGCTGTTGTCGGACTTCTGGGCGCCGCGCTTTACACTCCGGTTTGGACCGGAGCCATTCGCGGAACCGGCGACGTGATTTTCATGCTCGGCATCGCAGCACTGTTACTCGTGTGGAAATTCCCGCCGTGGTTGGTTGTGATTATTGCTGCTCTTGGGGGCTGGTTGGTGTTGGGGTAACTTTACTAACCGAAAGCGGCCCTCATTCCCCCGACTGCCTACGCTACGCAATGTAATTCCATTAGACCGACTTTGTGAATGCGTTAACGTCAAAGATGGACTTTGCAGCAAGCCTTTTCTCACCTAGGACATTATGAAAATTGGGTGGGCGACCGATATCCACCTCGACTTTGTTGAGCCTAAACGATTCAATACGTTCACCAATCAGGTCAACGATGCAGGGATCGATCATCTGCTTATTTCTGGCGACCTCGCGGTTGCCGACATCTTGCGCGATCGCTTTCAGAAACTCGCGTCAACTCTGAATTCAGATATTACGTTTGTTCTCGGAAATTTTAGCAATCAGATAGGAATCCTGTCAATCATGAACTCATCCTATTATTGCGATAAATTGAGTCTTATATCAAAATGTGAGATTCAGAGAAATGAAGACAATCATTGCAGGCGGGCGAAATATCACTGATACGGGGATTATCGAATCAGCTTTGGGCGAATTGCCGTGGCAGATTTCAGAAGTCGTTAGCGGAGGCGCAAAAGGCGTTGATCAGATGGGTGAAGAATGGGCCGAACGAAACGGTGTCCCGGTTAAGTAATTCAAAGCCGATTGGAAAACCTACGGCAGAGCAGCAGGGCCGAAAAGAAACGAGCAGATGGCAGAATACGGGGAAGCATTGCTGGCAATCTGGGACGGTCAAAGCAAAGGGACCGCAAACATGATCAGGAATGCTGAGAAGTGCGGATTAGTTGTTCACGTCTTCCAATTTGAGGAATGAGCAATTTGAAAAGAGGATTTGCCCCTCAATCCCCGCAGGACCGATGCGCCGATAAAAATCCTTGAATAAGCAAATTCCTATCAGTGATTTGAGAAAGCGACGACCCAGTCTGCGGTATCGTTGTTCCCGAAAGTTCCACGACCGCGTTTCTCTTCGCTTCCAATCCCATCCGTAAGCGTGAGCGAGCTACCGCTCTGCATCGGTAGACTCGAAACAAAAGCAGCTCCAGCGAGAAGGTCATCGTCAGCCACCTGCACACTAAGGTTCGCGTCGCCCAATGGAGCTTCCGTGTCGGATTCGACGGTAACCGAGTGATCCTGAGCCCAGGCAGATGCGAAAAATAAGGTGCCAAATAGAATCCATTTCATACGGAATTTTGATTGTTTTTCTTCAACGAATATTTGATCTGAGTCAACTCACGTGAATCTAACCTGCCAAAGTGAGATGCCTGATTCTCAGGGCAAAAGTCCTAACTCATTTATTGAGAATTTCTGACATGGCTTGTTGCAGTACACAATAGAGATGGCGTACTTGGAATAGTAATTTTCTCTCATCTGTTCTCCATGGATTAAAACTCGACGCTCATTTCAATGGGATTCATAACGGTGCCCTCACTGCCTGACCAATTTTGTATGCTCTGACTACAATATACCGTACTATCTGTTTCACTCTTCAGCCAGGAGCCGTCTTGAAGCTGCACGTAAAACGTTAGGTTCCGCAGCTTATAGGCATCACCGCGCCCACCGAAAAATGTAATCCGATTCGTCGTCTCAAGGGACCCCAGCATATCTTTTTGAATGCTGATATAGCTAAGTTCAAATTTGTTCTCCTTACTCTCTGGAACCGGCGCGACCTCTTTGCCATTGATTTGAAGATGCTTCTGATAGGAGCCAACATCAGAATCGTATAGTTCAACCCCAAGGAAAGCAGCCTTGACACCCGCCACATCTTCCTCCGTTAGGCTCTTCTTAACTGCAGAGTCGACGACTATGTCTCCAATGCTGAGGGCCACAGGGTTATATTCGCTTGCGTCCAACCCGCAGCCGAAGGCTTTTGCCCTGAGTACGACATCCGAATCAATGGCAATCGGCTCTCGATACAATGGGTGCTTGTCGGAAGGAATAGATCCATCAACTGAATAACGGATTTCCGCAGCGCCGTATCCCTGCACATCAATCTTCACTTTGGATCCAATAATCGTGACCTCAGGTTTTGGCAATTGGAGGGGCGTTCCATAAAAGCGCACTTGCCCCAGGCCAATCGTGAATTTCCGATTATCAAAGGCGCTGCCTCCCATCCCGGTTGCCGAGTCGACCGTGTTTTTCTCCCGGTTCTCGCCGCCTGGTGAGGAGGCGACTTTGATCACCTCGGCCCAATTGGCTATACCTTCCGCACCCAGTGTGTGTATATAGATATAGCGGATATGCTTCCCCCCAAATTCGATCACCGAATCAGCACCATCTTTGCCCTCCTTCAACGCTTGATTCAGAGTTTGATTGGGCAACTTCGTCCAGTTCTGCTCAAACAGATCATGAGGCGTCGCGGCGTAGGCGATTTCGATATCGCGCATTCCGTGCCGGGTATTGCCTTCCGCATCGTTGTAGTTCCAAATATTCATTTCATCCAGTTCATATTGGGCTCCCAAATCGAAGAGAATCCAGGCACCCGTTTTTCGGATCACACTGTTCCACCTGAACGCCCCTTTGGAGGGAGTCAGGCGGGCATTTTTCGTTCCCTGTTGCCCATCCGTCGCTTCCTTCATGTTCACGCCATCAACCAGACCCGCAGGCTTGCGTCCTGAGTACCAATGCCATGCCGGAAAGGCCGTGACGCCTGAAATATAGTTCGGGGTCACTTTATCGTAGGCGGCTGCTGCTTTTCTCTCTGCAGCAGCCTTTTCTGCGAAATGCTTAGGCAGTTCGGCCTCATAACGACTGACCACGGTCGCTTCCCAGGCTTGGAGACGACTCGCGTATGGCTTATTGGGAGCCAGCGCCTTCGCTTCGTTCATCAGTTTCCTGAGCCCGGTGAGATGTTCATCAGTTAAGAAATACTCGTAGAGCGAGATCCAATCGTGGAGATAGCCGCCCTGGAGTGCTAACGGACGATGCTTTGGATTGGTCGTATAGTCCTCCAAGAGGACCTGCAACTCTTTCATGGGCTTACTGGCGGGCCCAAAGTATTTGTCGAAGAAATCATCAACCAACTCATTGATATCCAACTCTGGATTTTCGTAAAGGCGGTTCGTCACATACATCTCAAGCATAGGCGGGGCACCGCAATGGAAGATGTGCCGGACGCCATCCTGAAGGAACATTTTTACATATTCACCACGGGCATGCGCGTAATAGGCAGTGGCACAGCGGGGAACATCAAAATCATAGTTCCACATGCCCATGGGGCCCATCTTGCCATCTTTCGCAAGTTTGACCCAGTTTTTATAGTGTGTGAACTCGTTCTTGAAGTAGGTCTCCGGGCAGTTGCCCCAAAACTTGGGATGCACGCAGGGCGTCATGGTTACGTTCCTCTCCATCTCGAAGCTTTTCGGTGCCCAGTAGTAGCCTTCATAGGCAAGGGTTCCGATGTGCTTATCGGGATGGGTCTTGGCGACTTCCCGGGCAACGGCATTCACGAAGCTGAATACATAGTCCGATGACTCTCCCGTGTTGAAATCCACTGCCGCGCGCCCGCGCCCAATATCCTGGAGCGGTTTACACTTTTCACATTGGCAATAGCCGCCGACGTCAAAGGGAACCAGAAAGAAGGTATTACCACGCCCCTGGAGGTTATGGACCGTTTCGTCAACATTATCGCCCATCTTACCATCGAAGAAATTACGGGCATCCTGGGCGATCTGCTTGATGAGTCCTTCGGTTGAATAGCAGAACTGATGGGAATTGCCTGTCGGATGCAGGCCAGGGATGACGCGTTCAAACGCCTTTGTGTTCTTTTCGAACTTTTTTAATTGGCTCTCGAAATTGGCCGCACTTTTGTCTGCTGGTCGCACCGGAGGGATGAAGCGATTCTTGTAATTGAAGTGCTCGAAGGTGTGATTCACATACCAAGGCTCTCCTCCCCAGCGCATTCGTCGTGAATAAAGGGCGTGCTGTTGGGATGTCGGTCGAGGCCCGTACTCGCTCGCTCCCGATCTTCTGCCATTGATTCCAAGTGCCCCGATTTTTGTGTCAAGCCCGCTTCGATGGTGATGCACATCACCGGATATTGTGAGGGTTCCTTCTTGAGGCATATGGATATTTATTGGACTCGGCCCAAAAAAACGGACATCGCACCAGTCTTGCAGGAATCGGTAGGTCGCTCGCAAACTGCCCTGATAGTCGAACATTCCCGGGATAAACACCTTTTGAGTTTTGCCTTCCACCCCATTCACCTTGGCATAGTCTATGGTGGACGCTGTATCAATGACGATGTGACCGGGTGCGCCCTCGAAAGCGCGACAGTCCTTCTTAAGATCATCGCGCCCCAGGAGCACCACCGTATCGGGAAGGAATTTGATCAATGATTCCATCTGGTGATACCCGCTGGCATCCAACCCGAGTTCCTGGGTAAAACGACTTTCGCCGATCAATATTCTATTCCCGGTTACTACCTTGGTGTCGTCAACAATCGGAAGCTTCGCCCCGGATATTTTCTCAATGAAATACTGAAATTCGATGGCCGCAAGATTTGCTGCCGGTGTCGGATCTGCGGCAATGGCAATTGACGCATTTCCTTCTCCATTATTTACAAGAGAAACGCTTACGTCTTCTGCAAAAAGTCTATTCGTTACGGCTCCGGTAATGATGATGGTGCAAAAGAGGCACCCCAGTAGTGTATGTGAATTTTTCATAGGAATTTTTCGTTATGGATTTGGCGACCACAGCTTGGTCCGTTTGCCTCTTTCGACTTTGATTGGAAGATTGAAACAATCGGAACGGTTTAAACAAAATGACGAAAGTAACTATTCCGCTAACGACTGCCGCGACAAGTGGAAGATCCTTCATCCAAATTTGGTTTCTGCAATCAATCACAGTCACAACGAAATCGAAACGGCCGCACTCGCATTTCGGGCTTTTTCACGCGCCTCGTCAATCGTGGCACCCCGCGCCACAGCAACGCCCATGCGGCGCTTGCCTTTCACGGCTGGTTTTCCGAACAACCGAACCTGGGTGTCAGGCTCTTTCAGCGCGTTTTCGATATTTCCGAACGAAACGTTAGTTGAATCACCTTCGACCAAAATCACGCAACTCGCGGACGGACCGTGCTGAACAATGTTCGGAATCGGCAAGCCAAGGATCGCCCGGGCATGAAGCGCGAATTGCGGCAGATCCTGGGAAATCATCGTTACCATTCCGGTGTCATGCGGACGAGGTGAGACTTCACTGAAAATGATCTGATCGCCTTTCACAAAAAGCTCAACTCCGAAAATCCCAAACCCTCCAAGGCTGTCAGTCACATTTTTTGCGTATTGCTGCGCCTCAGCTTTGGCCGCGTCTGACATCACCTGCGGCTGCCAGCTTTCCCGATAATCGCCATATTCCTGAATGTGACCAATTGGCTCGCAAAACGACGTTCCCCCGGCATGACGAACGGTCAGCAATGTGATTTCGTAATCAAAATCGACAAATCCTTCAACAATCACCTTCCCTTTTCCCGCCCGGCCGCCTTCCTGAGCATATTCCCAGGCGGCAGCGACTTCTGACTCCTCTCGAACAGTCGATTGCCCTTTGCCGGACGAACTCATGATCGGCTTTATCACGAAAGGCAGTCCGATCTCAGCAACCGCAGCCTGATATTCTTCGTCCGTTCCTGCAAATCGATAAGGCGAAGTCCTCAGTCCCAGTTTCTCTGCGGCGAGGCAACGAATCCCTTCGCGATTCATTGTCAGTTGGGTGGCTCGAGCCGTTGGGATGATGGTCACTTTTCCTTCCGCCTCAATTTCAGCCAGCGTATCCGTTGCAATCGCTTCGACTTCGGGAACAACAAAATGGGGCTTTTCCTCCTCGATCACCTTTCGCAACGCATCGCCATCCAACATCGAAACCACTCGCGAACGATCCGCCACCTGCATAGCCGGAGCATTCTCATACGCATCAACCGCAATCACCTCAACACCATAGCGCTGAAGTTCGATGATAACTTCTTTGCCAAGCTCGCCCGAACCGCAAAGCATGACCCGCGTCGCGGTATCGGTGAATGGAGTGCCTATGGATGCCATAAAATATCCGTAGGACGAGCCGCCGACTTTGCAAGTCGGATGACGCCCACCCCCTTAAAAATCGGCACAAAAAAAACGCCGCAAGCGAAAGGGAAAATCGCAGGCGGCGTCTGAGCTGAAGTTTTTAAAAAAAACATCAACTATCTACTCAAAATATAAAACACCACCCTCAATGCTCCGGGCAGTTCGCTCCTGACCAGCAGGATCAACAATGGAAGCCTGCCCTTTCATTTTCAGTTTAGCCCAGGTAAGACGGGTGTAATTGCGAACGACTTTAGCGATCGATGGCATTTGCAGCAAGAGAATGCATCCGAGAACAAAAAACGCCACAACGGACAATCCGAGGGCGACGAGGAGAAATTGGGGAACGGAAGCAGTCATTTCGAGGGATAGACGACTCAATTTATCAGAATAGTCACAGAAGCTTGATAAACTGGAAATAATTTTCCTTAAGTTATTTTAACTTTCAATTAAAATAAAGCTTTATTTTATAAATGTTTTAAAATTTTATTAATGATTTGAATTCTAAAATCCCCGTTTGCGTCCCGATTTGTGGCTTGCGGGAGATATGGTGGCGAGGCATCATCAAGCTGTGAAAACGTCAGCCTTTCTTACCATTGCCCTCTTTTCGTCGCTTACTTGCCAGTTCGTGGTTCACGGTCAACAAGCGGAATCTGAACACTGGACTGAGTTCCGGGGACCCGGAAGCCAGGGACACGCTCCCAATGCTGACGTTCCGCTTCGCTGGGGTGGATCCCAAAACATTGCCTGGCGCACTCCCGTTGCTGGAAAAGCCTGGTCTTCACCGGTGGTTGTTGGTTCGCGTGTGTTTGTCACCACCGCCGTTACCGATTCAGACGACGGCAAGTCACCGCTTACCTTGTTGGCGCTGGCTTTCGAATTAGAGACGGGTAAGCCAATCTGGGATACCGAGATCTTTTCTGCAGATGAAGCCGGGAAACAACACAAAAAGAACAGCCACGCTTCGCCAACTCCCGTTTACGAAGACGGGAAGATTTACGCTCACTTTGGACATCACGGCACGGCTTGTCTCAATGCTAAATCGGGAGCCATCGTCTGGAAACAGCAATCACTTACCTACCCTCCGGTCCACGGCACCGGCGGTTCTCCAATCATCGTAGACGAAAACCTGATCTTTTCCTGCGATGGCGGCAAAGCTCCGTTTGTTGTCGCCCTAGACAAATCAAATGGCAACGTTGCATGGAAAGTGGATCGCGGTGTCGAGACGAAACGTCCGTTCTCATTCAGCACACCCTTGGCGATTGAGGTCGATGGAAAAACTCAAGTGATCAGCCCCGGATCTGGCGCCGTGGTTGCTTATGATCCCGACAATGGCAACGAAATCTGGCGGTGCGACTACGGCGAAGGCTATTCAGTGGTTCCCCGCCCACTTTTCGCTCACGGATTGGTGATCGTTTGTTCCGGATTTAACAAAGCGAACATGCTTGCGATCGATCCGACCGGAAAAGGCAATGTTACCGATACCCATGTAAAATGGGAAGTCACCAAGCAGATCCCGAAAGAAAGCTCTCCGATTGTTGTCGGCGGCCTGCTGTTCGTGAACGACGACAAGGGTATCCTCAGCTGCATCGATGTGAAAACGGGCGCGATCAACTATCAGGAACGACTCGACGGAAAAGGCGGGTATTCTTCTTCGCCGGTTTTTGCCAGCGGACACTTGTTTTTCCACAACGGCGAAGGAACCACCACCGTGGTGAAGCCAGCCAAAACCTTTGAAAAAGTGGCGGAGAACTCGATCGGAGAATTTGGATTGTCCTCCTTCGGTGTCGCAAAAGACGGATTTTTGATTCGCACCGAGGAATCCTTGATTCGCGTGGCGAAAAAGTAAACCAGGAACCTACCAACGCCGGGTTGTTGTTGGCGCGTGCCCCAAATCAGTCACGTGCCGGCATTTCACCAGCGGAACTCCCGGAAGTGGGATCCGACTCTGCCAGGTGTAGCTTTCACCGCCCGCAGGGCAACAAGGCTCTAATTCGAAAACCTTCCCGCCCCCAATCAGGTCTTCTTTCTTAACTTCAGCCCCGGGCTTCAATTGATTCGTCGTCTGATACACACGAACCGCCTGCTGAATCGACGCGATGTTTTTGACGCATTTGTCCCGCGTTGTGCCGGAACGGTAAGATGAAACGGCGGCGAAAATCGTTCCGCCGAGACCGACCAGAACAGAAACGACCAGAATGATCTCAAGCGAGACCTTGCCGGATTGTGAAGAGTTGTTGGATGAAGAGGAATCCATGGATATTTATGAAAAATACGGTTATTACAACTCATGTCAAATTAGTTCCTCTACAATTTTGACCTTTCCGAAATATTCAGCGGCGTTTATTTACCCATTGTAACTTACTACTCATCAATCGCTTATCCCAATGTTTAGGGTAACTGTTTTATGTTGCATCTTTACAGCAAATGCCATCCTGATACCTTCACGAGCTTGGCTGAATTTACGCGTCTAAATATATAATTTTCATAATAAGGTAAGCCTCAACCCATAACCTGATACCTGTCATGCGGAACCAAACTCACGTCGACCTGAAGAATCCATGAGTACCATTACAGAATTTATTGACCGCCACTACCAGCACTTCAATGCCGCGACCCTAAAGGACGCATCCCAAGCTTATTGTGACGTTCTTGATGAAGGCGGAAAAATGCTCATTACCCTTGCTGGTGCGATGAGCACGGCGGAGCTTGGCAAATCCCTCGCGGAGATGATTCGTCAGGACAAAGTCCACGCTATTTGTTGCACCGGTGCCAATCTCGAGGAGGACGTCTACAATCTCGTCGCCCACAATCACTACGTCCGCCTGCCAAACTACCGCTATCTCACTGGCGAACAGGAGGAAGACCTTCTAGAAAAAGGCCTCTGCCGAGTCACTGATACCTGCATTCCCGAAGAACAGGCCATGAAACACATCGGCGGTCCTATGATTGAGTTGTGGAAAACAGCCGATGCCGCCGGCGAATCAAAACTGCCATACGAGTTCTTTTACGAATTCCTTCGCACCACTGAATTGGACTACCAGATTCCTGCTGAAGATTCCTGGATGCTCGCCGCAATGGAAAAAAATCTACCTATTTTTGTCCCCGGTTGGGAAGACAGCACGCTCGGGAACGGTTTTGCGGCCCAATGTATTAAAGGTGTCATCAAAAAATCAACCACCGTTCGCGGTGGAATTGAAACCATGCGCGAATTGGTTTCGTGGTATCGCGACACCTCCGCTGAAGGAAAACTCGGCTTTTATCAAATCGGCGGCGGCATTGCCGGCGATTTCCCGATCTGTGTCGTTCCATTGTTGCACATCGATTTGGAAGAAGAAGACATCCCCGTGTGGTCCTATTTTTGTCAGATCAGCGATTCGACCACCAGTTACGGCTCTTATTCCGGAGCTGTTCCGAACGAAAAAATCACGTGGGACAAACTGACCAAAGACACTCCGCAATTCGTCATCGAATCCGACGCCACGATCTGTGCACCGTTGATGTTTGCTTATATCCTTGGATGGTAAAAACTTACGCAATCAATTGATTTTAAGTGAACATTATGACTCAAGAGGGTTGGTTCGTCGAACCTACCCTGTTCGATCGCCAAAATGCGTTTTATCGCTCGGTCATTGAATCATCCGGGCGATTAACTGCTGGCGGAGCTCATAGCCAATCTCGTTGTGACCATAGGTCGGGTATTCCGCATAAAAGGTCTGCTTGGGAGCAATCTTCGAAAGCGCGCGTCCCATTTCCACAGGAACAATGCGATCTTTCGCACCATGAAAAATAAAGATTTTGGCATCGTCTCGTTGTTCCGTGATTTTTCGAATCGCATCTTCGTTATCCCATCGATGCCGAGCCAAATTTGAAAGCGGCCCGCCGACCATTCGTTTTGCCATAGCTTTGATGGAAGTAAAAGGCGAAATCACAATGACTTCTGACCGATTCCATTTCGCAGCAACTTCCAGAGCGACCGCGCCGCCGAGCGAATGCCCGAGGAAACTGGATCGGGATTTTAGCCCCTCCGTATCGATTTCCAAGTGAGCAGCCAATGCGGTCATCGAACCTTCCATGACTTCTTGAATCCCCTTGCGGCTTGGTTTCCCGGCGTTCACGCCATAGCCCGGATATTCCACCAAAAGACATCCCATTTTGGGATTCTGTTTACAAACCGGAGTCGCCAGAAAATCCATGTGAAGGGCGAGTGACCCGTTTCCACCGGTCAAAATCCACAGTTTTTCAAGACCAGCCTCGTTCTCCGGTCCAAGGTAATAGGCCATTTGCGGACCGTCTTTCGCGGTTTCAAACGTGATTTTTTGATAACGCTCCAGCTGAAGCGCACTGTTTTGCCCGTATTCCCGAGGGTAAAAGAACATGCGATCCTGCCCAAAATAAATCGCAGCGGAAACGCACGCGATGATGATGACGAAAAATAAGGTCATGCGGAGAAGTCCTCGCAATACGGCTGTGAAACGGCTTTTATTCACGATTCAGAATCGGGGTCTGGTTTGGGTGGAGTCTCTCCCTTTAATCCCGCTTCGCGTGCTTCACAAGCAATCCGGAACGCTTCTTCGTCGCCAAATTTCAAAACGGAATAGCGAAATGATTCCCGCCTCTCGACTTCAGGCAACCAGGCGGCTTGCCAGAAATGGTATTCACTCCCGTTCGAGCTGGTTTGCGAAATTCGCGAAACGCCAATGACGCCGTTACTGTTTCGATCAGTGATCATTGTCTGCGTCCGAACCGTGGTGCGGCGATAAACCATTCGCTCGGCATGGGCCAACAGCAGATCTCGAAATTGTTGGGCCGTGGCAAACGCCTTTGATTCCCCTCCCCATTCGGAGTCCGAGAAAAACCGGCTGTGTTTCACCCCATTCCGCTGAAGCCGAACCTGCCAGCCGCGCGTGCCCGTCGAATCCTGATCGATCCGGCTGATAGCGTAGTCTGCGGCGTCGCGGCGAGCGCTCATGCATCGGCACGATAGCCGCTGAGGGATTTCTTTACAAATCGAACGCAAAACCAATCAAAACGATCCTGTCATCAGCTGGATATACCGTGAACCGCTGCCAGTGAGCGTCGCTTTGGCGCCGGATCCACTGATGCGTTTTTGGGTGTGATACGAGTGATTGGTTGGTGAATCTTTCACCCAGGTGACAGCGGGATAAGTCACAGCCTTTGATGAGGCTTTCACTTCCAACGGCAGCCCTGATTTTTCGAACGTGATTTCCCAGCTAGGCCCCTTGCCGTTAGTTTTCTTGAGCCACGGATAGCGTTTTACCAAAGCCAGCTCGCCGCGATTTTGAACCGTCACTTTATAATACGGGGCGGCGGTCGCGATGAATTCAGGAATAGTGATAACCGGATTGGCTCGATGAGCGTGGTAAAGCCCCGCGACATCCATCCCGGTGAGATTGAACCCGCTATAGATTCCGTGATTGTTTTTCGAGGTGAAATGTTTGCCGTACCACGTCTCAAAGCGATCATTCATCAGCAGCGCCAATTCGAGATGTAAATGAGCTCGCTCGTTGTTGATCCCCGCGCCGGTGTAGCCGAGTTTTCCGAGAAGATCCCCCGCTTTGACCACCTGCCCCTTTTTTGCTGCCGTTGCATTCAGGTGCGCGTAGAGCGAATAGAAATTCCCTTCGTGAACCACTACGATGTATTTGCCGTAACTACTGGCGGACGAATTGCTGTTCACGTAAACGACTGTGCCCGGCATGATGGCCCGGACGTTATCGCTCGGTTTTCCCGCAGCATCACGACTGACCGTGCGGATATCGAGTCCTTCGTGAAATTTTGTGAAAACAATCCCCGAGCTGGTGCGGTGCTGATTGCGAACAAACCCAAATCGTCCGCCACTCCATGGCTTGGAATCGACGCCCTCGAAATGGCGATAAGTGTACATGTAGAATTTCGATGGATCATTCGAGAAGATTGCATCGTTTTGCGTCGGCAACCGAAGCTCCAGTTGCGCTGTCGCCAACGGGGCGAGCGCGATAAGCAAGAGACTCGCGAGGATAGCAGGGAAAATCGCTCGGGCAGATGGTTGAGGCATAGCGATCGAAGATAGGCACCGTCGAGCGGGATCGCAATAGCGAACGAAACACGATGAACTGAATTTCTATTTTAACTTTCCCATGCGCGGCACAAGGCCTCGAATCGTTCTAAAATTCGAACTGAGCCTCAGAAAAACCACGGAGATTCCTTCTGGATTGAACTGCAACTGGAAGAGCAGGCCAAGAACAACGTGGAAACTCAGATAGATAATGCCTCAAAAATGAAGGCATGTAAAATTGCCACCCTTTCAAATCAGAGAACGCGAAATACTCTTGAAAAGATTCACACTCTTCATTGGTGACTTCCTGCCAGTGAGAATGATGATCCATCGCAGCAAGCTCCTCACCTCGTTCCTGAGTGAGAGTCCACTCATCGTCATAACCACGAGCGACATTTAAAGTGATTGGAGGTTTCGGTGTATCCCCAAATACCAAAGGAAGTTCTTTCGCTAACTTATTCCCCTCTTCGTGGGCATAGGTCCAGAGCTCGTAAAGGTCATCAATTGATTCTTGCCGGGTGCCACTGCGACGCAGTTTCTCCCTCGTTGGAAAAGGAACAGTCAACGGCTCCATCAAAACCTATGCCTTCTCACTGAACCGCATTCACATTCCGCGCCTTTTGCAAATCTTCCACATGCGGAAAACGTTGCTTGAACATCTGGAGGTGCTTCTGACCCAAACCGTCCCATACAACAATGACGCCGTCATCAATGGGACGATCAATCATCACGGCGGAAAGCGGCGCGTCAGCAATACGAATTCCGAGAAGTTTCCCCTGCTTTTTCATCGTGACCGCTTGAAGACTGCGGACCGAGCCGGGACGCATCTTAAAGGCGGCACCAAATGAACGGCCGTCCTTGGAAACAAACGGGTAAAACCATGCGATATCTTTGTCGGTGATGGTCGGGAGGATCTCGAAATAATACACCTTCCCTTCGGTCCCCAATCGGATTGGCTGTGAAAATTTGGGCGCTTCTGCCTCAGTTCCCTCAACGTGAAACGAAACGATAAACGATTGTGCTTTTTTCCCCGCCCCCATCAATGAAAGGCACCCAGCTGCGATTGCAGTCAAAATCCAAAACCTCATACCGTTGATTTAAAACGAATTCAAGCCACAAAGCAAGATCCGTTCAGCAATTCTCGTCTGAAGAAAATGCAGATTGGTTATTTTTTCATTGCCTGACACGCGAACATTCGCTAGAGGAACAGCGAGACTTTTGTCTACAATCTTAGAAAGCGAACGTCTTTATATCATCAATTATGGAAAATGAATCAGAAGCAGCCTCAGATGTCGTGGGGTTGAAAGAACTCCCGGACAATCTCCGGAAATTGTATTTTAAAGCCGAAAGTGCTCTTGAGGTCCGTAACTGGGGCTATGCCATGAGTCTGATTCAGGCAATTTTGAAGGCTGAACCCAAGTTTTTACATGGTCGCCGACAACTTCGTCTGGCTGCGGTCAAAGAAAACGACGGCAAAAAAGGCGTTAAGCTCGGTGGTGAAGCACTCAAAGTGATGAAATTGCAGGGGCAGGTCAAAAAGAACCCGCACGCTGTCATGTTGGCGCTCGAAAAAGACGTTCTTTCTGTCGATCCATACAACGATAAAGGCGGAGTACTTCTTTACGAAGCGGCCGTTAACGCTGAGCTCCCGATGACAGCGGGTTTCGCACTCGAAACGCTGACTACGGGGCATCCGGACAACCCTAAATTTTATCACCAGCTAGGTGATTTCTACTTAGATCGCGAAAAATTTGATGAAGCTGCTGAGATCTTTGGCAAACTCGCAGATAAAGATCGTGCTGATCTCGAAGCGACCAAGAAATACAAGGATGCGACCGCGCGCGGTTCAATTCGATCGCAAAAATGGG
This sequence comes from uncultured Verrucomicrobiales bacterium, assembly GCA_937891465.1. Classification (GTDB taxonomy): domain Bacteria; phylum Verrucomicrobiota; class Verrucomicrobiia; order Verrucomicrobiales; family DEV007; genus JABDJT01. Next base: position 2,887 of record CALAHF010000192.1, on the reverse strand, counting down.
ATTCTGAAGGCGATTGGCGTGATCTTTTGAAGGATAAGGACTCCGCAAAAGACCTTGAGCAAAGTGGTCGAGCTGCGATGACACCGGTAATGCTTCAGCAGCAGGTCGAGTCGCTTGCGGTTCAGTATGAGGCCGACAATTCGAATCTGGATGTCACCAAACGCCTCGCGGACACCTACGAGCAACTCGAAGATTTCCCTACGGCCCTTTCATACTACGAGTGGGCTTTCCACCTGAGTTCTAACGACCCTGCTCTTGAGCAAAAAGTCGCCAACCTCCGTGAGAAAATCGGTAAAAATCACGTCCGTGATCTCAAAGCGTTCATCGAGGAAAATCCTGAGCACCCTGAGATTGAGACTTACAAGACCCAGCTCAAAGATCACGTTAAACAGCAGGCAGAAGGCCTCATTATCGAGGCCCAGGCACGAGTGGATCGGAATCCAACGGACAACGAACTGCGTTTTGAGTTGGCGGAAAAACTCTTCCAAGTAGATCGTTACAAGGACGCCGTGAAACACCTTCAGGCCGCAAAACGGAGCCCGAGTTTACGAATTCAGGTGATGAATATTCTTGGCCAGTGTTACGACAAAATGGGAATCTCCGACCTCGCCGTTCAACAGTTCGAAGAAGCGATTGGCGAGCTCACTGGCATGAACGACGTCAAAAAGGAGCTGCTCTACAACCTCGGTGTCATTCACGACAAAACCGGAGAATCCGAGAAAGCACTCGATTCATTCAAGCAGATTTACTCCGCCGACTACGACTACAGAGACGTGGCCGAACGGGTGGAGAATTCGTATGGCGTGTGATTCAATTCACCGCCTCCGAATTTCACGATTCAAGATAATTACAATCCAGCCCGATTTGCCGATTCGAAGATTGGCAGGTCGGGCTTTTTTGTATATTAATTGTGTTGAGGCAACATCCGAAAGACCAGCGTCGAAAATTGATGCTGCTCCAATCCAGGGAGAACCCCGACTAACTCAAATAGCTGAGGATTCTCCAGCGTTTCGACGACAGCAGAATTTTCTCTAAAGGCGACGTCCTGGGCTCCTAGGGTGAAATAGAATTCCCGTTCTTCAGCATTCACCCGGGCCATCACTTCGTCGAGTTTGTCTTTCTGAAAAACCACTGACATTGCTGGATCATAGACATTTGCATTGGTCCACCACCCTGCGGTGAGAGGCTTCACAGGAACTTCTGAAAAAGGATAGACGTGGCCATTGTGTGAAATTTGAATGGCCTCGCGGATCTGTTGTTTGCTGAATCGACGGTATTTTTGAATTGGCATCATCATCGGAATCGCCACAGCCGAAATCAACCCCATCATCAGTAATCGACGACCGGGGCTGGAAATCTCACTCCCGAAAACCAGCGCTTCCAGTCCGATGCCCATCCACAGCTCGATGAAAATTACGGCATCATCCACATACCATTTCAGCAAAAGGCTTCCCGTCACCAAACTGAAAACCCAGGGCAAAATGACAATCAAAGGCGGAGTCGCGACCAGCAAAAGCCGATGGGACGCCCGATTCGTGGGCCACAGAGTCCAGATCCCCTTCCCTACTAGAACAGAAACCGCAACGACCCCGATCCAGAACAACACGGGGAATTACTCCCTGCCGGATTCGCAGGGTTGTGGTGAGCTTCATCCATCCACGGCATTCCCAATGCCAAATAGCTGAGCACATCGGTCCACCGAATTCCCCGCCCCATCGTGGCATGAGCCCGTGCCAACGCGACCCGGATCTGCGCCAACGCCGGGGCCATCGCTGCGATAAACAACGCTGCCGAAAAAAAAGCGTCGCTACGATCCAACAGGGTCTGTTCGATGAACTGATACTGTTGGATCGTCGAGCTTGAACAATCAGCCACACCACCACCGAAAGGTTCACGCACACCAACAGATGAACCGCTCCCAGATACGTCCAGAGACACGCGGTTTGCGCCAACGCAAAGCCAATCCACCAGCGCCATTTTCCGGGATTCCGAAGCGCCTGAATGAGAAAAAGAATCAGCAACGCAGAAACGCCAAACAGCAGTCCATAGCTGCGAGCCTCGGTGGAATAACGAATGTGCCAGAGCTGAAGCGCTAGAAAAATTCCCGCAAAAAGTCCCGCGCCGGGCTTTTCCGTAACAATCGCCGCGAGCAGGGCGATGGCCGCGATCGAAATCAATCCGCCGAGGAGCGACGGAAGCCGCAAGGGAAACTCCCGCACTTCGCCTTCGATTGCGTTCTGTGAATCATAGACAGCTCGCGCTAACAAACTGTATAGAGCGTGATTGTTGACCGTGTGATTTCGCCACGCGGTGTCTTGCCAGGTCGCCGGTTTGAAAGCGGGAATCTCATCACTCCTCACATCGACGCTCGCTTTGGGATCGAATTTGCCCTCAATAAAACTCGAAAAACCCGCCACTTCATCGTTGTAGAGGCTGAGACTCATCCGGGGAGCTCGCAGCGCGGCCGCAAAACGAGGATCACAACGACGCCAAACCAGAACCACCGTCCAAATTTCAAGGGCGGCGCCTCGTGCTTTGATGATGATTTTTTGAACCACAATCCGATCGTGAGCAACAATCCCAGCGAGACAGTTCCGACCGTCATAGCAGACACCATCGATCCTCCGGCCACAATGACTCGGAATTTCGGCTGCTTCTCAGGCGGATCGGCCATCGTGTTGAGCCAGAGCGAAAGCGCGTCAGGATCCCACACATTTCGTAACCAAATCGAACAGGCTATGACGATTCCCAGCAAACAAATTGCAAACACGACGGCTCTCCGGTCTCTGGGAATCAAACAGTTCAATGAGAGGTTTATTCAGCGATCTCAAAATTACGATGCCTCGCTGAATCGCAGATGCAACGCCGAAATCACGCCGAAATCACG
>CALAHF010000191.1 GCA_937891465.1 uncultured Verrucomicrobiales bacterium | reverse complement strand
GAGAGTGCGGCTTCCAAAATCCGACGCCGAGAAACCACGGCTCTTTCGACGTTTTCAGATCAGCCAGCTGCTCAACCGCGAGCGCCGCAATGCGCCCATCAAAATACGCTTCATCCGGCACATCACGGATTTCGCATTTTGGCACATCCGAAAGATCCGGCGGAACCTCTACGCCATCGGGCAGCATGGCTTTATCAGCGGAATGCGTATTGTAGTGAATCACTTCCGGAACGCTCCATGACATCGCATCCCCTTCGATTTCCTGACGCCAGTTGTGAAAAATTTTCCCGATCCCGCGCGTGAAATAGCCGTTGTTTTTGAAGTGCTGCGGTAACGTCACCACTTCAGGGCGACGCTCCCGAAAATGCGGCGGCAGCGTATAAATTTGCAACGTCTGCGGCGTCAATCCAGTCAGCATCGAAGCCCGCGACGGATTACACACCGCCTGCTGGCAATACGCTCGATTGAACAGAAGGCCCTGCGTCGCCAGCTTATCGATATTCGGCGAAATAATATGCGGCGAATCGTAACAGCCGAGTTCCGCCCGAAGATCATCGATGGCGATGAAGAGGACGTTTGGTTTTTCGGCAGCGAACACTGAAGCGGAAACAACAGATAGAAATTCTGTAAGTAGCCAGAAAAAGGCTCTCTTTTTATTGAAACGAATAGAAATTTTCATCACTGACATTCCTTGATCTTGGGACGGTCGCGTTCTGAATACAAATCGAATTCCCCCGATTTCGTGCTACCGTGGACAGAGATAATGGAACTTGATCGAGCCATCGTTGAAGTAGAAACCTCGTTTGAAGATGCAGAGCGAAAGACCCGCCAGCGCTATCTTGAAATGACTCCGGAAGAACGTATTCAGGTGGTCGAAGAATTGCGAAAACTCACCTATCCCAATGGAGTGGCCCCACGACTTCAAAATATTGTTGACTGCATTCAACGCTGAAAACGTCCGGTATCTCTTGATTGGTGGCTATGCGGTCGCTCATCACGGGCATCCTTGATTTACCGCAGACTTGGATTTATGGATTGAGCCAAGTGAGAGTAACTCTGAGCGAATTCGGTCAGCGCTTGAATCGATGGAAATCACTCTACCCCCAGTCGCGCTCTTAAATCTCCAATCAAAAGGTCAATTGATTCGGGTCGGCACCGATCCGACGAGAGTAGATCTACTGACTTCGATTCCTGAATTGGAATTCGAAGCGAGTTACAGCCGAGCCGATTTCGATGTGATCGGAGGAGTAAAGGTTCCCGTGATTCACTTGGGAGATCTCATCACGACCAAAAAAGCGACCGGAAGATTTCAAGACTTGGCAGACGCCGAAGCCCTCGAAAATCACTAATTTCTTCCCTCGCACATTCACCACACCCCTTCCGCTTTACGGGGGCGTATCCTTCGATACATTCCTCTCAAGTCATGATCGTTCCCAGCCTCCAATACGCCGCCCGAATTCTCCGCACGGCCGACACCCGTCACCTCGGAAAATTCATGTGGAATTTCGGCGTGAAAGGCACTCGCTCGGTGCAGCTGTTCAAAAAGCGGATGAAGGAGGGCGTTTACTTTCCGCCGTTCATTTACATCTCAGTCTTAAACAGTTGCAACCTCCGCTGCCAGGGCTGCTGGGTCGATGTCGATAAGCCGCAGGTGAAAATCGATTTGGAAAACCTGAACTCCATCGTGAACGACGCAAAAGCGCACGGAAATTCGTTTTTTGGAATCCTCGGCGGCGAGCCCATGCTTCACCCTGATCTGTTCGATTTCTTTGCGCAGCACCCCGATTGCTTTTTTCAGCTATTCACTAATGGCCAGATGATTACGGATAAAAAAGCCAAGCAGCTGCGCCAGCTTGGCAACGTGACTCCGCTGGTTTCAATTGAAGGAACCGAAGACGTCGCCAACGAAC
>CALAHF010000190.1 GCA_937891465.1 uncultured Verrucomicrobiales bacterium | reverse complement strand
AAAAAAGACGGTAAGAAACATGACCTCAACAACATCCGGCGCGACACGCTCTGGGGGAATCTGATGGCGGGCGGAGCCGGGGTGGAATACTATTTTGGCTACAAATTGCCGGAGAACGATTTGAAAATGGAGGACTTCCGCAGCCGCGATAAATCGTGGGATTTCTGTCGAATCGCGTTGGAATTTTTCCATAACCACGATGTTCCGTTTTGGGAAATGACGAATGCGGATGCGCTGGTCGAGAATGAGAAAAGTGAGAATGGGAAACCGTGGTGTCTCGCGAAAAAGGGCGAGGTGTATGTTGTTTTCATTCCCGAAGGTGTGGAATCGGCATCGCTCAATCTGTCGGATGTAGAGGGTTTCTTTTTGGTGACATTTCACCACGTTGAGAACTCAACAGATGTTGTTGGGACGGCTCTTGAAGCTGCGGGCAAGGGAGCTTTTGAATTCACAAAACCTGACTCAGCGAAAGGGGATACCATTCTTCTAATTCGTAAAAAATAGGATTCCTTCGAAACCATTTCAGATGATCGGAGTTTTTTCTCTCGAACATAGTAACAAGAGAGAACATTTCGATCTTATGAAAAAACTGGTAAAAATCCTATTCACAGCGGTGCTGTTGGCATCGGTCGCATATCTTGGCATCGCCCAGGAAGAAAAGGGCGAGGGCAAGGGAAAAGGCGAGGGGAAGGAAAGACCTGAAGGAAAGGGGCGACCTGAAGGAAAAGGAAAGGGTGGTCCCGAAGGACGGCCTGAACGTCCTCCCGGCGGCTTTTTGATGATGCTGCCAGTTCATGCAGCGTTGGACGTTGATAAAAACGGTGAGATTTCAGCCGACGAAATTGGAGGTGCTTCCGAGACACTTGGAAAGCTAGACAAAAATGGCGACGGCAAATTGACCGAAGAAGAGCTTCGTCCTCAAGGCATGGGACGCCCCCCACAAGGCCCCGGTGGTCCTGAAGGTGGTCGCCCCGGCGGAGATCGTCCACAAGGTGGAGCGCAGGCCGGCGGAATGGGAGATCGTCTGAAAGCGCTGGATAAAAACAAAAATGGCAATCTCGAAGCCGCTGAATTACCTGAGCAGTTTCGTGATCGGATGCTGGAGCGTCTCGATAAAAACAGCGACTCCGTGATTTCGAAAGAAGAGCTTGCCGAAGCACCTAAAGCGATGGGAAATCGTGGTGGACAGCCGAAAGGTGGCAAAGGCGGCGCAACCCCTGAAAGTGGCGGTTCAGTAAAGCCAAAGCGTCCGCCGCTGGAAGAGTAATCTTGTTTTAGAGAAAGTATTTTGATGCAACCCTGTTGGTTCGATGAATCAACAGGGTTGTTTCGTTTTAACATAACCCTGTGGTTGACTCAATTCAGGTGCCCTCCTAAAGTCGCCGCGATCTATGGCACAGGAATTGAATTTCAAACAAGAGCTTGTTGGGTGTTACGGATTTCCCGTTTCGGAAAATCCCACGCAGGCAATGATCGAACCGGCTTTCGAGGCGATGGGGCTGGCGTGGCGCTACCTTACTCTTGAGGTGAAACCTGATGATCTCGCTGCTGCGGTCGCCGGGGCGCGGGCTTTTGGATTCAAAGGCTTCAATTGCACGATTCCTCATAAAGTCGCCGTGATCGAACATCTCGATGGACTCGGAGAGTCGGCTGAACTGATGGGCGCGGTGAATTGTGTGGTCGAGCGCGATGGCAAACTCATTGGCGAAAACACGGACGGAAAAGGGTTCGTTTCCAGTTTCAAGGAACTCGCGGATCCCGCTGGGAAATCCATGGTGCTATTCGGTGCGGGCGGTGCGGCTCGTGCAATCGGTGTCGAAATGGCGCTTGCGGGCGTGAAAAAAATCATCATCGTAAATCGTGGCGTCGAACGGGGGCGTGATCTCGAAACGCTGTTTTCCGGAAAATTAAACGATGTAGTGGGCGGTGATCTCGAAGTCGAATTTGTGCTGCTCGATGGCAAATACGACATTCCTGCGGGAACGGACATCGTCGTCAATGCGACCTCGATTGGCTTGTTTCCTGATGTCGATGCTCGTGTTCCATTGAATGTTGATACGCTCACGGCTGAAATGATCGTGGCGGATGTGATTCCCAATCCGCCAAAAACTCACCTCGTAAAAGACGCGACCGAACGTGGCTGCAAAGTAATAGATGGTCTTGGAATGCTGGTCGCACAGGGCGTCATCGGTATCGAATTCTGGACGCGCGAGACACCGGACGCTGCAGTGATGCGAAAAGGACTCGAAGATGTTTTTGGAGCCTGACTGATTGATTGCAGGTCAGGCAATAACTCCGCAGCTGTCGCCTTCGCGAACGCGCGGGAAAGTTCGCAGGACGACGACACGGCCTGATTTTTCAGCGATAATGTTGCCGGACGTTTCTCCTGTAAAATCGACGACCGTTCCCAAAATCGCATTTTCCGAAACCGATTCGCCCAATTCGACTTCTGGGTAAAAAAGGCCGGCAAACGGCGCTGGGTGACAGAGTTGCATATGGCCGGATGCTTCGGAATTGTCTTCCACCACTTCGATTTCTCCAACGGGTTTGGGGACGAAGTCGGTGAGCATTCCGATTGCAGCCATCACGTTCAGGCAGCCGTCAAAATACGCTTCGATCCCAGCATCCGAGCACGTTGCTGATCCCAAATACTCGGCGTAAATCGCAGGCACATCGGCATCGCGCGCGGCTGACATCGAGCGGCCATCGAGTCCTGCGGAAGTTCCCCAGATGAAGGGAATGCCGAACGCGCGGGCCATGTCGCGTTGTTTTGCCAAAACGGATTCATCGGAGTGCAGCATGTAGCCTGTCATTGGAAGCACCGAGATCTCCGTGCCGCCCGTATGAAGGTCGATGTAGAAATCGGACTGCTGGATCATCCCTGCGAGCTGGTCAGCAACCCGTTCGGTCAGTGAGCCGTCAGCGCTTCCGGGAAAGGTGCGAGCGAGATCGAGTCCGTCTTCCGCAGCGACACGATGCCCGCGGAGAAAAGCGGCCTCGTTTACAATCGGAACCAGCGTCAGCGTCCCATTCAATTCGGATTTTTCCGAAAACCCAGTGATCAACCGCTGAATCACCGCGATCGGCTCGAATTCATCACCATGAACGCCTCCGGTGATCAATAAACGGGGGCCGGGCGTTGAACCAACAAATTCACGAATCGCAAACATGATTAAACGCCGTCGGGTCCGGGCTTTGGAGGGTAGTTTTTCGGATCTATTTCCGCTAAAAATTCGTAAACCCACTCTTTTTCCACTGGCAGCATCGTTTTGTCGTTTTCGTAGAAATTCTTCAGCATTCTGATAATGATCGGATGACGCTCGGAATTCGAAAGCAGCATCACCATCACATCAGCGGGGAGTTCTTTGAAAAGCGGGCGATGACCTTCAGGAACTTTTACGCCTTCGGGATTCTCCGGAGCGAGATCGAATCTGAACGCGATTACAAACCGTCGAATGACAGATTCTGACCCCGTTGCATAGAAAAATCCCCACAACATGTCCATCGTTTCCTTCTTATCGAGCGCCATTTCGAGGATTTTTGGCAGATCGACAGCCATTTCTTCGAATTTTTTCCCATATTTTTTTCGCATGATCCCATCCGCCTCCTTCGTTCGGGAAAATAACATGGCGGTGTGAAGCGTCTTCATATCCGCGATGGGGAGGCCCTGCAATTGCAAATACCAGTTGCTGATCTCCTTCGGATTTGCCCGCAGCACCTGGCTCAAAAATGCGATCAAAACCGGGCGAACCTGATCATTGTTCATCAGGCCTTGCTCGCTAAACCCTTTAACTTCCTTAACAAAATCGTCAGGGTGCGGATTCTGGTAGTAAAACTCCAGCCAATCCTTTTCCTCAGCCCCTGCCGCTTTTGCAGGGGGAGGTGGATCCTTTAATTGTCCAAAAGAAAGTGAACTCACCGCCGCAAAAGACAACGCAAAAATGGCCAATCGAAAATCCATTCGTCATTGTGCCGACAAAACCGTGAAAAATCAAAGCAAACTCCTGCATCTTTTCACTTGTAAAACCTGAGAAAAACGTAAGTTCCCCCAACATGGCAAGAAAAAGTTGGATAGAGCGAAACTCTCGCAAAAAACGCACGGTTGAGAAGTATGCAAAATTGCGTGCTAAGCTCAAGAAAGAAAAAGATTACGAAGGTCTCACCCTGCTTCCGCGGGATGCCAGCCCTACTCGTTTGGTCAATCGTTGCCGCATCACTGGACGTCGTCGCGGATATCTTCGTCGTTTCGAAATGTCTCGTATCTCATTCCGTGAGTGCGCTTCACAGGGACTTCTTCCTGGCGTGACCAAGTCAAGCTGGTAGGATTTTCTCCAACTGTAAGGAGCAGACTTGTTTTGCTTCAACAATTTTCAAAAATGCGGAACTTTTGCGAGTTTCGCTTTTTTTGTGTAGTATTGTCTCAGAAATCGAATGCCCCTATACGAATACATCTCTGTCGAACCTGAAGAAGGCTGCTATCGCTGCTCGCGTGGCTTTGAATTGCGTCGTCCCGTTGATCGTGAGCCGCTGGACAAGTGTCCACTGTGCCGCAAGCCGGTGAAGAAGCTCATTTCACGTGGAATCACCACTCCGAAGGTATCCGGACCGCTGTCGGTCTCCGCCGCCAAAAGCGCTGGCTTCACAGTCATGGAGAAGCGGGATGAAGGTGTTTATGAAAAGTTGTAACTCGTTAGAATTGAATCTTTACGAACTAACAGGGCGACAAGCTGGCTTGTCCAGCGGTCTGAGGATCGACGGAACGCCGACCGGAAGACAGTCCTGTTACGATCCAACAGGGTATGTTCATCGAACCAACCCTATTGGATCGTGAAAGTGGGAATCGCATTGGGCTCAAATTTGGGAGATCGAGGGGAATATATTCTCCGGGCAATCGAGCGGTTGCGTGAACTTCACGAAGGTGTCGATGCGGATTTTCTTGAAGCATCGCTGTTGGAGACAGAACCGGTGGATTGTGAGTCAGGGACGCCGAATTTCCTCAATACAGTTGTTGAGTTGGAATCATCGTTCGCGCCGTTCGCGATTTTGGATTTCTGCCAGCAAATCGAACGGGATTCGGGGCGGCCGGATGTTCGGGAGAAGAATTCGCCACGAACGGTTGATGTCGATATGCTTTATGTCGGTGGCATTGAATTGAATACGGATCGCCTGATTTTGCCTCATCCACGAATGCATGAGCGCGAGTTTGTGATGGCGCCGCTGCGGGAGATTGGGGTGGCCGAATGATGATGTTACCTCAAAACACGATTGCCTACTTTACGATAGTGTCGTTCGCCGTTTAGATCGAACATGCTTTCGAAATTTCGTTTGTTTTCAATTCTATTATTGACCTGTCTTGGGGCTGATGCGATGGCTCAGGAAGGGGTGAATTCTCCGTCGAAAAATACGTCGGCGACGGATAAATACCGGGTTTGCTGGAATGCGGATCCGACGACGAAGGCAACGATTGCGTGGAATCAACAATCGGGAAAGCCGGGGAAGGTTTATTTTGATACGAAGGATCACGGTCGGGACGTGAAAAAATACGCGGAATCACAAAAGATCGATCGGGTTCAAAAGTATGATGGAATGAAGAATTGCTTCATTCGCTTGAGTGGTTTGAAGCCGGATACGCCGTATTATTTCTGTATCGAAGATGAGACGGGGATCAGTCGGCGGCTTTCATTTCATACCGCTCCGGTGGAGCCGAAGCCGTTTACGTTCATTGCTGGCGGGGATTCGCGGAATTTTAAGGATGTTAGAATCGCGGCGAACATGACCTGCGAAAAGCTGCGTCCGTTGTTTATCGCTTTCACCGGCGACATGATCAACAAGGATGAAGCGCCGGAATGGGTCGAGTGGTTGGATGACTGGCAGCAGGTGATTTCGAAGGATGGACACGTCATCCCGATTGTCGCCCACCGTGGAAATCACGAACGGCGACCGGAGACGATTCATCATCATTTTGATACCCCTATGGACGCCTTCTTCGCATTTTCGATCGGTGGCGAGTTGTTTCGTTACTACACATTAAACAGCGAAATTCCGGCAACGGGGGCTCAGGAAGCTTGGTTGGACCGGGATTTGGCGGCGTATTCCAAAAAGACGACTCACCTTGTTGCCGGCTATCACAAGCCGATGCGGCCGCATGTGTCGGCAAAAAAAGAGGGCGATAATCCGATGGCCTGGGCGGACAATTTTTACAAATACGGGGTGGATTTGTCGATCGAATCGGACTCGCACGTGATGAAGCGGACGCATCCGTTGAAGCCTGATGCGGATGGTGTGGAAGGTTTTTCGACATCGTTGAATGATCCGAAGGCGACAGTTTATATCGGCGAAGGTTGCTGGGGTGCGCCTCTTCGGGCAGCAGATGACGGGAAACCGTGGACGTTGGATACGGAGTCGTTCAATGGGATCGACTGGATTCAGGTTTCAAAAGACGACATCCAAGTGAAAACGATCAAGATCACCAATACCGCAAGGATTGAACCGGCCAGGACGTTGTCGAGTTTTGAAGATCCAAAAGGAATTACTCTGTGGGAAGCGAAGGGAGGAACGGTGCTTACGATTCCGGCAGACCGTTGATTTTTTCCTGGTCCGATGTTTCCTCGACGACTCGAATTTGCGCTGAAATTGTGCGTCAGCCTGACGCTGTTAGCGCGGGGCTGGCTGACGTGGCGCTGGGATAGTCCGATCCGCGGGCTGATCTGGAAAGAGGACTGGTGGTCGGGAATATTGGAGCAACAGACCAATCTGACGTGGAATGAATTCGCAATGATTTCAGATCCGGGGATCACGAACCTGCTCGCCGGGTTGGGCATCACGTTGATGGTTTTGGCGGTCGTTCCGTGGATACCGCTCACGGCATCGAAATGGCGCTGGGTTCGGTGGCTGCTGGTTCCGGCGACGTTGATTCTGGTTTTGGACAGCGTCGCGCGCTGGGTGGGCATGGAATTTGATTTTGGAATGGCAATTGAACATTCGCTTCAGATGCTGGCTCCGGTGTTGCTATTAATCGCAACAGGACATGGGAATCGAAAGAAACTGTGGATTGCCGTGGTTACCGTCGGCGCTGCCCTGACCTTTGTCGGGCACGGACTGTATGCCGTCGGTTTTCATCCCGTTCCGTTGTCGTATCAGACGATGACCATGAAGTTGCTTGGCTGCAGTCAGGATTTTGCGCTGGTTTTCCTGCAAGTGGTTGGCTGGCTGGACTTCGTCGCGGCAGCTTGTTTATTTATTCGTCCGCTGAGAAGTGCCGGTTTGATTTACATGGTTGGATGGGGCCTGGCGACGGCAGTAGCGCGAGTGGCTTCGCATTTTTCATTGGCAGGATTGGATCCATGGATGGCGGAAACTCTCGTGCGGACGTCGCATTGGCTGCTGCCGTTGATTCTCCTCGGAGTGATTTTGAAGTCGGACCGGTCTCGATTTAAAAAAAAGTATTGAGCTGGCGTCGACTAAAGTGATTTGATCCGGGGGCCGCTCGGAAATTTCACTGTTGGCGTTTCTGAACGTGTTCAGCAAATGGTCGGAGGTAAGCATTCTCATCAGTTCCTCATTTCCCGCAAAAAGGGGCATTTGGTCCCTTTTTCATCAAATTATCCGCAAAAAAGGGCGATTTTC
>CALAHF010000189.1 GCA_937891465.1 uncultured Verrucomicrobiales bacterium | reverse complement strand
CCCGAGAAGTTCTCCGTCGTCGGATCGACCATTTCGCCATCGCTCACTCGACCAGTCGGCGGTGGAGCCATTTCCAGAAAGCTCTCCAGCATGTTCTGAACCCCAAAGTTGTTCATGGCGCTGCCGAAATAAATGGGCATCTGTTCGCCAGCTAGAACGCGCTCGATATCGAGCGGTTCGGTCAGACCGTCGAGCATTTCAACCTCCTGCGTCACAGTCTCGTAGAGGTCATCGCTCAGAGCTTCACGCACTTTATCATCCTCGATACCGGCGACTTCGAGAGGTGCTTTGAAAGCTCCGTGCGCGGTTTTCTCAAAAAGATTCACTTCCCCTTTTATCCGATCATAAACCCCGCGAAACCGGGGACCATCCCCGAGCGGCCAGTTGACGGGAGCCGGCGCCAATTTCAGCACGGTTTCCAGCTCGTCGATCAACTCCAGCGGCGGACGCGAGGGCCGGTCCATTTTATTGATAAATACAAAAATGGGAACGCCTCGTCGACGACAAACGTCGAACAATTTCAAGGTCTGCGCCTCGATCCCTTTACCCGCATCGATCACCATCACGGCAGCATCGACCGCCGAAAGCACCCGGTAAGTATCCTCCGAAAAGTCATGGTGCCCCGGAGTATCGAGCAGATTGACGCAGCAATCGTTGTATTCAAATTGAAGCACCGTCGAAGAAACCGAAATTCCCCGTTCTTTCTCCATCGTCATCCAGTCGCTGGAGGTGGACTGTTGTTCTTTTTTCGAGGTGACGCTCCCAGCCAGCCCGATAGCTCCCCCATACAGCAGGAGTTTTTCGGTAAGCGTTGTCTTCCCCGCATCCGGATGGGAAATAATCGCAAACGTTCGCCGACGCGAGATTTCGCGAGCGGCAGCGGCCGGAACCGTGTTTACAGGAGCTGAAATTGAAGTGGTCAAAGGGAAAACCGGTAACTCGAAGCGAATCAATTACAACCCTCCTGTTGATTGCTTCCTCACTTAGTTTTTTGTTTGAGGCGACAGATCGCACGCAATCAAATCTCCCTAGAGGAGGGCCCAGCTCTTCTCGTTGCTAACATTGAGGTAAATTTAAAAATGCTGACTGCCCCCAGCGACGATAACGACGGCGGTTTCAATGATTTTCCTCAAAATATACCTTGGCATTTTTTACTTGTATTCCAAAAAAAATTCCTCCCGCTGCGCGGGCTTGGCTTGCGGGGAAAGAAGGTAAAAAGGAAAGAATTCAGTTTTACCTAGCCTCCAACACCGATCACCACCACACGGAAACCGTTGTAGTTGTACCGATACGCGGGTGTGTAGTAGTCGCGATACGAGGAACGGACATTGTACCCCTGACCGTCGTTCCAGGAACCACCGCGCAACACACGGTAGTCTTCGTAATAACAATCCTGGCACCATTCCCAGACATTTCCGCTGAGGTCCTTGATGCCGTGGTGATTCAGTTCGAAACTACCTACCGGCGCAGTAAACGGAAATGGATCCTGATAACCTTCGATGCACCGCCAACCGACACCTTCGGCTTCGCTCCCTGCAAAATTCCCACTGGCCGATGGCGGTGGCCATTGATTGCCCCAGGGGTAGCCTTCGATTGTTGCGTCTTTATCCTTTGGTAATGTAGCGGGATCTTCCCGGTCACCAATTCCCACGGCGACGCTCCATTCATGATCGGTGGGTAGGCGGTAGGTTTTTCCTTCTTTGCGACTGAGCCATTCGCAGAACGCGGTCGCATCCTCCCAGCTGACTTCGACCACGGGATGATCTGGTCTTTGTTGGTGTCCTTGTAGATGTCCTTGTTGATATCCTTCTACTTCGACATCTTTCCATGCCATGTTGATACCGGTATTTTCTGCCGCATAGGCAGCGTAGTCCTGCACCCGAGTCTGCCAGATACAGAATTGAACGCCATCCAAACCCGGCACCGGCACAAACGGCATTCCGAGGGAATTAGTGAAGCCGGTAAGGCCCAGTTCTTGCGTGTCCTTAATCGCCAGTTCCCGGCTTTCTTTTCCCTCCGCTAATATCCGATCAACCAAATCAATCTGGCGATCCATTCGCGCCACAATTTCGCGACTGGATCGAAGATCAAGTTCATACTTTTCCGATCCGTCGGGATTACTCATTTTGTGGTGCCTGGTTCGCTATAACCTCTTCTTCCAGGGTTTCGATTTCGGCATCGAGTAATTGTGCTCTTTCTTCAAAATACTCTTCCCAGTCCTCACTTTCACTGGCTGTTTGATAGGTTGAAGAGTTCGTCATCGCATCTAAATCAGCGCGACCTTTTTCAAGAGCTTCCCGCATCGCTGCGATCCTTGCACACAAATTCTCTTTCCGTTCCTCGTCGGTGCGCCCGGGGGAATCATCGGCTTCGAAGAGTCCAGCCTTAACTTGGCTGGCAATTTTACGAACCCGTTTTAAATCCCCGGTTTCGTAAGCATCCTTTAACTGGATAAACATTTTCGAGGCGGCTTCAATATGTTCAGGAGCAACCATGTCAGGATGGCAAAGACGGCAGGCTTTTCTGTAGAGTTTTTTTAGCTCTTTTTCCTCGTCCTTACTCAAATCCCAATCGGTTTTTTTATCGACCTCTTTTTGAGCTTCCTGATCCTGAGCAAATTCGTCGCAATCCGCCTGTGCTTTTCGAGATTCGGCCTGCTTTTCAGGGTTATCGGGCTCGGCATTGGCGTCGAATTGTTTTAACCATGAGCGGAGGCGAAGCAACGATTTTATTTCCCCCCCAGATGCCTGTTATGAGCGGCCATAAACCGGGCCATGAGGTGATCGACCTCAGCTTTATCCGCCTCAACCCGCGCAACATCTTCGGCCAACTTCCCTAACTCAGCTTTCAGCAAAGCGATCTCGGGATCGGTCCAGGGAACGATTCTGGCACCTTCGGCAAGTAGTTTACCAATTTGGTCACTCGCGGCTGAAAATCGGCGATCTCGAAGCAGATTGAGAATTTCAGCAATTGCAGGCTCGATACGATGATCCTCAAGCCGTTGTGCTGCCATTTCAATCAATTCAAATTCGCCAATGGCAAGAAGCGACTTAATCGCCTCAAGACGAGTGGTTAATTCAGGAGCCAAATTCATTTAAGATGCGCCCCCTCAAATTCGAACGGACCCAAGCCCCGATAAAAATCCTTGAATGAGCAAATTCCTATCAGTTTTTTTTGTATTGGAGCGGATATCCCGCGCGCGCGGTCAGAAGCAACCGTTGATTGCGCTCTTAGCGATTGAAGTCCGATTCCTAGTAAGAAGGCAAATGAAAGACACCCCATTAACTCACCTTATGATTGCAACATTCGCATTGCAATACCAGATATGACGTAGGGCGAACCGAGGTTGTTCACTCATCTTTCTGTCCTCTTTTCCACTCCCCACAAGTCTCTTTGCATTGTGTGATTGGTCCACGCTCTGCCCCATCCTCAGGGGCGACGACCGACGGCGGATAACGCCGGCGCTCTCCGAAGCTCGCAGTAGACAATCCCGTGAATTCGTCGGCCCTGCATAATTTCTGCACCCCCTCAAACCCGCTCGGACCAACGCCTAAAAACAATCAAAAAAAGCCCTTAAAACATCTGATACTACTGACCCCGGCGACATGACGTCCACGAAAGTAGCAGCATTTCTCGTAGTGTGTTCAACGGGCAGTGCAAAGAGAGGGTGAAATTGTAGTCGCCAATCGTTTCAACGAGTCCAGAATGCTGAAATGCAATGGCAAGACGGGATCACTTTGGGAATAGCGCTTTTGGGGGCGATTCTGGGTGTGTACAACGCATGGAATACTTGGAAATCGGAAAAGGTGAGCTTTGATGTTTTTTTGGAATTTCTTGATGAAAGCTACACAGCCTCTGAATACGGAATCACAATCCGTGTAGTCAACCGAAGCAAGTTTCCAATATTTGTTCGCCGTATTGGTTTCCAAATTCCCGACAAGAAATTGTGGAGAAAATGTGGTGAGGACGGAAGGAAGCCGGTGAAGCTCACCTTTCCATATGAAATTGCACCGGGAGCTCATTTGCCGGCAATCGATTTTTGTGTATTTAATCAGGTGCCGAATATTCCACAAAATGTCACCGCTGTGGTTGTGGAAACAACTTGCGGTAAATCTATCTCGATCACCAAAGGCCCAGTTGTGGAATATTTGAAAAATTTCCATAGTAGCTGATCACGCCGCAATCTCCGTCTCCGTGCAGTTCACGCCCACGCAACCATTCAACTTTCCGGAACCTTCATACCCCGATCCAACAGAGCTGATGCGCCGTTTCCCCACCTTGAAAAAGCAAATTCCGATTGATTCCGCTTACCTCACCTCGGAACCACTAAAGACCCTGCACGTATTGAGCATTGGTTTTAATCGCCACCATGTCATGGAGGGTGTTTTTTGATTGATTCCCATCAACAAGGAACCTTTCAAATTCTTGAATGAGTTTCACTTTATCCAACTTCTCTTTTGATCCCGAACCAATGTCCGTCAGATCAATAAAGAACTCATCAAAGAGATCTGAAAAATCTCGAACCGCTTCTAGGTTTAAAAATTGCTCGTGATTGTAGATGCTCGGGTAGCCCCCTTTTTGCTTATCGACCGCGAAGGAGATTCCTTTCACATTCGTGATCGTGGTGGCCTTTGTGCAACTCAACATGCAGTTATCTTCAATGGCCGCCTTTGGACAGCCCACGGTTCTTTGGAAGAAACATTGGCGGGAAGTCATCATCAAGATCGGATGGTAGATGCTGTAGAGAAGCTTGAAGTTTTTGGGGCGTCGAATGTTCTTGATCTGATTGCGATTGATCTCATTCGAAATGAAGGCGCCTTTACAGTCAAAGACCTCCTGCATCTCCAACAGGGCATGAGAATTTGTCGTGTTTAGAAAGGGGCCGGCAATCCACTCGATCCCCATCTCAAAGGCCTTGTAGGCCACTCCTGAATTATTGGTGACGATGCGTTTTGGCTTGGTTCGTTCCAAAATCCTGACGGCTTCGATATAATCCTTACCGATCAGCACGGCGGGAAACCAGGGAATGAATCGCGGATTCCTCAGAAGAATTTCACTGTGTTTATCACAGCCTTTTTTCAAGCTTTCGGGAATTTTGAAATAAATGTCCGCATCCGTCACATCACAGAGATGAGCGTCCCTCTCATCACTGATGAGAAGGGATAACTTGGGAGACGCTTCCACTTTTGGGTGTTGCGTAAGGGCGGGAACGTTTGCCGGCGGCACGTGCTCAACCGATCCGTTCAGAGCAAACGCCAGCTCTTTCTTCATCGCATTGACCTCTTTGAAGGGAACACTCAAGGCTTCATTGAGACCGGAAAAATCGACCGGCGTTAAGTTGTAATTTTTGTCATTAAAACTGTTAAAACGCTTCGTCAGCAGATCCGTCGTAATCGGTGAATCTTTGGAAGGGCGCAGAAGAGAAGTTGAAGTCACGACGAACTCTCGGCCTCCTGTTTGGGCCGTGAAAATCAGCTTCTCACCGAGTTCGGCTTTTACTGAAATCACTAAGTCAGGCTTGTCGATCG
>CALAHF010000188.1 GCA_937891465.1 uncultured Verrucomicrobiales bacterium | reverse complement strand
TTCATCCAATTCACCGTCGATGAGACCGGATCGAATCCGACTCAACTATCCATCCACGCCGAAGCGACCGACAATGCGGAGGAATTTTACGCGAAGGCCACAAACATCTCCCGCCGCAAACAAACTAAAGCCTCCGTGTCATGGTCTCCCGAGCCATGGACTAAAGAAGGCGAATCCGGCCCCGGGCAAACCACACCTGATTTAGCGGCGCTCATCGCCGAAGTCATCGCCCGGCCCGGGTGGAAGCCCGGCAAGGCCATCACGTTCATCATCACCGGCAACGGGAAACGAGTTGCTCAATCCAGAGCGGAGGGTGCCCCTAAACTTGTGATGAAGAAGGACACCGACATTGAGCAGATCACGTCAGTGAAATCAGCTTCGGGAAAACGTTATTCGGTTCTCCTGTATTTTGCAGAGCCCGATTCACTGAAGCCCGGCGAGCGCGTTTTCGATGTAGCGCTTCAAGATAAGATCGTTTTAAAGAACGTTGATCTGGCGAAGACAACGGGAAAGAATCAAGGCCTGATCAAACGATTCGAAGGTGTCGACATCGCTGATGTTCTGAAAATTACTCTGCAGAAATCTCCAGGCTCCACGCGACAGCCTATCCTGTCTGGAGTGGAGCTGATCGCGGAATAACGTTCTCTCATGAATTCCTATTTTGATAAGCTTGGCCGCACCGTCCTCGAACGTTGGCAGCAGCAGAATTTTTCGCTCGAAGCGTTTCCGGAGCTTACTCGCATCGCGATCGACGAAGCACCGCCGTCTGAGAACGTGGATCTCGAGGAGATGATTCACGAGTTCCTGAGTAACGACGACCAGCCTTTTCAGAGCCAGTCCGGATTCGGGCAGCCCGAGTTGGTGGCCTTTAATCATCCGCGTTTTTACATTCAGATCCTCTTCTGGTTGGACGGAACCACCGACATCCATCAGCACGAATTCTCCGGCGCGTTCCATGTCATGCAGGGATCCAGTATTCATACCGAGTTCGTCTTCGAGGGAGCCCAGTCGGTCACGCCCCATTTGCGCATCGGCGACCTTCAAATGAAGGAGATTGAGTTACTGGAAACCGGATGCACCATCCCCATTACCTCCGGCCGGGAATGTATCCACTCCCTCTTCCACCTCGATACGCCGTCCGTCACCGTGGTGATCCGCACCCATCACGATCCAGGTACCGGACCGCAGTATACTTACCTGCCGCCCCACATCGCGATCGACCCGATTCACGCGGATGCCCTGACGATGCGCCGCAAGCAACTCCTCGACGTGCTCGAAACGCTCGACCATCCCAACTACGCAACCCTCGTGGGTGAAATGATCGAGAGCCTCGATTTCGAGCGAGGCTTCACGATGCTCCTTCACACCATGAGCCGCCTTCAGCTTCTCGAAGAGTGGGAACCCATTCTAGCAACGTTTCAGAAAAAGCACGGTGAACTCGCAAAGGGAGTTCCCGACACCCTGGCCGAAAGCCGCCGCCGGGAATCCATCTCCCAAATGCGCTACCACGTCGAAGACCCCGACCATCGCTTTTTCCTCGCGTTGCTCATGAACGTCCCGACGCGCAAAGACATTCTAGCACTCATCACCGAGCGATTTCCCGATCAATCACCCATCGAGACAATCCTCAGCTGGGCGGGAGAACTGATCGAGCCCACCGATTTTGGACTCACCCTCCTCGATGCCGCTTTCCCTGAAGCCCCTGATGGGACCAACGAAGCGCAATTCGATTTACTGATCGACGGGCTCAGACACGCGATGGAGGAGGAATCGGAAAGCAAAATAGAAACCGCAGAACAATCCGAGATTCACGCCGCTCTGGCTGGCTCGTGCCTGCGGCCCCTGTTTTTGTGAAAGGGGTGAGAGTAGACGAATGCCACCTTGTCCTCGAGTTCGGGGTCATCGCTTTTTGCAACGGCTTTCATGGCATCGAGAATCTTCTCATCAATTCTTACTCTCCAGTAACTCGATCATTCTGCGGCCAAGTGCCTCGCCCATCAGCATGTAGGATCCGGCGTTGTCGTACCAGCGATCGTAGGAGGGATAGCGGCTGGTATTCCGGGCATCCGCAGGTGGCCAGAAATCCCGGGTTTCGACGTAACGAACCGTGTCCTTGAAGCGGGAATGCCCAGCGACCTCTTGCTGCGCCTTGATAATTTCAGGGTGAACGGACTCCGCACGGCCGCCCTTGCCGGTGCCAACGATGATCACTGGGAGGCTCTCCACCTCCAGATCCTTGCGCAAATCGGTGATGAGAACGGGAAGATAATCAGCATAGATAGCAGCGTCAGCATCCTGCTCGCCAAGGTTCAGGACCAAGCCGACAATCTCGTATCCGGCTCCCTCAGTGTAGTCGGGAAACTTGTCCTGCAGCGTCGCAAGGGAGTCCCTGATCTGCTTCAAGAGGAGTGTATAGGATGCCCCGGTCTGCCCCGTCCCGGGAGGTCGCAGCTCTTTCGCCAGCGAAGGCGTCCCGAGGGCCGTCTTCAAGATGCACACCTGTTCTTGAAAATGATCGCCGAGGGCATGACCGAGCGCCAACTCCGAACCAATGGCGCGTTTTCGATCCCCGCCATATCCGATTCCGAGCGTCCCGGACTTCGGGCCGCGCCGATCGAATTGAATCCAGACATCGGGCCTCGTGTCCCAGCGACCATCCTTATCCAGAAGGTGACGGTAGGCCGCCGCGGTCTTCTCATTGAGGACTAGCTCGTCGAGGCTGCCTTTGGGGCTGCCCAGTCTGGGCGAAATGGGATCAACAACCATCCCGCCGCCGACATGTGACCAACCCCCGGCCATGAGAATTACCTTCACCGGTCCTTTGACCGGTCGCATCAGATTCAATTCCTGGAGGATGCTCCGCACGATAGGTGGATACACCGGTTTCCGATCGAAGAAGAACGGATCGACGCCATGACTCGCCGGCTTTGTCATGTCGATGAGGGAAGTGACGTAGCCATACATGTCATTGATCGGCACACTCTCTTCCGCCATGACCTTCGCGGCGATGGCATTGTATTCAACCTCTGAACCCATTTCGAAAACGTTCGTGGAGGAGTGTCTAATCGGCGTGGTGCTGGCCCAAATCAGTTTGGCGCCAGTCGCCTTCAATCGCATGACCAGTTGGCGCAGGTTCTTCTCATACTGCTCCGGGTCAGTCGCGCGAACCCCGCCGGCTTCTATTGGCAGCACGCGAAACGCCTTCATTCCCGGGGCCCGATGCACGAGATCTCCTAGGCCAAAATTGAAATGGACCACATCCCATTTATCCTCACCGAGCCACTCATCCAAATGCTCAAGCGCCACCCCGCTGCTGCGCACCTCACCCGGCGGAATTGCCGGAAAGACGACTTCCACCCGTCCCTTGAGAATGTTGGCCGCCCCAACCGCGGGCTGTTGGTAATTACTATCACCAAGGATCAGTATACGGGGCAACGGTTCCGCCACCCCAGCGCTTGCCATCGCGATCAAACCCGCCAGCCCAATGGCAACGGCAGCTCGCCAGATATGTCCATTTGTGTTCATGCGCGGTCTCTTTTCTTAGCTCAGAATTTCCGTCATCTCGCCGGTACTGTCGGCGAACTTGTCGACCGGCACGTCGACCGCATTGAGCATCGAGACGAAGAGATTGGCCATCGGCACCTTTTTATCACCTTCGAAGGCGTGCAAATTTCCGTGCTTGAGGCCGAGCTTACTTCCGCCCGCCAAATGGATTGGATAGTTCTTGGTGCTGTGCGAGGCATGCGGGTGCGCGGAGCCCCACAGCACCGCGGTGCGATCGAGCATGTTTCCATCACCTTCCGGAGTGTCGCGCAGCCGCTGCAGGAAGTAAGCATGCTGCTCCCCCCTCCACCGGTCCCACTGGCCCGCGAACTCAGCCGGACGTTTGTGGGCAATATCATGCGTGGCGCCCTTGTAACCCAGGGCGTAGGTGGCGTAGTTCCACATCTCGCTGCTCGACGAGCTTTCACTTTCCAGCATCAACGTCGCGAAGCGCGTCGAGTCAGTCTGGAAGGCGAGATAGATCAGATCATACATGCAGCGGATGTATTCCTGCGGGTCCTTGTGCGACACCTCGAGGTTCACCCCTTTGGTGTCGACCTGCGGCAGCGGTTCATGGGTCCACTTGCTGGTCCGTTCCACCCGCTGCTCCAGCGAGCGGATGGAATCAAGATACTCCTCCACCTTGCCCTGGTCCTCGCGACCGAGGCGGTTCTTGACGCTGCGGCTGTGGTCCATCATCAGGTCAAGAATGCTGGCCTCCCGCTTAAGTCCGGCACGGACCTGAGCCACGCCCTTTCCGGCGTAGGGGTCAAACATGCGATTGAAGATCTCCTGTGGCTTGCTCATGGACGGGATGGGCCGACCGGGGCCGCGATGCGACAGGGTCTTGCACGAGCCATAAGATCCAGTGCCGCCTTCGGTCCCCAGTACCAGAGAGCCATAACGCGTCCGGTGGCCGTGGACATTGGCCGCCAACTGATCGATGGAAATGCTGTTGGTCTTCTGCGTTCCGACCATGTCCGCGCCGGTAGCGAAGACATCCCCGGAACTGTGACCGCCCAAAGCCCATCCCCCGGCATGGTCGAGCCCACGCAGGTACGAGACGTCGTCCTTCAAAGAGGCAAATGGAGCCGAGGATTCATTAAAGCTGAGCGGTCCGGCGTCCTTGCACGGCCACCAACTCCAATCGTGGTGTGGTTTGTCTCCACCCGGCACTCCGCTGGGGCCATTCGGCATGTAGGCACCATAGGCAAAGTAGCTGACCAGCATTCGCTTAGGCAGGACCACTCCGCCTGGGGTCGCCCCCATCGCTTTGCCCATGCCGTTGAGGAAAGGCAAGGCCAACGCAATGCCTCCTCCTTTGAGAAGTTCACGACGGTTCAAATGCCAGGATTTTTGTTTCATGGTTGTTGGCTCTATTGGTCGAGGGACTCTCGGAATAAATTACTCTGACAAACTTCCACTATCATGTCCTGAAGTTTGAAATCACCTTCCTCCGCACGCTCCAGCAGCTCGTCAACCGCGAAGCGATCACGATAGGTCAATTCACGGCCAATGCTGTAACTGAGAAGTCGACGCAGAACATTTTCGGCGATGTCGTCTTTGCGATTTTTCAGGAGAAACTTCTTCAGGTCGGCGATGCCGTCAACCTCTGGCCCGTGGGGAACGCGTGCCCCGGCTTCAATACTCACCGTATTGACGGACTTCAGATAGTTCTCGTATCCCTCCAGGTCCTGGTCAGTTTGCTTGTTAAACCCTCTCAACCGGGTCCCCTCTTTTGGAACCATCGCCTGAAACTTGCCGATCGCATTGTAGCGCTCGAAGGGAATCCCCCAAGGGTCGAGCCGCACGTGGCAATCCTTGCAACTCTCTTTCTGTCTGTGCTTGGCCAGCAGATCCTTGATCGTCAGAGCTGCCTCCGCGGATTCGCCCGCCGAATCGGAAAGGGCCGGCACTTCGGCTGGCGGTGGCTTAACCTTGTCACCCAAGAGCGCCTCGCGCAGCCAGACCGCACGGTAAATAGGATGCGGTGCCGAGCCCGTGCCGTTGCCGATCAACATTGACCCCTGGGTGAGCAAGCCGCCCAACCTGTGCACCGGCCCGATCGGCACCGGGCGGAGGTAGTTACCCTCCACGCCATCCACCCCGTAATGCGCCGCCAACGGCTGATTCAAGAAAGCGAAGTCCGAGTCGACAAGATTCGCCACACCCGCATTTCGGCGAATCAACTCGCCGATGAAGCCGACCGTTTCCTCGATCATGTAGTCGCGGATCGTGGGGCGGTATGGAACCTCGGTGCCTGCCCGCTCTCCTCTCTCGACATAGTAAAGAAACCGCGGGAAGAGGTCTCGGTTGATCGGCACCGTCTTCATCTTGTCGAGGCTCAGCCACTGCATGGTGAAGCTGTCGACAAAGTCACCTGACCGTCCGTCCGCCAGTAGACGGCGAACCTGCTTTTCGATGATCAAAGGATCGTCGAGGGCATCCGCGGAAGCCAGCTGCATGAGTTCCTCGTCCGGCATGCTGCCCCAGAGAAAGTAGGACAGCTTCGAGGCTAACTCATCCTGCTGCGTGACGACTCCATCGTCCGCCACCGTGTGATACAAGAACGGCGGCGAGATCAAGACCATCGACAGAGTCTCTCGCATGGCAGCTTCCATCGTCCCCAGATCCGGCGCGACCAACTCATAGATGCGTGCATATCGCGTGACGTCCTCCTCGGTCGCCGGGCGCCGATAGGCGCGGGACATGAACCGCTTCAAGACCTCATTCACGTAAGCATCCGGATCGCCCTCGCGCGAGGCGGACTCGAAGAGGATACGAGTGTGGTGCTCAGGCGGCCAGACATCCATCATCGGCGTCTCAAACTCCATCCACTCCAAGATCACACGTGGCATGGCCAAATTCCGGTTACCGTCATTCAGCGTGCCATCGTCATACAAGATCTGTGGCGTGATCGCCATGGTGCCAGGCTGGCGCACGCCGTTCTTCATCAAACTCGGCTTCACTGGATGGTTCTCGATCCGGCCGCGGAACTCGAAGATCTCCGGATTGTCCGGGTTGTTGCGCAGGCGAATGGTCCCGACCGGCTCGACCCGCAGCGTGGAGCTGTTCACTCCCAATCCATAGCCCATCACCAGACGCAGTGGCAGTTCCTCGAATCCCGGAGGCAGGACGGCCGATGCCTTCACGCGGATGCGGAACTCGCCCGTCTCTGGGAAGCTCTTGAGCCCCATCCCCGAAGCGGGGGTGTTGCGCCGGTTTCCCCAAATGCCGAATTCGTCGCCACCCAGTCCCTTGTCGATCCCATGTGGCTTCCACTCACTCCTGGTCACGTGCACCTCGGGTTTCACCGGATCGACGATCGCGCTGGCCATCGCCCGCCGGGCACTCTCCAAATAGCGGTCGACCTGTTCCGGCCCCATCAGCATGAACTGAGCTGTGTTGTTGAAATGATACGGTTTGACCGGATCCTTCGGCAGGTTGTCGATCAGCTTCAATTCGAAGCCGAGGAGATCCCGCATTGTATTCTCATACTCGAAATTCGTCAGCCGTCGGGCGGTCGGAGCGGACGCCTTCTCGCTGGCCTTTGCGACGTAGTCACGCAGGCCGGCCTCGATCCATGTCGCGACGGCCTT
Source organism: uncultured Verrucomicrobiales bacterium (assembly GCA_937891465.1). GTDB lineage: Bacteria > Verrucomicrobiota > Verrucomicrobiia > Verrucomicrobiales > DEV007 > JABDJT01. The sequence goes on along the minus strand of CALAHF010000188.1, from coordinate 4,946 downwards.
CCGCTCAGCATCGCTAGGCTGCTTCTCATCCTCCGGCGGCATCTCGCCGCTTTCGAGCATCTCCAGAATCAACTCCCAGCGCTCCAGTTCCTGACCGGCGGACAGATCACCGTCCAAAGAGTGCACCGTGATCTTGCCCTTGCTCTTCTCCGGTCCATGGCACTCGATGCAATTGGCCTCGAAGAAGGGTGCCACCTGCTCCTTGAAGCCCGCAGGGCCAGACAGAATTTCCGCCGCGACTGCCGCCGGGCCGCTCACCATCAGAACGAGCGAAGCGAGAAGGCAGCCCCCCGATATCCCCGCCCGAATCGCCGCCAAAGCGGGTGGGCAGCAAAGTCGGGAGGTCGGGTGGAGTGGGAGAAACATCGTGAAAATCAGTGGTTGCATGGTGCCGATCACTGCTGCGCGGCGGTGACGTCGAGCCGCGTTTTCAGGGCGGCGGCGGCCTGGGCCTTCAGAATTTTGATCGCCTCAGAGTTCTTTTTCGCGCCGTCGGGATCCTGGTGGGAAACCTCAGGCGAGAACCCGACCTGGTCGGTGCGAAAGCTGTGCAACGGCTGCCAAGGGATGCCGTCCACCTTGAGATTTCCCATCGGCGCTCGGGCCCAGGCGTAGCGCACCGCCACCGGCTCCTTCACCAACCGGCTCGAGACGAGAAGCTGCTTGTTCCGTTCGTTCTTGTCCTTCACCTGCACGGCCACCGCCTCGGCCAGGTAGAAGATGCCCGACTGATCAGCAATCGAAAACCCCTCCAACTCCGAGCCAAAGTCGTCGGGAAGGACCGGTCGGTCGAAGGTCAACAGGATCTTGCCACCCTCTGGAACAGCCGACAGCAAGCTCGCGGCATCCCAAACAATACCCTCGTTGCCATAGACCGTCTTCAAGGCCCAGCGCGCCGTGCGTAATCCGAGCTCCTTCTTCTTCTTGGTGTGCAACTGAGGAATCTTCTGGTCGTAAGCCGGGATGAAAGCGGTGTGCTCCGGGTCGCCGGCATCCGCCAAACCGAGACGCTGCGCCTCGCGAATGTAGGCTCCCGTCGACAGCCCCTGCTGCTCGAAATTGAGACGGGTCTGAGCGCCGCCGCCGGCACACAGGCCGATGATCGCCACCGGCAATTGGGGGTCATTGAAGTCTTCCCGCCAACCCTCGACCATCAGCTTCATCAAGCTGCGATAGAACACCGGCTTACAACTGGTGTTCATCATGGCGTTGTTGAAGCCCTGATGAAAGGCGACACCTTTGATGTTGAGCCCTTTAAAAACCCCGAACATTCCGTTGTAGCAGGAGGCCGCATCGCTCGGGCTGCGACCCGGCACCGACCAGGTGCGGATGCTGCCGTCCGGTTTGCTCGGACGTCGGCGCTTCTTTTCGCCCCCCTTCTTGAGGTCCTCCGCAATGGCCTTCTGATATCTCTCCTCCGCCACTCTCCATTTCTCCATCTGCGCCTCGAGGAATTCCTTTTCGCTGAATCCGCTCCGCTGCTCGTCTACCCACTTGAGATACTCCATGGCCAAGGGATCCTCCGCGAACTTATGTCGCGGGACCAGGCTCTCCATCGAGGCACCGCCGCGCGAGTTGTCGATGATGCCAATCGGGATTTGCAAACTCCGCTGAAGCCGCGATCCGAAGATGTAGCCGATCGCGCCCATCTCCATGGCGACTTCCGGCGTGACCACCTTCCAATTCTTGTCCGGATCGTCCTTCTTATTGATGAATTCATCCTTGAGATCGGTTTCGACATATTCGGACTCCGCGCCGGAAAGGATCCGCAGGTGACGCATCAGCGGCAGATGTGCCATCGATGCCTCGAACTCCGCCTCATAAACCGCTCGCAGGCCGAAGGCCATATTGCTCTGGCCGTTCATCACCCAGACGTCACCGATCAGAAGGTTCTCCATCACGACGACCTCATCGCCGGCCTTCACGGTGAGAGTCTGCCCTTGCGAATTGGTTGACTGGGCGTCGAAGACGACCTCCCAGAGCCCCTTGTCTCCGACGGCGTCCCCCTTTGCTGAAAGTTTCCCGAACGAGACCTCCACACCCGTCCCTGCCGGCGCCCAACCCCAAACAGTGATCGGCTTGTCGCGCTGCAGCACCATGTTGCTGCGGAAGATTCCGTGCACTTTCAGGGACTCGGCAGCAGACAAAGTCCACGCACTCGCCAGCAACGACAAGCTGATGATCGCGATGTGCTTAAATAACTTGCTCATAAGAAGATCAGCGTCCGGGGTCTGGAATGGCTCACCTGCACCATCAATTTTTCTCGTCCAGCAACTCGACTCCCGAGTTGAGACTTTGAATCGGCAGAAGAGATCACTTTGAGACCTTGGCTCCCAACAGTTCCGCCATGGCCTTACCCATCCCTTCACCGACATTCATGTAGGTTTCAGGATTACCGCTGTAATGGCCACTGGAACTACCACCCATTGAGAGTGGGTGAGTGTAGACGAATGCCACCTTCCCCTTGAGTTCGGGGTCATCGCTCTGTGCAACGGCTTTCATCGCATCGAGAATCTTTCCATCGCCTCCTTGGGAACCTTCTTTAGTCTGTCCGAGAGATGCTGTGACAAACTTAGCGTTGGGAGCATCGAACTCTTTACGAAGCTCCTTAATCAGCTGAATCAGGTTCTGTTCATACATTTCAAAGTGGGCTGCATTTCGCATGTCCTTGTCACCCTGCCACCAGAAAAATCCGGCAACTTCGTATTCCTTGGCTCCGGGATAATATTTGTCGAGGTCTTCAAGCACAGCCTTGGCGGCGGCGATATCACCATCATACTGACACCCGGCATACCATTCTCCCTCAACAGGCTCACCGTTGCCTTTGGGGTCATCCGGGGTTCCGCGGTAACCGGGCTGCGTTTTTCCACCGTGCTCATAGGGCTCGGTGCCGGGAGGCAAAAGGTCCCAGCCAAGGCTGCGGTTGCCGATGCAGCTCTTGAGGATCATGACCGGTGCGTCAGTGACATGACCAACATAGTGGCCAATCCCAATCTCAGGACCAATGTTGCCCTGAATGGTCATCCAGTCATTCGTGTAATCCTTAGCAGGGCCGGTACCAGAACACATGACACGCACATTACGAACGTCCTTGCGCACAGTCCACCCACCGGAATCGTCGACCAGATAGGGGTATTTATCTGCCGCTACCGTTTCTAAGATGCTTGGTTTCCCAAAGCCGAGCATGTTGGACTGTCCCAACAAAATATAGACCTGCACGGGCTTGCTCATGTCTGCCTCCTCGCCGTCGGGATCGGGCAACACTTCCGGGAGTTCCCCGAAAGTTGTAGAGGAGGAGCCTCCGGCCCCGGTTGCAGAAACCAGTTTGATACCCTCAGTCTTCAGCCATTCAATGTCTTCTCCTGACAGAACATCCTGCTTGAAGGTCATGTCCTTACCATTACGCACGACGACCACCTCGCCGGTTGATGCATTATAGGATTTCAGCTCGCCCTCGAAAGTTTTACTGCCGTCTGCGCTTTTCCAAGTGCGGGCATCGAGATTTTGACAACAAAGCGTGATGACTGTCACCGCTAAAAAGCCAATCAAAGGCCTATGAAAATGAGAGGTGAAGTGAATTCTAAATTTCGTTTTCATTGAGGGATCCATTGGAATTAATATCCAGAAACCTACAATTTCAGCAAGCGACTACGCTCTCCCATTTGCGAAAAAGTAAAGTATATTTGCGGCATGAAATCCCCCGCCTCGCCCCGTCGTGTCGCCATCTCGCTTGAGATGCAATGGGGATACAAACGCCATTTGGAAGTCTACGCCGGTTGCCAACGCTACGCAGAAGAAGCCGGTTGGGAATGCTCCATCAACCCAGCTGTTGATGCCGAATTGCGTGTTTCAGCCGCAAAAAAACCACCCTTCGACGGAGTCATCGCCCGCGTCACACAAAGTCTCGCCACGGCTGCGCAAAAGGCCCGCGTCCCCGTCGTCAACACCTGGCTGAATACTCCCGTCAAAAATTTGCCAAGTATTTTCCCTGATTACGAAGCCGTCGGAGTCATGGCCGCAGAACATCTTTTGGGTCGTGGATTTCGGCAGTTCGGATACCTCGGCTACAAACGCGATATCGATTCCCGATTGGAATTACGCGGCTTCAATAAAACGATCGAGGCGGCTGGATTTCAATGCAGCCCCCACCATTTTTCAAGGACCGCGCTCATCAAAAGAGACGGCTGGCCCGAATTTTATGCCGGTCTGGAAAAATGGGTCGAGGCCTGGAAACCGCCGATCGGCGTTTTTGTGACCCAGGATCTCTACGGGCGTTATCTCCACGACGTGTGCCGAAAAGCGGGCTTACACGTTTCGCAAGATGTCGCCATTGTCGGCAGAGAGAACGAACCCACGATCTGCGGAGCACCGACGCCAACCCTCACCAGTATCGACCTTGGTTACGAACAAATTGGTTATCGCGCCGCCGAAATGCTCGATCGACTCATGAACGGCGAAGCCCCGCCCGCGAGCCCGGAACTGGTCGCTCCGCTTGAGCTGATTCCCCGCCAATCGACCGATTCCTTCGCCGCGACTGATCACATAGTCGCCCGCGCCCTGCGGTTCATCGCCGAGAATTGTCATCATCGAATCGAAGTCAAACACGTTGCCGAAGCCGTCGCCACCACCCGCCGAACCTTGGAACGACGGTTCCGGCTTTCAGTCGAACGCAGCATTGCCGAAGAAATCACCCGCTTCCGGCTCGAACGCGCCAAACGCCGCATGGTCGAAACCGACGAGCCCCTCAAAACCGTCGCCCGCGACAGCGGATTCCTCGATTCCAACCATTTCTACAAAACCTTCGTCCGCGTGGAAGGAACCACGCCAACCCAATACCGGGATGAGCGGCAACGATAGAGACCAATGGCACGAGGTTAAGGGCATCGTCGTAAATTTAATGGGCTGAAGGCCCTATCGCACAAAGCATGGGCCTTCAGGCCTATGGA
>CALAHF010000187.1 GCA_937891465.1 uncultured Verrucomicrobiales bacterium | reverse complement strand
CTTTTATGCAATAGAACGTTGAACTTACCGATGAACCAACCCTGTTGGTTCGAAACGTGGCCTGCTTTTCCGGTTGAACCGACACAGCTTCCGCGTTCAGTTGCACCGAATTTCTTCATTCATTTTGAGCGCTCTAGATACGCCCCCCCGCCCGCCATCCCCTGTTTGGGTGATTGGACACAGAAACCCGGACACAGACGCAATCTGTTCCGCAATTGCTTATGCTAATTTATTGAGCCAAACGCGTATTCCAGAGGCTCAAGCTGCCTGCTGCGGCCCGCCCAACGCGCGAACTGAATGGGTGCTGAAAAATTCCGGGGTGCCACGTCCCAGCTTAATCACTGACGTGCGCCTGCGAGCTCATGATGTTTTCCGTCAGGAAGTAGTGACGGCAAATCCAGCAGACACCGTTTTTGATGCCTATTTTCGGATGTCGGATTTCGGAATCCGCTCGATGCCAGTGATCGAGGAGAATAACAAACTGGTAGGCATGCTGTCGCTGACGGACGTTTTGAAGCTGCTCATTCCACGGGCAGAAAATGATAAGGTGAGAGCCGTCCGTGAAGTTCGCACGACGACTGAGAACATCCGCGACGTGCTAGATGCGGAAACGATCAATATTTCTGAGCGCTGCAGCGGCGAGACTGAATTTTTGATGATGGTCGCGGCTTCCAGCGAACCCGTCATGCAACAGCGGATTCAGGAATACCCTGCGGATCAATTGCTCATCATCACAGGAGATCGGGTCGGAGTTCAGCTCCATGCGGTGGAAGCCGGAGTGCGCTGCCTCGTGATTACGAGTGGCTTCAAACCGTCTGGCGCAATTGTCGCAGCGGCGAAAGAAAAAGGCGTGGCGATTCTCGTTACGCAGCACGACACGGCGAGCACAACGCAGTTGATTCGTGGATCGCGTCCCATCGAGCACGCTGTTTCAAAGGACTACATCAAGTTCGATCCTGATGTGCCTCTGAATATTTTGAAACAACGAATCAGCGGGCTTTCGCAGTGGTTGTTCCCTATTTGCAACCCTACTGACGGTCGACTTGTCGGTGTGTTTTCGCGGACAGATTTGCTAAATCCGAATCGTCCAAAGTTGATCATGGTTGACCACAATGAATTCTCCCAAGCCGTTGCCGGAGCGGAGGAAGCGGACATCCTAGAGGTGATGGATCACCACCGTCTCAGTGGTAATTTGGTGACACGCGAACCAATTCAATTCATCAACAAAACCGTGGGCTCGACCTGCACCATCGTGGCGCGGTCATTCAAGAGCCATAGCGTGACGCCAACGAAGGGAATCGCGTTATGCATGTGTGCAGGAATTGTTTCGGACACATTGAACCTGACCTCACCGACAGCGACTGAAGAAGACGCTCGTATTTTGAAGTGGCTGGCAGAAATCGCGGAGATTGACGTCGATCTCTTCACTGAAGAGTTCTTCAACGCCGGCTCCGTATTGCGTTCGAGTGAACCTGCCGCTGCCATTGGATCCGACCGGAAAGAATACACCGAAAGCGGTTACAAAGTCTCGATCTCGCAATTAGAAGAAATTGGCCTGAGCCATTTCTGGCCGGTGAAAGAAGCCCTTTACACCGAGCTGGAGAATCTTGTCTCGTCAAACAACCTCGACATCGCCTGTCTTTTGGTGACTGACATCAATCGCAACAACAGTTTGCTTCTGGTATGCGCGCCGGAGCAAGTGGAGTCGCTGGTTCAGTATCCGCTTCGCGAAAAACACCTCTATGAATTGGCTAGTGTCGTTAGCCGGAAAAAGCAGCTTTTCCCATGGCTCAGCAGTCTGCTTGCCGAAGTGCCGAAAGAAGCTGCAGAGTGATCTCGCTCAAACCTCACGGCTCGGAAAACGGCTTTCGTTCGATAAACCGCATGTCAGAATCGTAGATCTCGATTTCTTTCACTCCGCTTTTGGAAACCACCGTTTTTTTGATATTGTGGTGGCGGATTGCATCTTGGATTTCTTCCGTAGGAAATGAACGGAAATCCCAGCCCGAGGCTCCACTATTCGTTCGCAACGTTCTTACAAAGAACAATTTGGGTTCAAATAATACCGGGTTTCCGAAAATATTTAACCCAGCAACCGTTCCGTCGCCATTGTCATCATAGCTTCCTCCCCAATGCGCAGGCGGATGACCTGTTTCATAAAGAAAAATATTCCCATCGTGGATTCTCATAAACCGCTCGTGGCCACACCCGCATCCAGAATCTTGACTGCTATAAATTCCCTCAATATTTCCCGGAGCAACAATCAGGGCGACCAGACCCACAATCACAATTCCACAAATCCACAACAGCGCTTTGCGGAAGTTGAAACGGCCACCTTTCATTCCTGTTTTATATCACGCAAGCCCATCATACCTCTAACAAAAACCGGCGTTTGCCCGTTTCAGGTTTATACCGTTTATTTGGTTAAGATTTCATGACTATTTTCGATCGCTACATCGGACGCCAGGTCCTTCTCTCCGCGTTTTTCGCGGTATTGGTCCTGACGATTATTCTGGTGTTGGGTAAGGTTTTTAAAGACATCCTCACCGAGCTGGTGAAGCGCCCGGATCTCGATGCGGGCTTCGTCTTTCGCTTCCTGTTGCTGGTTCTCCCGATTTCCATTTCGATCTCGGTTCCGTGGGCGTTTTTGATCTCGATCCTACTGATTTTCGGACGTCTCTCAGCAGATTCCGAACTGATCTCGATTCGCATGGCCGGGATGAGCATGCCTCGCATCTGCCTTTCTACCGGAGTCATCGCGATCCTTTTCACAGTGCTCTGTGGCTGGATGAATCTAACCGTCGCCCCGGCGGCAAAGGCGGAAATGGAGGGTATGAAAAATACCTTCATCAACATGGCCAAAAAAGAGCCGCTCGCGCTCTTCACGGACGGAAAAGTGATGGACGAAATCTCGCGCCACCTCATCTACGCGTCGAAAAAAGACGGTAAATTGGTGAACTTTCAGATGGTGAAAATGAACGAGTATTTCCGTCCGGAGATACTTATCATCGCCGACAATGTCGATGTGACCGTAGACATCACAGAAAACGAAGCTTCGATGAATTTCGGGATGCACAATGCCTACTTCGAAATGAAAAACGGTGCCGAAAATGCTGAGTTTGCCGAATCAACGCCGTTTGCTGCCCGATTTGCTCCGATGAAGATCGAACTCGATAAACTGAAAGAGAGCAACGATCGCCTGAAACCCGATATCATTCCGTTTTTCGAGCTTTTCAAAGTCGTCGGAAAGCCCGGCCTGACGAGCTCAGACCGCTCTTCAATTCGCACCGAGATTTCAAAACGACTCTCTTTTTCCTGCGCTTGTATCACACTCGGAATCATTGGAATCCCGCTGGGCGTTACCGCCCAGCGCCGCGAAACCTCTGTCGGATTTGCCATCAGCCTGATCATCGTGGTGATCTACTTTTTGCTGATGTCGATTTTCGAAATGATGCGCGAAAACTCCAATGCCTGGCCATTCATCCTCGTGTGGATTCCCAACGCGCTCTTCCTCGTTTTGGGGATTCATCAGTTCAAAAAACTGACAAAGAAGTAAGCGATTCGGAAAGCGTGCTGATCACTCAAATCGCAATCAGCTCACTCTCGGTAACCAATCCGTCCATAGGCTGATCATGTGATTCCGCATTCACAGATCGGTGCTGAATCCCGAAACTGACTCCGATCACAGGACGTTTTTTATTTTCCTCGCTCCGCAATTTTTCGAGAAAGCGATCGTAGTGACCCTTCCCCCGTCCCAGACGAGCACCGCTATCTGGATCAAACGCGACACCCGGAACCAACACCGCATCGATTTCTGATTCAGCGATCGCAGGACACGTCAAAGGATTCGGCTCAGCGATTCCAAATTCACCAATGACAAGATCATCTTTGGACGAAATTCGATGAAAATGAAGCGTTTCGTCTTCGCCAATCCGCGCCAGAGAAAACGACTTCCCGTGGCTATTCCAAATCAAGTCACTCAGATCCGGCTCGCTTTGCACCGCGATATAAATCCCGATTGAAGTCGCCGTTTTAAAAACAGCGGACTCTCTTAGGTGATTGCAGATTCGCGACGAAGACTCAGCTTTTTCTGAGACCGAAAGCCCACGAATCGCGGCGAAGCACTCACGCCGGAGCGCTTTCTTCGCTTCTCGTTTATTGTCGACTTCGGACATTCGTTCAACTCTCCTTATACTCCTGCAACGCACGCGGCATAAAGGCCTGTAATTGTTCGATACGAACCGAGTCGACAGGATGGGTGCTCAAAATCGAACCCTTTTGCGCCGCTCCACTCGAAGTTTTGTAAGCAGAGAACCGTTGCCAAAGACTGACCGACTCACGAGGATCATAGCCTGCCCGGGCCATGTAAAGTGCCCCCAATTTGTCAGCTTCCAGTTCCTGATCCCGCGAAAATTTCCGATTATAAACCAACGCCGCGCCGCCCAACACACCGGCCGCGATTCCCGGTGCCACCGAACCTTCACCCGCTTTTTTCTTCAGCAATGCAGCGGTTCCAGCAACCGCTGCCGCGCTCACCACGCCTTGCGTCATTCGCTCACCCGAGTGACGAGCCACCACATGCCCGACTTCATGACCGATCACGGCAGCCAGGCCTGCATCGGATTGTGTCACTTGAAAAAGCCCTGTATGAACACCCACTTTACCACCGGGAAGTGCAAATGCATTCGGCGTATCGTCTTCAAATACCACAAACTCCCACTGTGCTACTTCAATTGGCATGACCCGTGCGAGCTGCGTCCCTACCCGCTGAACCTGTGCATTGTAGCTGGAATTATTCGAAATCTGCTTCGACTTTTTCATCTTCTCAAACTCCGAAAAGCCGAGCGACGCTTCCTTTCCTAGAGAAAGGATGTTGAACTGCCTACGCTGAGTGTCAGGCACCGAATTACACGCAGAAATACCGGCTACAAAAAGGGCCAACGCAACAACAGAAGAAATCAGAGGGGCGAAAACTCGCATAGGAATAAAGAGAAGAATGTTCAGAAACGAAACGGACTCAACACAAAAACATTAGATTAATTTCAATTAAAAATCAATAAATCTTAAATTTAGAACTTAATTTTTAAAAATTTATGGATTTATTTTTAAAAACATTCCGCCGATTCAATAGGGCCGGTTCATCGAACGGATAGTATCTGATCGGAAGGCCGTTTCGAATTAACAGGGTCTGTTCTTCGAACCAATAGGGGTGGTTCGTAAACCCCCTCGCCTTTAGAAAAGATCGGCGAACGCCTGATCGGTCAGCATTGCGGGATCACTCACCGCCATCAGTTCACCGAGGTATTCAACATCGGCAAATTCGTCGGTCGGGCTGCTGATAAATTCAGCTTCAGTGATCGACGCGACAGTCACCTGAACGTTTTCATCACCTGACGGGGCAAGGCTGATTGCCACAATCGCAATCGCAATCGCCGCAACCACACCGGTAAATGCTCCCACAGGGCTTCGGAACCATCCAAACAGACCACCACGATTTTCGGCTTCAGATTCATCCGCGACCAACCGCCGAACTTCACGAACGACATTCCGAGAGAAAAAAGCGCCCGGCTCTGTCGTAGAAGCATGCTTCAGAAGATCCCACGTTTTGTGGTCGGTTTCGTTAAGCTGATCGGATGTATCTGGATTTTCCATTGTCTGATACCTAAAACCCCGCCCTTTCGAGCAAGTTTCATAAAAATAGTAATAAAATTACACTTCTGTCACAATTTTAACCTCAATATCGATAAGATCATTCACCAAATGCATCCCGAGGCGGTGAAAAAATTTGCCGGATCCATAAAGAACACCCCACAGGGTTCGATCAATGCTGAACAACCCTTGCGCCGCAAGCTGCCCGTTGGGCGCAATGCCACAAGCGACATCAAACCTGACTGGAACCACGCTGGCGCGAATCGTCAACTCAGCATCAATTTGAAGATTGGGACCGCCAATCGTGTTTCCATCGACGGGAGCCGAACCGAGAACACGGAGAATGGCTGCGGGGAAATTTTCGACATCAAAAAAGTCGTCGCTTTTCAAATGCTGATTTAGCCCCTCGCGTTGTTCGCCTTCGAGATCCGTTGCACAGATCGAGCTCATATCGATCTCAAAGGAGCCCGCAACGATGAGCCCACCGGCGAGTTCAATGTCACCTCGGCTGATCCCCACTGAGCCGACATGTTTGTTCAGCAAATTTCGGCCGGTCCAATGAATCGAACTTTCAACACAATCGATTTCATGATTGCCATCTTTCGCTTCGGGAACGGCTGGAGCTTCGTTGGTGCCTATGATCGGAAGTTTTGCATCCCCCCAGGCCTGGAAGCCACCCTCCAAAACAGTGACTTTCGTGTATCCGAGTTTGCTAAGTTTCGGAAGAGCCATTTCGCACTCGTAACTGCGTGCGTCTGCTCCGTATACCAAAACAGGCGCGTCTAGTTCTGTAGCTATCACAGGCATTCGACCAACGAACGCAGTTTCGAAGATACAATTGTTGTAAGATCCCGGAATACTTCCCGAAGCGTGATCCTCCTCAAGGCGAAGGTCGATAATGATCGGCTTGGGATCAATCTGTTCGAGTTCAGCTGGTGTCATGACATGGTTGGTTCTTAAAGAACATGCATCGGTTTCACGCGAGGTCTAACGGAATCGAATAGCCGGTTCCCGCAGGTCAGGCAGACGCAAAAAAGCCCTCCCCATTTCCGGAAAGGGCCTATTAAAACCAAAAAATGGCTAAGAGAAAATTCTAACCTCAGTCCTTGTAAAGCGATCCTTTACGAAAATGCTTCACGAGAAGGTAATAAAAAACCGCACGGAGTTTGCGGTTCTTTTTGTAGAGCTTTTTCACGGCAGCGATTCCTTCATCGGTCTTCTGCGTATCTTTGAGCCCAAGACGACCGATGCAAAAATTCTTCTTCACCCGTGCAACTTCTTTCGGGTCTGACATCGCAACAAGACTTGCGTCTGAGCGGTAAATTGACGGGCCGCAGCTTTTTGCAACTGCACGAAGCAGTTTTGCGTCAACTTTCTGGTCAAGGCTTTCAAGATCCTTGGCGAATTTAACAACTAGGTCATCAAGTTTACTCATATATTTTGTGGGATAGTTAGTTAGTGGTGTTCTCCCTGATTAATAAGGGGTTGCGAGGCTCATAAAGTCGGCGGAACTGTTGACAGGTCAAGCAGGATGACGCTGAATTATGCGACTTTACAACACGCAGTCGCGTCCTTAGACATAGGAATGCTACAAAAAGTCACAATTCCCCTACTATTATTTGTTGGTTTATTAGTATCCTTCACCGCAAATGCCGAGGAAAAACCGAACATCCTCTTTCTCTTCGCGGACGATATGTGTTTTGAAATCATTCGTGAATTTGGGCACACCGATATCGATACGCCCAATCTGGATAAGCTTGTCCAGCGCGGCACGACTTTTACTCACGCCTATAACATGGGCTCGTGGAGCGGTGCCGTTTGCGTGGCGAGCCGTCACATGATCAACACCGGGGCATTCGTCTGGAAGGCTGAAGAAACTTACAATCAGTTCGGCGGCGGCAAAAAGAAAAAGAAAGGCGAAGCTCCACCTAAGCCGGCAAAAAATCTGGCTGAACAAGGGTTGATGTGGTCACAAATGATGGAGAAAGCTGGTTACGACACTTACTTCACCGGCAAGTGGCATGTCAAAGCAAAGGCGGAGGACATTTACCAAACCGCGAAAAATGTGCGTGGAGGAATGCCCAAGCAGACGACCGAAGGCTACAATCGCCCGATCGAAGGTCAGCCGGATACTTGGAGTCCCTACGATCCCAAATTCGGTGGCTTCTGGGAAGGCGGCAAGCACTGGAGTGAAGTCGTGAAAGACGATGCTCTTGAATTTTTAAACACCGCGAAAAAAAAAGATAAACCGTTTTTCATGACGCTTGCGTTCAACGCGGTTCATGATCCACGTCAAGCACCGAAAGACTTCATCGATCGCTATCCGCTCGACCGAATTGAATTACCGACGAATTTTATGCCGGAGTATCCTTACAAGGACGCTGTCGATTGCGGCAAGGGTTTGCGCGATGAAAAGCTGGCGCCGTTTCCACGGACGGAATATTCCATTAAAGTAAATCGCCAGGAATACTACGCGATTTGCGAACACATGGACGAACAGGTGGGACTCATCCTCGATGCGCTCGAAGCGACTGGAAAAGCAGACAACACGTGGATCTTCTTCACCGCCGATCACGGCTTGAGTGTGGGTCATCATGGACTCCTTGGAAAACAAAACCTGTTTGACCACAGTATCCGCGTGCCCTTCATCGTTGCCGGCCCCGGCGTTGAGAAAGGAAAAAAACATGCTGCGAAAGTGTATTTGCAAGACGTGATGCCGACGGCCATGGAGCTCGCCAGTGCGCCGATTCCTGATCACGTGCAATTCAAAAGCATCCTTCCGCTCCTCGATGGCTCAGCAAAGAAAAGCTACGACGCGATCTACGGCGGCTATCTGAAAGGCCAGCGTTGCGTTGTCAAAGGCGATCACAAACTGATGCTTTTCCCACGCGTTCCACTGATTCAGCTTTTCAATACCAAGGATGATCCCGACGAAATGATCAACGTTTACGACGATAACAAAGACCTCGCAAAGTCGTTGTTTCAGAATTTTCTCAAGCTGCAGGAAGAGACGGGAGACAAACTCGACGTGAAGTCGGTTTTTCCAGAATTGCTCTGACCGACGTTTTCAAAAAGCATTTAAGCGATTTTCTCAAACTCCCAGAAGGGATTTCACTGAATTTCGCTTCAGCGCCAGTTCACGCCATTCGCGGTCAAAACGGCTGCCCTGGACGATGCCAACACCGCTGGGCAAAAAGACATCGTCACCATCCCACGACACGTTTCGAATCGTCACAATCGATTCAAACTGGTTGTCATGCCAGACGCCGAATGGCGCGCCAAACTCGAGCGGCACGTCCAATCGTTTGCGATATGACATGAGCCGTTCTAAAGCCCCCTCACCTCGTGGATAAGCACCGAGCGCCGGCGTCGGGTGCATCAGGCGAATCAATTCATTCAAATCAGTTTCGGGATCATTTAGATTCACTTCGATCCGAGTCAGAAAATGAACGATCGATCCCAGATCCATCACGGTGCGCTCTCCGCGGGTGACGTCACCGATCGTTTGCAGTTTTTCCGTTAAGTAATCCGCGACCAATTCGTGCTCGCGAATTTCCTTCACATCATTTAAAAAATCAGCCGCTTCATGGCGTGGAGCCGTTCCCGCGAGCGCCATCGTTTTCAACACACCACCTGAAACCGTGAATAATTGTTCCGGAGTCACACCGACCACACCCGTTTGTTTTTCGCGAAATCCGTAGCCCCACATTTCATCAGGAGCTGCCGCAATTGCTTTTACCAGGGCAGCAGGCTCGCCTTCACGAAGCCGGCCTCGCTCAGTCAAAACAGGAACTGTTTTTTCCAAAGCACCCGATTCGATTTCAGCGAGAATTTCATCAAAAACAGCACGGACTCCGCTATCGCCCAAACCGTGCCATTCGATTTCCGGCAGCGGCGTTGCCCCGTTTTGAGGCAACAGATCCCGCAGATCGGCTGTTTCGAAAACCCGCACTGGAATTTTCCACGGCAATGGATAGGACAACGTGAAGTTGTTTCGGTAAAACGCCACGGCACCTGCCTCTGTGGGGCGGTGCGCCACAGACTGAAATGGCCCCCAACCGCACAGATAGCGATTTGGAGCAAGCTTAAGAAATGCGAATTCAGGAGACGTCATTCACCAGAGGATACGATGCGCAAAGATGGGAGGACGCCAGCTGAATTCAAGAGCGAATTTTAGGTATTCCGAGATCCGATCAGAAGCCGCAAGCCAAAGCCATTCCGGTCTGGATGAATTCTCACATTCTCACGAATCAACAGGGTACGTTCGCTGAACCAACCCTGTACGTTCGAAACGCCATTTCGAAGCAACAGGGTCTGATCGATGAACGCACCCTATTGCTTCGTGAGAACGTGAATTGACGTCTGTTTCAACAATCGCTAGTTTTCGGTTATCCAATGAAAAAACTTACTCTCCTCGCCATGGCCGTAACTGCTTCGGTTTCCGCATTTGCTGCGGATCAATTTGTTTACTTCGGAACGTATACAGAACCAGAGAAAAGCGACGGCATTTACATTGCGACGTTTGATTCAGAAACGGGAAAAGTTGGCAAACCTGCCCTCGCCGCGAAAATGGAACGGCCTTCGTTTCTGGTGATTCATCCTTCGAAAAAATATCTCTTCGCCGTTTCTGAGGTCAAAGAAGGATCGGTAAGTTCATTCAAAATCGATTCCGAAACTGGATTGCTCACATTGATCAATACACTCCCGACTCAAGGCGCGCATCCCTGCCATGTTTCAACGGAGCCTTATGGGCGCTGTCTTTTTATCGCAAATTACACGGGCGGAAGTACAGCGAGTTACGCCATCGCTGATGATGGTTCAATTTCAGAGGCGAGCTTTTTCCAGCACACCGGCAGTAGCGTGAATGAGCGGCGGCAGGAGGCTCCGCATGCGCATTCAGCCAATGCCGGACCCAATTCGAAGTTTGTGTTTGTCGCTGACTTGGGAACGGACGAGATCGTGATTTATAAGCTGGATTCCACGACCGCTAAAATGACGAAACACGGCGTTGCCAAGCTGAAACCCGGCTCGGGGCCCCGGCATTTTGCATTTCACCCGAACGGCACAAAGGCCTACGCGATCAATGAAATGGGGATGACGGTGACTGCGTTTAATTTCGATCACGAAGCAGGAACATTAACAGAATTTCAAACCATCGAGACCATTCCAGAAAAGAACAAATCGCAGAAGGGACTTTCTACTGCTGAAGTACAGGTTCATTCGAGTGGCCGGTTCTTGTATGGATCGAACCGCGGGCACGACACGATCGCTGCGTTTAATATTGATTTCAGTAACGGAAAACTCACGAAGATTGGAAACGTATCGATCGAAGGCAAAACCCCGCGTGGCTTCGGTATCGATGAAACGGGAAGCTACTTTTTTGCAGCAGGACAGGGCTCTGATTCGGTCGCCGTTTTTAAAATCAACGAAGACACCGGCAATTTGAAGTTCACTGGTGAAAAAATTGGGGTAGGCATTCCCGTTTGCGTGAAGTTTTTGCAACGGTAGACTGGCCACGTGAAATTAAAAGTCATCCTCATTACTCTTATCGCGCTGGTCGTTCTTGCAGTGGCAGCGCTGTTTATCGGACGCAACATGGTCATCGGTTACCTAACGCCTGAGTTTTTGACTGAACAAATCGAGTCACGCTGGAATTGTCGCGCAAAAATCGACTCGGTTGAGTCCAGCGTCCTTGGCACTTCGACGGTAAAAATCACAGGACTGACGCTTTTTCCCCGCGAAGACACAGCCCGCATGGTTGCCAGAGCCCCGATCCACGCGGAGACAGTCGATTTAGAAGTAAAAACGGCGGATTTGATCGCTCGTCGGCTTCGAATCAATCATCTGGAACTAAGCGGCGTCTCGGTAAATTCGAAAGTCAGTCGCGACGGAAAATCTTCGCTCGCTGAACTTTTCCAGCCAGTTGATGACGCCCCAGTCGATACTGTAACCGCTTCCGAAGTTACTGTAACCGCTTCCGAAGTTACTGCTGCGCCAGTTCCAGTTGCGATACCGGAAGCGGCGGCAAGCGATGTAATCGTCGTCAAGCCTGTTGATCTTGGCATTGAAACCGAAGACGCGGCAATGGACGTCGGAGACCTCCCCGTAGCGCTGTTAGCGGATCGTTTTGAACTGAAAGACGCCAATGTGAACGTCTTTCTCGAATCCTCGAGTTCTACAGTTTCGATCGATAATTTCAGCATCGCGTTCACCGAAATCGACGTGAACCCGCGCGATTTGAACGCTCACAACCGGGCCAAATTTCAATTTGGCGGTGATCTCAAAGTCGTCGATTCTGACACAACCGATCTCCTCACAGCTCATGTCGACGGATTGGGCGACATAAAGCCGTTCAACGCCGCGACCGGCACATTGGACCCTGCCTGGGCGGTTGACCTGACGATTTCGAAAGGCGCCCAGATGAATACCTTTCCTGTGTTGGAGAAAATACGCGAAATGCTTGGGAAGATCGACACTGCAGGAATCGATCTCAGCAATCTGACTCTGCGCGGTGAATTGATGGCGGATGCGAAGACGCAAATCACTCAGTATCAGGGAAAATACCGATTTGATCAGCCGCTGATTTTGCAACTCCCCGATACCGGTCTGGCGGTGAAGGAAAAGAGCTGGGTCGATACCGCTACGAATCAGCACATGATCAAAGGCTCGCTCATTTTGTCGCCAGAAACGACTAAAGCTGTCGAAAAAATGGTCGATCAATATTTGGCGAAAAAGACGAAGGGTTTCAGAATCAATGGCCTCAAGGACATCGTGCTCAGCCCGGTTAAACGAGGCGATACGATCATTCTCGACGTGATTTCACAAGGCGACATGAGCGATCCAAAAGCTGACATCGCTACGCCGTTTGGTAATCTGAGCGAGATGATCGGCGGTAGCAAAGATGCGATCGATGATCTTGAGAAAGTCGGGAAGAGCTTGCTTGATTCGTTACTTGGGAAGTAGGTTTCAGCCGTAGCTTCGACTGACAGTCGAAGCTACTTTCACACCAAACTCTTATACAGATCCAACGTCTCCTGAGCAATTTCAGCCCAGCTGAATTTCTCAATCACGCGCTCGCGACCAGCTTTGGCCATGCGCTCGCGGCGCTCAGGATCGCGCATCAGTTCGTTGATGCCACTGGCGAGGTCTTTTGCAAATTGCTCGGGGTTGGTCGCTTCGAACGGTGATTCCTTCTGCTGTTCGAGCGGAATGAGCAATCCGGTCTCGTCGTGAAGAATGACTTCTTTCATGCCGCCAACTTTACTCGCAACGACCGGGGTTTCGCAAGCCATGGCTTCAAGATTGATGATGCCAAACGGCTCGTAAATTGATGGGCAACAGAATACTGCCGCGTGGCTGTAGAGATTGATTTTCTGATCGTCGGGAAGCATTTCCTCAATCCAAACGACTTTGCCATCAAAGTCTGATTTCACGGCATCGATCGCCGCTTTCATTTCCGCCGCGATCTCTGGCGTGTCAGGCGCTCCCGCACAAAGTACAACCTGCGTGCCGGGATCGAGATGGAGAATCGCATTCACCAAATGAATAATGCCCTTCTGGCGAGTGATTCGACCCACGAAAAGCACAAAAGGATTCTCAGGATCAACGTCAAGCCGACGCAACACATCTTTGTCCTCGCGGATCTGATATTCCTCAGGATCGATCCCGTTATATATGATCGGCACCTTCTCTTCCAGCACATCAAAAAGCCGTAGAATATCCTCTTTGGTTTCGGTCGAAACCGCAATGACCGCATCCGCCATTTCGATGGCCGTTTTTTCAAGCCACAGCGTGAAATCGTAACCACCACCAAGCTGCTCGCGTTTCCACGGACGAAGTGGCTCAAGCGAGTGAACAGTCAAGACCAGAGGAATGCCGTAATTCAGTTTCGCCAAAATCCCGCCAAAATGCGAATACCACGTGTGCAGGTGGACGACGTCCGCATCGATGTTTTTCGTATTGAAATCGAGACACCGCTGAAGCGACGTGAAGACAGAATTCAAGGCGTCGGGCGATGTGAAATCATCTGCATTGGCCTCAAACCCAAGCGCAACAGGATTGGTATCGGGTGAATCCTGATCACCAAAACAACGCACCTCGACATCACAGAGCTTCGCAAGTTCGCGCGACAAATACTGAACGTGAATACCGGCTCCTCCGTAAATTTTGGGAGGAAATTCGTTGGTGAGAAGAAGTGCTTTCAATGCGGATAAATTGAGCTGACGTTTTTTAAAAAGACAAAGAAGCCACAAATCAGTCTCCTGATTTGTGGCTTCGAAAGAGTGCGGAAGGGAATGCCCTTCCGGTCAAGCGAGGATCGTTTCGACTAGGTGATCCCCTCGCCGCGAGCCATCACAACCTTACCAGTGCGAACAGTCTCAACGATGTCGTAAGTCACTAGTAAACGCATCGCTGCGTCCACCTTGTCGCTGGCACCTTCGATGCGAACGATGATTGAACTCTCAGTGAGATCGACCGTTTTTCCGCCGAAATGCTCAACGATCTGCAACACCTCCGTGCGCTTCTCGCCACCTTTGACCATGACTTTGATCATCGCCAATTCACGCACGACGGCGTCCTGTGGCATGTGCTCAAAGCAGTGAATCACATCGATCAGCTTCGTGCATTGCATAATGATCTGCGAGAGGCCCGCAGGATCACCTGAAATACCGAGGGTGAGTCGGGAAAAGCGAGGGTCACGGCCCTGAGAAACAACGAGCGAATCGATGTTGTAGGCACGACGGGCGAACACCTGACAGATGCGCATCAACACACCCGGTTCGTTATTCACATACATGCTCAGCGTGTGTCCACCGATGAGATCGGGGCGTGGCGCCGGCTTTTTGTCGGCAGTCGTAATTTTACGTTTGGTAGCCATTTTTTTGAAAAGTGAGTCTGTTCTAAAATTTAAATATTGGAATGCGTAGCTTTTAGGTGGAGCCGATTGGCTTAGCCATCTTGTGCTTCGGACGCTCGGTGAGCATGTCTTCAAGCGCTGCACCAGCAGGAATCATTGGGAAAACGAGGTCTGTCTTAACACACTCGGCGTTGATCAAAACAGGACCGTCATTGTAAGCGAGCGCTTCTTGCAATTTCTTGCGAACGTCAGCTGGACGCTTGATATTGATACCTTTGCAGCCATAAGCCTCAGCCAATTTCACAAAATCCGGGTTGCCTTCAAGATCAACACCACTCTCGCGATTGTCGAAAAACATCTCCTGCCACTGACGAACCATACCGAGGTAGTGGTTGTTCAAAACAAGGATTTTCACGGGCAACTTGTGAATGCAAGCCGTCGCGATTTCGCACAACGTCATCTGGAATCCACCGTCACCGCAAACCGCGATAACCGTTTCGTCCGGGCAGGCAAACTGCGCGCCAATCGCGGCAGGAAAACCAAATCCCATCGTTCCTGCACCGCCCGAGCTAATCCACTTGAACGATTCGCTATTCTTGTAGAACTGCGCCGCCCACATCTGGTGCTGGCCAACGTCAGTCGTGACGATCGCTTCGCCGTTCGTGAGTTCATAAAATTCATCAAGCACTTTCTGCATCCGAAGACCGCCCTGCTTCGCATAGGAAAGCGGAAATTTCTTCTTGTAGCCGTCCAGCTTCTCCAACCAGCTTGTGGTCTCGAGTGAATCAACTTTCTTGAGCAACTTCTTCAGCGCCGCTTTCGCATCACCGATGACCTGAACATCCGGCGTGATCATTTTGTTCATCTCCGACGGATCAATGTCGAAGTGAACGATCTTGGCGTTTTTACCAAATTCTTCAGCCTTTCCAATAATCCGGTCATCAAACCGAGAACCGATGTTGATGATTAAATCACACTCACAAACCGCTTTGTTTGCATAAGCGGTTCCGTGCATCCCTAACATTCCGAGAGCAAGCTCGTGAGTCTCAGGAAAAACTCCCTTACCAAGAAGCGTCGACGTAACTGGGCAATTCAATCGAGTAGCCAATTCCATCAGCTCCATCTCCGCACCGGAAATCATCGCTCCGTGTCCAGCAAGGATGAGAGGACGCTTCGCAGCATTGATGATCAAGGCGGCATCTTCGATGTCCTGATCGTCAATTTCGTAAGAAGCTTCAGGATTGTAGCCGGGAAGATCAATCTCAGCATTCATATCACCAGTAAATGGCGACTGACTGATGTCTTTAGGAACATCGATGAGAACTGGCCCCGGACGTCCTGTTGTAGCAATATGGAAAGCTTCCCGAGTGATTCGTGGAAGGTCATTCGTCTCGCGAACCAGATAGTTGTGCTTTACGACAGGAATCGTGATTCCGAAAATATCCGCTTCCTGAAACGCATCTTTACCGAGCATCCAGGTAACCTGCTGCCCAGTGATGATAATCATCGGGATCGAATCCATCTGCGCCGTCATGATACCGGTAATCGTGTTGCCAGCTCCAGGACCAGATGTTACCAAAACAACCGCAGGCTTTCCCGTAGCACGTGCATAGCCATCAGCCATGTGACACGCACCCTGCTCGTGACGGGTGAGAACGAACTTGATGTCCGACTTCACAGTCTCAAGAGCATCAAAAATCGGCAGTGCAGCACCACCTGAATATCCAAAGACATACTCGACACCGAGGTCGGCGAGTGTCTTGATCATTGCCTGAGCCCCATCGAGTTGCTCTTTGGGCTTCCGTTTCTTGGTGGTTTTCGTTTTAGTTGCCATTTTAGTAAAGATTGACGTTTACGCCCGAACTTTGGCATTTTGACGTTCAATTTCAAACGAAAATTACCAATTTCATACTAAAACCGTCATTTTTTACATTAAAAACCGACATCTTCGCAGTTTTTAGTCTGTTTTCACGAATCAAAAGACACGGTCTCATCCGAAATTAGCATTTTTCAATCAAACCGGGTTCATTCGATGAGCATACCCTATTGATTCGAAATCAGGTTTCGATCACACCCTGTCCGACCGTAGAAAACTTGAAGGGCTTCCTTTCTTGGGATCAAACAGATTCTGCGTCACCCGAAAACTTAATTAACCTTCACCATAAGAAGACTCCCGACCCAGTCGCCTGAGCGCCTCCCGCCTCTGATTCCGGCAGTCATTGAAACAGCTACCGGATAGATTGCTACTATTTTCACAGGAGCTCGCTAGAGTTTTTAAAACTCCTTACTTATCACCATCGATTGGATTATAATAATTACTGAAAATACGGTATCCATAAGATAAATGCGCAATTCATCAGATGCGAGTCTAATTAATCAATAAATTATAAATATACATTTGTTTTAATGTTCATTTAACCATAAATTTTAAAAGTATAAATCATTCTCTTTGATTTCCGTTATCGCCTCACTCCAAATTTATGAAAAAAGCATCTTTCATTACCTCCGTCACTGCTGCCGCTATCCTGGTGCCTTTCCTGATCCCCAGGGAATGCACCGCCCAGCAGGAACGAAAAGTTAGTGAAATCACTCCGATTGGTTCCCCGCTCGCAATCAAGACCATTCATAATTCTCCTGTCCCGCAGCCGGTGACAGAAACGAAAGTACCGGAGGCGGCTGAATCCGATCCAGTTGATCTGAGAAACGCACCGAAAAGTAAAGAGACAGCGGTTCGCGATTCCGTTTCTGCGACTGAATTGGCGTGGACATTTTTCGACAAGGGCAAATACGAGAAGTCGCAGGAATGGTTCACCCTGGCGCTCGAATGGTATCCGGGAAATCTTCACGCGGCGGAAGGCCTCGTCATGGCGATGTTCGAAGGCGGCGACCCGCAGACTGCTTACTACGTGGCTCGCGAACTAAACGAAAAGATCCCCGGCATCAAAAAGCTCGTTGTGGAATCAGCAAACAACCGCGCCAAATCACTTCTCGAAGCTGGCAGTGTTGCCGAAGCCAAGATGTGGGTCACTGGATTTCCTGCAGATGAAATCGGATTCGCTGACGTTGTTGCATCCATCGAAAAGGCGGGAATGAGCACCGCACTTGAATTGGCGACCGTCAACGGCGCTCAAGCAGGAAAACAAATCAAACCACTTCCACAGGTTTCAGTGAACGAGCTGCTCACTCATGCTCATGGCGCGATGCAGGAAGGCCGCTACCGTGTGAGCCAGTGGTATCTCGGACAAGCCGAGGCTCGCGCTCCCCTGTCCCGTGAATCGCTAAAGCTAAAAGCGTGGAATTTCTATCACACCCGTCAGTTTGACCTCGGTGCGTCGATTTTTGAAATGCTTTACCGTGGTGAAGCAGATCTGGAGAGCGGCGAAGGCCTCGCGTTCTGCCTCCAGCAAGCGCAGGATTTTGATAAACTGACGAATTTGTCCAATGAATTGGGCGGCATGTTGATTAGCACTGCGAGCCCGATGATTCAGTCCTCCCTGGAAAAGCAGGTGCGTGAGACGGCAACCAATCAAAGCGTGATTGCGAATAGCGAGAATCAAGCACTTCCCCAATATGCACCCACCGCCGCTCTCGAAGCAGCGGGCGAGCGCGGCGCGATTGAAAAGCCAATTACAGAGCGTCTTCAGGCCAGACGTTGATTTTCCCCGAAGAAAATTTCGATTTTAAACGCCGACGTCTGGAGCTTGTTCTCCTCGTCGGCGTTTTGCATTTCGGGAGTTTCACCCCTATCCTTTTGCATGAAATCTGCCCTGCTCCTCATGCTTGGAATCGTCATTCTCTCCAGCAATGCCGGGGCCCAGGTCGATCGCGAGGTTTTTGATTCGCGAAAGGTTTGCAAGATTGATGTTCCCCTCGCCTGGCGCCTCAGCAAAGACGCCTATAAATATCCTGAAGGCGTTTCATCCGGAGCCGCTTCGCGGACCGATAAAAGCATGCTGCTGCTATTTGCATTTGATCGAACCAGTCTCGACAAAGACATTTCCAGTGAGAAATTTCTTCAGTTTCAGGCAGATAAACTGGCCGAAGGTTCCAAAGGACTTGCCAAAGGTGAGGTCAAAGATGGTAAAATTAACGGAAAACCGTCGAAATACATGCGGGCGCTCTTAAAAACCACCAACGTTGACCTTTATGTCTACTGGATGGTGATCGAAGGAAAAAATCGACTGTATCTTATTCAGGGCTCTTGCCATGCAAAAAACCAAGCGCAGCGGGAAACAGAAATTCTCACGGCGATGTCATCTTTTCGAGAATTCAAAGCCTAGCGCAAAAAATCGTTGCCAAACACTTTAAGCACCGGTATTACTCCGACAACTGAATATTTGATTTTACACTCATGGCTGACGACTCAATTCAAGAAAAAGTAAAAAATATCATTGTTGACCAACTCGGCGTCAATGAAGAGCAGGTAACTCCTGAAGCAAAATTTATCGAAGATCTCGGTGCTGACTCCCTCGACACAGTTGAGCTTGTCATGGCGATCGAAGAAGAATTCGACACTGAAATTGCAGATGAAGAAGCAGAAAAGCTCACCAGCGTTGGTGAAGTAATTGCTTACATCGAGAGCAAGTCTGAGTGATCAGCTTCCTTGATTTCGTTGGTTGAACTCCAGCGGAACTGATTTTTGAAAGGAGCGTCTGGAGACAGTCGCTTTTTTTGTGCCTTAATTTCGCGGATTCCGGGAAATCGGATAATTCAGCTTTTATTGTGATTCATCGCCCGCGTGTTGGCATTTCACTTAGATCAAGACAGCTCTGAAGCCTGAGATATAAGGCACTGTCGTCCTTTACGAACATTCGCGTCCGAATCTTGCCTACCTTCAACTCTTAGTCGCCAATCCTTGCAACCGTCCCCTTCCCGATTACCATCGTATTCCTTCGAAAAAAATATGAGCATTCCCGTCGAACACACCGACCCGATCAATTCGCAAATTCTTGCAGTCTCTGAAGACCTTGTTTCAGGATTCCAGCGCGAGCCATTTCAGCATATTTCAGAAAAAAGCGGCGTCGAGCTGCCTGTCGTTTTGGAGCGAATCCGCGCCATGCTTGAAGGCGGAGTCATTCGCCGTGTTCGCCAGACCATGCTGGCTACGAAGTTGGCCCACGGAGCGCTTTGCGCGTGGAAAGTCGATGCGGACAAACTCGATGCCACGTTTGAGTGGATGTTTAAAGAAGACCCGTTTTCCGGTCACGTGGTGACTCGTTCGACCGACCGCAAGATCTCAGGCAGTGATTACAAACTCTGGACTACTTTAAAAGTGCCTCAGGGGGAATCGCTTGAAGAACACGCCAAGGTCCTCAAACGACTGACCGGTGCTCACGAATTCATCCTCATGCCAGCCAAAGGCATTTTCGCCCTCGGAGTCGGCCACGTCCGCCGAAAATCAATGGAGCCTGGTGCGAAGTCCGACGAGCCGGCTTTCATGAACACGACGACGACCGTCGAACTGACCGAGCAGGAATGGAATGTTCTCCTCGCGATGAAGGAAGAACTCACCCCCGACGAAGTCATCGCAAACGTCTGGGATGCTCGTGCTGAAAAAGCCGGAGTTGATCTTGAAACCTTTTTCAAAGTCGCTGAAGCCCTTGATGAGAAGAAGGTTATCGGCCGATTCTCCACTTTTCTCGAACACGTAAAACCGAGCGCAACCGGCCAGAAAGTGACTCGATTCAACGCTCTTTTTCACTGGAAAGTCCCTGAAGGTCGCCAGCAGGAAGCCGGTGGCGAAGTCGGACGTCACGACATCATGACTCATGCTTATTGGCGCGAGGGCGGCGCTACATTCGGCGGAGTCAACATCATGGGCGTGATTCACGGCACCGACAAAGATCGCGTTCACGAGCACAAAGCAGCAATCGACGCGCATTTGGAGAAAAAGGGCATCTCTGTTGACTACACCAACGTTTTTTGGGGCGGCCGAAGCGAAATCAAGCCGAGTGAGATTTCACCGACTATTTACGCGGAGTTCCATGAAAAATGGAAGGATTCGGGCTTAGTGCTTTGAACAAAAATCACTTGTGATTGAAAGCATTCGTGCTTTTTTGAACACATGAGTATGGCAGAAATAGAGTCGGAAATCGACGCTTTGGCTTCCAAAGAGTAAGATCGCTTAGCCGCGAAGCTCACTGCTATTCGCCTCAAGCGGGAGAAAAAGCTTTCGCTTATGACTCAGAAGCTCGATGACCCTGAAACTAAATGGGTCCAACTCAAAGACTTCGAGAAATCACTCGTGGCTGAAAAATAGAAGCCGTGAAATCGGTCGACCTTTTCATTGACTGCGATGTCTCCGAATCCATTCGAGTTCTCCGAAAACCTGTTCGCGAAAGAATTATTCTATTCCTTCGTGAACTGAAACTGGAGCCGGAAACATTAGAAGGCTATTCCGAACCAGACGATACGGATCGAAGTATCCAAATCAAGATCCTCGGGCGCTATGCAATCCACTACTGGTATGATTCCCCAGTTCGGGAAATTAAGATTATCGGACTCTCATCCGCAGACCGCTACTGACTTGGTCTCAGCAATTACTTCGTCAAAATCCCCACCAGGAACTCATTCGCATTCGCGTATTCGTCGCTTTTGGAAACTCCCTTCACGAGTAAGTGACATTCCATACCAACTTTGTCGCACTTCTCTTTCATCTTCACCCCGTAAACCGGATGGTGAATTCCGTGTCCTGCATTTTTAGACGGCAAGGTCATGTCGCTACCATAAGTCATCAACAACGGAGGATCATCCTTGGAAACGTGATTGTAGGCTGAAAATTCTTTGTAGAGCGCTATGTGCTTATCGTAATTTTTCAACGCTCCAGCGATTGTTTTCTCTCCGACTGCCATATTGATCATGTTGTGCTTGAGCACATTTGCGCCCAACCACGGCTCGATCTGCTTGGGATCGATTGATGTCTGACCTCCTGCAACCGCAGCGCCTGCCACACGACTTGATTCACGCTCGACTGGGTCTTTAGAATCCGGATTGGCGAGATCATCATGCGTTAAAATCCACATCGACGTGCACGCACCGGCACTGCCGCCAGTCAAAGCGATTCGATCTTTATTGAGATTCCACTCACCCGCTTTCGACTTTAGAAACTGAATCCCACGCGCCGCATCGTGAACCGGAGCCGGCAACGAAGCCACGCCGGTGAGCCGGTATTCGATCGCTGCCACAGAAATGCCCTGCTTGAGGAAGAACTCAACTTTGTCCCTCCCGAGACTCTTAGTCCCACCGATCCAGCCACCACCATGAATGTAAACCATTAACGGTCGGGGCCCCTCGCCTTCGGCTTTCCAGAAATCCAACACCGTTGCATCGTATTTATCATACGCCACATTCGCCATCGTTGGAGCAAAATGCGCTGGCGCGGCCTTTTTCTTTGCCGGCTTTTTATCTTGTGAAAAAACGGTGCCCCCGGGAATCAGAGCACTCACCAAACAGACAATCATCGGGAAAATGGGAATTTTCATTCCAACGATCTATCAGGGTTTGTTCGACGTGCCAACCCTATTCGAACGAAAAGACATCATTCAGTTTTTTCGGAGATTTCGGTAACGCGCCATTTGCTTCCGGCTTCTTCCATGAGAACACGGCATCCACTTCCACGGGCAATGTAGGTCAAGCATTTTGGCAAACTCCACTTCATGGATCCAATTAGAAGATGGGAAATTTCAGAATCCAACGTTGCCCAACAACAGACGACTTCGCCATCTGGTGATCGAACCTCAACGACCGTGTCCAGCACGCAAAGAGAAGGATCAGTCGGGGGATCTCCAATCAGCTGAACTATATAACCCGCCTTCGAGATGGGAAGTTGCGGCATCTGAAGGTTCTCTTTCCTGGATGCGATGAAATCCACAAGAACTTTGACCAAAAAGAACGCCAGAAAAAAGAGGCAAATGACTCCGACAACTTTCCCGGGAAGGAGATTGTGAAGGCCATATTTCGCTAGAAACATTCCTTCGAACCAACAGGGTTCGTTCGACGAATCACCCCTATTCGATCGAAAACGCCGCGAACGCGCTCCCCGCAAAGCCGTACCTGCATTTCCTTCGCTTTCGAGGGCATCTTCTTATTATTCTGATAGTTCTAAAAAAGCACCCCTGCTGCTCCCTATGACTGATTTGTTCCGAAGACTCTGCCTATTCCTTGCGACCATTTCGCTATTTTATGGATATTCACTGTCTGCTGCTGATGCAGCGACGACGCTCAACCTCAATCGAACTGCTACCACACTCGTGGGTCCAGACTCTGGAACGCAATTGATTGTCTCTGATAAATCAGGGAAATACGAAACGGACGTCACGGGGAAAACCACGTTTTCTGCAACCCCGCCGAACATCGTGAAAATCGATCCGCTGGGCTATGTGACATCTGCCGGAAACGGAACGGCGACCATCACTGCAAAGTCAGAGTCGGGAGCTGTCGTGTCGTGCAAAGTAACCGTCACGAATTTCGAAACCGAACAGCAGGTCGATTTTGTAAATGATATGATGCCGATTTTCACAAAACACGGTTGCAACGGCGGCGGTTGTCATGGGAAATCAGGAGGCCAAAACAATTTTCGACTTTCGCTGTTGGGTTATGAACCATGGAATGACCACGACTACATGGTGAGGGAATCGCGGGGTCGCCGACTTTCTCCGGCGGCTCCGGAGCACTCATTAGTGCTCATGAAAGCGACGGGAGAAATCCCACACGAAGGCGGTATCCGGATAGCAAAGGGTGATTTTGATTATCAAATGATCACTCGTTGGATCAAACAAGGTATGCCTTATACGCCTGAGGAAGCTCCCAAAGTAGTGCGCATTGAAGCGTTTCCAGAGGAGCGCATCGCGACGCCGCACGCACGCCAGCAGTTGGCGGTGACAGCGTATTTCTCAGACGGGTCAGCCCGCGATATCACGCGACTGGCCATTTACGAGCCGAATCAGGAAGACATGGCAGAGGTCAACCAGCAAGGCACGGTTGATCTGAAAGACAAGACAGGAACGACTTCGGTGATGGTTAAATTTCAGGAGCATGTCGATGTCTTTCGCGCGACGATTCCGCTCGGGGCAGAAATGAAAAACACGCCTCCGGCTCAAAATTTCATCGATGACCAGATTTTCAAAAAGCTGACGCTGCTCGGACTTCCCGCTTCAGGTGTGTGCGACGACGCAACTTTCATTCGCCGTGTCACTGTCGATATCGCAGGTCGCCTGCCCACAGTTGAAGAAACCAAAGCTTTTCTCGCTTCAAACGAATCCGACAAACGCGGTAAGCACATCGATACGCTCTTAGCCACGCCGGATTACGCTGCCTTTTTCGCAGGAAAATGGGCTGGGATTTTGCGAAACAAACGCTCCAAGGCCACCTACCAACGCGGCACCTACGGCTTTCACGAATGGATCAAAACGAGCATGGCGGAAAACAAGCCCTTCGATCAGTTTGTCTCGGAAATCGTTTCCGCAAGCGGCGAAATTGGCAGCACGCCCGAAGTCGCCTGGTATCGTGCAGTGAAGGATAACAAGGAGCAGATGCAGGACGTGGCTCAGGTGTTCATGGGGATTCGGATGCAATGCGCTCAGTGCCATCATCACCCCTACGAGAAGTGGAGCCAGGACGATTACTACGGATTCACCGCATTTTTCACCGCGATTGGTCGGAAAAAAGGCGAGCAGCCCGACGAGGAAATCATCTATCACAAGCGTTCCACCGCCCAGATGCAGAACCCGAATACAAAAACGGTGCTGAAACCAAAACCACTCGGCGAAGATCAGCTCGAACTTCCCATAACGAGCGATCCGCGCATCGCTCTGGCTGACTGGATGACATCGACAGAGAATCCGTATTTCGCGAAAATGTTAGTGAACCGCTATTGGAAACACTTTTTCAGCCGCGGCCTCGTTGAACCCGAAGACGACATGCGAGTAACCAACCCTGCAACCCACCCGGAGTTGCTCGATGCTCTGGCACAGAATTTCACCAAAGAAGGCTTTGACCTGAAAAAGCTCATTCGCACCATTTGCACGAGCAGCACCTATCAGCTCAGCGCAATGCCAAACGACCACAACGTGACGGACTCACAAAATTACAGCCGCTACTATCCAAAACGGCTTCAGGCCGAGGTCCTACTTGATGCCATCAACGTGGTTTCAAATTCCAGCGAGACATTCAGCAATCAGCCGAAAGGCGTTCGCGCGACTTACCTGCCTGACGATAAATTCAATGGCGACAGCTACTTCCTGACCGTGTTTGGTCGGCCTGAAATGGACAGTGCCTGCGAGTGCGAGCGCGTCGCCGATGCGAACCTTGCGCAAAGCCTGCATTTGATCAATTCGGATACTATTCAGAAAAAGCTCAGCGATGGAAATGGACGAGCTACCGCCCTTGCCAAAGCGACTGATCGTCCCGACGGAGATCGGCTCAGCGAACTTTATTTGTATGCGCTGGCGCGAAACCCCAAGCCGGAGGAAATCGCGGCGGCCCAATCGCACTTGAACAAAAAGCGAACTCGTGCTGCTGCAAAACCTGACGACGACGCCACGCCTGAAAAGGCAGAGCAGGAAGCCTTCGAGGATATCCTGTGGGCACTGGTGAACACGAAGGA
Source organism: uncultured Verrucomicrobiales bacterium (assembly GCA_937891465.1). Taxonomy (GTDB): domain Bacteria; phylum Verrucomicrobiota; class Verrucomicrobiia; order Verrucomicrobiales; family DEV007; genus JABDJT01. The sequence continues at coordinate 4,261 of CALAHF010000187.1, read as the reverse complement.
GTTTCTCTTCAACCACTGATTCGAAACCGAATTTTTACTTTCAATGAATTCGCCTGCCAAACGAATCAACCGTCGTTCGAACGTAGGATCGCTCTCCAGAGCCGTCATCGTATTGTTCGCGACAACACTTCTAGCCAACGCTCAGCGCCCAGCCGCCGAACTCCTTTCAATCAATCCGCCCATCGCAAACGCCGGGCAGACAGTTGAGATTTCGCTTTCGGGGACAAATCTCGACGACGTCAACGCCTTGCATTTTTCGAATCCGAAAATCACGGCAAAGCCGGTCATGCTGCCGCAATCGGAGTTTCATAAATTTCAAAAACAAAGCGGCACGCGATTCTCCGTCACCATCCCAGCCGACGTTTCTCCGGGAGTCGTCGAACTTCGCGCCAAAGGGTATTTCGGCTTATCGACTTCCCGCCCGTTTTTGATTGTCCCGGCGAAAACTGTTTTAACAAAAGAAACCGGCGCTGCAAATCACGCGCTCGAAACCGCACCGGAACTCGCCCCCGAAGCGATCGCTTACGGAACAATGGATGCGTCGCAGCTCGACTACTGGAAGTTTGCGGCGAAAAAAGGAGAGCGGTTTACGATTTCGTGTCGCTCCGAGTTTTTCGATGCCCAAGCCGATGCCACACTCGTCGTTGTTGACGGCGCCGGAAACGAACTCGCCAGAAACCGTGACTTTTCATCAAGCCGGGATCCCCTGCTCGACTTCACGGCACCTGCCGATGGCAATTTCTGGGTGGGCGTCCATGATTTCATTTACAACGGCGGGGCTAATTTTTTCTACACCCTGACAGTCTCACAAAAGCCTCAAATCGACTTCGTATTTCCTCCGTCAGTTCAGCCTGGCAAAACCGCACGGGTGAAACTTTACGGCCGTAACTTGCCCGGCGGAAGCATGGGCGAAGGCCTCGTCCGTGATGGCACGCCGCTGGAATCAATCGAAGTCGACATCACAGCTCCTGCAGAAGTTTCCGCGCCCGTTTCTTTCACACCTGATCGCCCGAGCCATGCCCTGCTGCCCGGGTTCGACTATTCGGTCGAGGGCTCATCCCCAATCCGAATTGGCTTTTCAAACGGGCCCGTCATTTCCGAAAATCCCACCGAAAAAGCCTCACAGAAAATTGCCATTCCAGCTGAAGTTGTGGGGCGATTTGATGATCGCGCTGACGAAGACAGATATCGTTTCACCACAAAAAAAGGGGCAAGCTACTGGGTCGAATCTATCAGTGAGCGCCTCGCCAGCGTCACGGATTCCTACATCCTCGTCGAAAAAATCACCGCAGCAGCTGACGGAAAAGAAACGCTCGCCAAAGTACGTGATAATGACGACGAAGCAGGAACCGGCGGAGCAAAATTTGATACCACGACGCGCGACTCGATTCTGAATTTCACGGCGGATCAAGATGGCGATTATCAGGTGACGATTATTAATCAATTTGCCAGCGGAGGCGCCGAAAAGCTCTACCGGCTTGCCATCCGCGAAGCGAAACCTGACTTTGAGCTGCTCGCTGTTCCCGAACGGCCCACGATGACTGCACAGCAAGTTGCGACAGTCACTCCCCTGCTTCGTAAAAACGGAACCGCTTCCATTCGGATTGCATTGACTCGACGCGACGGGTTTTCCGGACCGGTTCAAGTTTCAGCGAAAAATTTACCCGAAGGCGTCACCGCTCCTACCATCACGATCGATCCTGCGAGTTCGACCGGCTTGCTTGTTTTCTCCGCACCAAAAGAATCAAAGACGTGGGACGGAGTCGTCGAAATCCAGGGCACAGCCAACGACGGCGCTTTAGTCAAAACTGCGCGCGTCGGATCAATCCCCCTCGCCGTTGCTGACAACCGCACCCAACGGCTCCGCGCTCGACTCGACCAGCAGCTCCCGTTGTCGCTGTCTCAGCACGAAATCGAAATCTTGCGAATTGAATTAGCGGAACCGGGCAAGCCACTCACCGTGGAAATTGACGGAACCGTTGAAATCAAATTCAAGGTCGTCGATGAGGTAAAAGGCCAACGGAAAGGAAATCTGGTTGTCACTCCGTTCGGCCTGCAGGGCATCGGCTCAAAGCCGCCCACCGTCAGCATTGCTGAGAGCAAAACCGACGGAGTTCTGAAAATTGCGGCGAAAAAAGTAGCTAATGTATTCGCTCCCGTCATCGGAAAACACAGCTTCGTTTTGCGTGGAACTGGGACTGTAAAGTATGTTCATAATCCCGAAGCAGTGAAACGAATCGAAGAAGAAAAAGCTCACATCGTGGAAGTCACGAAAAAGCTGAATGCTGATTTGGTGACTTCAAAAAAAGAAGCCGCAGCAGCAAAAGCTGCGTTCGATACCGCCACCAAAAACCTCGCCACCGCAACAGCCGAAATAAAGCCGGAAGTGGCAAAAACACTCACCACGGCAACCGCAGCCAACAGCGCAGCGCAAAAATCAGTGACCGCATTGGACGCGAAGGTGAAGATTGCAGCGAACGAAACCAAAGCAGTCGACGCACGCCTCGCAGCAGCAAAGAAAAAGGCCACCGCGAAAGACACGCTTTTCGCCGTTGTCTCCACGCCCCTCGTTTTAGAGATCAAGGAAAAGCCGAAGGCAGCACCAAAACCGGCTGAGAATAAATGAAACTTTCAGTCAAAACACTCCTTTCATTGAGCCTTGTCAGTTTCATTTTGTGTTCCTGTCAGGATAACGTTTCGAATCTAAAAGGATGGATCGGAAAATCAGAAGCCGATGTCCTAAAGCCGTTTCCCGATAAGCCTCATTACGAAACTCACTACATGGCAAGCGAAGCCATAGGTGAAATCCGAGTCTCCGTTCTGGATCAGTATCCACCCGAGGATCCAGGCAGCAAATTCGTTGAAATCAAAGAAACGTGGTGGCAACGGGACGACTACACCTTCACATTTATTTTTCACAAACCGACCGGCAAATGGAAGGTTTACGACGCATTCAAATGGCACAAAGACATCGTTTAGTTATGGCGAATTCAATTTCACGAAGCAACAGGGTATGTTCATCGAACCTACCCTGTCCGATTGAAACACCTTTTCGAACCAATAGGGTACGTTCAACGAACCAACCCTATTGGATAGTGGCAATCAGCTTTCTGTTTCTGGTTTCGGTGCATGCCCAGCTCCCGGTAGCGGACTTCCCCGCCGATCGAAAAGAGCCCGTGAATTTTGCGACAGAGGTCTATCCGTTTTTGAAGAACAATTGTCTTGCCTGTCACAACTCGACGAAGGCAAAAGCAGATCTGATTCTTGAGTCGCCGGCAGACATGCTGCGCGGCGGCGATACCGGACCAGCTATTGTTCCTGGAAACGGGAATGATTCATTTTTGTTTTCGACGGCAGCTCACATTGAGGAACCGACGATGCCTCCGGCGAACAACAAATCGAAGGCCAAGAATCTGACCCCGGATCAATTGGCACTATTAAAAAAGTGGATTGATGAGGGAGCCAAAGGCGGCGCCGTGGCAGCCCCTGCACCGGAAAATTGGACACGCCTCAGTGGAACACAGCCGATTTACACTTCCGACCTGACGGGCGACGGACGCTATGCAGCGGTTGGACGTGGACAGGATTTGCATATTTATGATCTCCGATTGCAGAAACAAGTGGCGACACTGATCGATCCTGCCATCACCGATTATAAAACCGCGCATCACGATTTTGTTCAAACGATTGAGTTTTCACCAAACGGAAATCAGCTGGCATCCGGTGGTTTTCGAATCGCTAAAATTTGGGAACGTTCGGCTTCGAAGGCAGGCTCGATTGTGGCGCTTCCCGGTGAACCCACAGCATTGGCCGTTTCAAATGACCGGAAATGGGCTGCAGTCGGAAATGCGGACGGATCGATTTTGTTCGTCCCACTCGATGTCGACAAAGCTCAACCGGTGACGGTGAAAGATCACGGCGCGGCGATTACGGGCCTCAGTTTTTTGCCATCGAATGACGGGTTGGTTTCCGTTTCAGTCGATAAATCGATGCGCGTGCGAAAGTTCGCGAACCCCAAAGAATCGGTCGAAACCAAATTGCCTGCTGAACCGAAAACAATCGTAGTTGTGGACGGTGGGAAACAAATCGCAGTTGGATTTGCGGACAAACAAATTCGTCTCTTTCCCGTGAATAAGCCCGCTCCGGCTCCTGCTCCGGCTGCCGAACCAGCGAAACCTGAAACGCCAAAGCCAGCAACTCCACCGGCAGCAACTCCACCGGCAGCAACTCCACCGGCAGCAACTCCACCGGCAGCAACTCC
>CALAHF010000186.1 GCA_937891465.1 uncultured Verrucomicrobiales bacterium | reverse complement strand
AACACGCTCGCTGATTCGTCCTCTTTGTTCGTAACAAGAAAGAGGTAAGTTTCCCGCCGCCTTTTTTTCCGGTGAACAGTTAAGATGTGACGGGCTGTGACTGTGACAATCGAAAAGCCTAATGCGGCCAATAAGACCCCTCTGCCGATTCGGGCTGAGAAATCGAGGGAACCCATTACGAGGACAGCAATGGCAGCACTTGCAAATCCCACCAGAAGCCATCCGAGGTGAAACATCCAGCCCCCCTCTAATCGTCTGGCCGAGTAAAGCCCGCCGACGTAAAATACCGAAGGCAGAACAAGCGCCGAAAGAATTACGCTCGGAGAATACTCTAACAATTTCGCAAACGAAAACTCACCGAAGCGAAAAAATATCCCAAATAAAAATGACGCCCAAACCAGGCTGGCATCCAATATGAAAAAAAAACCCGCCCACCTGAGGTGCTGGGATTGCCGTTTGAAGACGATTGCCATATCAGCGTAGCGATTTCCTAAAACCCGAAAACCTTCTCCGGAACCACTACGATGTCTCCGTTTCCAATGGGGGGATCGTTGGCCAGTCCTTTTTCAATCATCCTGATGTTGACAGGAACCTTATGTTTTTTCCCGTCTGGACCGGCCCTCAGAATATGAACCTTTTGCGAATCACCAAATTTACTGATTCCACCGGTGATTAAAATTGAATCATACACTCCCAGCTTTCCGTCGGGAGGTAGCGGAACAAAATGTTGACCCGGCCGGTTCACCTTTCCTGTCATGTAGACCTTAATCTTCCGACCACTCTGCGCTGAGTCATCATCGTCAGGGCTATTCCGCCTGCTAGTCCCGCGTAGCCGATCAACGATTACGGTGGCCTGAGTCAGCTGACTCTTCTGCAGCGCCATCTCAATTTGTTTCCCCGCACTTTTAGTTGTCATTCCAGTAACAGGAATTCGGCCTAAGGAGGGTATGATGATGTCCCCCTGCTCCCTTACAAGATACTTTCCATCAAACAAACGGTCCTCTTTCACGAAGAGCTCCAATGAGTCGCCGACCTCGATCTGATTACTCAGGCCCCGCAATTGAGGCTTTGCTTCAACTTCAGGAATACGGGCCGGTGGGATATCTCCTCCCGGAACCAGCTGATTGGATTCACAACCAACCACAATCAGTGCCAGAGAGACGATCACAAAAAAAGGCGCAATTTTGATAGATTTCATCATCAAAAAAATAACTCGATCACCGACCCGTTAAATGGGCGCCGTTCGCTGCAGAAAATTTACTTTGTCACCCAGACCGCCTCAGCATTGTTGTTCACAAAATCCTTCTGGATCGCTTTGGAGCGCACGGTCACAAGAATGTGATCAACTGCGTCAATGTAGGGCTCCTTTTTCGCGCTGGCCGGTTTGTAGACCGACATCAACGACAACCGCAGATCCCCGTCGAATTCGTTTGAAATACCAACTCCTTCCACATAGACCGTCCGTGGAAAGCCTCCGGGCACCCCGGACTCAAGTTTATCCCGGTCTCCAACCCACTCAACAACGCGCTTATCAGCATCACTCGAATCAAGCAGCAGAACGGACTTTTTCGCATCTTTCCATACTCGAATCCGACCGGTGGATTTATTTTCCTCCGCGAGTGACGAAAAGTCTCCCGTAGGATCCGCCCGGTTGATTCCTGAGAGCTCAAGCTTGAGAATTAATTCTCCATCGTAATCCAGATCATAGGCCTTAAAGCGAACCACCATTTTGGACAACTCTCCAACGGCAAGCTGAAGCCCCGGCGGAGTCGTTTGATGTCTGCCGTTATCAGCAGGGTCATCGTTATCGATCACTCCGTCATAATTCATATCGCCGTCGATATCAACCTTGGTCAGGCGAGGGTTTTTTAACGGTCCTTTGCGCAGAAGTGGTCGGCTGTCACTTTTGTCCTGAGCCAGATGGGGGCCCCCGATTAGAAGCGACAAAATGATCGCAGGTGTCGCCAGAATCTTAATTTTCGGTGCTGTGAATTTCATAGTCATTTTTGTTAATGTAGTTATGAGCAAATTTAGAAAGATCTCCTCACCCCAATCATGAACAGTTTTTCATCGAAGAAATTGGTGTCTTCGTATTGCAAGCGTGAATAAAGCGAAGTTTGGTGATAGATTTGAGTGGTAGCGTTTAGATGATACAGCCAGCGCTCATAGCTCTCTCCGGTGGTTGATTTTACGCGATCCTCATAACGAGCCCCGGCTCCTAGCGTCAAGTTGTCCAAAGGACTGTAGCTCACGAGGCCGCCATACATCTGCCTGTCGAATTCACCGCCGGCAAAATCACCCACAATAAACTCATCTTTTGACCATTGAGCGAATGCTGACATTCTAAGTGTTCTTGAAATCTCGTGATGAATGCTGTAGCGGAGGTACTCTGAAACCAGTACATCATCCGAAAAATCACTGACTTGAAGGTCTTGACCAATGGTGACCATATGATTGGTATATTCACTCAGTTCATGATTGAGGCCGACATTCCAAATCCATCTTTCATTCTGGAATTCGTAACCGCTGTTCCAAAAACGTCCTCCGCCTGCTCTGAGGCGGAGCGTCTCGGTGAGGCGCCCGCTGCCTGAGGCGTAGATGCGATGTAAAAATGAGTCAAGTTCATCAAAAGAGTAGGCGTCATACGCTAACTTTGGCGAGAACGGGATTTCATTGCCTTCATAAGCTGTCTCGGCGCCAAAATGTTCCCGGTTGGAATGACGATCTTCCCTCCAATAGTCTGCATGATCAGCTTCCAAGCCAAGCCTCCAATCCTCATTTAATAACCGGCTCGCCCTGATGCCAATCGTATTCACGAAGTAGGGCTCGTTAAAGAAGCCGTTAGATCGACGGTCGTCTAAAAAACCAAACTGATAACGGCCTGCTCTATCGATCGCGCCTTCGTCAAACACTGCACTAGGTAAGTGGATTCGGAATTCATCATATATCTGCAGGTCCCACATCCCGACTTCAACTTCATAGCTCAGTCGGAGCAAAGGACCCCCAGTACCCCCGTATCGAAAGGCAATTCGATTGGGCCCCGGAAGATAAATAATTTCACCATTCGCGGTGAGAAAAAGAGACGGCGCTATCCGGATCGACGTTCTGAACCGGAATCCTACATAACCTATAAGACCGTCTTCTTCTCCTTCCCGAAAGGCTTGGTCCCCTTCATAATCAGAGTAAAGTGCTCCTGCGTCGATCGAAAGTAAATCAAAGTATGCGCCCCCAATTTTCACATGAGCGTTTTCGGGATCGAAGTCGCGAGTTAACAGAGGCAATCCCCCTTCGAACTCAAAAGACGAATTTCGCGGATATTCGTCGGTGAATCCCGCCTCATCTGGATATCCATAGCCATTTGGTCCGTCAGAATAGGTTAAATAAGAGCTGCTATAAAAAGAATCGTCATAATAATCCTCGTCTCGGGAATCAGGGTAGTCTGAATCTTCTCGATAACTGAAGAGAGATCCCTGACGGTTCTTGTAATTGCGGAATCTTTTGGGCCCCTCCTGATCCGATTCATAGAGGGTCTCTGCATGAGTTGGGAAGTAATCTCCATCCCCCTCTACGGAAAGGGGAGGGGAATTATCTTCCGCTTCTTGAGGTGCCCCGTGGAGGCATGCGGCAAAGACACACAAACCGAACACCAAGAAATGGTGTGAAGCGATTGCTCTAAAATTCACTGATGTTGAACGGTTCGTTTTCACGGCATCTAAAATAAGAATTTGATTAACGATGAGCTATGAAAGGCAGTCAAACGATTAATTCTTTTTGCATTCTAAATTTGTGAAAATTCTAAAAATAGAAAATTTATTGAATTTCAATATGTCTTTGAATTTCAATATGTCTTTAATTCTGGGTGGGCTGAATTATTTGGTTGTGGGGGCGCTTTTTTTTGCCTCTCTTTCACATCTGCGGAACCTTTTGGCGGGTCAGAGCAGGCTTCAAGTATCG
>CALAHF010000185.1 GCA_937891465.1 uncultured Verrucomicrobiales bacterium | reverse complement strand
CCTCTCCCTTGCCAATCGAGAAATCAGCCCAGTTGATGATCGCTTTGTCAGTGCTTTGCAGAATCGAAAGGTGTCCATTGAGACCCTCTCCAATTTCAGCGCCTCCATGAACTACGATTCCTCCCGATGGATTTGCCATCGTCGGGACTGAAAATAAACCAAGGGAGGGCAGCAGCAGAGCTGAAACGAACCCTTGAAAACGAGCAGAGTGCATCACTGATGAAGCGCGGGAATGCGTAGACATAACATTAGGGGATTTAGCAATGTAGGAGGGGAGAGAGTCGAAACTCTGGTTTGGAAATCCAATTTTTTTCTCCTTCCAAGTAGGATTGTTGGAAAATTCTTAAATATGCCCCTCTCTTTTGACGGAATCCACTCAACTAAGCAAGCCTTAGAAAAATCTGGCAAATCCACTACGCTGAGTGGGTTAGGAACTCATAATATCGGGAGAGAAGGCTGACTTGCCCTCAAATTCCAGTTAACGACCTCATTATCAACCACTTAAACCTTAAAAAATCAATAGCCTACTCCCCCAAGTGAACAGCTCAAATCCTTACTTTTAAGACATATCAACTAACTGGCCGGCGCGATCGCGTATCCAACGGTAAAATTGATTCTTTTTAGTATTTCAAAATTTCCCGTTCGACAGGGTTGGTTCGTTAGGGATTTTCGATCCAACAGGGTTCGTTCGACGAACGGATAGGGTTGGATCGTGAGAACGTATTTTTACTTTTTCGCTTCGTAAATTTGGATGCCCCAAAACGATTCAATTCCCTTCACCAAACCACGGTTTTTAAATTGTTTTTTGTCTTCCAACACCGCGAGAATTTCGGGTTTGGAGAGTTTGATATGCAAAGGCCCCGTCACATAAACAACCAGTCGATCACCATTTTTTCTGGCCTGAACGCGAGTCCCCTCAAACTCCTGCAGTGTTTTGGGAGAACGAACCCGGGGATCGTAGGACTGCAATTGCTTCGCCCCTGAACCAAACGAAACCGTTACGAGGCCTTCACCAGCATCCACTGCGGGTATTTTATCGCCACGCACTTTCCCGACAGCGGCCCGCATCGGATGACGTTCAAATTTTACAATACTCTCTCGCGGCGCCTGCGAAATCCACCCATAAAACCCTACCACAACGACAACTCCAATCGCCTGAACGATTCCCCGGCGAGACGCTTTAATTTTAAATAATAATGTCGCCGCCTCGCCCAGAAATCCGAACGCAACAATGAAAAGCAGGAGGAGGTAAATCGCATACCAAATGTGGAACGGTGTATCACTGAAAGACCGGTACATTCCAATGACAAGGATCGCACCGGCCATCACAAAAATATGCAATCTCGCAGCGGCATTCTTTGCAATGGCAATCCCAATTCCCACAAGGGCAAGCAACGGGATTCCCACTGTAATCAAAACCTGCATGGCAACGCCCGAATCCAACATATTTCGAATTCCGATACCGTCTTCGAATTTAGGGTTGCTCGTAAACCAATGCGTCCCGAGCATCATGTGCCCCCAGAGCTCTCTGGGCCACTCGCTGCGGTTTAATTCAACTTCGTGCAGCGTACTGAGCCATCCCATAGACCCGATAATTGTCGGAAGCATGAAAAACCCGACCAATCCCGCTCCACAGGCGCAGACAAACGCCCAACGCCAAAAACCGTAACCGTTTCGGCCTTTGGCCAATAGAACGAGAACCACCAGGTTCAACGGAGCGATCAATAAAAGCGAAGCCGCAAAACTCAGCAATGCCATGGTTTGCGCTGCGCCAAAGCCGATCCACCATCGCCACCGGTTTGTCAGCAGGGCGGGATGCAAACAAAAGAAGAGCAAAACGACAAACAACAAGAGCACTGAATACCCGCGGGCCTCAACCGCATACCGAATATGCCATGGATTCAGCGCAAGAATGAAAGCACCCGTGATCCCTGCAACGGGGTGCCCCTCTCGCGCCAACCAAAAACCGAACAGCGCAACTGTCGCCAGCGCTGCAATGAGAGATCCCATTCGAAGTGCCGACTCGCTGAACGCGCCTTTCTCTGCACCGGTGGCTTTTGCCCACACCGAATTACCGATGCGACTCATGACACTTTGAACAATGTGATTGTTACCACTCAGACTGTAGAAAAACGTTCGCTCCCAGGAAACGGGGTTGAATTCCAAATTCCCTGTCGCTGGATCGACGACATAGCTGCCGACGATGTATTTTCGAACGGCAAGCTCTTCATCATTCCACAAGCTGTGATCCAATCGCGGGGCCCTGAAATTCCCCGCCAAAACTACAGCGAGCAGCAATGGCAGCCAAAACTTCCATGACAACTTCCGGCGATCGATCTTTAACCCGTTGTTCTCTGGAAGTTTTCGCGCCCACAACCAGCATGAGCCCAGTAAAATCACACACAAGAACCCGATCCCCAATTCGGCATCCCAGTTCCCAAGCTCGATTCGCTCGCGAATGCTCAGCTTATCGCCTGCCTCATATTTTTCCCGGATGCCATTTACTTCGGATGTCTCCTTCGTTAGGATATCTAGATCGACAAAGAATCCAACCGCGATCACTCCGGCAACAAGCAACAATCCGAACACTCCGAAGCGACTTCGGAGCGCAGACCAGATTGAATGGAGCTTGGATTTCATTGCAGGGAATCTTCGGCCTCAAGTTCTCAGATTGCCAGCCTACTTTTTAGAAATAAGAAAGAAGGTGCCGCAGTCGACCGAATGTGGATGGAAAGCTCATTTCGAAGCATCCAATGATCAAGAAGCTGGCTTGATCCATTTTTCCAGATTTGCGAGGGTTCACTTTTCGGCCTCCTGGATCGTCCGGAAAAGAAAAGCGCGGGCATAGGTCCAGTCGCGCTTAGCGGCGGGAGCGGAGACGCCGAGCACTTCGGCAGCTTCGTCTATAGTGAGGCCCACGAAGTAGCGCAACTTCACCAGCTCTGCCTTGCGAGCATCGTGTTCGGCGAGGGCGTCGAGCGCTTCGTGCACGGCGAGCAGTTCGTCTGCTTTTTCGATCGGAGCGGCGATCTCGATGGCATCCGCATCGACGTGCTCCGGACCCAGCACCTTGCGGTAAAGATCTAGTACCTCCTCCTGCATCTTGAGCGCCTCGTCCCGGCGGCCGACGACGTGGTAGGAAGTCGTCAGGTTGTTCATCACCGTGAGCGTGTCCGGGTGCTCCGGACCAAAGTCAGCCGCGGCGAGAAAGTAGTCCCGCACTTTCTCCAGCAGCGGGATGGCCTCCCGGTGGAGGCCGAGGGCTTGGTAGGTCCGGGCGAGGGTTGGCCTGTAGCTTGACGCGGCGAAAAGGCTGGCCAGCGAGGTCGGTCTCCAGTTTCTCCGCGGCGGTGTCGAGCGTCTCGGCCACCGTGATGGTGCGGTCGTCGCGCTCCGGGTCCGGGCTTTGGAAGATCTCGACGAGGAAGGTCGAAATGGCTTCCGCGTCCTCGCGCGCCTCGCGCTCCTTACCCTGAGCCGCCACGGCGTCCTCCTTGTCGCGGTCTGACTGGGCACGCGCCCGGTTCGCCGCAATCGCCTGCCAGCTGGTTGCCGCGATCCCGCCCAGGAGGAGGACCGCGATCAATGCGGCCACACCGATTGCCGCTTTTTTCCGGGTGGCGAACTTTCGGAGCTTGTAGCCCGCACTTGGCGGCGTCGCGCTGACCGGCTCGTCAGTGAGGAAGGCTCCGATGTCTGCGGCGAAGGCATTGGCCGTCTCGTAGCGGCGGGTGCGGTCCTTTTCGATCGCCTTCATCACGATCCAGTCGAGGTCGGACCCAACGAGGCGGGAGAGTTTTGCCGGATCGACTTTGCGGGCCTTGGCGAGAGTGGTGCGTTCTTCGCCGGCGACGGTGCTCAGGCGGACGGAGGGCTTTGGCGGCTCGTCCTCGCGGATGATACGGCGCATTTCTTCATAACCGGCGGAGACCAGCGTCTTCCCGTCGAAAGGCGGCTTGCCGGTGAGTAGCTCGTAGAGTAGCACGCCGAGGCTGTAGATGTCGCTGCGGTGTTTGCCCTCGCGGTTTTCCTGTGGATTGCTCCCGGACTGTTGAAAATCGCTTTTCCTGAAGCAGCCTGGGTCACAACGGTTGCGGAGCGGCTTCCCATGAGCGTTGTGGGCATTGGCGCATCGCTGATTCTCTTTTTCCTGCCCGCGGGAAAACAACCAAACCTGGACTGAAGCGACGCGAAACACATTGATTGGGGAACCATTCTTCTGTTCGGCGGCGGACTGACCCTCGGCAAGATGCTGTCAGACACCGGCCTTGCCGAGACGCTGGGATTGTTCGCCTTCAATCCAGAATGGGGCGTCCTTGCCCTGGTGGCGGCCGCGGTGCTGTTCGGGATCATCATGTCCGAGTTTTCATCCAATACCGCCTCCGCCGCCATCGTGATTCCCATTATGCTGACGGTGCTGGCACAGCCGGGTTTTGAACATGTCAGCCCGTCGCTCGTGATTATGGCCTGCGCGTTCGGGGCGAGTTACGGATTCATGCTCCCCGTATCCACCCCGCCGAACGCGATCGTCTACGGCACCGGAAGATTGAAGGTTCGCGACATGTTTACAACCGGTATTCTCTTCGATCTCACCGGAGCAGTCCTGATCATCGGAGCGCCGCTGTTGCTGAACCGTCTCGGCATTTTCTGAGCCGGGTTCCAAGTAAAGCGATCGCCAACCAGCAGACGGAAAACTCTTTTCGACACACCTTGTGTTCAAGAAAAGAAGCTGGATTTACCCCTTCGCCCTCGCCTTTTTCCCGCCACCAAAAATCCCACCCACCTGCTCAAACAGCCCCAGCAGATTTTCCCAACGGCGGATCAACAAATCCACCACGAACAGCGCAAGAAACGCGAACAGCAAAAACGGCCAGAGTTCAACGTAGCGCGAGACGTTTGAACCGGTCAGTTCCAGTTTCTGATCTGCATTTTCCAAATAAGTTCCTCCGGTCATCTCACACACTTTTCGGAGCAATTCTTCATTCACCTGCCCCGTTGCGGCTTCCGCACTCGGATTGTGAACGTGCCCCGCCGAAACCATCCGCGCACCGGAACTGGCTCTCACTAAAAACACGCCCGGATCGGTGGGGCGAAAGCTACCGCCATACAAACCCGGCCCCTCTTGATCGAGTGCCATGGCTTCGCCGACAGGCTTCATGCTGGACCCAAGCGCGTGACTGGGAACAAAAAACACGTCTGCCGTCACCGTCGCGGCATTGCGGCGGGTTCCAGCATCTTCGAGCAGATCAACTTCGAAACGAACTTCCTCGCCATTTTCAGAAAGCCGCAAATCCATGTTCTGGCCCTGCGGCGCTCGCGCGGTCTCACGCAAAATCTGAGCCCACATCGGGCTGTATCCATCCCATCCCGTCACCCACAGCGCTCCCCAGCGACTTTTACAATCCGAGGTGAACGCAGTCACTTTTCCCAAACCAAATCGCCAGTGAGCCAACAGCGGATCACCCACGTCAGTCACCAGTGGGATTTGCGACGTCGCTTTCCGATTTGTTTTTACATAGCCCAGCAAAGGTGGAGTGGCGTCATCCACCCAATCTTTCAGCATCGGATGCGGTTCGACGAGCTGCGGAACAAAAGCCTCTTCCCGAAGCATTCGGCCTGTATGAACCATCGTGTCCTGAGTGAAAATTCGCGTGATCGCCGTCGGGTCCATCGTCACGTAACTCTGCCCGCCACCAGCCGCCGCAATGCTTTGCAAAAGCCCCACCTGCGCTCCCGCTCCAACCGCCACAGTCGAAATCGTGATCCCATCCGCATGACACTGTGACGCTAGCTGTTGATACCCCTGCCCACTTGTTTGTCCGTCGGTCAGGACGATCATGTGCTTCACCTTCGCCTTGGTTTTGCTCAGTTCATCCTTCGCCGCCTGCATCCCCGGGAAAATGTTCGTGCCGCCACCGGAACTGAGAATATTGATCTGATTCGCAATCGCCGCCGTTGAACTGACCTTCGTCATCGGCACCACTACATGGACTTGAGAATCAAACGCGTAGATGCCGATATAATCTTTCTTTGAAAGCAAATCTGCCGTCGCGATCGCCGCCGACTTACAAATCTCGATCTTCTGTCCCGCCATCGAACCCGACCGATCAATCACCAGCGCCAACGCAGAACTCTGCTGCTCTTCCTGATCCGGCGCTTTCAATTTCACCGGCAGGATATCTTCGATTGGAGTCCTATAGTATCCGCCGACGCCAAATGAATTCATGCCGCCAATCATGACAAAACCGCCGCCCAGTTTGTCTACATAATCACGAATCACTCCCATGCGCGCTTCCCCGATCCGATGCGCCGGAATGTCGGATAAAATCAAGCCGTCGTAACCCGCCAGCTCACGCAAATTATCGGGCAATCCTTCCGGAGTCCGCACATCCAGCCGAATCCCCTCGCGGTCCATCGCCTGCTGCAAATACTTCGCCTCGCCCTCCTCACCTTCGACATAAAGCAGCAACGGCTTTCCGCGCACATCCACAATCGCGAGCGATTCATTGTTTTCGGGAATCGCATCCGCTCCCTCAAACCCTTCCACCACGACCCGATAGTTGTAAATATTCCGCTTTTCCGGCGTTCTGGAAAAAACCATCTCCTCCTGACTTCCCACCTTTACTTCAATGTCCCGGCTCTCCACTTCGAGCCCATTCTCAAAAAGCCGCACCTTCCCTGATCCCGCCAACGAACTCTCTATCGTGGCCGTCAATTCCAACGTCGCGCCCTCATTCAGCCTCGATTGCGACGCCAGCACCTTCTTCACCCGCACGTCTGGGCGCGCCGTTCCGCTCACCCCGATCGCATGAATTTTCAGCCCCGCGACCGCCGCTTCCTCCGCGACCGTTTCCAGCGAACCGGTTGTCTCATTGCCATCGCTAACTAATACAATATGCCGCGACGCTCCCCCGGGAAAAATTCCTTTCGCCATCCGAATCGCCGCCGCAAAATTCGATTCTGCACCAATTTCCTCGATCAAATCCAAATTCGGTTTCGCAAAAAAGTCATCACTCACCGTTTCGCCAGGATACGCCAGCACCCGCGACTCTCGCCCTTCCGCAATAAATCCCGCCTCAACATCCGCCGATAGCCCCTTTCGGATCGCAGCCGTGGTTTCATACACTTTCTGCAAGCCCTCCTCTCCCTCAGACCGCGAGTGATCCATCACAAAAATCGCAGCCTGCTTATTCGAATTCACCACCCTCGCCGGCGAAGCCAACGCCAACAATCCGATCAGCACCAGCAACGTCCTGACAATCAACAGCCAACGCCGCCGCTTTTCTGACATCGGATGCGACGACTTCGCATCAAACCACACCAGCAGAAGAAAAGCCGGGATCGCAAGTAGCAGAAGTTGAGGGTGAAGCCAGTCCATTTAAAATTACACAAAACAAAGCGTCATGAAGCAACAGGGTCTGTTCGACGAATAAACCCTATCCTTTCGAAACGCCTTTTCGAAGCAACAGGGTACGTTCGACGAACCAACCCTATGGCTTCGTGGAAGTCAGGATTAAAGCCCACATCCCACGAATTTCCCATCATTTCCGTGGCGTGATCGGTTGGATTCTTTTGGGGATGAGGTTTCAATATCTTACCCCGCTTTTCTAGGCCGTTGTGGCCATCAGCCACTTCGATTTAGTCAAGCTGGCTGCTGACGGGTGGACTGTGGTCGGAGAATCTCTCGCAGCACGGACGTTTACCCTGGATTTGGCACTAAATGGTGAGCTGCTCTCTCTCGAAATTATCGAGAATGCCGATCGGAAGACTTCACGGGTTTCTGCGCTCCATTTCATGGCGAAATTTACTCGTGAAAAATCCAGTCCGGTCGAGAAAAGCCTCGTGTCTTTCGAAAAAACTCGCTGACGTGGCAGCACGCGAAAGAGTGGCTTTCAAGTCGATGCGAGCCGCCTGATTTGTGGTAAGATCAGGGAAATGATATTGAACGCGCCCCGATTTTTCGTCCTGCTCGCATCCGTTGGCTTTGCCACATCGACCACATTTGCTGAGCCAAAAACCGTCTATTTTGGCACCGGAGGAAAAGGCTCAAAAGGCATCTATCGCGCGACGTTTGATGCAACAAACGGGAAGTTCACCAACTCCGAACTCGCTGCCGAAATTGGTTCACCCGGCTTCATCGCGATTCACCCCGATGGCGACAAACTCTATGCAGTGGCTCGCCTGGAAAGCGGAGCGGGAGTCGCAGGCTATCAAATTGCGGCTGACGGATCGCTCGAAAAATGCTGCGAAATGGTAAACCCCGACGGCGGCGGTGCCCACATTGCAATTCATCCTTCCGGGAAATTTTTGCTCACCGCGCAATACGGTGGCGGCTCGACCGCCCTGTTTCCGCTTGATGCCGACGGCAAAATCGGTGCTCCCACAGTGACCGAACACAAAGGCGGCTCCGGCGTTGTTGAAAAACGGCAGGACTCCCCTCACCCTCACTACTGCGGGTTTTCGCCTGACGGAAAATACGCACTCGTTCCCGATCTTGGACTCGATCAAATCGTGATCTACAAAATCGATCTCAAAAATCCAGCGATCACAAAACACGGCGTTGGCCAGTCGATTCCCGGCGGTGGTCCACGTCACATGAAGTTTTCTCCTGACGGAAAATTCATCTACCTGCTCAACGAACTTGCCCTTTCTGTCACGACATTTGCGTGGGATGCAGCTGCGGGAACCGCGACTCCGCATACGACAACTGAGGCCATCAGCGAGGAAACAAAAGACGCTGAGACCTTCAATTCGTCAGCTGAAATCCTCGTTCACCCGAACGGCAAATTCGTTTACTCATCAAATCGCGGGCACGACACCGTTTCCGTATATCAAGCCGATCCTGCCACGGGCAAGCTTGAAGTGATTCAAGTCCAGCCCATTCGCGGAGCCTTTCCAAGGAACATCAACTTCGATCCTTCAGCGACGTGGTTACTCGCAGCCGGAGCTGATTCCCACACGATCGCAGCGCACAAAATCGATTCGGAAACCGGAAAGCTGACTTACCAGCGTGGAGGCGTCATCAACGTTCCGGCACCGATTTGCATTTTATTTGCAAAATGAAATTCTCCGGCAAAGTGCCGTGAATAACATCCATCTCGAAACGTCCATCTCCCATGAAAACAATCTGTCTCTCAATCATTTGCGCAGTTTCAGCCACCACCTTTCTCACCGCTTGTGGTGGTGACAGCGAGGGAAATGGGAATGCGGCACCTCAACCTTCCGCGGAAGCACACGATGGATCGTTTAACATTTTTGTACACAAAACGGGTATTCCACCCGTTACAATGAAAGTAAAGGAATCAACTCCCCACACCGAAGTTCACGCCTTTGCAGCCGAGAAACTAGGCTTAGCGCCCGCAACATTCGATCTCCGTGTTGCCGGAAAAAAGATCGAAGGAACGATTGGCGACCTTGGCTTTCGCGATCCTGGGCCCGGATCAAATGACCCGGTCGGAAATATTAAAGTGAAACTGAAGTGATCAATTCACTCTGATTCTTTCTTCGCTTCATCAGCCCTTCCATTTACGCTCGGCTTTTTCAAAAGCTCAGCCACCAATGAAGCATCGTAAGTGTCGCCTTTCGACACCTGAACGAGCGTAAATCGCACTTTCGTTGGGAAGAATTTCTCGGCGTCTTTGCGATTGTGCGCATGCCCTTTGCCGCCGCTTGTGTCTTTGATGACGAGCGACATCATCTTGATTCCCTCACTCCAAATGATCGAATCATTCTCCCAAAACTCCGTCATCTTCACGTCCTTTTCATAAACTCCGGCTTTGGTGTATTTCGGCGTATTGGTGCAGCCGTAACCGTTCTTCTGGCCCTTGTTCGGGATGTAACAAACGCTCCAGGTCGTTGCTTCATCACCCGCTGGTTTTTCCAAAACCTCGAGCCGCAGATGAATCGTCCCGTTCCGATAATCCACCGGAGCGGTCCAGTCCGTCGGCATGTCTTTGTTCCGCATCTCTTTTTTTACAAAGAGATGCGATTTGGTTTTATCCGCTTCCTCTTTAGTTAAATCAAACGTCGCGTCGAACAGCACAAATTGATCTGCGAATACAGATGTGGCCATTCCAAGAGCCAGCAGAACCAGAGTGATCGGAAGTTTTTTCATCGGGGAAAAATACCCTGCAGATACCGAACCATTCACGCCGAGAGTTTTTCCCGTGCCTGCTCCAACCGCTCGCGCGACGGATTCAGCCCCACAAATCCACCGTGCTCGATCCCGCAATAGCCGTTGAATCCTGCATCTAAAACGATTTTCAGCATCCGTTCATAATCCAGGGGCGACTGCTTCATATTGTCATCCCACACAATGTCTTTCACCGAAACGCCTTTGGCCCACGGCATCAGCTTTTCGATTCCGAGATACGAATCATAGCTCTCCCCGTCTTTGATTCGGAAATTCCCGAAATCCGGCAGCGTTCCACAGCGCTCGTGATCCACTTTTTTAATCACCTCTGCCAGCCAATCACCATTGCTGGAAAGACCACCGTGATTTTCCACGATCACATTAATTTCGAGCTCTGCGCCGATCGCCGTTAACTTGGAAAGCCCATCAGCGGCTAGCTTCACCTGCTCTTCGTAGGTCCCCGAGCTTCCGGCGTTCACGCGGATTGAATGGCACCCAAGCACCTTCGCTGCCGTGATCCACTTGCGATGATTCTCTACCGTCTGCGCCCGCTTCTTTGCATCCGGATCGCCGATATTTCCCTCGCGATCACACATGATGATCAAACTCTTCACCCCGAGGTCAGCCGCTCGCAGCTTCATCTGAGCGATATATTTTGCGTTCAACGCTTTATCCATGAAAAACTGATTCACATATTCGATCCCGAAAATTCCGTGATCACTCGCGACCTTCGCAAAATCCAAATTGTCGACTTTCCCCGATTTCAGCTCCGGATTGATCGTCCATTGCGCCAGTGAAATTTTAAAAAGCGGCTCGTCTTTCCTTTTTTCGTCGAAAGCACATCCACCAAGCCCCATCGAACCGGCCGCAGCCGCTGCAAGCGTTGAAGTTTCAAGAAAACGGCGGCGAGAAGAGGAGGGTTGCGGATCTTTCATAAATTTCAATTTTCTTCCCAACGTTAAACCAAAACCTCCCAACGATGCAATAGGGTATATTCGATGAACGAACAGGGTTGGTTCGAAAGATGCGGGCGGAAAAGTGTTTCGAGGTGGGCTGAAGCGTCCCGCTGAGCCTAGTGGTCCGAGAAACCCCCAATCCAATCGCTTCGCCGGGGAGCTGGAAGGTGATTTCAACCCCTTATCGGACCGCGCGGCTCGTCAGGGACGACTCGACCCACCTCGGAAATTTTGCGGCAATCGATCAATACACCGCGTGACGGTGGAAAAAGTAGCTTTCGACGATCAGAAAAATCACGGCAATCGCAAGAAACAACCACGTCAAATCGCCTCGCAACCAGCCTGCCCGCTTCGCCGGCTCAGCCTCGGGCGCCTGATTCAATTCTGCTCCGGCTGCACCAGTCCCAGCTTCCCGGGCACCACGAACATTCGATTCGTTGGCTGACAGCAAAAATGCGGATCCCATTTGTTTCGGCGTTTTTGGGTCCGTCGGAATGGTTTCAAAAATCCCCACCTGATTCAGTTCCATCAAACCGCCCTCCACTTTCGTCCGGCTCTTTTTTAAACGTCCATCTTCCCAGCGCGACCACGTCACGTCTGGTGCATTGATTTCAGCCAGCTCACCCGTGCTGTATTCACGAAACTGACGCTGCAATCCAGGCGAAGATTCCACTGCCCACAGCAATGAATTTGCCATTAAAATCGGAAACGAAGCGAGCAACGGGAGCCGCTCGGATTGCCCCGGCGTGAAGCCCATCATGACAATTCGCTGGCCTTTGACTTCACCGGCTGCGAGCACTGGTTCCTGTCCTGCCAACCAAATCGGTTCCATCGAGCCTGCCACTGAAAATACAGCGGTCTGTGTAAGCGCAATGCGATTGCTGGCCACGCGAAACAGCAGCGGATGCTCTTCATTTCCTACTCGAATTTCGTCATGCGGAATTCCATTGGGGAGCTGCTGCGCCACAATCGGCCCGACATTTCTCGGCGGATTCAACACAATCGCCGGCAAATTTTCTGGCCAGGTATCCGGCAACCAGCGATCAAAAATCACCACATCAACGCCTTCGATCGGCCAATCGTCCGGCGTTCCTGCATAGAGTTCCAGCTGCCCGTCTTCGTGAATTGAGTTCAGTGCAAGCTGCAAATACGGATCGACCGGCTCTTTCTCGGGATCTGGCCGAATCCACGCCGCAACAATTGGGCGGGCGTCGGGCAATGGTGCAAGCACTACATTGTCAGTTGATAACGCATCTTTTTCCGAACTCAGCTGAAGCCGCAGCATTTGATTTTCAGCACCATTCAGCTTCAAAACAAGCCCTTCCCGCTGCCCAGGCTTCAATTCCAGTTCACGAATTTGGGAAGGTATGCTCCCGACGATAACCTCCAGTTTGGCGATGACCGTTTCGTCTTTCGGAGCATCATCATTCAGGGCAACTTGAACATACGCATCGAATTGCCCATGCTCCAACGGCACGGAACGGACATTGAACGCAGTGATGCCAACATTGATCGGATTAGGCAGCGCGACCGAAATTTCGTCGACTCGAACACCGGCATCAGCACTCGCCACTTCCGGCTCTGCGTTTTCAGTCGATTCCGATTCCGGATCGCTCGAAAATGAACCCGCCGGATCATCGCTCAAATGCCAAATCGCCGCCGGAGTTTCCAGCTTGGCGAGGACGTTGGCAGCGTCCAGCGCAGCACCGGAATCTCCCGACATCGGCCGAACCGCCACTTCTCCCAAACGCGAAATCAGCTCGCGCCGTTTGAACGTTCGTGGCTGCAAAATCTCCGGTCGAACGTCATACGCAATCAGCGCGACTCCTACGTCTTCGGGGATTTTTAAAAGCTCGTCCTTAACTTGCGCAATCGCTGCATCCAATCGGGAAGTCCCGTTCTCGTCCTCAACCGCCATCGATGCTGATCGATCCAACAGCACCACGACTGTCCGCACATCGTCCGCTGTCCCCGACGAGAAAATCAGTCGCGACAGCGCAAAAATTGCCGCGCACAAAATGATGAGCGTCATCAGCAGCGACAGAAATTTCTTCATCCGCCGCAGCCAAGCCGATTCCTGATGCTCCCGCGCCAGCGTTTTGAAAAACACCAACGTCGAAACGCTAAACCGCTTCGATTTTCGACGAAAAAAATACAGCACAAACGGAATCAGAACCAGTCCGAGAAGTCCGAGCAGAGATGGATTTAGAAAAGTCACTGGCGCAGTTTCAAGGATTCAGTTTCAAGTTTCAAACACGATAGCTCGATCAATTCCCACTCGCCAAGGCACTCCCCCGCGACAGCAAATCCAAAAACAGCTCTTCGAAGGGCAAATCCGTTCGCCAGCGCTGATAATCAATTTGCCGGGTCTTGCAGGCATGATCGATCTCCGACAAAAACTGCTGATAACGGGCTTCGTATTTCTTCAAATCCTTCGGCGTAAACCACAAGCGGCGATGCTCGTCGGTTTCGACGTCGATCAACTCGATTTCGCCATCGATCTCCGGCTTTTCCTCCCACGGATGAAACACCTGAATGAAATGAACCTCACCCGGCCAGCTCGTTGCGTGACGAATCGCTTTCTGGGCCTCATCAACATCCTGACCATACAGATCCGATATCACAAATACGATTCCATAGCGCTGACGCGACGGCTGAAAATCGCGAAAACACGCGTTCAGATCCGTCGTGCCACCAAATTCGAGTCGCTTCGCAAAATCGATCACTCGCTTCACATTTCCCTGCCCTTTCATCGGTGGGAGCGGATCACCAACTTTATCCGCCATTTGATACAAACTCACCCGATGCTGGCCCACTAGTCCAAGATACGAAAGCGCGACCGCCAGTTTCAGCGCGGCCGTTTTCTTTTCCGCAAACGGCTGCGCCATCGAAGCGCTGGTATCGACAAGCACGTGGATGTGATATTCCTGAATTTCCTCGTAAAGACGGACAAAAAGCCGATCCAACCGCGCGTAGAGCCGCCAATCGATTGCACGGTAATCGTCGTTCTTCGTGTAATGCCGGAAATCCTTAAACTCCCGCGTGTAACCCGTCGCCGGCGTGGATTGCATCCCTTTTTTCTTGAGCTGACGGCGCTTCCGCAGTTTCAGGAAAAGCGCCCGCAAACGATCAAGAAATTCCACATCAAAGAAATCTTCTGCAGCTTTGGATTCAGGGGTGGCTTCCGGCATCGTTTATGAAAAGGTCATTGAGCTTTGGACCTTCGTCCAACAAACAGAACAGGCCACGATCCAACACTATCCGCTCGATGAACAGAACCTATTGGATCGTGAGTGTGTGCTGGAAACTCATGCGGATCAAGCTGCGTATTTCGGCGTGAAGAAGAGAAATTGAGCGGGTCTTTGTAATCGATCGGGAAACCAGGGCATGCAATTGTTATCTATGGCAAAACTGATCAAATTCGAAAAGTGTGTGATTTGCGGGTCGGGAGATCTGATTCCGAATGTGAAGCCCTTGGACTATGGCGAAGGCCAACGGCAGTGAACAATGAGGCTGGCCAGAGATTCCAATCCAGATGCACTGGTTTTTAAAGGACGCAAACGAACCGAAGCCTCAGCAGTCGTTTGCGGGAATTGCGGACATGTCTATTTTTTCGCAAACGATCCTGATATATTGCGACTGCCTCCAGATCCAAAATCCTAGCGGCCCGAAAATCGTCATGCCAAAATGTTCATGGCCCGCACGCAATTCCCGAATCGCTGAATCGAAAGCGTGGCTTGCGCAAGCTCTTCAGCCATGAACCAGCTGGAGAATATTTCTCGCAGCCCTTCGGAATTCTGATGGTCCGGTCTTGACCGGCGAGTCCTCCAATTGCTCAAGCTCACATCCAACTCCGACAAAATAGCCCGATGAATCGCTCCCTTCGACAAACGGGTTTACGAAAATCCCGGCAAAAAAATTTGAGCCATCCTTCCGGTAATTGGTGATCGAAAAATCGAACGGAACTGCAATCTCAAGATTTTTCTTAACTTTATCCTTGGTATCGACATCAGATTCCGGCCCCTGCAGCAATCGCCCCGGAGTCTTCCCAAGCAGATCACCCTCTTCATGCCCGCACATTTCCAAAAACGCTCTGTTGATAAAAAGTATCCGTCGATTTCCATCGCAAATCATCCCCGGGACAATACTTGCCGTGAGACGATCAAAAATCATTGATAACTTACTCATTTTAAATCAACTAGACGGCAATACACGCCGACGCAACACCGGAACAAAGGAATTCGATGCCTTTCGTCGGGAAACGGCAACAAGTGAAGATGATTTGATCACACCCGGAACAAAGCCCCCATCTTTTTCCCGAGAATAATCCCGGCCCCGATAATCGTTACCCCGAGGAAAACCATGGCCCACACGCCAAGTGCACTGGCGAGATGATGCCCATTTCCCAGCGATGAAATGAGAGCGTAAATCGCCTTTGTAATCGGGAAATGCTGTTGCTGCTGCGCGAGAATGAGCGAATCGGATACCTCCAACATTGCGAATGAAAACGCGAGTAAGCCGCCGGCAATGAGGTTCGCAGCGATTAGTGGGATCGTGATTTTGCGCATCGCCCGTAGCGGCGGGCAACCGAGGTTTTGGGCAGCTTCTTCAAGGCTGACACTGGTTTGCTGAAATCCGGCCGCGGCGCTCCGAACGACATAGGGCAGCCTTCGCACTGCATAGGCGATCACCAGAATAATCAGTGGATTTTCGCCGAGCATCAGACCGTGGAACGGCTGTCCTTCCCGAGTCATCGCGAGAAAACCGAAGGCCAAAACCAATCCGGGAACGGCGAGTGGTAGCATCGCCATGGCATCAAGCAGCTGTCGCCCGGGCAAACGAGTCCGCACGACGACGTAGGCAATCCCGATACCAAGAACGATATCAAACACAGTCGCGAGAGAAGCGTATTTCAGCGAATTCGCGATGGAATTCACCGTGAGCGGATGCCCCAACGCGTCCTCGTAATGCTGAGCAGTAAAACCTTCGGGGAGAATGGTCTGATACCAATCCGACGACACGGAAAGCAACACGACACCGATGTGTGGCAGAATCGCCACTCCAGTCACAAAAACGAACGAACCGGTGCAAAGCGCGGCCATCCAGGGGTTGGGCGTTTTTAGATGGCGGCCGGTCGAGGCGCGACCGGATGATGAAAAGTTGTCGCGGCCAAAGAATATTTTACCGATCAAATACAAAATCAAAGTCGATACCAGCATCACAACAACCAGCGCGTAGGGAAACGGATTGCCGCTGAGGTCTTTGATTCCATCAAAAATTTGCACGGACGTGACGCGCCCAAAATCAAACACCAGCGGCACCCCCAATTCCGTAAATGCCCAGATGAAAATGATGGTCGCTCCGGCAAACATGCCCGGCATGATGAGCGGCAGAGTGATTTTCCGAAGTCGCTGAAATCCAGTGCACCCCAAATTTTCCGCGGCTTCTTCCATCGCCGGATCGAGATTTGCCAGCGCTGCCGAGATATTCAGATACGCGATCGGATACAAATGCAGCGCGTTCATCACAACCACGCCAAACAGCGCGCCATCGCCCAACCAATCGATCGGAGCCCCCGGATCCATTATTCCGATTTTGACAAGAAATGCGTTCAGCACCCCGGCTTGCCCGAGAAACTGCTTGATTCCCAATGCCCCGACAAATGGCGGCAAAATCATGGGGATTAACAACATCGAATTCAAAACATCTTTCCCCGGAAAGCGATAGGTGTTCGCCATCAGGGCCAAAGGCAGCGCGATGATGATGCAACCTAGGGTCGAGAAAACGCCCATCTTCAACGAGTTGATCAGTCCCTCGAGATAGATCGGGTTTTTGAAAACCTCGCCGACATAAGCCAACGTGAAACCACCATCGGCTCCGCGAAACGCTTCCTGAACTGTCTTCCAAATAGGAAACAGGAAAAACACCGCGAAAAAAGCCGCAGTGATAGCAAAGATGGCGATGGAGAACTTCCGACTCACAAAGAAGAAGTGAACGGAGAGACGCCGAATTTGTAAACGAAAAATTGCCTCTATCGTGAACCTTCATTGGAAAAATCGCTTTGCCTTAGGCTGAGGCAGCAAAATCAGTCGAATTTTCAGTTTTCGTCCAAATTTCACAGAAGCCGAATCACTGTTTCACAATTGAAGGAAGGTATACGACTGATAAAAGCAATGGACTTCAACCGCAGGCTCACCCATTTCCAAAACAACCAACTTGACCGGACGGAACCCAATTGGTCTGCACCAACCCGGCTCACTGCGACACAAATCAATTCACTCCTTCCGTCACTGCCCCAATTTGAGCTCGGCGATGGCGGTGGCTCCTACTATCTCACAGCCTGGAATCGGGGACTCCTTCTGGATTTTAAAGTCGTCACCCTCTCTTGAGATGTGATTTTTTTGGCAAGAAACGGGTCAATAACTGGTTCCCATTTCAGAAGCGCGTCATCAGTGCCAAAATCATGCCGGGGACTAATCGACGCCCATTGAAGCAAAAATTCAGTAAAAAACGTTATGATTCACCTTCGTTTTTTTTCGAACCAATAGGGTTGGTTCGTAAAAATGTGACAGCGAGCGTGAGCGAGTAGATCAGTTTATAAGCCACTCGCTCACGCGCTCGCCCCCACATGATTCAAAGCAATCGTTGGGCCAACGCCAGCGCACCTACGATACCCGCCTGTTGCCCGAGACCGGGTTCCTGAATGTAGTCTTCCATCGGCGGCAAATTCCCCCAGTAATCGCCGGCCAGTTTCGCAAAATGTTCACGGATTCTTGGAATCAATCCCTTCTGCTGAATCACCCCGCCACCAATAATGATGACATCAGGCGACCACGCGGCAGTCAAATTCACGCAACCGTGCGCCAAATAACGAGCCTGTAAATCCCAGGCGGGGTGGTCATCAGAGAGTTCGTGGCCAGGCGCTCCCCACCGCTTTTCAATCGCAGGGCCACTTGCAAATCCCTCGATACAATTATCATGGAACGGGCAAACGCTGCCGGGATTCGACATCTCGTATTCCCCCTCAAGATTGGGCACCAACATATGCCCGATTTCCGGATGCATCCGACCATGGAGAGGCACTCCATCGTGAAGAAATCCGCCGCCAATTCCCGTGCCAATGGTGATGTAACAGACGTTTCGTTTTTGAATCGCGGCACCGAATTCAGCTTCGCCCACAGCAGCTGCATTCACATCGGTTTCAAATGTGATCGGGACGGATTCACCCATCCGCTCTCGAAGCGCTGAAACTACGTTGTATCCAGCCCAGCCCGGTTTAGGGGTCGTTAAAATTCCGCCGTAACCGGAGGATCGTGAATTGATATCTGCGGGGCCAAAGGTGCCAATTCCCATTGCCCCGATCGGCCCATATTGCTCGATTGCTTCACGGAAAAAATTGACGGCTTCACCAATCGTATCGCCCGGCTCCCCCGTAGGGAAACGGATTTCACTGAGCGGGTTTTCAGGATCATGCCCGACTGCGCAAACATATTTCGTCCCGCCTGCTTCGATGCCAGCGAGCAGGGGTGGATTCGATGAAGTTTCTGGAGAGTCCATTCAAGTTCGTTCTGATAGAAGCAGGGATCGGATCGGCCCCTCATAAATTATGCCATCGATGTCAGGAGAAGATTAAAGGTTAAGAGCTAATCAAGATCCTTCAATAGCATCCTCTCTTCTTCCACGGAAAGAAAACGCCACTTCCCGTTTTCGAGGTCGAGTTTCAAACTGCCAATGCTGATTCGTTTCAATTTCAGGACCTTTAAAGGCGTCCCAAACTTTGGGTCTTTCAGTGCTCCAAAAAGACGGCGGATATGCCGATTCTTTCCCTCGTCAATTTCTACTGTGAGCTTTGTTTTTGCGCCACCAATGCCTTTTTTTTCGATGCCAACCGCTTTGAGCAGATCGCCTTTGCTTTTTACTCCCTTTTTTGCCGCGGCAATATGTTCGTCGGTCACGTGGCCCCTGACCCATATCTCGTATACCTTCATGCAATTCCCGGGTTTGGTTAACGCATCACCGGTTTTGCCTTTGGTTGTGAAAAATAGAAGGCCCTTGGAATCCAGATCAAGGCGTCCGACGGGCATCCATCCATCCTCAAAAACCCAATCAGGTAAAAGATCATAGACAGTTTTTCGCCCAAGTTCGTCAGAGCGGGTAACCACATATCCCTTCGGCTTATTGAGTGCTAACAGTTTTTTTGAATCGTTCGTCGTACTGTTCATTCGGTATTTTTGGCGTCTCCTTAAATAAAGAGCGTATCCAGCAAATTATAAACGTGATGTTCTCTTGTATTTAATAATGCCATGCAACCGCTCACTGGCTATTTGTTAACCTCCTTCGCAGCATGGAGAGCCAACCGATAACCTGAAAAATCAGCGTAAATAGGATTGCTTCCAACAGGGCGTTTTGAAAATTCACCGGGAACCGAATCCAGTTCGAGAAGGCAGTTGCTTAGATGCTTGGTCGGAACCGAAAAGCGAATCGTCTTGCCCTTGTTCTCGACCACTTCGATCACAACCTTAATCGATGGCTCATCTTTCACATTGGTATGAAAAAACACCTTTGCACCGCTCAACGCTTTCGCCGCAGAAGCCGTGAGTGTTAACAGGAAAACTGTGTTCGCCCCATTCTCCGTTGATTTCACGGTATATCCGTAACTGGATGGAGCATGATCCACGGACGAAGAATCCATCAAAACAAAGTGCGGTCGCCCATGGGAGCTCCCGGCGAAAAAAACGACCAGCAGGGCTAAAAAACGAAAGGCCTTAGCATTGCTCATCACGAAGTGTAACGCGGCGCTGATCATTTTCAAAGTGGATCGGCTTCGTTCATGATTTCTTCGTTCCTCGACTTCTGGGTAGACTCTGAATGCGCCACTACAACCGTTTCCGTCTCAATGAATTTCACTTGTTCGCGAATCACCCTTTTCTCCATTTTTCTGTCGCTTCTTCTATCATTCAATCTGTCTGCTCAGGATTCGAAGCCGAAAGAAACAGAAGCTAAAATAAAAAAACAGGCCGTGGTCGTATTGACCGATGCCAAACTGGAAAAGATTCTGAACAAAAGGCTTGAAGGCGGGATGAGCTATTCGTTCAAACAATTTGGGAATATGTTTTTCGTCAAAAGCCGGATCGATTTAGGAACCAGCATCGGGTTGATGTCCAAATCGAAGGAAATTCCTGAAAAGCCCCTGCAATCGACCTTTCCAACCGGCTGCAACCCAACTCTGCGCGAGTTTTTCGATTCAATCGGCCGTCAGACAACTTCCACGTGGAAGTATGATCCGACCAATCAATTCATCGGTTCGCAGACGAAGGAGAAAAAGAAGCCGGCTCAGATCAAGGACATCGCGATTTTTGAGTTTAAGGAGACCAAAGAACGAACCAAATCTTTTAAATTCAAACTGTCAGAGGGCTGGGCCGCGATTGATCAGGGAACGTGGGTGATGCATCGGCCCCCGGAATATCCAGTTGGCATGGACATCTACGAGCTGGGTGAGTTTTCCCAAAAAGCCAGTGAAAAAGCCGATCCGGATTTCTCAGAAAAAATGCGGCTCCGGATTGCGATGCATTGGGCCAAACGCGTGAACCCAAAAGCGACCGAAGACCTGATGAAACTCGCCAAAGTGGGCAAATTGGACGCGCTCTTTTACGATACGATGATCCCCTCCAATCTGGAGGGTGAAAAAGTCCGCTGGCGTCAATGGATTTTCATGGATGGAAACCGCGGGTATTTCATTGTCATCACGATTTTTCCCGACTACGAAGCGAAGATGTTTCCCAAGGTCGAGGAAATGATTACGTCCTTTGAATTGGTGAAGTCTGAGAGTGACGGCCCCGGGGAATAAATGACGGGTGTGGAATAAGCAGCCTATTTACGAATCAACTCGGTTGATTTGGCAATCAAACCCTGTTGATTTGTTAAATGCCTCGCGATCGCTCGCTGCCTATTTTTGAAATCGAATCCGATCTGCGTGCTGCGTTGGATTCAAAGAATGTCCGCATCGTTATTGAAGCGCCGACGGGATCTGGAAAATCGACTCAAGTTCCGCAGATGCTGCTCGATTCGGGGAAATGCGATGGCGATATTTATGTGCTTCAACCACGTCGGTTGGCAGCCCGAATGCTGGCAAGGCGGGTAGCTCAGGAACGCGACGGCCGGTGCGGCGATGACGTCGGCTATCAGGTCCGTTTCGAAAATGTGGTTTCCCGGGAGACCCGAATTCGTTATGTCACTGAAGGAATTTTGCTCCGTCGATTGCTGGAAGACCCCAACTTGAATGGGGTTTCCGCAGTGATATTTGATGAATTTCACGAACGTCATTTTTTCGGCGACGTTACCCTGGCCCGCTGTTTTGGAGTTCAAAAAATCCGGCGGCCCGACTTAAAAATCGTCGCGATGTCCGCCACGTTGGAGACGGAATCATTGGTCGGCTACCTTGGCGACGGAACGCAACACCTAAAATCAGAAGGACGAATGTTCCCCGTTGAAATCCGCTATTCGCCAGCCAAAGAACGGCACGGTGATCAGTTGTGGGATCACACAGCGCGGGCCATCCGCGAACGGTTCCGCGAGATGGGTAAAATCGAAGGCCACACGTTGGTATTCATGCCGGGCCGCCATGAAATCCGCAAAACGGTCGCAGCTTTGAAAAACGCCAGTTGGACAAAGGGCATCGAAATTCACGAGCTGTTTGGCGAGGCCTCCCCAAACGCACAAGACGCCGCGGTCGGGAAAAGTTCACAGCCCAAAATCGTCGTCGCTACGAATGTCGCCGAAACTTCAATTACGATCGATGGTGTCACTACCGTGATCGATTCAGGAGTGGAGCGGCGCTCAAGTTTTGACGCGAGACGCGGGATTTCCACACTGACGATCGAGAAAATATCGCGAGCTTCGGCCGATCAACGCGCCGGTCGAGCAGGACGAACCCGCGCCGGTGTGGCGATCCGTTTGTGGAGTGAACGCGATCACGAAGGCCGCCCGCCGGCAACGCCAGCCGAAATTCAGCGGATGGATTTGAGCGAAGCCGTGCTGGTTTTGAAAGCCGGGGGCATTGAAGATGTGCGTGGATTCGAATGGTTCGAAGCTCCCAATCCTCAAGGCTTGAATGCGGCTTTTTCATGGCTCACGATACTAGGGGCGTTGGATCCCGAAGATGAATCGCTCACCAAAATTGGTCTCGCGATGTCGAAAGTGCCGCTGACTCCTCGTTTTGCCCGCGTATTGATCGCAGCAGCGGATGCCGGATGTCTGGAATACTTTTCGATCATCGCCGCCGCCACCCAAGGCCGCCCGATCTTTCCAAAACAGAAACGACGTAGCTCAGATCTGACGCTCGATGATTTTCGTGAACCCGACGACGGCTCTGATTTCCAAGCATTGGTTCGCGCCTGGAGTTCTGCCTCAAGTGCGAAATTCAACGTCGGCCATTGTGATAGCATGGGCATTAACGCCAATGCATCGCGAGAAATTGGCCAGATGGCGCAACAGTTCTCGAAATCGGTTCGTCGGCTTTCCAACGTCGAGCATCAGGATCGCGAACCGGATTCGGACGAGGTTGCGCGGATTTTGCTCACCGGGTTTTCCGATCGTGTTGCGTTGCGAAATAGCACGAGCACCCTCGCCTGCTCCGTGATCGGCGGCCGGTGCGGACAACTGGAAAAAGACAGCGTCGCTTCGGATTCAAAAGGAACGCGGCTTTTCATCGCCGGCGAAATGATCGAGATCGAAGGTCGCAATTTGAACGTGAAATTGAACTTCGCCACACGGCTTGAAGAATCGATGCTCGCGGAGATTTTACCCGATGATTTTGTCGACAAAGTCGGAGCGGTTTACAATGAAACCAATCGTCGCGTCGAAGCCCGCGAAGAACGCCGCTTCCGTGATTTGGTTCTCGAAAGCCGCCCCCGTGGCGAACCGCCGCTTGATGAAGCCGCCGAAATTCTGGCCCGCGAAGTGATGGCCGGAAATTTAATTTTGAAACGCTGGGATCAGGCAATCGAGCAGGAAATCGGTCGGATCAACACGGTCGCCGCGGCATTTCCCGAATACGAAATCCCTTCAATTCGCGAAGAAGAACGGCTGTTGTTGCTCATTCAGATTTGTGATGGTGGGCTAAGCTACAAGCAGATCAAAGATCGCGCCGTCAAAACTGCTATAGCGGAGTGGCTCCCGCCTCACCAATATCGATTGCTCGATCAATTTGCTCCCGAACGAATCGAGCTGAGCAGTGGCCGCAGTGTGAAGATTTTTTACGATCCCGATCCGGCGGTTAAACCCAAGATTTCCGTGCTGATTCAGCACCTCTTCAAAGTTCGCGAGACTCCGACTATCGCCAACGGCCGCGTGCCACTGCTCATCGAAATCCTCGCGCCAAACTCTCGTCCGGTACAAGTCACCGAAGACCTAGCCGGATTCTGGAAAGGCAGTTATGCCGGTGTCCGCACGATGCTACGCGGACGTTACCCGAAACACGATTGGCCCGAGCCGGAATCTTGATTTCACTCGCCCCGCAACGCGACCACGCTCGACTCACCGATCTTGGAATACAAAGTCGATCCTGACGTGCGTTCTACCGGGTTATTCGCGATTGCGGCATATCCGGCAGCTGGTGATCTCACGAGTCCTTGAATGACGTAACGAGTCCCGGTAATCCCAGCGGCACTCCCACCAAATTTGGTGCGGTAGGCTTCCAATTCTTCTGGCCAGCGGCTTTCGGAAATCACACGCCCACTATGAGCATTGAAAATCGCCATGCCGCCCGGACCAGTCACATAGACACGCGAACCGCTCATCACAGCACTGGATTCACCATCGAGAGCAAGACCCGCCAGTGAAATCGAGTATTTTGAATCCGCAGACATCTCGCGATTTCCTAAATCAACGCGGACAATCGAATCGCGCTCCAAAAACCACGCGTTGTCACCTGCGGTTCCGAGAAATGTGCCGCTCACATCGATTTGACGGGAGGCCAGCGGGAATCGCAACGAAATCTCGCGAATGCCGTATTGATCCATCAACAACAGGCGGTCGCCATCCAACGAAGCTGCAGAAGGCGTTCGATTATGAATTCTCGATGCCGACCAGTAGACAGCTGGGGCAACCAACGCACCGCGGTTCTTTGTAAATGATTTTACAGTCAATTTCCGATCACTCCCTGCCGTGAGGTGATCAAGCATTCCAGGACGCTCGTGTGACAGCGAAACGCTACCTCCAGCCCAGGCTTTCGTTGGAGTGGTTACGATCGGACCTTCAGCTTGAGCGGCAAGTTCATCCGCCACAGCTTTTTCCTGCGCTCGCAGTTTCACGGGAAATTTTTGTACTCCGACGCCGTCAAATTTCCAAATGGTGTCGCCGCTTTGGGAATCAAGAATCACGCTTTCGCTTCCAAACAGAAACACGCGGCCTCCATCAACCGTCATGCCACTGTTCAGCGAAAAGAGGTTGTCTGCGGCATTGGAATTCAACGTTCGTTGCCACAGTAACTTTCCATTTTCTGCAGAAAATCCGGACGCAACCGAAGTCGCTGGTGAGAAGGCAATGAGCCGCTCCCCGTCGATTGCCAATGACGTCTCAGGCCGCGCCAGATTGGAGACCATTTGGCGCTCCCCTTCGCTCAACGCCCCGAGATGCGCATTCCACGAAAGCTTGCCGGTTGTGGCTTCGAACGCACTGATTTCATCGCCAAATGTCATGAAAAATTGGCTCTCACCATCCGTGGCAAAACGGCGAACGAGCTTGACGGATGATGCATCCCAACCGGTCGCTCCAATCCCCGCCGCACCGGTCACTGAAGCTCCGCCCGCGTTCAACGTTGCCGTTTGAAACGGAGCCACTAACTGCTGAACTGACAGCGAGCTACCGCTTTGCTGAACGCGAAAATACTGGTTGGCGATCTGAATTCCACTGCCTCCAGTTGCCCCTAGTGTATTTCCTCGAAGTCGCCTCGAACCTGAATTTGTAAAGGTGGTCTCCGGCAATCCAAAGCGCTCCCGCCACTTCAATTTCCCACTCGCTGCTTCAACCGAATACATCGTTCCGCGATCATCGAGAATGAGCACCACGTCTTTTCCAACGGGCTCAATTTGTAAAACACGAGCACCGCCATCGACTTCAAATGCCCAGTCCAGCTTAGGCTGGGTCAGCGGCCCCTCTGTCTTCTGGCGGCTTTCCGCGGCGCTTTTGTCCCCTGTTGGGCCCGTCAACAGATCCATTGCTGCAGGAAGTGAAATCGCGAGCCCGTCAGGAAAAACAATCTGTGTTTCCGCATCCGCGGCGGCCCTCGCTGCATTTGCATTTCCTTCATACGCAGCAGCCGTTAACTCTTCGATCGCCGCGTCACGAGCGTCAACTCGGTCCAGCGCATTCAACACAAATGCCCGCGCCCACAGTCCCCATAGCCGATCGCTGTCAGTCGCCTCGCGCTGGACGGATTCCAGTAATGGCAGGACTTCGGCAAGCGATTCCGGCGTTTGTTTAGCAATCAATGAAGCCACACTCCGCCAATGAGAATCAAGCAAATGACGGCGCAAAGCATCGATCGAATCAACGCTCAACTCAATCCGATTAACGCCTCCAAGAAGATCCCGAATCACCTTCCGAAGTTCAATTTCCCGGCCCAATGCAGCAAGAAGCGACAACCTTTTTTCCCAGTTAGCGAGGGCTTCCGGCTCGGCCGCAGTCACTCGTTCAAGCGTCGTTGATGCCGCATCCACAAGTCCAAACTCAATAAATACGGGAGCTGCGGCTCGTAAAACCGACACGTCAGAAACATTCGACACGGTGACCTCCGAGAGCGCCGGACTCGTCAAATCCGGACGATTCAGGGAGTGATACAAAAGCGCCAGACGAAGCGTGTATTCATCTTTTTGCGACGGATTTTCGATCGCCAAGAGCTTGAGCTGTTCCTCAATCTCAGCTCCCCTCTCTGGCTGATTTCCCAGCGCGGTAACGAGTAGCAATCGAAGCTTCAGTCGAACATCCAGCGCCAAATCATCGGTCAGGAGCTTTGTCCGAATTGCCTGAGTAACCCGATCAGTGAGTTGGCTGCGTTCGCCCGTTTCACATAAAATAAGAAATTTTTCGATCTCAGCAGAAGTCCATTTTTCAGCCGTATCTCCACCGTTCGACTTCGTTCCAAACCGGGCCTGTTCGCGATCAAAAAACAGCGCGACATCATCAAAGAGTTCATGAACTTCCAATCCTGTTTCCAACCACGAGCGGTAACGGGACGGCGTGTCAGCGATTTCACGAGTTGAATTTAACAAGGATTCTGCGGCTTCACGATCTCCGGTCTTTCCAAACACTCTCGTGAGCAACAATCGCAATTCGAATTGCTCTGGCTCTATGCCGAGTCGTTTTTCCAGCGCCTTTTTCGCTTCGGCAAAAAACTCTTCGCGAACCATGAATTGAACGACATCGAGGAAATTCTCAATCTCAGCATGAGTCACGTCCAATTCCCCAACCACCTTTCGAGCGATCGATTTCTGATCAAGCGTTAGGTGTGTTTCAGCGAGTTCCCGCCGCACATCGAGGCGTGCAGGATTTGTAGCAAGAAACGTTTCAAAAATCGGCACCGCCTGCCCCGGCAAATTTGAATTCCGTAAATACCGCCCCAAATCGAGTAATCGCGGCCCCTTATCCTCCTCGGAGAGCCCTGCCATGACCCGCTTGAAATTCACTTCAGCCGGCTCAGTTTTTCCGAGCAAATACTGTGCTTTCACAATTCGGTATCGCAAATCATCCCGTTCCGAAAATGCTGCAAGCCGCTTTTCCAAATACACTTCCAATTCCCGCTCATCACCAATTCGTTCAAGCAACTCCAGCGTTTTTGCCTCGAGCCGTTCCGAAGTTGGCAACACCACCGCAGCATCGTTTAGCACTTTGATGGCATCTCGCCGGAGCTCACTGGCAGCCAGCAGTTCCACATAATCAAGCACCGCAGATTCGCTCGCTGGATTCGCTTCCCAGCCGGCTTTTGCCGTTGCCAACATCGCTTCGCGCTCCGCGTCATTGGCGAGAAAATTCACCCGCAAGCTCATGATTTCACGACGCCGCCAGTAATCGGGCGCCAACTTTGCCAGTAACCCGTCGAGCCGCTGGCCTGCCGGTTCCCGGTTCCCCAGGGACGCTTCTGCTTTTGCTGCTCGAACCTGCAGCTCCACTTTGGCTTCAGCATCCGGATCTTTCGCCAGAGCTTTCGTCACCGCGCTGAGCGACAACTCCCAAAACCCATAGCGCTGCATTCGTGCAGACAAAGCCTCCAGCGTCTTTGCTGTGTGATTTTCCAAATTTAGCAACGCCGTTAGATGCCCTATCGCAAGCTCGCGGCCTTTACCTTCGGCTGAAATCTTGAGTAATTCTTCCAACCAGCCATCGCGACGGCCCGGTTTTAGCAATTCCAGTTCGATGGCGCGAGACAACACCTCGACCGCACGCGGGTCATTCCGATCCTGCAAATGCTGAAACAAGAGGTGCTGCAAAACTGAATTATCCGGATGAAGCTGAGACGCAGCAGTCACAAATTCACCAGCCCCCGCCCGATTCAATTTTCGCAGGAGCCGTGTGAGAACCGCTTTTGCACCGGCATCCTCCGGATATTGTGCGATATGCGCCTGGTAAAGACCAATCAAGTCCTCAATCCGATCTTCTTTCTGATACAACCGAACCAGACTATCCAGTGGGGCGGCGATTGCCGAATCGTAATGCAATGCGGTACGTAAGTTCAGCGACGTTTTATCGAAGTCGGAGAGTTCCGCCTCTGCCGGAGCGTCCTGTGAAAAAGCGAAGCTCACCGACAGAATCAGGCCCAGAATAATTTTCACGAACGAACAGGGTCTGTTCGATGAACAGAGCCTATTGGTTCGTAGAACTATTTTTTTAACACCGCGCCGCATTTTACTAACTTACACACTCGCTCATCAATTCGCCATAGCTCGTTTGGATCAGGCTGCTGCGGCGGCTGCGGTCTGACCTGATGTGGCAAGACCATCGATGATGTCTTTTACCAAAGCGTCGACGTTGATGTTTTCTGCTTCGCCTTCGAAATTTAAGATCACGCGGTGACGCATTGCCGACATGGCGACTTCGCGAATGTCATCGGTTGAAACCGCGGTCCGACCGTCAAGCACGGCATGGACGCGAGCCCCGCGAATGAGCGCCTGAAGCCCGCGAGGGCTGGAGCCGTAACTGACGTAGCGTTTTACCTGATCGTTGGCGAAAGCATTTTCGGGGTGGGTCGCGAGGACCAACTGCGCGGCAAATGCGGTCACGTGATCTGCAATCGGCACGTGGGTCAGCACTTCCTGAAAACGAAGCAAATCTTCCGCAGAAATCACGCGGTTCAGTTCAGTCGTGTGAAATCCGGTGGTCCGCTTCGAAATTTCGATGAGGTCTTTTTCATCAGGGAACGGAACCTTCAGCTTGAAAATGAACCGATCGAGCTGGGCTTCAGGAAGCGGGTAAGTTCCCTCCATTTCCATTGGATTTTGCGTCGCCATTACAAAAAACGGGGCGGGTAGCATCATGGTGTCGCCACCGGCAGTGACGGAACGCTCTTGCATGACTTCGAGAAGGGCTGCCTGAGTTTTGGGAGTCGCGCGGTTGATTTCGTCGACGAGAACCAAGTTGGCAAACACGGGACCTTTTTCAAAATGCATCACTCGGCGACCTTCTTCATTCTCGTTCACGATGTGAGTTCCAAGAATGTCAGCCGGCATCAAATCCGGGGTACACTGGATTCGGCCAGGCTCAACCCCCATCACATCGCACAAAGTCCTCACGAGAAACGTTTTTCCCAATCCGGGAACTCCTTCGAGGAGAATATGACCTTGTGAAAAAATCGCAACGAGCGTTTCGGTAAGGAGATCGTCGTAACCGACAATGGCTTTATGAATTTCCGTTTTCAGCTCGGTAAATTTCGAGGTGAAAGCCGTGAGTTCGGTATCGA
This sequence comes from uncultured Verrucomicrobiales bacterium, assembly GCA_937891465.1. GTDB lineage: Bacteria > Verrucomicrobiota > Verrucomicrobiia > Verrucomicrobiales > DEV007 > JABDJT01. Next base: position 22,067 of record CALAHF010000185.1, on the reverse strand, counting down.
GGTGGTCGCTGGTCATGAAGGAAAATGAAGTTCTGTGAACGTTCTGGAGTGTTCAGTTTTTAGAAAATTGGTCAATAAAAGTTTGGCGATCAATTGCCGTCCGCTTTTTCGAACTGCTTTCGAATTTCAGTAAAATAGCGCTGAACCTGATTTTTTCGCGAAGCAGGAAGTGATTTGCCATCGAGCGCCTGTTCCTCTGCGCGAATGGTAGAAAGCATCGCGGCTTGTGATTCGAGCGTTGCTTTCTCGGCGCGAGCCTGACCTTCAATGGCACGAAAGGTGGAATCTCCGTTTTTGTTAATCTGAGCCGCCACGTTAGCGTCCGTCACTGCTTTCATTGCCTGCGTGGCCTGATTTCCCATCGCTGCGGTCCCCTGCCCTGCCTCAAGTCCACCATTTCCAGCTTGAGCCGATTGCCCACTCCCGCCGGGGCTTTGTCCTCCTGCCTGGCCTAGCATCGAACCCGGCTGCGGACTTCCCTGAACCGCACCCGGCACAGGAGCCATCAATCCCGGTTGAGCTCCTCCTTTTCCATTCTGGCCAGGCTTTCCGTTTGGATTCATCGCCGCAGCCATCCCCTTTTGACCTTTGCCCTTCTGGCCACCTTTTTGCCCGGGAACCGGAGCCATCATTCCTGATTTTGCCTGCTCCCCTTTTCCTTTTTGGCTCGGTTGACCTTTCTGCCCCGGCTGAAGTTGTTGACCCACACCTGGAATTGGTGCAGGCATGGCACCCTGAGCACCCGGCTGCATCTGCGGTGCTCCGTTTGGCCCCTGTCGTGGCATTTGCGGCATGGGCTGATTCGGCATCGGCATGGGGACTTGAGCGATCGATTGCAGGCCTTTCGGCGAGTTCCCTTTGCCCGCGCCTTGACCTTTCGGAGAATTCTGTCCGTTGGCTAGCTGCTTCATTTTCTCCAGCTTGCTGCCGCTGATCTTACTGCCGGCATCACGGAGCTTTCCGGCGAGCTCTTCGAGTTTTTTCCGGGCAATATCACGTTCTTTTACCGTCTGAAAGTATTTGGCAAGTTCTTCGAATTCACGGGCGGCGGTCTTTGCCTGCTGATCCGCCATTTTGCGGGAAGCATTGCCGATCCGCTCTCCGACGACTTTGGTTTTATCGACTTCGTTAGCGGCTTCCATGGTTCGTTCCAAAGCGGTCGTGACTCGCTCCCGCGTTTCGATTTTCAGCTCATCAATCGCCAGAGAATCCGCAATTTTATCCGCTTCGGCAGAGGCGGAATCCGCATTTTTGTCTTTAATCGTCACGGCTAAATCTGCGAAATCGGCGTGCTGACTCATCTCGCGAATCATTTCTTCGGATGCCCACTGATTGTCCACAGCCCCCATTTTCTCTGCCAACTTCTCGGCAGCACGCGCTCGCGCTTCAAGCCCCTCGATCATTTCATTCGCGGTTTTCCCTTCGGAATCGGCCAGGCCGTCAGCCGCTTCATCCACATCGCTGCGCAGTTTTTCGAGACCACTTTTCTCGATCTCGCCTTTTTCCGCCATTTTATCGAGATCCGCCGCAATTTCTTTGAGCCGCTCGCTTTGTTTTTCTGCTTCGGCCTGCATTTCTTCAGTCAGAAGCTGTTCACCTTCATCGACTGACATGGTTGGCAAGATGGTGATCACGGCGATCGCGAGAATTCCCAACGCGGCAAACGCTCGCCCTAAAGTTGGCATTTGAATGACCAACGGGAGCCGTTTGCGCACTTCAGAAACGGCCGACATCGCCCGCGAAATATGAAGTTTTTCACCTTCGGCAAGCTCACGTTTCTGCTGACGACGCTCATTTTCGAACGACCACGCTGACGAAAACAGGTCTTTTTTTCCATCCACCGAATCCCAAACCGAAAGAGAATCGAGCAAAGAAGGCTTTCTAAAAAATCCAATTACAGCGCCCGTGACAGCCCAAAGCGCAATCAGGCCGAGTCCCAGAAACAACGCTTCGAGCCGTGAAAAGCCCTGCCAGTAACGAACGGCAATAAGCACAGGAAACGCCACAACGACAAACCAGGGCGTGAAATTACTGAAAAAACCAGCAGTCTTCACCCGCGACAACCGCCCCTGAACACGAGCCGCAGCCGCTTCGAGACGGGCGACCGCATCAACTGGCGGAGTGCTGGAACTGGCTTCGGACATCGTGCGAATTACACCTGAATCCGCCCCATTGTAAACCGCTGCATTGCGGGATATTTTCAAAGAGAAAAAATGGGCCGGGCGACGCTTTAACAACGGCTAAAATAAATTCAGAATCTAGTCACAAAACAAGGCTGGGATTCCAATATAACTAGGGGAATTTACGTATGACAAAACACGTGACATTTCTGTGCCCTTCAATTAGAAAAAACACCTGATATGAGCGCCATCATCAACGCATTACGAAAAGCACTGGATTCTAACGCTTCAGATTGGGAAAATCGCTATGCGTTGATTGACGCCTGCGTTTCTGCAGACCAGATGGATACTGCCATTGAAGTGATCAATGAGGTTGAGGTTTTGCCTGAAGACGAGAGTTCACTAATTGCCGCAGGTCTTTCCTACGCAAAGGTTGGCGCAGCTGAAGACGGCTTGGGAATTATCCAGTCGGTTCTCCAAGCCAATCCCGAAAATGCGGATGCAAAAGCGGCCCTTGCAGAAATTTCAGAAGTTCATGGTGTTGCCCTGCCCACTATAGCCGTTGTTGAGGAAGCAGAAGAAGAAGTCCCCATAGCGGTCGCCATTGTTCAGGACGAAACGCCCGTCGCAAAAGCAGCTCCCGCATCTGTCATAACGACTGACGACGAAGTCCTCGAAATTGCGGCTCCGGTAGCGCTTCAAGCTCCGACTCCGACAGGGGCCACTCCCGCAGGAGGTGCGCAAACTGTTTCACTGATCGATGTAACTGTTTCACTGATCGATGTGGATACAGCAACGCCAAAACCGAGTTTGGATGAACTGGCGGCGCAGGCAAAACCAGTTGCCCCGAATCCTGCAGCAGCACCAAAAAAGGAAGCAGCAGAAGCCCCCGTCCTCGCGGTTGGATCCGAAAAGGAAGTTCCCTACGATCCTGAATTAGAAGACGAAGCGGCCTTCATTGCCGAATCGAAAAAGGCGTCAGCATTGACTCGCCTGCGGACCATGCAGCGGGACAAAGTCATTTCGCTGGCAATGACCATTCTCATTCACCTTGCAATTTTGGGGCCACTCGCTCTCGTGATTTCGCTTCCACCGCGAGACGCACCTCCTTCGATTGTTGCGACCTCCGTTGCTAATAAAGAGGAAGAAGTGATCGACAACGTGAATGTTGAGCGCACCAAAATTACCAACCAAACAGCTGCGGCAACCGTCACCAACGTCGTTTCAGCTGCCGGGGTTTCGAATTTCTCGGTCCCGAACATTTCCGTTCAGGGGGACATCAGCGTCCCCGCACAAGACGTTGCCTTTGCTCCGTCGATGGCTTTTGCCCCGGCAATGACCTCGACCGAGTCAGTCATGATGTTTGGTGAACCTATCGAAGGCGAAGTTCTCGGCGTGATTCTCGACGTTTCGGGTTCCATGGCAGAATTCCTTCCTATGGTTGTTCGCGAGGTCGACAAGAATTACAAAAACGCTCCAATCGTCTACATCAACAATGCCCTGATGATGGGTAAAGCAGAGGCGACTCGCATTTATCCAATCGTTGAAAAAGAGGTCATGCCTCATTGGCCTAAAGAGTGGGAAAAAGGAAACAGCCCTTATTGGTTTTTGTGGAATGATTTGCCACGCAAAGCCCCGCAACGAGCCGTTGATCGCTTGATCGAGACGTTTAAAAAACGGCCGAACTCCTTCATCGCTCGCGGTGGAAGCAACCGAATTTCTTCCGCTGCAGACTTCCTCGTCGATCAGAAATGCGATTCGCTCTACATTTTCTCCGACTTCGAAGACTTTGTAGATGAAGAACTCGCCGCTTCCCTCGGGCAGCGTTTGGGGCGCAGCAAAATCAAAACCTACGTTCAGCCGGCATCTGAAGAATCCGATCACCTCGCCACGATTCACAACAAGGTTGCCCGCCGGACACTGGGCCGCAAGCTTCCTCCTCTCTCCGACATTCTTCGCCCGAAAGATGATACACCGGAGCCGCTCATGGTCAAAGTCGACAAGCCAACTCCAGTTCCAGAAGGTGTAACACTCGCGACTCGTCGCCCCACGCGCGATATCGACAAAGATTACTGGTCTCACACCAAGACCTTCTTCAAAGACGAGCTTAAAGTCTTCGAATACGAGAACTTTGATATTGCACTTCACGGTCCCGAAGCACGTGCCTACATCTACCTGAAAGACAAAGAAGGCTTCCTTCAGCGTCCCGTTATTTTCGGCTACCACAGCGCGAAATACACAATGGGAACCGATAATCGACTCCACTGGCGTCGCCGTAAATTCATCAAACACATCGAAGAACCCAAGCTCGATGGCAACGAGTTTACCTGGAACATGATGCTCGAGGACGACCTCGAATTTAAGGTCATTTTCTGGTTTAAAGAGGACACCGCGACCGGCACCTACGTAGCTGAAAAACCCGCTGAAGGCGAGCGCGACGATGCTCACATTTACTTCATTATTCCACCACTTGCTCGCGAAAAAAATGACCGTTACTTTGCTCCGGATTATCCAGCAGACGGCTTGAAACTCGACGAAGTTCGCGTGGCCGTAAGCGACAACCGCGCCATCTTTCACCTTCCCGGTGCCGCTGGTGATACCTACGACGCCGCATGGGAGCGTCTCGGCTTCAAGCGTGGTCACAATGTGACACCTTACAACGTGCTTTACCGGACGTTGCCTAACGGCGTTCGCGAAGTCACTGTACAAGGCCCTTCATTCGCTAAGCTCCAGCTTCACGCTCGGACCACCAGCAATAAGCTCCTGCTTCGTGCTCGCGGATTTCGCGCCGACATGGAATTGTGGGAAGGCTTCATCTGTCAGCTCGTGAGACCTGGAGACGAACGCGATCGCTTCACCAAAACCGAAGCGATTGAGTTCAGCGTATCGCGCGACGACAGTTTTTAATAAATTTTAGGAAAAAAATGCATCGCCAAATCGGTGGTGCATCATTTTATTTTTGTCTATCCCGCTTCTGTGTGCTCTGCGTCTCCGTGCAACAAAATTCAAGGCGCAAAGGACACCTTACCCACGCCCTCGCTCCACGTGCATTTGATTCAATCTGCATCCAATCTCCGTTTGCGATCACTTAGCGCGAAGCAACGATTGTCCCAAATCAGATTCAAAAGTGAGCAAACTGTTGCTGATGTGCTTTGATTTGAAAATGCTTTCACAAATCAACAGGGTTGATTCATCGAACATATCCTGTTCATTAGGAACGACGTTTCGATCCAACAGGGCGACAAGCTGGCTCGCCAGCGGTCTGAGGGTTCCGCGATAGCGGGACCGGAAGATAGCCCTAATTTAATAGGGTCTGTTCGTCGAACCACCCCTATTGATTCCGAATCGTGTCCGACAATACAACCTACTCACTCGCTGATCTGCAATCGTGGGCGAACGCATCCAAGGCGCTCGCAAAGCCGGGGAAACTTGCGGTTTTTGGAGATCCCATTGCGCATTCGCTTTCGCCGCAAATGCACAATCCGGCACTTGAGGCGGCCAAAATCGATGCGGAATACGTTCGACTTCATATCGCTCCTGCGAACTTGGAAACGGCGCTTCGCGAGCTTCCAAAGCAAGGTTTCATTGGCACCAACGTGACGATTCCCCACAAAACAGAGGTCGCGAAAATCGTCGATCACGTATCAGAAGTCGCTCGCCGCACAGGTGCTGTGAACACGGTTTTGGTAAATAAGGAAAATGGTGAACTCACGGGCCACAGCACCGACGGCCCCGGATTTCAGCGCGCGATTCGTGAAGAGTTTTCCGTCGACCTGAAAGATCTCCGTATCCTGATTCTCGGCGCTGGCGGCGGAGCAGGCCGCGCCGTCGCAGTTCAATGCGCCATGGAACATTGCGAGCGGCTCGTTCTTGCAAACCGGACGCTTTCGAAAGTCAAAACTCTCGAGGCCGAACTCGAAGAATTTTTTCACGATCCCGATCGTTTGGAAGGCCCGGCAGAACGGTTAACAGCCATTGCCTTGGAAGACGCTGAAGCTCTCGCCAACGAATTGTATCAAATCGACCTAATCGTCAATGCTACTTCGATCGGCATGAAGACGACCGACCCACCGTTAATTCCCTGCCATCAAATTCAGCCACATCATTTGGTTTACGATATGATTTATTCCCCGCCTCGCACTCGATTACTTGCTGACGCAGAGGCCGCCGGAGCACGTGCGGCGAATGGTCTCAGCATGTTGTTGTGGCAAGGCGCTTTGGCATTTGAATTTTGGTTCAATCAAGAAGCGCCCGTTGAAGCCATGCGAAAAGGCCTCACTGATGCATTGAAAGACTAATTAAGACGCGGACTGGTCTTCGAGCATTTCCTCGCAAATTTGCCAGCACGTTAGCATCATCCGTGGCGTGTGGAACGGCCCCTTCCAGAGCGTGCCTTTCACCGGACTTGAAACCGCGCCGTCACGTCTGAGATAACCGAACCACTCACCGTATTCAGGATCTGGAAAATGCGCCCAAGTCCAGTCGTGAACCTGCTGGTGCATCTCTGCGTAGCTGGAATCTCCGGTTAGCTGATAGGCCAAAAGCGTCGCGATAATCGCTTCGTCATGCGGCCACCAAAATTTCATGTCGTGCCAGTATTCCTGCACCGGCTTGCCATCGACCCCTACAAAATAAAGCATCCCGCCGAATTCCTTGTCCCAACCGCGAGCCCACATCCAATCGAGCATTTTCGTGCCGAGCGCAATCAATTCGGTATCATTCCCGCGACATTTGGCTTCGTGCAAAATGAACCACGCCGCTTCGATCGCATGCCCGGGATTCAGCGTGCGACCGTCAAAATGATCGTCGATCCGCGAACCATCTGTCGCCACGGTTTCCATGACGCATTCAATATCGTCGTGCACAAAATCTGAAACAATTTCCGAAATCGCGGCATCGATTTTCGCATTCCAATTCACTCCTTCGATTTTCGCATCGCGGCAAATCTGCGCCATGTTGATCGCAATCATCGGTGCACCGATTCCCTTCGAGGGCCGTGTCCCGGTGAATTTCGGCGGAAACGGTGACAGGCTTGAATCATTGGCATGCGCTTCGAACGTTGCGAAGAGATCCGCTGCTTTCCGAGCACAATCTAAATCACCCGTAGCTTCAAAAACTGCAGCATTCGCGATGCAAGCGAACGCTTCTGAAAAACGATAACGCCGCTTCCGGATCGGCTTTCCATCCGCTGTAATCTGAAACCACATCAAACCATCTTCTGGATCAAAACAATACTCGTCGATGAATTTGATTCCCGTTCTCGCAAGATCGAGCAACTCATTCTTCGGCTCAAACGCATTGTGAGTCGCTGCCAGCAGCCACGAAAAACGCCCCTGCAACCAAACGCTCTTGTCAGAATCCAACAGCGATCCATCACGGTCGACCGCATTGAAAAAACCACCGTTTTCGTGATCGACTCCGTTTTTCTGCCAAAACGGAATGATGTCGTCCAGCAATGAGTCTCGATAGAGGTCGCGATATTTCCCGATTTGTTCCCGTTCCATTACAGTGAAAAATTCCCGCTCACGATTTCTTCCCCGAACCTCGTTTCGTCGAGCCAGCGTTTCGCTTGATCAATCGCAGCCTTATCCATAGCAGGTTGAGGAAGGCGCAACGCTCCGACATCAAAGCCCAGCATCGGCCAAATCACCTGCTTCACACAGCCCTGAAAAGGCCCCGGATCACCAGCAATGAAGCGAACCAATCGTGCGGCTTTTCGCATCCACCCCTGAGCCTCCTCGATATTTCCAGCCTTAAATGTTTCAATGATCTTCAACCAAAGTGGCGCAGCAAAACCATAACAACTTCCCACGGCTCCCTTAGCACCGGTGGCCAGTGCTCCGAGAATCATTTCGTCGGAACCAAAAAGAATATCGTAGCGGCCATCATCAAATTCCTGGCACGCCATCATTTCCGCCAGAAAAAAGTCGCTGAACTTGATTCCGGCAAAACTCGGAACGCTGGTTTTAGCGAGTTTCAAAAGATTCACAGTGTCAAAAGCAACGCCACTCAGACGCGGAATATGGTAATAGTAATACGGCAAATCCGGGGCTGATCCCGCAACTTTCGCGATGTATTCCATCAGCAATTCAGGGGTCGACGGCTTGAAATAAGTCGGCGGCAACGTCGAAATCGCATCGGCTCCGACTTCGGCTGCGTGCCGTGCCAACTCGCAGGCTGAGTCGATGGAATTGTGTCCTGCCTGAACCACAACCGGCACTCGGCCTTTCGCCGCCGAGACTGTCGCTTCGGCAACTTGCTTGCGTTCATCGAGAGTCAGTGATTCCCCCTCCCCCGTGCTTCCGCAGATGTAAAAGCCCGCAACACCGCGATCGATCATGTGATCAATCATCGGCGAAATCAGATCGGCATTGAGCGTTCCGTCTGCGTGAAACGGCGTGTAGGTGGCTGCGACAAGTCCTGTGAGTTTCATACGTATAAAGCGAGCTTCACGAACCAACAGGGCCTGTTCGATGAATCAACCCTATTGCTTCGTAGAAAAGTTTTTTCGTGACAAGTGTCACAAATTCGTTAGATAATGTTATAGCATAATCGAACGCGCAATCTTTTTCTTCGTTTTTAACCGCCCATGTCAACTGTTTCACTCAGCGAGAAAGCCTACGATCACATTCGCCAAATGGTGTTTACGGGAAAACTCGCGCCCGGTTCTCGATTAGTGAACCGCAAGCTAGCCGACGATTTGGGCACCAGTTTCATTCCGGTGCGGGAAGCGATCAGCCGCCTCGCCAGCGAAGGCGTTGTCGAGCAAGTTGCTGGTGCTGGCGCATTTGTTCGAAAATTCGACCGACAAGAAATTTCAGAAATTTACGATGTTCGCGAGCTTTTCGAGCCATTTTCTGCGGGAGAAGCGGCGCGATTAATCACCAGTCATGAATTGAGCGAGCTCTCTGCCTTGATGAAAGAATGGAGTGCTCTCGGCGAGAAAATTACGGCGAGAAAACGTGGCGCGACCGAAGCCGATTTGGATCGCTGGCTTGAAATCAACGAGCGTTTTCACAGCGTGATGATCACCGCATCTCGCAATCGCGTGCTATCGAAAATCACGAATGAGCTTCACGTTTTGACGCAATGTTTCGCGGCGCATCGTGGATCGCCAAAGCTGCTTTCGGAAAAGTTGGTTCGCTCCACTTTAGAATCCCATTCGGAGTTGCTTCAGCATTTTGAAACGCGCAACTCCGCAAAAGCCGAATCCCTCGTCCGCGATCAACTTCGATTTGGTCGCGACACTGTTTTGAATTTCTTTGATGAATCAAGATGAAGTTACCCAATAAAGCCACCATTCTCCTCGCCACATTCCTTTTGGGAAGTGCGTCACAAGCACAAGTCAGCAACATTGACCTGACGGATCAAACGGATCGCCAAGTCGTCGTCGATCGCGAAAAAGGACAGTATCTCGGGCACCCGACAACGGTTCTTCTCGAAGACGGAAAGACGATGCTTTGCGTTTATCCCAAAGGCCACGGAAAAGGCGGGATTGTTTACAAACGCAGCTCCGACGGTGGAAAAACCTGGACCAACCGCCTTCCAACACCCGAAAATTGGGCAACCAGTAAAGAAGTCCCGACTATGCATCGGGTCATTGATGCCGAAGGCAAAAAGCGAATCATCATGTGGTCCGGTCTTTATCCTGCAAGGCTCGCAGTAACCGAAGACGACGGCGCGAACTGGGGCGAACTCAAACCCGTCGGCGATTGGGGCGGTATCGTGGTCATGGGAACGGTCATTGATTTGAAAACCGGTCCAGGCCATTACATGGCATTTTTTCACGACGACGGTCGATTTATGACTCCCAAACCGGATCAAAAAGACCCGATAGTTTTCACGCTTTTCACCACTACCTCGACTGACGGTGGCCTGACATGGGCCGTGCCCAAAGCCATCTACGAATCCAGCGACGTTCACCTTTGCGAACCCGGTGCACTGCGGTCTCCTGACGGAAAACAAATTGCAGTACTGCTTCGAGAAAACGCCCGTCGGAAAAATACGCACATCATCTTTTCCGATGACGAAGGCAAAACCTGGACCGCCCCCCGTGAAGTTCCAGCTTCACTGAACGGCGACCGCCACACCGCCAAATATACGGAAGACGGCCGACTGTTTATCTCCTTTCGCAGCAACTCACCGAAGGGTTCAAAGGGTCCCTACGAAGACGACTGGGTTGCCTGGGTTGGAACTTATAAAGATCTTGTGGAGAATCGTCCGGGTCAATATCACGTCCGGCTCAAAGACAATCACAAGGGTGCTGACTGCGCCTACCCCGGCGTCGAATTGCTCCCCGACGACACGGTCGTAACCACGACCTACGGTCATTGGGAAAAAGGGGCCGAGCCTTACATTCTAAGCGTCAGGCTGAAGTTGGGCGAGTTAGACGAATTTGAAAAAAAAACGGCCTCCACCGAGGGATCGCTCGAACCATTTCTCGGAGAGCCTGAGTTAGACATTCAGCCAATTTTCAAAGGCGAACGATTCCCGAACATCGTCGTCACCAATGCCGGAACGGTTCTCGCGACATGGGGAAATACGCAAGTCCGCTCACGGCGAAGTGAAGATGGGGGCAAGACCTGGGGCGACGAAATAGTGATCGCGAAGCCTGGATTTCAAGGCGGTGGAACGACTGTCGATGAAACGACAGGGGATATCTTAGCTTTCGTCGAAGACAAACACCCGCCTGCGCCGCTGACGATTTATCGAAGCAAGGACGACGGAAAAACGTGGAAACCGGAGACGCCGACTATCAAGCCAAATAGCCGCGGTGATGCCGTTTCGATGCACATGAACGAACATGGCATCACGCTTCGCCATGGAAAACACGCCGGCCGCCTCATTCGCCCGACGCGATTTTACGGGGCAGGAAACCGACCCGAATCGATTTGGCATACGCATTACACCAACGCGATGTTTTCCGACGACGGCGGCAAGACGTGGCAGGTTAGCGAGCCCTTTCCAGAAAACGGAACTGGCGAAGCCACACTGGCTGAGTTGAGCGATGGCCGCATTTACTACAATAGCCGCGTCCACTGGCAGGAGCGCCCGAAGAACACGCGGCGACGCGAAGCATGGAGCAACGACGGCGGGAAGACGTGGACTGATTTTAAAGTGATCGACATTCTCCCGGACGGTCATCAACACCGCAGCTACGGTTGCATGGGCGGCCTGACGCGACTGCCAATCGAAGGACGTGACATCCTGATCTTTTCTAACATCGACACCAAAGAATCGAAGCGTGAGCGAGCCACTGTCTGGGCAAGCTTCGATGGAGGAAAAACGTGGCCAGTGAAGCGTCTCGTGTTCGATGGCTCAGGCGCTTATTCCTCGATGAATGTCGGCCGTCTCGGAACCCCGAGCGAAGGCTGGATTTATCTTAACTTCGAAAGCGAGGGTCAATCCAAAGTCGCGCGCTTCAATTTGAAATGGCTACTTAAAGGCGAAGCCACTGGCGACGGCGAAATTCCAAAAGACTTGAAATAATTTTCACGCACCAACAGGGTCTGTTCGTCGAACCAACCCTATCGGATCGAAAATACTTCCCGCAATGAAAACGGCTCTTTCCCTACTCACCCTCTTTCTTTTTAGTCAACTGGGCGCCGCTGGGGACGCGCTGAAGTGGAAATCACTACCCGCAATTCCAGACGAACGCGGATTTGCCGGACCATTTGCAGGTGCCATCGAAGGTAATTTGATTGTCACCGGCGGAGCAAACTTCCCCGAGGCCCCGCCTTGGGAAGGGGGAAAGAAGGTCTGGCACGACGGAATTTTCATTCTCAAAAAAAATGCCAAACAGTGGATCGTTTCTGAAATTAAGCTGCCTAAAGTAACAGCTTACGGCCTGTCATTTTCGATTCCCTCGAGGGACTCCATCGTTATGGTAGGCGGATCTGACTCTAATAACGAGCCAACAAATTCCGCTTTTGAATTGAAGCTGGAAAATGGTAAGCCACATTTTTTAACGCTTCCCAATCTCCCTATTCCGCTCGCAGAAGCCAGCGGCGCGGCTCTTGAAACCACAGTCTATGTATTCTCAGGCCGTTCAGTAAAGGGCATCGTAAAGCAAGCGTTTCGCATCGAATTGAATACGACGGTGCCGGCGTGGGAAGAGATTCCCTGGCCGGCAGGTGCTCGAGGCCGCGTGCATTCCACTGCCGGTGTTCTGGGTGGAAAATTGTTCCTTTTCGCAGGGCGCGACGCGATGTCCGAATCAGCGCCCGCTTATTCCAAGGACCGTCTCACCGGGGAGAAACTGGATTTCCTCCGCGATTGTTATCAGCTGGACCCAAAATCATTGAAATGGAAACGCCTTGCAGATTTACCTATCGGATTATCAGCTGCACCAATGAACGCGGTTCCAGCAGGAGATTCACAATTAATGATGCTCGGCGGAGTGGGCGCAGAATTTATCCGGGATCAAATTGCGGCACGACCGGAAATCAACGGGCAAGGAACAGAACATCCCGGATTTTCTCGAACGATCAGAGCCTACAACGCCAAGCCTGACACATGGACAGAAGTGGGAGTCGTGCCTGAAACCTTTGCCCCGCCCGTTACTGTTCCGGTGGTCCCGATGAGAGATGGATTTTTTGTAATCCCGTCAGGAGAAATCAAACCGGGAATTCGAACGACTCAGGTTTTGGCGGTGCGATGCACCCCCACGAAAGGCGAGGCGAAGAAATGAAATCCCTTCTTTGTTCAGCCGCCCTAGTGCTCTTGGCGTTCCAGTCATCCATTGCTCAAGACGCAAAACCGGCGGTCAAAATCGCGTGCATTGGAGATTCAATCACGTTTGGCCATGGGATTAAAGATCCTGAAGGGACTTACCCAGCCCAGCTTCAACAGATTTTAGGGGCCGAATCTGAAGTCAGAAATTTTGGAAATTCGGGGCGCAGCATACTGAAGAAATCGATGCGAGGCAAACAGAAGCGCGCCTTCATTTTCATGAAAGAACATGAAGACGCATTGGCTTTCGAACCCGACATCGTGATCTGCAATCTCGGAATCAATGACTTGATGGATTTTGACAAATTCGAGGATGATTTCGTGACGGACTACATCGAATTACTCACCGCCTACCAATCGCTCGCCAGCAAACCGCGAATCATTGTGTGGGCTTCCCTCGCCCCATTGTTCAAAGGTCACGCGTTTTTTGAAGACGCCCGCATCGAAAAGATAAATCGAGAGATTGTGAAAGTGGTTAAGAAAATGGATATCGAATCAATCGATATGGAGCGGCCGCTTCGCAATGAAGATGCTCTATTCCCCGACAACATTCACCCGAACGCCGGCGGTGCTGCGATTATTGCAAAGGTGACTGCTGCACTTCTCAAGAAGACTGAAATCAAATGAAAACTGCGTTTTTGCTCCTACTTTTCGGATTCCTTTTCGCATTCAATGCTTTTGCAGAAAAGCCGAATATTTTGTTCATCGTCTCTGAAGACAACTCCGAGCAAATCGGATGCTATGGCGACACCCGCGTTCACACACCTTTCCTCGATTCGCTCGCAGCGGGCGGTGTCAGGTATGATCGCGCCTATGTTCCCTATTCCGTTTGCAGTCCGTCTCGCGCAGCATTTTTGACGGGGCTCTACACTCGCCAAACCGGACACATCGGACTCGCGACCCATCGTTTCGCTTTCTACAAACACTTTAAAACCATGCCCGCCTACCTGCAGGAAGCGGGCTACTACACAGGCTTTATTGGGAAAACCCACGTGAACCCCGAGAGCATCGTTGAGGACTACATCGATTATCGCGGGATCAAATCGGCCAATTTTAACAGTACCTTTTCCATCGAGGAATACGCTGCTCAGGCGAGGACAATTTTTGAAAATGCGGAGAAGGAGAATAAACCGTTTCTCGCGATCATCAATTATTCGGACGCCCACCGCGCCTTCATTGGAAAATCAAAGGCAGGGTATCCAACTAAAATGGTCGAAGGCGACATTCCTCCCCTCCCCTGGATCGGTTGCGACACGCCGCGGCTTCGTGAGGAAATGCGAAACTATCTGAATTGCATGAACCGGCTCGACGAAGGAATCGGGATGGTGCTCGCTGATCTCGAAAAGTCGGGTCAGCGAGAAAACACGCTGGTCATTTATATGGCTGATCACGGCGGTGATTTCCCCCGTGGAAAAACAACTTGCTACGAGGGCGGCGTGAAGGTGCCGATGATCGTGAATTTCCCGAAATCGTTTTACAAAGGCCACGTCGAAAACGCGATGGTTTCGTCGATGGATATTCTGCCGAGTGTGCTGAGAGAAGCGGGAATCAAAATTCCAAAAGAGCTGGTCGGCTCGCCACTGCAGGAATTACAGAATCCGAGATTGCCCCGTCGGAAATACATTCACACGTTCAATACCGGCTCGGCATCCACTTTGCTATATCTGACTTTTGGAATTCGCGACGACCACTACAAATTCATCTACAACCCCGTTCGGATGACAAACGGGGTCGCAATTTCGCGCTATAACAATACAAAAATCCCCATGGCGGTCTGGGATCCGGCCTATGTCGATCCACCAGAATTTGAACTCTACGATTTGGATACGGACCCGTTCGAACTCAAAAATCTCGCCAACAGTCCGGCACACAAAGCAAAACAGGACGAGCTTTTCAAAGCGATGCGAGATTTCCAAAAGGAGATCAACGACCCGTTTCTCGATCCTAAAAATGTCGATTTCTACATCAAAGAAGTCTCAGATCCGAAACGACATCCGAAGAAGGGAAGCAAAGAAGTTTGGAGTCATTTGAAAGAATTTTACGGAGAATAAATCTATGAGCGAATCCCTCAATGCTGCATGGGCGGCGAATACTGAATACTTCGAATACACCTCGGCGGTGAATCCCCGCATGCCGAAGATCGAGATCGAATTGTTCCCTTCTGCGATGCATCAAATCGATGAGACGCGCGTCATCCCGCTCGATTTAGCCGGGCAAATGGGAACGCCGTATCCGTGTACTGGCCCGAGTCTGATGGCGAACTTCGTTCACATCAATCCAGGTGAATCCCTCGAAACCGAGGCGCAATCAGCCTCGCAGGTGTTTTTCTGCATTCGCGGACGCGGAAAAACCGAAACGCCCGAGGGAACCGTGACGTGGAAGACCGGCGATTATTTCGCGACGCCCGGCGGTTCTGTTTTCAAACACACGGCTGAAGAAGACACTGCATTTTACTGGGTGAACGACGAACCTCTCTTCAACTATCTCGGTGCAAAACCTGATGCTGCCCAATTTCGCTCTGTGTTTTTCAGCTACGAATGCCTCGAAGATGAGCTCGCCAAAGTCCGCGCTCAGAACGAAGGCCACGACAAGAACCGGAACGGAATTCTACTGGCGAATGTCGATTGCCCGATCACAAAAACGGTCACGCACACCATGTGGTCGCTCTACAATTTGTTGCCGCGTCAGACTCGCCAGAAGGCCCATCGCCACAATTCCATCGCGCTCGACTTGTGCGTCTCGGCGGGTCCTGACACTTACACAATGATCGGTCGGAATCTGGATGCGGATGGAAATATTGTCAATCCGGTGAAGGCAATGTGGACACCCGGATCAGTTTTCGTAACGCCTCCCGGCTGGTGGCATTCGCATCATAACGATTCCGACGAAGATGCCATTGTTTTGCCTGTTCAGGACGCGGCGCTTCACACTCAAATCCAAACGCTCGATATTCAGTTCGCGCGTGGTTACTAAATTCCCTTTCATTTTTTAACGATGAAAATGCTCTCACGCTTCATTTCCTCTTTGGCATTGGTTTCATTCTCACTTCAGCTATTTGCTGCGAAACCACCTTATGGAGAACCCCAACAAGCACCCAACATTCTCTTCATAGCAATCGATGACCTTCGTTGCGAACTCGGTTGCTACGGATCAAAAATCGCGAAATCTCCGAACATTGATGCTCTCGCAGCAACCGGTGTTCGATTCGATCGCGCCTACTGCCAGCAAGCAATTTGCGGACCGTCTCGCGCATCGGTGATGACTGGGCTTCGCCCCGATGCCACGCAAGTTCATGGAAACCACACGCATTTTCGCGACATCCATCCCGACATCGTCACGCTGCCCCAGCTATTTAAAAATCACGGCTACCACTCGCGATCAATGGGAAAAATCTATCACGGCGTTTTTCCTGAAGGCAGCTCGCGAACCGTCGCAGACACCTTTGGCGATCCCAAATCGTGGAGCATTCCGACGTTCCGCCCTGGCCCTCGTTACTACTACACTGAAGAAGGAATCGAAGCAGCGAAAGGCGTTTACGAAAAAATCTACAAGCCCAAAAACCCCAGCGCAGATGATTGGACAAAGAAGCTCGTTTTCGGTACGGCAACTGAAGCACCTGATGTCGCCGACAACGTGCTTTACGATGGCCAAGTTGCCGATCACGCCGTCAAATCTTTGATTGAACTCGCCGATTCCGATAAACCGTTTTTTCTCGCGGTTGGATTCATCAAACCGCACTCGCCTTACATTGCGCCAAAGAAATATTGGGACCTCTACGACACAAATTCTATCCCGCTTGCCGACCAAGCGACTCTGAAAACGGAAGGCATTCCATCGATTTCGATGCATGGATCTGGCGAGCTTCGGCGTTACACTGATCAGCAGAAAAAAGGGCCCATCCTGGAAGCGGATCAACGAAAAGTCCGGCACGCTTATCTTGCATGCATCAGTTACATCGACGCCCAGATTGGCCGTGTTCTAGCAGAACTCGACTCCCAGAGCCTTGCCGAAAATACCATCGTCGTGCTGTGGAGCGATCACGGCTATCATCTCGGTGAACGAGGGTTGTGGGGGAAGACCACAAATTTCGAACTCGATACTCGAGTGCCATTAATCATCCGTGCGCCTGAAAAATCGTCTGGAGACTGTGATGCGATTGTTGAGCTGGTTGATATTTACCCGACACTCGCAGATTTGGTGGGCGTGCCTCCCCGCGCTTGGGACCAGCAGCAGGGAGAAAGCTTGGTTCCATTGCTTGAAGAACCAAATCTCGCATGGAAAAACCGAGCCTTCTCCCAATTCACAAAAGGAAAAATGCGAGGTTACTCGGTGCGAACTGACAAGCATCGATATACTGAATGGGTGGATTTAAAGACGGGAGAAGTGAAGGAGCGGGTAATCGTTGATCACTCAAAAAATGAATCAGCATCCGATGTAGCGGACAAATCACCCGATGCGACATTGGAGGAAAGAGACCGATTCAGTCGCATTCTAAATCGTGGCGAAGGCTGGCGAAAAGCTCACCAGTCGGAACTGATTCTCGATCCGGTATTCACTGACAACATGGTTTTGCAGCGTCACCAATCCATTCCAATTTGGGGGACAGCGCCCCCGGCCTCTGTCATTGAAGTTACTTTCAGCGGACAGCAAAAAGAGACCACAGCCGATTCGAACGGTCGATGGTCAATTGAAATTACAGCATTAGATCCAACGGAACGTCCTCAAGAGCTATTCATTCGTCAGGGTGATGATCTCATAATAAGACAAAACATTTTGATTGGCGATGTCTGGATTTGCTCCGGCCAATCCAACATGCGCTGGATGCTGAAACAGACGGCAGATGCAAAGAACTCGATCGCGAGTTCCAAAAATCCCAATCTCCGAATCCAGAACCTAGTATCGACGATTCACCCCGGAAGCGGCAAATTTCCCCTTCTTCAATTACGGAACACCTTCTCCGACAATCTTTACAAATCAGAAGGTTGGCAGGTCGCAACGCCAGATTCTGTTCCGGATTTTTCAGGGGTCGCATATCACTTTGGAAAAATGCTTCAAGCCGAGACCGGCGTCCCAATTGGTCTAATTTGCAATGCAGTCGGCGGTTCTCCGATGGAAGCGTGGATTCCAAATGACACGGCGGATCCAAATTGGCTGGAGAATTCTGATCTTCCAAAATGGGTCGCAGGACGGGCGAAACTGAATCTCACGAAGTGGACTGAGAATCAAACAGCGCCGACGCCACATCATCCCTTCGAACCCGGATTCTTGTTCGAAGCCGGCATTCGCCCTTTCGAAAAAATGCCGATCCGTGGCGTGATTTGGTATCAGGGCGAATCGAACGCGACTGAAGATGGAGCAGGCTCGCCACCGATCGATTCGAAGAAGAATTTCGTGACACACAAGAAGCTGATCGAATCATGGCGGACAGAATTTGAAGACGACGACCTGCCGTTTTACTTCGTACAGCTCCCTGGCCTGAACCGCGAATGGGCGGCGTTTCGCGAAGTCCAATCAAAGATCGACACACTCGTCCCGAACACGCATATGGCGATCACGTTTGACGTGGGCCACCCAACCAATGTGCATCCAACCACGAAAAAGCCGATCGGTGAGCGGTTGGCGAAGCTCGCTTTAAAACATGAATATAGAAATGACTTCGTCGCCGAAGCACCGCGACTCACGGGTTGGCAACTCGGAGAGAAGTCTGGGGCACTTACCTTTGATCGACCTGTAAAACTGTCCACCGACGCTGAAATTTCTGTCGCAGGGAAGGATCGGATGTTTAAGAAAGTGCTAATCACACAAAACGAACCAACAGGGTTGGTTTGCCGAACAGACCCTGTTGGTTCGAAAATCGAAGCTATTCGTTACGCATGGGAAAACGATCCAAAAGCGACGATCACTTGTGCGGAAACAGGATTGCCGGTCGCGCCCTTTCGAACGGACGACTGGCCTTTGGTTTTACCGGCGAAGCCACCTGTTGCTGAAGAAAAAATTGAAGGCGTCGGAACGGGGTTTGAGAATGTGAAAGCGGGAGAAATTTCAGGTGATCTAATTTCGGATGGCATCACGCTTTCGGCCACGCCTGGACATGCGAAAATTTCCGACACGCATCCATGGAAGGGAAAACACGGGCTGCATCTCCTCAGCGGCGAGAACCGTGAGCTGACGATCCGGTTTCCGAAGACTGTAAAATCCGGGAAGGTGCTGGCTTTTCAAGCAGAGCGCTGGACAAGTCGCGCCCCGTTTGAATTCAAAGTCTATGCGCGAAATGCCGCCTCTGAAGAGTGGCCAAAAATTTTTGATGGCGCTGGAAAAGTGGTTGTCGGCCGCGCGTTTCTATCATCCGTGGCAATCCCGCTGAAAGCAGATTTTTCGGAACTGAAGCTGACTGCAACCACACCAAAGGGAAGCGGCGTGTTGATCGACCATTTGCGAATCCTCGACAAAATGCCGCCCGGGTTGGTCGCGATAGAGCCTGAGCATCGCGTGAAATTAAGAACGCTCGGTCAGGACGGCGTGAACTCGACGCGGATTCCGGGGCTGGCGACCACCAATGCAGGAACGTTGATTGCAGTTTACGACAATCGAAATCGACGCGGCGGGGATTTGCCAGGCGATATCGATGTGGGAATGAACCGCAGCACAGACGGCGGTACGACATGGGAACCGATGCGAGTCATCATGGACATGGGAGACGACTCGAAATGGAGCTACGACGGAATCGGTGACCCGGCAGTGCTGGTGGATCGAGAGACCGGGACGATTTGGGTGGCAGCAACATGGAGCCACGGCGAGCGATCCTGGCGTGGCTCGGGCCCCGGTTTGGAGCCGGATGAAACGGGTCAACTAATGCTGACGAAGAGTGATGACGACGGAAAAACGTGGAGTGAACCGATTAATATCACGAAACAAGTCAAAGATCCGAACTGGCGCTTCGTCCTGCAAGGACCCGGCAATGGAATAACCATGAAAGACGGAACGCTGGTTTTTCCGGCGCAATTTCGCGGAGAAAATGAAGAACCGGTGAACGGCAAACCGTTCTCGACGCTGATTTATTCTAAAGATCGTGGTGCGACTTGGAAGATCGGGACTGGTGTAAAAATCGACACGACTGAAGCGCAGTTGGTCGAACTTGCCGACGGTTCGATCATGATCAACTGCCGTGACAATCGAGGCGGTAGTCGCGCGATCTACACAACGAAAGATCTGGGTGCGACGTGGCAGGAACACTCAACCTCCCGCAGCGCCCTACCCGAACCGGTTTGCATGGCCAGCTTGATCCGGGTCGAAACGGAAAAATACGGACCGCTTTTATTTTTCTCTAATCCCGCGCAAACCAAAGGCCGCGCCAAAATGACGATCAAAGTTAGTAACGATGAAGGACTTACCTGGCCCGAAAAGTGGCACACGCTAGTAGACGCCGGCCCGTCCGCGTATTCGTGCATGACCGCGATCGGCGATGACAAAATCGGCCTGGTTTACGAGACGCCGGGCGAGCTTGTCTTTGTTCGCTATTCGATCGAAGCACTGCTGAATCAAAAATAGACGAGTCTCCGGTAATTTCACCTCATGGACACCCCGCAAATCTCCCTCGATTCTGAAAAACTTGCCCACGATTTCAACGCCGCCGGGTATATCTCGATTCCAGATTTTTTTAATTCTGACGAAGTCGCTCAATTGAACGAGAACAGAGAGCGCTTCATTCGCGATGTCGTTCCGACGATGAGCAAAAAAGAGGTTTACTATGATGACAAATCTGATGGCTCGACTTTGAAACAGCTCCAAAACATGGACTCGCTCGATGCCTATTTCGGCAAGTTGATGGCGCCGGACAGTAAATTGACCGCACTTGCCGAAGCATGCCTGGGAGAGAAAGTAGTTCCCAAAAACCTGCAGTATTTCAATAAGTCGCCAAAGGTCAGCACTCCGACTCCGCCTCATCAGGATGGATATTATTTTCACCTGTCACCAAATCACGCGATCACCCTGTGGATCGCTTTGGAAGATGTTGCCCCTGAACAAGGCTGCCTCAATTATGTCGAGGGGTCACATCAATTTGGGACCAGGGCTCATGGTGATTCCGAAACATTAGGATTTTCCCAATCCATTTTGGACTTTGGAATCCCCAACGATTTAAAAAACGCGCGGAAAATCCCCTGTAAAGCTGGCCATTTGATCGCGCATCATTCGCGGACGATCCATTGGGCGGATGGAAATGTTTCCGGTAACAAAACTAGACAAGCGTTAGGCGCCGTTTTCTTCGCTGAAAGTTGTCGCGAAGACACCCGCGCCAAAGCGGCTTATCAGGCTCATCTGGATGCAAAACTTGCGGCTGCTGGAAAGATCTAAATTTTATTTAACGGCAGCAGCCGCGTATTTTAATACACTGACTTCACATACGCCATGAGCGCTGATCGTTGCGATGACGTCAGCTTGGCATCATCCGACATATCAGCAATGATGGGCCGCCACTCCGAAAGCGGATAGGTGTGCACTGGCTCCGGAGCGTGACAAGATGTGCATCGACCAAAAAACAACCGACGGCCCTCTGCCACGGGAGACGACCCTGTTGCCGCGCTTTTTTTCGAAGACGATCCTGTCGTACCCGTGGTTTCACAACCAACAAAGAAAAACGCGCCGACTGAAACAGCCAACGCGCAAATCTTTGTGGAAAGAGTTTTTAGTTTCATTTCCAAAGAAAGGACAACGGTTTAGAAGTGCCACCCAGTCAGCAAACGGAGCTGAAACTCAGGCTCTTCGGTCTCAGAAACTTCCCACAATCCGGCTGCGGTTACCCACGCTGGTCCTGAACGAAAGCTCGCGTTTGGCCCTACGTAAAAAGCTGATTTGCCAGCGTCCTCCCAGTCTGCGATTTCAACTTCGTGGAGAAACTCGCCACCGATTCCAAATTTCTGATTCAACATGTAACTGACGCCGAATGTGTTTCCAATCTCGCCTTTAACTTCGCTGAGACCGGCTTCTTCCCACTCAGTTTCAAGGATGAAGTTATAAACTACAGAGAGCGGGCCGAAGTGTTTCTGCAGCAGAATTTTCCCCTCGAGCTCGAGAAACTCATCGGCAAATTTTACTTCCCCATAAAGCGAAAGACCAAACGGATCTTCGTAAGGATTCAAGACGTTGTAAATACCTTCGACCGCAGTGTCGTGGAAAGACTCTTCCCCGTCCTGAAGTCGCCAATCAACGAGATACAAG
>CALAHF010000184.1 GCA_937891465.1 uncultured Verrucomicrobiales bacterium | reverse complement strand
TCTTTCTGAAACTCAGACAGGAAACCGCTCTGCACTTTTGAAAGAGAGCCGTTTTTATCCCGCCCCTTATTTTGCTTAATTAGCTCAGCATAAGGAAATTCGGCCTGCGGATATTTATAAAGCCCTTTGGTGTATGAGTGCGTCGGCGAGGCATCGAGGTAGTAATAACTCTCCTTCACGTCCTCGCCGTGATTGCCTTCATTTCCATTCAGCCCGAACAGTCGTTCTTTCAGGATTGGGTCTTTTCCATTCCACACAACCGGCGCAAAACACACGCGACATTGGCGATCCGTCCAGCCCAGTAAGCCGTCCTCACCCCAGCGATAGGCTCGGCTGCGTGACAGATCGTGCGTGAAGTAATCCCAGGCGTCCTGCTGTTCAGAGTAATCTTCCAGAACCGTAACCCATTGTATTTCAGCAATATACCTCCCAACGCTTCCGTTTTTTTCCCGGGCGCGATCTTCAGCCGGCCGCTGTCGTTCTGAATTCATAGCAGGATTCTATATCAAAATTCACGCAGAACACGGATGAGTTATGAAAAAGTGGCAAAATTAACTAAAAATTCATGCGGCTAATCAATTTTTTCTTATGACATTCAAAGCGTGAATGTGAGAAAATCGAAGCTTTCAAAAATCGTTGTTCCGCCTAAAATAAGCGCCATGATTCGCAGAAAATCCCTGATTCTTTCACTCATCGCATTCGTCAGCGCATTCTCATTTTCACTGACGACACAAGCAGATGAAAAACTGAAACTGCTCCTCGTCGACGGGCAAAACAATCACGCCTGGCAGGAGACATCGCCGGTTCTGAAATTGATTTTCGAAGATTCGGGTCGATTCGAGGTCACCGTGTCAACCGCTCCGGGCAGCCCTCCCCGCGCTCCCCGCAAGCCAAAGAATGGCGACGACGCAGCGATGGAAAAATTCAATACTGAATTGAAGGGATGGATGATGAAGGCAGAGAAAATTAAAGCCGAGAGCAAAGGGAAATGGGACGCGTGGCGCCCGAATTTCAGTGATTTCGACGTGGTGGTTTCAAACTACAACGGCGAGCCATGGCCTGAAGAAGTTCAGAAGTCTTTCGAAGAATACGTCAATGGTGGCGGCGGATTCGTTTCCGTTCACGCAGCCGACAACTCATTCCCGAAGTGGAAAGCCTACAACGAAATGATCGCCGTTGGTGGTTGGGGCGGACGCTCAGAACTCTCCGGCCCGTATCTTCGTTTTCGTGACGGAAAGTGGACCAAAGACATGACTGCCGGTCGCGGCGGTTCTCACGGAAAACAGCACGAATTCATGATTGAAACGCAAAACGATCATCCGATTGTCGCCGGATTACCTAAGAAGTGGAAGCACGCTCAAGACGAGCTTTACGACCGCCTTCGCGGTCCTGCTAAAAACGTCACCGTTCTTGCGTCCGCATTTGCAGATCCTAAGTTGGGTGGTTCAGGAGAAATGGAGCCAATGATCATGGTCGTCGACTATGGAAAAGGCCGCTGTGTCCACACCACTCTGGGGCACAGTACCGTGGCGATGGCCGACCGCGGTTTTCACGAAACAACCAAACGCTCAGCCGAATGGGCAGCGACAGGAAAAGTGACCTTTCCTGAAGTTTCAGCGTCTGAAATGGCGGCTGATTCAGTCAGCCCCGCGAAGTAATTTTTTTGAACCAACAGGGCGAAAAGCTGGCTTGCCAGCGGTCTGGGGATTCCGCGACAGCGGAACCGGAAGATAGCCCTTACGCGATCCAATAGGGTATGTTCGATGAACAGACCCTGTTGATTCGAAATGCCTGAACGAACCCACCCTATTGAATCATGAGTAACAGCTACGGCCGTCAACCAAGAACAGGAGTAAACCCGCGCGGTTCGGGGACGGGGACGTTCAGGGTGCACAATGCGAATTATTTTCGCACTTGTCGTTTTGGCTTTCGCCTACATCAAATACACGATTTCGACGACGAAAGAAACGAACCCCTACGCGGGTGAGGTCCAGCGCGTTGCTCTGACTCCTGAGCAAGAAGTTCAAATGGGATTGCAGGCAGTCAATCAAATGGCCGCTCAGCACGGCGGGCTTCATCCCGATCAGGTAGCGCAGGATTTCGTCGATAAGGTCGGAGCTAAATTGGTAACTCATACTAATTCAATTTTGGAACCAGGCGCTAAGCCAATTGGCTACCCGTTTGAGTTTCATGTGTTGCGCGATGAAGAAGCGGTGAACGCTTTCGCTCTTCCCGGCGGCTTGGTTTTCATCACGGCTGCGTTGCTGAAAAAATTCCAATCTGAAGATCAGCTCGCGGGCGTTCTCGGACACGAAGTCGGTCACGTTTTGGCAAAACACTCCAATCAGCAGATGGCAAAAGGCGGACTTTTCGCAGGCGTCGGGCAGGCAGTCGCCGTTTTGGTCGGCGGCGATGGTGGTATGGGTGGACACACTACCGGATCGATGGCGAACAAGGTCTTGAGCTCAAAATTCGCACGTGACGACGAAACCGAGTCGGACACGATTGGAGCTGAATTGATGAAGCAAGCCGGCTATGATGCTCGTCAACTCATCGAGGTAATGAAGATTTTGCAGGAATCGTCAGGTGGAGGCGGTGGCCCCGATTTTCTTTCGACTCACCCCTTCCGCAGAGCCGGATCGATCACCTAAAAAACGTGGTTCTGCCAGGTCTGGGGTATTAATTTTCGTGAATCCCAAGGCTCCTGTCGCATCATTCAGGAAGTGCTTCGCGATTGACATTCGGAACCGGAAAACGGCATCATCTCCGGATGATCAGTATCCGTCCAAGACCGGAATTCAATCACACGGTGGCGACGAGCATCGAAGAAGCGCAGGAAAAATCACCCGCCGGATTTCCAGGGATGATGCTCAGTTTGAGGTGAAGAGCTTTCCCGGCTTCATCAGCCTGCGCATGCCTCACGAAGATCGGCATTTCTGGTCACCCCGATTGAATTTATCAATGGAAGAAATTGATGAAGGAAAGACACAGCTGTTGGGTAAATACGGCCCCAATGCGAATGTTTGGTCCCTCTTTCTTTTCGGCTATTTATTCATCGGTTCTCTAGGAATGTTTGCCGCAGTTCTCGCAATTTCTCAATGGTTCATCGGAAGTTCACCTTGGGGGTTTTGGCTATTGGGAGGCGCTATGCTAGGATTCTTGATTCTGTTCGGTGCTGCACACGCAGGACAGAAATTAGGAGCGAAGCAGATCGAATTGCTCCATAAAACCTACGAATCAGGAATTAACGAATCCGTGGAAATTCACTGAGAAAAACCTTTCTACGAAAACCGTTTCGTTTCGATTCAGGATCTTATTCAACTGATGATCGTAGGATCGTATCCACGCTTAATTGGTAATTCGATATCGACATCGTGTTGAATCGACATCTGGCCGGAGAGAATCCCGCCATCTTTCAAGACGATTGCTTTTGCCGTTGCATCCCCGTTGACTGCACCGGTTTTGAGAATTTTTATCGTACCCGAACAAGTGATGCCTCCATTCACAATGCCTTGGATATCAGCAGATTCCGCAACAACTCCCTGCGGAAAGGTCAATTCACACTTTTTGTCCACATGGAGGTGCTTGCAGTGCATCGAGCCCAATACTTTGCCCGAGTTTTTGAAGGTCGCGTTGCCGGAGCAATCGACTGATCCTGAAATCTTGCCCAACACAGTCAAATCATGGCAGGCGACATCACATCCGACGAGTGATCCACGGCGATGAATCGTCACATTTCCCCGGGTTCGAATCGTTTGAGACTGCGACGATTTAATATCATAATCCGAAAGACTGATGTAGACGCTGCACCGCCCGCATTGCGTTGAAGAAGCAGCCAAACTTACCATTTGGTGGTGGTTGCATCTAAAACAACGAATCGGCCGATCTTTGGAACTGTGGTCTTTCTTCGAAGGCGGGGCATAATCCGCCGGCATTTTCGTTGGAGTCAGCGGCCGGGTTGAATCGGCATCAACCTTGCGCTGTTCTGTTTTTTCCGAAGCAACCTCGACTTTGTCCGCGCTCATCGCGACATCAACATCGGTCGAAAGTCCACCTAGCAATGCTCCCATCGAGCCCTCTGCGAGGGTTTCTTTGGGCTGGGCCGCAGCTCCCAATTCGGAATCATCATCCTTCGGAGCGTTCTCAAGCTGACTAGCCTCCAATTCGGAATCATCATCCTTCGGAGCGTTCTCAAGCTGACTAGCCTCCAATTCGAGAACGGCTTTGTTCTTTTCTGCTGCCTCTGCAGCTGCCAGAGCGATCGGATTCGTGATCACCTTGTCTTTTTCGGCGAGCGGTTTCAGCTCAGATTTGGCGGCCTTTTTTCTTGTCCTGTTTGAAGATGTTTTTTTCTTTGATTTGGAGTGGGGCTCGACATCCGAAGCCGGTTTTGAAGTCGCTGAATCGTCAGTTTTCACCTCCGGTTTTGAAGTTGCCGTCTTCGCGTCAGGCTTGGCTTCCGCAACGGGAGTATTTTTTGGGGCTTCCGGCTCAGGAGCCGACTCCTCCGGAATCTCTCCAAATTCCTCCTTTTTAACTTCTAATGACGACTTCCGGCTGGCTTCCAACCAAGTCTCAGCGCCCGTTTCACTTACATCGGTTTCACTCGTGGCATTTTCACCCTGTTTCTTTTCAACGAAAGGTTCCTCAAATTCCAATTTCTCTTTTTTCGCAGCCGGTTGCACATCGATCGATCGGTTACGACGGCTAATCGGAGTATCAGAAATCATTTCCACCTCACCCAGCTCGCGAAACGACGTCAAGCCAGACACCGAAGCTGCGGCGGATGCGACCGCCTCCCCGTTTTTGATACGAAAATGCTCACCACACTCGCGACAAAATGTCGACAACCCCTGACGAGGCTCGTTTTGTTGATGTCCGCAGCAAGGGCATGCAAGCAGAACCTCCTTCGATTTTCTTTTTCCAAACAACGTTTTTTACGGGTAGGGAGTTGTGGGGGTGATCGCTAATTTACTCAATATTTCGAGGGTAGATAGAAAAAACGCGCCGCCCGAATCTCGGGGGCGCGTTTTTCAAAAATTTGCATCTGTTGTTTGCCGGCAACCAAGACCAGCAAACATTGACTTTAAAGGGGCTTCACCTCACAAAGTCGAGAGCGCCTGAACCGGAATCAACCGTGCGAATTACCACCACCTTCCGGATTTGGCTTATTCTCACCACCACCACCTGAATTTTCCGCAGGCTTGGAAGCTGGAGCCGAAGGAGCAGGCTTATTCTTTGCTACAGCTGAAGCAGCTGCACCAACAGTGGACGATCCCATAAAAATGGCGCCTTCTTCTATGGCAAGCTTACCAGCAGTCACGTCTCCGTGAAGCTCAGCATTTTGCTTCAATTCGCAAAGATCAGTAGCCATAATGTTGCCTTTTACGACGCCAAATACGGTAACAGATCTCGTTTGGATTTCTCCATTGATCGTCGCGTTTTCGCCAACGGTAAGATCGCCATCGGAAATAACCGCCCCTTCGATAAGTTGGCCATCCATGATCAAGTCGTTCGCGAACTTAAGGTTTCCCTTAATCTCAACGTCACTTGAAAGGATGTTTTTGCTCCCACTCATGTTCGGACTGGATGTCGGCGATGATTGCTGCTTGTCTAAAAACAGCGATGCCGCTGGCGCGTCCTTCTTCGGCGATTTGTCAGACTGTTCCTGGTTGATGATCTGTTTAAGCACGCGCAATTTGTAGTTTTTTTGAAGTAAAAGTCAATCTCAAAATCGACGGGAAAAGACCTTCTTTTTTACATTTTACATTTCCGCCAAATCTTCCGCTGGATAGGTCCAAATTTCGCTCAAAGTCGGATGATAATGAGGGACTTTCGCCAAATCGGAAGCAGTCGCTCGAAAATACATCGCGACGACAATTTCATGGATCAAATCGACAGCTTCCGGACCGACCACGGCCCCACCAACCAACTCGCCGGATTCTGCGTCTGCGATGAGCTTTACGAAACCGTGAATTTCTCCTTTGACCATTGACTTTCCATGGTCATCAAAAGGATAGGTCGCGACGTGAACGGTTCGCCCTTCAGCCTCGGCCTCGCCTTCACTCAAGCCTACGGTAGCGACTTCCGGGTGGGTAAAGATTCCGAGTAATTTCAGACGGTAATCCATCACTTTTCTCTCGCTGGATTTTTTACCTAGCAGAAAGGCCGCGTTGTGAGCCGCAATTTCACCCTGTTCGATCGCAATGTGAACGATTTCTAAAAGACCAGTGACATCTCCCGCCGCAAAAATGTGGGGGCAAGACGTCACTTGCTCATTGTCAGAATAAATCTGTGTACCGCGATCGCGCAATTTAACTCCAGCGTTAGCTAAACCCAGCCCATCTGTGTTGGCTGAGCGCCCCAGTGATTGCAAAATCTCGCCCGCGGTGACGGATTTCTCAACGCCATCATGCTCAAAAAACACGGTCTTTCCGCCGTCAGCCGCTTTTTCCACGTGGAGCAGTTTCGTTCCGGTGTAGACGGTGCAATTTTCAGCCTCGTTCATCGCTTTTTCGACAACGTCAGCCACATCGCGGTCCGAGCCGGTTAAAACCTGATCGCTCCGCTGAATCACGGTGACCTCTTTGCCAATCCCTTCGAAAAAACATGCCATTTCAAGGGCGATTGCACCGCCCCCCAGCACAACAATCGAATCCGGATATTCCCGCGCATCGAGCACGTGATCGCTTGTCCAATAACCAGCTTCCTCGAGCCCGGGAATTGGAATTCGTGACACTTTTGAACCGGAGGCGATCAAGGCTGTCGCAAAGGAAATTTTCCGATCTCCGACCGCCAGCGTGTGCTCATCGACAAATTGCGCCCGCTCCCGAATCAATTCAAAACGCCCGTCTTCCAGTTGCCCTTGACGATATCCCGCGAAATCTTCGATCAGCACTCTTTTCCGATCATTAATTTTCGCCGAGTCACTTCCAAAATCATTCGCCCACAGGCCAAATTCTTCTGAACGCCGGATCGATCGCATGCGATTTGCAGATTCAATCAACGTTTTACTCGGCATGCAGCCCCTGAGAATACAAAGTCCGCCAAGAGTTTCAGCACTATCGATCACTGCTGTTTTTAGCCCATTTTCATGTGCCGTTCGCGCGGCTGCGTAGCCCGCGCTACCGCCACCGATGACAACAAAATCAAAATCGTAAGAATGTTCGCTCATAAATAAATTTCTAAGTTTGAGGGACTGACCATGACGAATCACTGCCCATACCCACCATTAACAAATCACCCTCAGAGCGCAATTCCAGCAATGGTTTAAAACTGAGTCGAGACTTAATATCTCCAACCGATTTTTCGAATCCACAGGGTCTGATTGATGAATCGACCGTATTTGATCGAATAGCCGAACGACAATCGTATCCACTGGACGATTCGGAACGTATTTTCGCAAGGGCGCATACCGTTGACTTTCGTTAAAATGAGTATTCAGTCCCGCTTTCTAGAAGACAAACCAGATAAGACATGAGCGATCATTCTCACGACCACGACGAGCCGCAAAACCCAATTGCCAAAGTGATTGGAAAAATCTTCATTTTTGCTGTCCCAGCAGCTCTCATCGCCATGCTCACGATTGTTGGCGCATCTTTTGTGAATGGAGCCCTTCATCAGCCTGTAGTTGCGACTCCCGTGGCTCCGCCACAGACCACTCCTCAATATAATGTGGAACTTGGGAAAGCCACTTACGCTACTTGCATGGCATGCCACGGTGCAGACGGACAGGGCATGAAACCGGCCCCAACAATGTCTATGGCACCTTCATTCGTTGGTTCAGAACTGCTTTTACATGAGAATCCAGAAGTACCAACTCTCATTTTGCTTAAAGGAATCAAAAAAGAGGGCATGGAATATATGGGCATGATGGCCGGCCTGGGTGCAGCGCTTGATGACCAAAAAATGGCAGCGGTTTTGAGCTACACACGGAAAAATTTCGGTAACAAAGGCTCAGTAATCACCACTGAACAAGTGGCTACAGCTCGTGCGAAGTTCGCCGACGTCAGCGAACCTCTCGGTATTCCACGCGCGGACATCCTGAAAGTCGTCGAGTCTCACAAATAAGGCCTGATTAGCGGTAGAACGAAATGAGGCGCGGACTGAAGTTCCAGCTTTTTCGTGCCTGCTTGAAATCGGAAATGCGTCATTTAGAATAAATAAATGGCTGATGAAAAATGCCGATAGCGTATTTTCTTGAAAGAATCTGGCCTCGCGCAGCGTATTTCCCGTGGTATTATTCGACGTGTCACGCATGAAAATTTTCACTACGGCTCTGGCTGCTCTTTTCCTTGGAAGCACGCTTTCTTCACTTCGCGCACAAGTCGAGACAGGTGCGGTGGAAAAACCTGCCGTTCCTCCCCAGGAAATCGAAGTTCCACCAAAGGAAATTCACAACGAAAGCCCGGCTGCGAAAAAGGATGAATCCCCGCAACCCCCGCGCACAACGAAGCAATTGGGTTCTTCAGCGATTGTCCGAACGGAAGCACGCACATTCAATTTTAGTGTTCCTGCACCGCGTGGACAAATTTTGGACCGGAATGGCTACCCTTTGGCCCAGAATAAAGTCGCCTATTACGCTGCCCTGAATTTCCCCTATCTTCCCGATGCGGATGATCAGACGATTCTTAAATTCACCGGCGAGATCATCATCAAAGTAAATAAATTACTCGGTCAAGAATGGGATCTTGATGGTAAAACCGTCCTGGCGCACTACAAAAACCGTCGCTGGCTGCCGCTCACCTTTTCCGAGCCGCTCACCGGAGAACAGGTCCAAGACATGCAACGTCTGCGCGTCAACGGGTTGATTTTGCATCCCGTTTACCTTCGGCATTATCCGCAGCAGAAAATGCTCTCACATGTGATCGGCTACGTTGGCGAGCGCCCACCGCGCAAACTGGGACCTATCGAACCCTACGAACCTCTCTGGCGGGACGGAAAAGGAATTGCGGGTCTTGAACAGCATTTTGATGACTTTCTGACCGGCGTCCCCGGCCAAATCAATGTTCTTTTCGCAGAAGACGGCACCAAAATTAAAGAAGAAACGCTTTCTCCACCGAAGCCGGGCTTCAATGTCATTACCACGATCGATATCGACATGCAGCGTATTGCTGAAGAGCAACTCGCTGAGAAAATGAAGCGAGGTGCCATCGTAATTATGGATGTTCGGAACGGCGACATCGTGACGATGGCCAGTTTCCCGCAATTCAATCCGAACGACTTCATCCCGACAATTTCTACGGAAAAATACGCAGCACTGCTGGCCAATCCTGATTTGCCAACTATTCCCCGTGCATTTCAGGCGAAATACCCGCCAGCGTCAACCTTCAAGGTCCTCGTGGCGCTCGCGGCGCTTGAAAATCGCGTTGTCTCTGCGCAGTCGCTATATGATTGCCCAACTTCGTGGACTATTGGCGATACCGTGATGCACAACTGGGCAAAAGAAAGCGAAGGCCAAATGAACGTCGTGGGTGCATTGATGCGCTCATGCAACACCTGGTTTTACGAAGTCGGCGTCGAAACTGGAGCTGATTCAATGACATCCATGGCTTTTCGCCTCGGCATGGGTGTAAAAACCGGAATCCCCCTGAATTCAGAGTCCGACGGATTTATTCCCACCAACCGGTGGTCGTATAAAGAACGCGGCCACCTACTTTCATCCGGTGACGAAGCGAATATTGCGATCGGGCAGGGACAGGTCGAAGCGACTCCTTTGCAAGTTGCCCGAATGATGGCAGCAATCGCAAATCGCCAATCGGTCTTAAAACCGCGTCTCGTTCGACAAATTCAGGACATCAATCACAACGTCGCCAAGTCGTTTCCTGTCGAAACACTCAACAGCCTGAACATCGAACCCCAAGCTCTCGATACCGTGACCCAGGGCATGAAAAACGTCGTGAATCATTGGCGAGGCACCGGAAAAAACGCAGCTCACCCTAACGTGACAATTGCCGGCAAAACCGGAACCGGCCAATGGCGGGGCCTTGGGGACAACAAACAAAACCTCGCTTGGTTTGCTGGATTCATGCCGGCAGACGCTCCGGTTTACTCATTTGCAGTCGTTTACGAAGGTGACCCGGGAGAGAAAGTCGGCGGCGGAAGTAAAGCCGC
Source organism: uncultured Verrucomicrobiales bacterium (assembly GCA_937891465.1). Taxonomy (GTDB): domain Bacteria; phylum Verrucomicrobiota; class Verrucomicrobiia; order Verrucomicrobiales; family DEV007; genus JABDJT01. The sequence goes on along the minus strand of CALAHF010000184.1, from coordinate 42,577 downwards.
CCCCGTCATCGGTGACTTTTTCAAAGAATACCTGACAAAAGAAAATCTTCAGAAATTGCGAGAAGAATCCGGCCAAGTTCAAGATTACATGACCAGCACCGAACCAGTTCGCGCAACACCATTACGCGCGCCGATTTTCCGGAACGCAGACGGACCACTCGTCGCCCAGGAAGCAGGCAACCGCTCGGCGGTTGAATTCGACGCCGACGGTCTCCCCATTTTCAACAAAGATGAAGAAACTACTGAAGATGAAGTTGAAGAAAAACCGAAGAAAAAAGGCGGTATCGGAAGTATTTTCAGGCGATTCCGCAACGGTCGCTAATTTGGAATTTCACGAGTCAATAGGCTTGGATCATTGAAGTAATCCTGTTCGATCGCAAATTCCCTGCCCTTATTCAGACTTTAATTTACCGGCGCTCCACAAAAAGCCGCGAGTCAGTAAATCCATGTAAATAGGATCCAGCATGGTTTCGTTGTGATGACCGATCGTGGTGCCGAATGTTTTGCAACCTTTGTATTCGTTGACCCAAATGCACACTTGCGGACCCTCAGTGGTTGGGATCGTTCCCTCGGCAAGCGGAGTTGCGGTGTCCCACACTTTTGCTGAATTATACAATTCGCCATTCACCGTGGTCCAATCAGCCGGAAGCGGATCTGTAACGGGGTGCTTCACGGCGAGTTTCGTCACCTTGATGGGACTTTTCTTTCCATGATTGTAGCTGCTGATCCCAATCAGCTTCCGATACTCGTCTGTTTCCGCCGCGCGATAGCTGTGCATGGAGCAATGAATCATCACCACCCCGACGCCGTGATCGGTATGGCCTTTCACCAGCGAGTTCACGAATTCATTGTCCGTGACGCCACCATAACATTCGTTATGGACGACGACGTCGAAGTCTTTGGCCCAGTCTTTTCGCGAGTAGATCCCTATTTTGTGATCTTTACCCGAAAACTGCTCATAAACGACGCTCCACTCGATTTTTCTCCCAGCGCGCTCGCTGATTCCCGCAGTGATCAGCTTCTTCTGCATGTCGTAATCGTGACAGCAACCGCCTGTGATTAAGAGAGCTCGAAGCGGTTTTTCTCCAGATTTCTTCGATTTTTCTTTTTTGGGCGAATTTTTCTCGTCCTGAGCCGTAATGGAGATAACAAAAATAATGGCGAAAATCGCAGTCGGGAAAATCAGTCTAAATATTTTCATAATCAATGAGGTACAACAGTTAATCCGAACATAAAGGGCTCATTTGCGTACAATTTAAAAATGCAATAATTATCATATTTGCGATGCAATTCGCCTTTTCTTGCATTTTTGGCAATCAATGTTAAGATTCGGGCGGTGAATTTTCGTGGACATCGAAAATTTACCGGACCGCTCAACAGTTGAAACAGCTAGAAAACCGTTCCCCTTTTTAATAAAGGCGGAGGCGGATTTGTAGGTTTGAGATTGAATATAGAGATAAAAGATCGATGCAGGTTCAAACGGAAAAGAATAAAATCACGTTTTCATGCCCAAAATGCACGGCGACCTTAAAGGTTCCGATGCAGTTAGCAGGGGTGAGTGGACCGTGTCCTAAATGTGGTGGAACGATTGTTGCACCGCGCCCAAAACCACAGCCACAGGTGAAAACACCGCGGCCACCGATTCAATCTCAACCTGAGCCTCCAGCGCAGGAAATCCCGGAGACAAAGGTGAGCCCCCTTCCGGTAACTCCGCGAATTAGCGTTAGTCACGGCAGCACGAACACATCGACTGTAAATACGGCAGTTGCAGCGCCGCCTCCGGATGTCGCCACACGGGAAAAGCCACCTCGCGTCGAAATTGAGGATTTAAACCCGCCTGCAGCCCCCACACCAAAGCCGGCTCCAGCAGAAAAAGCCGCTTTCCCGCAATCATTTCAATCGGCGATCACGGACGATGAATTGGATCCGGCAATGGATTCTTTTAACGAAATAAATCCACAGCCAGAGCCTGCTCCACAACCGCAACCAGAGGTGGCAACCGCGCCTCAACCGGTTGCCGTTTCGGCTCCGCTTCAGGAAAAAACTGAAAAGTTGGCGCCCCTGCCGATTGTAGCGAATTCTTTCGAAACTCCGGCCCCAGCTCCGAAAGAGGAACCCACCGTTCCTGTTGAAGTTCCTGAACCTGCGCCGAAACCAGAGCCATCTGCTGAGGAGCCCCGCGTCACTGTGACAGCACTTCCAGCAGCGCAAGTAAGTCCTGCTTCGATTCCAGCAGTCACCCCAAAACCAGCTCAAATTTCAGTTGAAACTACGGTTCAAAAACCGGCCGCAATTCATCCAGCAACAGCTCCAGTAGTTTCACCTCCGCGGATTCAGCGCGATGCTCGAAACGCTGCCAAAACAGCAGCAGCTCGTTCAGCCGCAATCGAATCAACGGAAACCCGTCCGATTTCGCCGGTGACGAAGACAAGTTTCATGGAGCAACAGGCGTCTCCTTCACCAGCGGCGCCTCAAGCAAGCCCTCAGCCTTCAATTCCATCGCAATCTCCTGCGACATCAGCGCTCCCACGGCTCGATGTATCGTTGGCAACAAAAGCCGAGACGGGGCCTACGCCAGTTGCCCCAAAACCCGTGACTAAAAAGCCAACGGGTCCAACGAAAATCAATTTACCGCAGTTAAACAATGGCCAGGCTGGCGTAACCCAGTCCACCTCCGCGCCAGCGGTCGAGCCAGCGGTCGAGCCAGCGGTCGAGCCAATATTAATGCCAACTAAAGGTCCGGAGCCTAAAGCTACAGAACATCAGGAGATTTCTGAAAACCAAGCACCGCCGGCAGCCCCTGATCCCACGGCGGTTCCAGCGATGCGACGGAAAGTACAGGCGGCGCCAGTTCAGCAGCTAGCACCAGCGCCGGTTCAAGCTCAATCAGTTGAGCCATCGGTGCTTCCAGCAATGCGCGACGAAGTTCCGCAACCTCAGCAAGTGGATTCCGGCTCATCAACTCAGTCATTGCAAGAGCAACTTACTGAAGCCATTGCGCCCGAGCAAGCTCCCCGACAGGCCCCCTCTCCTGCGATGGAGCAGCCGCCACAAGTACAGCCGAACACCGTGCGCAAACTTTTCCCGCAACGCCGCCAGCCAGTTCAAGAAGACCGCGGTCTTGGGAACGTGATTTTTGAGGATTCCACTAAAGCTGAACTCGCTTCACCCGAAACCGACAACGCCTTTGACGATTTGTTTGGTGCACCTGAGACAGGTTTGGTGCACCTGAGACAGATAACGAAGGAAAACGAAGGAAAACGAAAGTTCGGAATGTTTCATGCGGGAATCATCGGCACAGTTGTCGTTCTTGCCGGCGTGGCTATCATTCTCGTTGGAAAGGCGTTTGGAGTCTTTGATCTAGATGATAAAGCCACCAAAGCTCAGGGAACGAATTCGCCACCTGCAGTTGATACCGATAAACCAGCTGTTGAGCGCCCTCCTGAAAAAGAGGCAATACCAATTCCAACGGATCCCGTAAATGAAATTGCCACAACTGGCGTTCCCTCAGACACTGGATCAGCACCGAATCCGGATTCAGCAACAGCAACAACTACCGGAATCGTGACTGGATCGGCTACAACGCCTTCTCCGGATACTGCCCAGCCAGCAATCCCGGGCAAAAACTTCAATTCGCTTAAGATTTCTGACGGCACAGGGTCTTCCGCAGTCTCAGCGGCGGCCTCGCCTGCGCCGGAAAGCTCCGATACAGTGATTTTGGGAAGCCCCCCTGAGACTCCAGCTACGATTGTGAACTCCGATGATAATGTGCCCGATACAATCAGAGAAACTATTGAGGCCGCGAACAAAGCCATCGAAACGAATCCATCGGCGGCAGAAATAACCAAAGCGATGAATGCGCTTGCACCGGCAGCGGCAGAAACCTTGAACGAAGTTGTCGAAGCCGCTGGAAACGCCATTCCCACTATCCCGAATCCTAATACGGTTGCTGCCACTTCAGACGAAACGACCGAAATTCAACCCCGACCGTTTTCAGCTGGCGGTCCAACTGGTGAATTCAGACAACCTCCCGCGAGTGCCGTAGCCGGACCACCCGCTCCTGCGCCAAACACGTTTACGCCGCCATCGAGTTCAGGTGGCAGCAAGCTGGGGAAATCCCGACAACTGGTCGAAACATTTCTGGAAGCACCAACTTGGGAAAGCTTGATCCCTTACACCTATCGCTCCAACGAAATAAAAGGCGCCATGGCGCGGTATTACACGAACTGGCCATATCAGCCGCTCGGCAGAACGGCGCTGAAATTTGAACAGATGGAGTCCGATCCTGATTACGGCGGTCCGTTTTGGATATACAACGTGACTACCAGCGAAGATGCTGTCGAGTTTCCGATCGTAGTTCGGCAGGAAAAAGATCTGTTGAAGGTGGACTGGGGCATTTACGCCGAATTCCGCGATCAGTTGTTTGTAAAATTCAACAACGGTGAAATTGCCGGAAAGCAAAAGTTCAAACTCATCATCGAGCACCTTTCGACTTATTACGGGACTGACGCCGAGGCTTTTACAAATCTGAAGGATTACTACGTGTTCCGACTCGCACCGCCTTATGGCAGTAAAGATCTCGAAGAAGTGGCCTTTGTTGCAAAGACCTCACCAATCGGCACCAAATTGAATGAGCTCGTGCCGCTGAATTCATCGCCACTGGCCGTTACCGTCGAACTGGAAAACCAGTCTTTTCCTCACGGGGTCAACCACCTCGTAATCACGCGTGTCGTCACTGACGGGTGGCTCGAGTAAGTTACGAAATCTACGAACCAACAGGATTGGTTCATCGAACATACCCTATTGGATCGTTGAAAATGAAACGGTGAACTTCAGACCGCGTTTTACCCTAAACCCGACTATGGATTCATTTTTCGCTGTGCTACTTTGGTGACGAATGAAATCCCGATTCGCTATTTTTTCAGCCAGCTTCGCAATTGCCATTTCCAGCGCCACCGGCCAGGAAGTGGCTCCCAAAATTTTCGTAGATCCGAATCCGCCCAAGTTTTCCGAACCAAAACCTGGAGTTTTTGATGGAGCCAAGGACTTCGCCGAATTGACATATCACGCGGCTCCCAAACCGCTTGCGAAAGGCGCGGTCACTGCGGAATTCCCCCGCTTTTTAGGTCCATCGGACGATGGAAAATCACCTGAAACCCACCTTCTGGCAAAATTCCCCGAGGGCGGTCTGAAACCGGTTTGGGAGATGCGAAAAGGAACAGGATACACCTCCGCCATTATCGTCAACGACAGGCTCTTTCTGTTCGATCGGATCGGTGATGAAGAAACGCTGCAGTGCCTCGATCCTCTCACCGGTAAGGAATTTTGGCGCACGGGTTATCCGATCGAATACCGCGACCGCTACGGATTTTCCAATGGCCCGCGAGCCAGTGCCGTGGTCGATGGCGGGAAAGTTTACACCATCGGCGTCACCGCGATTTTAAGTTGCCACGACGTTTCATCGGGCTCCGTTCTGTGGCGGCGCGACCTGACTGCGGACTTTGAGCTGCCCACCTATTTCTTCGGCTACGGCAGCTGTCCGATTATTTATGATGGAAAAATCATCCTGAACCTCGGCGGAAAAGGCAATCTCGCCGTGGCCGCTTTTGACCAACATACAGGCAAACTGGTCTGGGGAACGCAGCACGAATGGCGCGCCAGCTATGCATCGCCTCTCATCAAAAAACTGCGTGGAGATGATCGGCTTCTCGTTTTCGCTGGCGGCGAGAGCGATCCGCCGACTGGTGGTTTGCTCTGCATCGATCCTAAAACCGGCACCCTTTTCGATTCGTTTCCATGGCGCGCGCCGAAGTTCGAAAGCGTCAACGGCTCTAACCCCGTCGCCCTCGGGGAAAACCGCGTTTACATCAGTGAAGCCTATGTCATCGGCGGAGTTTGTTTAGAACTCACCGAAAATCTCAAATGGAAAGAGGTCTGGAAAGCTCCTTTTGCAGGTAGCCACTGGACGACTCCACAAGTCCTCGACGGAAATATTTATGCGTTTCGCGGCCGCAACGAACCGGACGCGTGGCTCGTTGGCTACAATGGAAAAACCGGAGACGAACTCTGGCGCAAAGAAACTCTGTGGCAGGAAAAACTCCCCGGTGGTCGCGATTACAATCTCAGTTATTTTCGTGGATGCATGCTTCATGCGGATGGCAGAAATTACGCGCTGGGCGAGCTCGGCACGCTCGGGATTCTGAAATTTTCCGAAGAAGGCTACGAAGAAATAGACCGCACGCAGCTCTTCTTCGCACAATCGACGTGGTCACTTCCGGTGATCAGCAAAGGCCTGCTCTACATTTCACAACATCAGACAGATTTCGTCAGCAAAACTCCCGCTCGCCTGATTTGCTATGATTTGCGAGGTGAGTAACGACAAGATTTGTGGTAAAACTTTCGCGAAACGCTCATGATTATTCGCAAAAAATCTTACGCCCGCGCCGGACTCATCGGAAATCCTTCTGATGGTTACAACGGCAAGACGATTTCATTCATCGTTCGGAATTTCGAAGCGGAAATCTGTCTGTGGGAGTCCCCCGAACTCGAAATTTTGCCGGCACGACGTGACCACTCCACCTTTAAAACCCTCGCTGCCCTTCGCGAAGACGTTGACTTGTTCGGCTACTACGGGGGCGTCCGATTGCTGAAAGCCACCGTGAAGCGCTTTTACGATCACTGCGTGGAAAACGGAATCGATCTGGAAGACCGGGTTTTCACGCTGCGCTACAAATCGAATGTCCCCAGCCGAGTTGGCATGGCCGGCTCCAGCGCGATTATCACCGCTGCACTGAAGGCGCTCATGGCTTTTTATGGAGTCACCATTCCTCGTGCGGTGCAGGCAAATTTGATTTTATCCGTCGAAAATGATGAACTCAAAATCCCCGCCGGCCTCCAGGATCGTGTCATTCAGGCCTATGAAGGCGTCGTGTTCATGGATTTCGACAAAGATGCCATGGATCAGCAAGGCTTTGGAAAATACGAACAGTTGAAACCCGAATCTCTGCCGCCCCTTTACGTGGCTTTTAACACCCTTCTTTCCGAAGGAACCGAAGTTTTTCACAACGACATTCGAAGCCGTTTCAATCGAGGTGAAACTGAAGTTGTCGAAGCAATGAACCGCTGGGCAGAGCTTGCGCAGGAAACCTGCAATCTACTCGTTCAAGGCCGCGGACAGGAAATCGGACCGCTGCTGGACGAAAATTTCAATCTTCGCCGCAGCCTCTATAAGATCGGAGAAGGGAATATCCGCATGGTTGAAACCGCTCGCTCCGTCGGTGCGACGGCAAAATTCACCGGCTCCGGTGGTGCGATCGTCGGAACCTACGAAGATGAAAAAATGTTTGAGAAATTGAAAGCGAAACTCGAACCCCTCGGCTTGGGCGTCATTAAACCCATCATCGAACCGGTCGCTGATTGAACGGGATCGCTAACGCAAAAATCCATTTGGAACTCGCCAATTCGGCCCCACCTTTTTCTATGAAACGATTGCTGCTGATTTTCACCGCCCTAGTTACAGTTGGCACCGCCTTTTCCCAAGGTGAAAAAAAGGAGTCTGGTAGCACGCTTGGCGGACTTTTTGATAGGGTGAAGGATTTGAAAGTCCCGGACTCAGTCACGAATTTGCCATCTCAGATTACGGATTTGAAGGAATCCTACCTCGAAACCGCAAAAAGCGTCGAAGATCTTAAAATCGAAGTCGGAAAACTTCGGGACGAAGTCGCGAGTTTGCGGGCTGAGAATGCCGAGCTCTCCAAGGCCGTCGGCGGAAAAGTGAAAGCCGATAGCCTCACTGATTTGATGAAACCGATTGAGGTCAGCGCGAGCAATTTGGTTGCCGTTTATGCCGAAGACCGCCGCTCGGCTGACGAGCAATACACTGACAAATACCTGAAGGTGATTGGCTCGATCGAGAAATTTGAAAGCGGCACGCAATCCATTGAGATTTTTCTCAACGCGGACGGATTCGACACCCAGGTGCGCTGCACACTCAAGCGTGACAACAGCCTGTTCGTTGAAGTCTTGCCCGCGCAGGGGCGGCTGATCAGTCGAAACGATCGCCGCACGTTACTGACGGTGGGGCAGCCGGTGGCCATTATGGGAACCTGTAAAGGATCACGGCTTAATGTCGAAATGATCAATGCAAAGATCGATGGCCTCGAAGAAAAGAAGATCGAGAAGCCTGAGCCGAAAAATTAGGGACAAATCTTATTCTACAGATGCTGCGACGTTTACTTTTTCCCGCTTTAGTAAACGCGCTAGCGGAGGCCGGCAGCCCTTCATTGGGGTAACCAGCCAGCCGGTAAAATATGTTATGATTCCCGGCACAATTCCCGTGAAACCGGTTAGGAAAACAAAGATCATTCTGACTAAAGCCGGATCGATATCAAATGCCTTGGCAATTCCCTCGCACACTCCACCAACGTATTTTTCGTCATATGATCGGACAATTCTTTACATGGAAACGAGTATAGAGATTTCTGTCATTCCGTGTCAACAAGGTTGATTCGTTGGTTAAATCCTGTTGATTCGTCCAAACATATTCATGAGCAAACACGACGACCACTTCGAAACCCGCGCGATCCATTCCGGCCGCGATTTTGTCGGTGAAACCGGAGCCGTAACGCCTCCGGTTTGGCTGACTTCGACTTTTGAATACGGCAATCCCAACGGATTCGATTACACGCGTTCGGGAAATCCAAATTTTCGTCTCCTCGAACGGACTATCGCTGAGTTGGAATCTGCAGAATTTGCGACCGTTTTTGGCAGCGGGGTTTCGGCGATCACGGCACTCGTTTCCACTCTGAAATCCGGCGATGTCGTCGTTGCTGAAGAGAACATTTACGGCTGCACGTTTCGGCTCTTCGCTCAAGTTTTTGCAAAATTTGGCGTTTCGATCGAATATCTCGATTTCACAGAGGACGCGACTTTTGATAAGATTGCCGACTTCAAGCCTGCTATTGTTTGGATTGAATCTCCAACCAATCCGAATCTGAAAATCATCGACATTCAACGTGCCGCAGACGCCGCTCACGCAGCAAATGCACCGCTCGTTGTCGATAACACATTTTCATCAAGCTACCTTCAGCGCCCACTCGAACTCGGAGCTGACCTGTCTCTGATTTCTCTTACAAAATACACCAATGGACATTCGGATGCACTCGTCGGTGCGATTTGCACGAACGATGCCGAGTGGCAGGAGAAAATGATTTTTGCCCAGAAAGCGCTCGGCTTGCAACCATCGCCGATGGATTGCTGGCTCACTATGCGCGGCGCAAAAACCGAGGCCATTCGAATGGAGCGCCATTCGTCAAACGCGCTCGCCTTTGCTACTTTCCTGGAAAACGAGACCGATGCCGTCATAGTTCGCTATCCGTTTTTGGAATCGCATCCGCAATACGAAATCGCCAAAAAACAAATGTCAGGTGGTTCCGGAATTGTAACTACCGACCTCGGGATGAGCCTTGAGAAAACGCAGCGATTTCTCAATGGCCTGAAATTTTTTCCTAAAGCAGAAAGCCTCGGCGGCGTGGAATCGCTCTGCTGCCACCCTGCCTCAATGACTCACGCCAGCGTGCCGAAAGACCGCCGCGAAGCCGTGGGAATCACTGATTCGCTCGTGCGTTTCTCGATTGGGATTGAGCACATAGACGATTTGATTCGCGATGTGCGTGAAGGGCTTTCGAATTCTTGAGCCATGCGCGATCTTTTCACTGAACCTCTCTGGAAGAAGGAAGATCTGGGACACTCGATTCCGGATTCGCTTCATGCTGTGTCTGTTTGTTTGCCGCATTGGCAGCATGTCATTGGCTACGAGGAAGGCGACAAAGCAGTCCTCGATCAATTGGAAACGGGTTATCCACGTTTCGTTGCCCACCCGGATGTCGCGGAGCTTTTTCTGGCAGCGCGAGATGAATTCTGCAAACCAAACAGCAATGAGATGGCCATGGTTTTCCCATCTCTTGGTGCCGCCTGGCGCTGTGCTGACTACGTGAAACAGAAATCGGGCACGTCGTGTAAACTAGAATCCTACGGCTGGGAAAATCTCTCGACCCTGATTTTTCCTCAGGAAGCTTATCCGTTCGCCTGGAAATACTGGATGCACACAGGAGAAATCGTTTCGAGCCGAAACGCAGAGGCTGCGTTGGCGGATGGTCCAGTTGATCCACATTTGCTGGAAGCAGGCGATCGTGCTCGCGAAGTGATTCGTGCCCGGGTTGCTGAACATCTCGGTGAGAAGGCCGGACAGGTTTTTCTTTTTTCCTGCGGGATGGGGGCGATCTCAGCGCTCCATCGTTGCGTTACAAAAATGCGCCCTGATTTGGCAACGGCACAGGTCGAGTTTCCCTACGTCGATCTGATGAAAATCCAGCAGGAGTTCAATCCAGCCGGGCTTCACGACATCTCGGTCGCTGGCGATGATGGCGGCTTGTCGGCTTTGAAAGCGATTTTTGATAAAGGCGAATCACTCGCGGCGGTTTACACTGAGGCTCCAACCAATCCGCTTTTGCGAACCGCTGATCTTGTCGGCATTCGGGATCTACTTCGCGAAAACGGTGTTCCATTTACGGTTGACGATTCCGTCGCGACGTCGATTAACATTGATGCCTTTCAGTTTGCGGACGTGGTCATGACTAGTCTTACAAAAACGTTTTCCGGAGTCGGTGACGTCATGGGAGGTTCAATTTCACTGCGGAAAGACAGCCCGTTTGCGGCAGAGCTTGCCGAGTTGCTTGCTGCAGAAGAATCGTCCAATCCCCTTTTCGCACTCGACTCCATTGTGCTCGAGGAAAATTCACGCCACTACGCGGAACGAGTCGAAGCGATCAATGACAACGCAGAAATCATATTCGAGTTTCTTGAACAACATCCTGCGGTTGAGCGAGTCTACTACCCGATCGTGGAAACACCGGACTTTTACGAAGCAGCGATGCGAAATGACGAATCTGGTTACAGCGGGTTGATGTCGATTCTGTTAAAAAACCCAACCGAGACAACACCACCATTTTACGATGCCCTACCTGTCACGAAAGGCCCGAGCTTCGGCACGAACTACACACTGGCCTGCCCGTACACGATGCTCGCGCACTACAAAGAACTCGATTGGGTTGCCGAGCGTGGAGTCGACGCAAACTTAATTCGCATCTGGATTGGGCTGGAGGAACCTGAAGATTTAATCGCTCAATTCGAAACCGCATTCGCCGCTCTCAAATCGTAAATCAGTCGACGATTTCCAGTCTGTCAGGCATTTCGTAATTCCATTCACGGAAGGCAAAGCCCCACTCATTCTGGATTCGCTCGACTTGTGCTCGGGTCATCCGGTGACTGTTTTTCTGATACGACTTCTGCGATTTCAAATAATCAGCATGCCGTTGAAGGCTTTCCTCGCTGCGTTCCAGCCCGAATTTCGAATAGATCTCCGCAATCACTTTATCAGGATCTTCGGTCAATTCTTCATACGAAGTCTCGAATAAATCTTCTTCAGGGATCGAATCGCGCTGCTTAAAATATTGCTCCATCAGCAGGCGATAGCTGTCCACTGCGATGTCTTCATAGTTGATGTCCAATGGATCATTCCATGAGAATCCATCGATCATCCGGGGCAAGCGTGCTTTGCTGGATGCAAAAACCGCATACGGATTCCGGCGCACGTGAACAAACTTCGCATTCGGAAAAAGAGATTTCAACATTGCAATTCGGCTCGTCGAAGCCGGGTTTTTTAACAGCAGACGTTTCCCTTTGTAAAAATAAGAGAGCTTTGAAATCAATCGATGATAAGCAAACACGACGCCTTTTTCGGCCTTTAAACCTTCGGAAAAATCATTGGGATTCGAAATGGATTCTGCAAAATACTCATCCCACTGCTGAGGAAAAAAATAGCAATTGTAATACGAAACCCCGCCCAGCATGAATAGCGCAAGCTCCTCTTCTTGCGGCGACTGCGGGTTCAAAGTCAGGCTGTCAATCCCGCGAGTTTTCGGAATACAAAATTTCATAATCCACGGGATGACTGGTAGAATCCGTCCCAGCAAAAGATCATGCGGCATCACCATATTGGAGAAACTCAGATAGGAAAACTGTGGATCCTGCGAAAGCAAATTGTGCAGATGCGTCGTCCCGCTTCGCCAATGCCCTACAATAAAAATCGGCCCTTTCTCAATGTGATGATCCGCTAAGCGACGCTTGAAGATGAGTTTCTCCAACGCATAAAACGGAAGCCGAACCAACAGGCTCCCTACCGCAGCAAAGCGCTGCAAACGCGATGCGGCATGAAACGGCGAGTGTCGCCGAAATTTCTCCGAAAAGATCCGCCAGCTCGCACTGGACATCGGATGGACAACCATTCGCTTCATAAATGGGGCGAATAAAATTTCGGAGGCATCATCGAAAGCGGCGTTGAATAAATTACGGAGTCTTGTCAGGAAATTCAACGGCAGCACCATTCGATCCAACCCTGTTGATTAGCCGAGCATACCCTATTGGTTCGTAATGTCATTACGATCGAACAGGGTCTATTCATCGAACAAACCCTATTGGATCGATTTGAGATAGCTGGTGAGATCGAGCAATTCTTCTTGAGACATCGCTTGCTCCAAACCTTGCGGCATGATTGACATCGCGATTGGGGTGATTGTTTTCACGTCTCCCCTACTCAATGGCTTTTCGGTTCCAGTTACATCTGTGAGATAAACAAAATCGGTCGTTTCACGCTTGATCAATCCCATCAGTGCCGTGCCGTCCTTCAGAGTGACGTTGTAGGTTTCAAAGTCGCGAGCCAACGATTCACTGGGGTAAAGGATCGATTCGAGAAGATCACGATGGGTTCGAATTCGGCCGATGGTCGAAAGGTCCGGGCCGATCGCACGTCCCGCTTCACCAATTTGGTGACAGGTAATGCAGGCTCCTTTTCCGGCAAGGAAGTGAGCTTTACCGCGTTCAGGATCTCCTTTTTCAACCAGTGGAACCAGTGCCGCTAGTCGCTCACTTCTTTCTGCGGCACGCTTTTCAAGCTCCACGATCTGAGGCTCAATCGTTTTCAAAGTTTCAGAATCAAAACGGCCAAACGTGCGGCGCAATTCAGCCGGATTCAGATTTCCAAATCCACTCGATTTCGAAATATTTGCTGCGAGCACCGTTCCGGTTTCAGGGTCGCGTGTTCGATCAAGAATTTTCCAGAGCAGCGGTAAATCAAGCGGACCGGCATGCTGGACGCGTTTTGCGATTTCGAGTTGTTGTGCTTTTGTAAGTCTTGAGCCAGCCAGCATTTGACTGGCATCGAGACGTTGCAATGGAGACGTGTCGGCAGCAATTAAGCCAACCAAGAGATCAAATGCATTTTTCGAAACCAGGCCATCTTTTCCGCTCAAAACCCGGAGTGCCCGAACCCTCTTGGGAACGGGGTTTGCCTCATTCTCCGAAATCGCAGTGAGCTGAGCTTCGAAAACTTCCGGGAGCGGATCCGGTCGCATGCGGGCGATCGCATCGAGAACTTCATTTATTTTTTTGGGATGAGTTGCATGAAGCTCGGCTTCAAACGATTCAATCCAGACATTGGGAAAGGGGTAATCCTGCTTGGAATTCGCAATCGCCTGATAGCCAATTCGATTATTTTTCAGGGTATTATCAAAATGGATTAAAGAAGTCACCACATCCTGCATTGGTTTGAGATGAATTTGCTCAGGAATCATGGCCTCCATCGTCGCTTGCTGAACTTCATTTGCCGTTTCCCATTCGAAGAATCGATTTGCAATCGCCGCGTCCCATTCAGGATGACCGGCAGCAATTTCAATCGCCACCGAACGAAGGACGTCTTTGTTTGAATCGAGCAAATTGATGACATCGAGTGGCTCTAAATCTCCGTTCTCCATTTGATCCAACGCCCACAGCGCCGCAATCGCCTGACCTTCATTTCCTGGCTCCAGATGGATTCGGGTTGCCTCTGGATCGCCAATTTCAATCAGTGAAAGAATGGCCGCGTGTTGCAAATACCGATCGGTTTTCTTACGTCCCGCTGCGCGAAGCAACGAACCAACGGCGTTCGGATCGGCCATGACACCGAGCGCAGATGCTGCCGCACGAGCAACGGGCGGTTCACCGCTGAGCACCAGTTTTGCGAGGGCTTGACCCATGGCGTCGTTGCGTTCGAATTCGATGGCTGCTTCATTCGGATCGTTCTCCCGAATTACCTGCCACGAGCGAGTCGCGGCGATTGCGTTGCATGCAGCTTGAACCACCGTTGAATCGGAATCTGCCAGCGATGCAAAAATCAAATCCACGGCCCCGGAAAATCGAAGACGCGACAGCGTCCACACGGCGTTTTGTTTGGCCGTTCTGGTAGAATTCGGATTCGCTAAAATGGTCTGCAATTCAGGAATCGCTGATTGGCCGCGGCTGGCCATTTCGGTGATTGCTCGATCTCGAATTGCAAAATGTTCGCTGTCGAGTAGCGCCGCAATTTTGTCCGGATCCCTATTTTCCCAATCGATTTCAACACCCCGAAAATCAATTTCAGAATCATTATCGTCGGCTTTTCGAATTCGATAAATTGCACCCGCGATATCCGGTTTTGCGACCTGTGAACTCGGGCAACCAATCCGGAACCAACCACCCGTGTCCAACACTAACAGATCTCCATTCGCATCTTCAACCACGTCCGTGATATGTGCGTCGGGATTCATAATTTTGAAAATTGTTTCGGTTTCACCGCCTGAAAAAGTTGATCCATCCACACCAAACTTCGTTGTCGTGACCTGCTGCGTATTGAAATGCGTCGCAATGGCGGTGTCTTTCCATGCCGGATTGAGATGACCGGATCGATACCGCAACATCCCCGAAATAGCGACGTGCCCGAAATTATGAAATTCAGACAGGAGTGGCCCCGTTCGCAGAAATTCATCGATGACAGCCTCCTGATCGTAACGCGGATAGGCTCCGCCCCGAATCCAGTGCACCAATACGTCTCCACGGGGACGTCCGTAAAATAAATTCACCGACCCGAAGATTTCACCCGTTTCGGTAAAATCGACCTCGACCGGATTGTCCATTCCGCCACCGGCAAAAACGCGTAGATCGCTGCCGTCGGGACGGCAGGACCAAATGCGAGCGCCCTTTGCCTGACTTACCACTTCGCCAGTCGACTCGTCGGTTACATCGTGCCCTTTTCGGCCATGACACCAATACAAACGACCGTTCGGATGAAGAAACGGGCCATGAACATCGGCGGCGTTTCCCGTATAATCGAAGCCGGTGACAAGTTCTTCACGAACATCAGCAACGCCATCGTCGTCCGTATCTTCTAATCGCCACAGACTCGGAGGTGACATCACGTAGAGCGAATCCATCAACCACAACGCGCCTTGAGGAAACGTCAGTCCATCTGCGAAGACGGTCGACTCATCGAAAATACCGTCGCCATTTGTGTCGGTCAAAAGTCGAACCGAACTTGGCTTTTGCTCTTCCAATCCTGCTTTGTTCAGATTCAACCCGGCATTTTCAGAAACAAACAATCGGCCGAGATCATCAAACGCAGCCATGATCGGATGCTCAACCAGCGGAGGTGCTGCGACGATTTCTGCAACCAGTCCTTCGGGGAGAAGGATTTTGGGGGCCGCTTTTTCCTGAGAAAAAGCCACAACCGAAGCGATGGCTAAGGTAAAAATAAGAAAAGGCCGCATCCTGCAACTGTGACAAACGGCAGGGCTTTTCGCAAGTGACGTAGTCAGGAATTCGTCGGACGAGTTTTGTTCACACAAACAAAAAAAACGAGCGAACCGGTTTCCCGATTCGCCCGTCTCGAATATCTTCTTTTGAAGAATCGAATTTCAGAGAAATTCGATTACATCATGCCGTGGTCGTGACCGTGATCACCACCTGCTTCTTCTTTCTCAGGAATGTCTGCGATGAGACACTCAGTCGTAAGAAGGAGACCGGAGATTGAACCTGCGTTCTGAAGGGCGCTACGTGTAACCTTTGTTGGGTCAACAACACCTGCCTTAACGAGATCTTCGTAAACGTCTGTTGCTACATTGTAACCAATGTTGCCTTTTTCGTTCTTCACGCGCTCAACAATGAGGGCGCCTTCGCGACCTGCATTGGCAGCAAGCTGACGAAGCGGCGCTTCGATAGCACGCTTAACGATGTCAGCACCTGTTGCTTCATCGCCTTCGAGCTTGAGATCTTTAAGAGCTCCCTGAGCACGGATGAGTGCAGTACCTCCTCCTGGGACGATACCTTCTTCAACCGCAGCGCGTGTTGCATGCAATGCATCTTCAACACGTGCTTTCTTCTCTTTCATCTCAGTCTCAGTAGCAGCACCAACGTTGATGACAGCAACACCGCCAGCAAGTTTAGCAAGACGCTCCTGAAGCTTCTCACGATCGTAATCGGAAGTAGTTTCTTCGATCTGACGACGAATCTGACCAACGCGACCGCTGATCGCGTCGCTTCCACCTTCACCTTCGATGATGGTAGTGTCTTCTTTCGTGATCTTGATCGACTTAGCAGAACCGAGGTCGTCGAGACCAACGTTCTCAAGCTTGATGCCGAGATCGTCAGTGATGACTTTACCACCGGTAAGGATCGCGAGGTCTTCGAGCATCGCCTTACGACGATCACCAAAACCGGGAGCCTTAACAGCAGCAACATTCAGGGTGCCACGAATCTTGTTCACAACGAGAGTTGCAAGCGCTTCGCCTTCAACGTCTTCAGAGATGATGAGGAACGGACGTCCACTCTGGGCAACTTTCTCGAGAAGAGGAAGCATGTCCTTGAGGTTGGTGATCTTCTTCTCGTGGATGAGGATCAGTGCGTTCTCAAGGTCAGCGACCATGACTTCTGCGTCAGTCACCATGTAAGGAGAAAGGTAGCCTTTGTCGAACTGCATACCCTCAACAACTTCGAGAGATGTTTCGATGCCTTTAGCTTCTTCAACCGTGATAGTTCCGTCTTTACCAACTTTGTCCATTGCGTCAGCAATGATGTCGCCGATTTCGCTGTCCCAGTTTGCAGAAACAGTCGCGACCTGTGAGATCTCTTTTGTGTCTGTAACTTCAGTCGAGATCTCAGCCAACTGAGCTACGAGAGCTTCAACTGCTTTTTGGATACCGCGCTGGAGGCTGGTTGGGTTTGCACCGGCAGTTACGTTGCGGAGACCTTCGGAGTAGATTGCTTCTGCAAGAACGGTCGCAGTTGTGGTTCCGTCACCCGCGATGTCGCTGGTTTTAGAAGACACTTCTTTGATGAGCTGTGCGCCCATGTTCTCGTAAGGGCAGCTGAGTTCGATTTCTTTAGCCACAGTCACACCATCTTTAGTGATCGTTGGGCTACCGAATTTCTTCTCAAGGATAACGTTCCGACCGGAGGGTCCGAGCGTTGCCTTTACGGCACGTGCGAGCTGCTTTACACCGCTGAGCAATGCGTGGCGTGCTTCTTCGTCAAATACGAGTTGTTTAGCCATAATATTTATTTAGTTAGTTCTTTGTAAAAAAGTTACTTGGTTTGCTTTTCCACGAAGCAACAGGGTTGGTTCATCGAACGTACCCTGTTGTTTCGAAATGGGTTAGCTGATGATTCCGAGGATGTCGCTCTCGTTGAGAAGGAGACACTCGTCGCCGTCGATTTTAACTTCGGTGCCGCCGTACTTAGAAATAAGCACTTTGTCGCCAACTTTAACGGTGAACTCGATGACTTCGCCTTCGTCGTTCTTGCCGTTTCCAAGTGCGATAACTTCTGCATCCTGGGGTTTTTCTTTAGCAGTGTCAGGAAGGAAAATCCCGCCTTCGGACTGCTGTGTGTCGTCTTCGATCCGCTTCACGAGGACGCGCTGACCGAGGGGTGTAATTGTAGTAGCCATGTTTAGTTAATGGTTGGTTCTGTTTTGTTTTTTGTTGGGTTTTGGAAAATCCGCTCCGCGTGGGGCGCTGAATCTACAACCGAGGCGGTACTTTGTCTAACCTCGGCTGAAAGTGTTTTGTGGCGTGATTGAGTCTGTTTTATCCACGATGAGGAAAATCGCTCATCGTGGATTTTCTTAGGATTTAGGATTCCTCGGCATCGTCGGACTCCACGTCTTCGAACTCCGCATCGACGACCTTGCCTTTTGCTGCTTTGGGCTCATCAGATTCTGAATCATCACCGTCAGCGGCAGGCTCGACGTCTGGCATTCCGCCTCCGCCAGCAGCGCCTTGAGCAGCGGCCGCGAGTTGAGCAAAGGTCTGCTGGAGTTCATCCGTCGCTGACTTGATCGCTTCGATGTCATCGCCTTTCAGCGCTTCATCGACTTTATCAGTCGCTTCGGTGATCGAAGTTTTGGCTTCATCGGGCAAATTGTCGCCCATCTCTTCCATCTGCTTTTTCACCGTGTAAGAAGCATTTTCAGCCACGTTGCGTGTTTCGATTTCTTCGATCCGCGATTTGTCGGCGTCGGCAAACTGCTCGGCCTCCTGCTTCGCTTTTTCGATTTCGTCGTCCGAAAGTCCGCTGGAACCTTCGATCGAGATTTTCTGTTCCTTGCCGCTTTTCTTGTCCTTGGCAGAAACGTGGAGAATTCCGTTTCGGTCGATGTCAAAAGTGACTTCAACCTGAGGCTCACCACGTGGTGCGGGATCGATTCCATCGAGGCGGAAATTACCGAGCACTTTGTTGTCTGAAACAAGCTTCCGCTCACCTTGGCAGACCACGATATCAACCGATGGCTGACTGTCGGCTGCGGTCGAGAAAACCTGCGACTTCTTCGCCGGGATAGTCGTATTACGCTCGATCATTGCAGTCGCAATGCCGCCCATCGTCTCGATTGCGAGAGAAAGCGGGGTCACATCCAGAAGCAAAACGTCACCCAGCGATGGGTCTTTCGCCAAGACACCACCCTGAATCGCCGCACCGATCGCAACCACCTCGTCTGGGTTTACACCCTGGTGAGGATCTTTTCCTGCGAGTTTTTTCGCCGTTTCGTAAACTTTAGGCATACGAGTCATTCCACCAACGAGCACCAGCTCATCGATTTCACCGACGCCGACGCCTGCTTCTTTCAAACAGGCTGAAACAGGACCCTTGGTGCGTTCGAAAAGGTGATCCGTCATCTGCTCAAGCTGCGAGCGGGAAAGCGTTTTCTGAATGTGCTTTGGACCGGTTTGGTCAGCTGTTACAAACGGAAGGTTGATTTCGTAGCTCTGAGAAGACGAAAGCGCGATTTTCGCTTTTTCCGCCTCTTCCTTAATCCGCTGAAGCGCGTCCGGCTGGCCGGAAAGATCGATGCCTTCGTCCGTTTTGAAGCCTTTCACGATCCATTCGATGATCGCGTTGTCCCAGTCATCACCGCCGAGAAGCGTGTCACCATCCGTTGCGAGAACTTCGAAAAATCCGTCATCAATGTCGAGAACCGAAATATCGAACGTTCCGCCACCGAGGTCATAAACCGCGATTTTTTCTTCCGATTCTTTATCCAAACCGTAAGCCAACGCCGCAGCAGTTGGCTCGTTCACGATCCGCTGAACATTCAGGCCGGCGATTTCACCCGCTGCCTTTGTTGCGTTCCGTTGAGAGTCATTGAAGTAAGCTGGAACCGTAACAACCGCATCCGTGATTGTCTCACCGAGCTTTGCTTCCGCGTCCGCCTTCAATTTACCGAGAACCATCGCCGCAATTTCCTGCGGGCTGAACGTTTTTTTCTCGCCACCGACTTCCACCTGAATGTGGGCGTCGCCATTTGAAGCCTCAACAATAGCGTAAGGCGTTTTCTTCTCCTCCTCTGAAAGCTCAGCGAACTTGCGACCAATCAAACGTTTCGCGGAGAAAATAGTGTTCTTTGGGTTTGTGATTGCCTGCCGCTTTGCAGCCTGGCCAACAAGTCGTTCCCCGTCTTTCGAAAAAGCGACAACCGACGGAGTGGTGCGGGCACCCTCCGAGTTTTCAAGAACAGACGGCTCGCCTGCTTCCATAATCGCCATGCAGGAGTTCGTTGTTCCAAGGTCAATTCCAAGAATTTTGCTCATAAATTAAGTTTCCTTTCAAAAATGGGATTTGTTTCTGTGTTTAAAATTTCTGGCTCTCTACATGCATTTGGCGTGCCAATTGCTATTTTTTACGCTCGAACCACTAATGGTGAGCAAGTTAAGCAGAAAGAGCGATTTCCAGCCTCTTTACAATTCGGGCCATATTGGCTCAAAATGGGCGTTCGGGCGCGTCAGGATGACGCGCAAGTGCCAGAATGGCAGTTGTCCAACAGATGCAGGGCCATTCGTCGTCCAGAGTCTCCTAATCGCACGTTTGCCCCTCCATAAATACAGGTGCCCTCAGAGATTTTTCCAGTATCAACGCCCTGCAATTGAGTCGTTCCAACCTAGTTTTCGGGAATAGAATCAATCGGCATCTTGGCTCCAGATTCCTTAAGCCATTGACCAAGTTCTTCCTTTAGGGTCTTCGCTTTTTCAGACTGAGCCGCAGCAAGGTCGGTTTTCTCTCCCAAGTCATATTTCAAATTATAGAGCTCTACCGAATCGTCATCGTAAAACTGGATGAGCTTGAAGTCACCTTTTCGGATGGCCCCTGCGAGCCGGTTTTGTTTGTGAAACGCGTAGTTCGGGTAGTGAAAGAATAGGGATTCCCTTTTCAAACTTCCGCTCCCAGTGAGAAGCGGAATGAGGCTCTCTCCATCTTGCGGGACATCTGGTTTGGGCTCAAGGCCGGCAACTTCAAGTAACGTAGGAAAAACGTCGGTACTGATAATGGGAACGTCGGATTGGCTTTTGGGTTCGATTTTTCCAGGCCAGCGAATCGCCCACGGCACTCGGATTCCACCTTCGTAGAGATGCCCTTTGTTTGCCCGGAGCGGGCCGTTCCCAAAAAGCGACCCGTTGTCAGAAGTGAAAATCACCAGCGTGTTTTTCGCCACCTCCAAATCGTCGAGCGATTTCAAAACGCAGCCGATCGACCGGTCCATGCCCTCAATCATTGCGGCGTAGACCGGGTTTTCGATTCCCCGACTCTCATATTTTTCGATCAAATCTTCAGGAGCTTCGATCGGATAATGAACTGAATAGTTCCAGAACGTGAGAAAAAACGGGCCCTTCCGGTTGGCTTCGAGAAACGCGATGCATTCGTCGGCCAGACGAGTGGGCAGGTATTCGCCTTCCTTGCGAGGTTCCAGCGCGGGAATTCGGTAGGGTTCAAAATAGCTGGGCGGACCTCCGCGATCACAGCCGCCGATGTTCAAGTCGTAGCCTTGAAATTCAGGACGGAGCTGTGGCTCCCACGGATTATCACGCTCATCTTTTCCTTTTCGATGGGAGAGATGCCATTTCCCGACAAACCCAGTGGCATAGCCCGCTTCTTTTTTGAGGCGCTCTGCTATAGTGGTAGAGTCGAGCGGCAGGAAGGTCAACTTTTCCGCCCCGGCTTGTTTCCGGCCATCCGGGACCATTCCATCTTTGTGGCCGGGGGCGTGATTTGTGATGCCGAGACGAGCAGGAGACAATCCGGTCATCATTGCTGCCCGGGTCGGCGTGCAGACGGAAGCTGCCGCGTAACCATCCGTGAACAGCATTCCTTCGCGAACAAACAGGTCGAGATTCGGGGTTTCGAGATCGTTGTTGCCCTGAAAGTGCGTATCAAACCAACCGAGGTCATCGGCCATGATCAGCACGATATTCGGTGGCTCGGCAGCGGTGGAAAAAAGTGCGATGAACAACAGCGAAAATGTGAGGGGCGTCCTCATGAAATGATCGGATTCGATCTTAAATTTTGCGAACATTGTGAGATTCTGAAGGTTGCTTGAATTTTTTGCCACCTCTAATCTTGCCACATCCCGAATTCTCAGCCACCTTCGCGGCCATGAATCAAGCTGATCTCGACCGCCTTTCTTCTGGAATCCGTGACGTCCACGATTTTCCGAAACCGGGAATCATTTTTAAAGACATCACCACGGTGCTTTCGGATCCTGAATTGTTTCATCTCGCGATCTCAGGCCTGATCGAAACGGCTGGCGACGTGAAGATCGATAAAGTCATCGGGATCGACGCACGCGGCTTTATTTTTGGCGCGGCCTTGGCGGATCGGATCGGCGCGGGTTTTGTCCCGATGCGGAAAAAGGGTAAACTTCCATGGCAAACGATCGGCAAAGCTTTTGCATTAGAATACGGCGAAGACGAGATTGAGCTTCATAAAGACGCGCTTCACAAAGGTGAAAACGTGCTGCTCGTCGATGACCTTCTCGCAACCGGCGGAACGGCTGGCGCAGCGGTTGAGCTTATCAGCCAACTCGGCGCAAATTTGATTGCTGTGAGCTTTTTCATCGAACTCGAATTTCTCAATGGCCGCGAAAAACTCGGTGATGACGTTCGGATCGAGGCATTGCTGAAATACTGATTTTACGAAGCAACAGGGTTCGTTCGTCGAACGTATACTGTTAGTTCGATTTGCGCAAAAGGCGGTGTCACTTCCGAATCGCTGTCATGTATCCGCGATCAGCGACGGTGTCGTGATAATCACCGGCTTCGAAGCCGTGTTTTTCTAAAATCTGGCCGTATTCGAGAGGTGAATAGCATTTGCCCTGCGTAATATTCATCAGCAACGCGGAATATTCAGCAACCGCTATGGGGCCGCTCTTATCGTCGTTTATGAAGGCATCGTGAATGATCAGCAGTCCGCCGGATGGAAGGTTTTGCGCGGCTTTTTCAAGCAAGGATTCCATTTCAGGAAAATCCCAATCGTGGAGGACGTTGGAGAATAAAATCATGTCGGCATCGGCGGGCCAGGGATCGGTGAACATGTCACCGGAGAGGACGTTGACCTTGTCGGCGAGTCCGTGTTTTTCGATTTCCTTTTGCGTCAGCGCATCGACGGGCGGCTGCTCGAGAACTGTCGCACGGAGATGAGGATGGGCTGCCACTAACGTCGTCGAATAAATCCCGGATCCACCACCCACATCGAGGAGATGTTTGCGATCAGCGACTTCAATAGTCAGCGCTTTTGCCAACACCTGTCCGAATCCGAGTCCGCGACAATTCATCAAATCGGTAAAGTTTTTGGCAAACTCAGGATCGACCATGGATTCGTGCCAGTCACTGGCATCATCGTCTGCCTGCCAATTGGCGGGCTTGCCGGTTTTTAGAATATTTACGAAATCCTGCACGATTTGAGTTTGAGTAATCGGCGCGTAATAGGGGCCGAGATACCACGGAGAACCCACGACGAGATGTTCGCGAGCCAGCGAGGTAAGTTCGTTTTTCCCATCAGAATCGGTCGTGATGAAATTATTGGATCGGCACAAGGTAAAGAATACATCGGCTGGCCGGGCAACAAAATCGAAGTGGTCGCAAACCGCTTCGGTGGTGGCTCCTGCATTTTCGTTCAACCACGTGAAAAAATCGAGGTGCATCAGGCCCGCAGTAATGAGTTCAGCCGCGTATTGCCGGTCCCGATAGCGAAGAAGCTGAGCGGGATCGGTTGTCGGAGGATTTGTCAGGACTGGGTTCATGATTCGCTTTCACTATTCCTCCACCTTAGATTTAGGTCGTTCAAGATGATAAACGTGCTGAAATGTGACCACTTTCGCAGATACGAGACTCAACATTCAGTTTTTTCGCATTTTTGCTGGCCTATTGGCGCGGGTTGATGAATAGGGCAGGGGAACTACCACTTCGCCCCAGTTCTCAGGAATCCAAAATGGTCATCTTTGACATCAACCTTTTCAAAAGATCGCTCACTGCGTCAGTCGCAGTGGGGTTTGTGGCGGTGTGCTTGTCAGGCTGTCATTCAGCAGCATACAAAAAACGGGCTGATCGCGAGACGAATCGGATTTTGGGGAAAAAGGTTCAAGGCGTAGACAACGTCGAATGGGCAGATGTCGACATCACCCTGCCCGAACCGGCAACGCTTGAGGGGCTGGGGATGAATCCCGAAAACGCGGAATATCTCGGAAAAGAAGCGGAGCTCGAATCGAGCGCGAAGATGATTCCGCTGGATGAAGCCTTACATTTAGCCATTCAACACAACCGCGATTATTTGACGCAGAAGGAGGCCATTTTTCTCCAAGCGCTCAATTTAACGCTGACGAGACACGCGTTCGCTCCTATTTTTGCTGCTGACGGTGATGTCACTCGCCAAAGTGGCGCTCGAACGGTTGATCCAGAAGGTGTCGAGACGGAGGTCATCGCAATCGTGGCGGAAAATACGGTGTCTCAAAACCGGCATTACGGCGTTTCCAAACTGACGAAAACGGGTGCGCGGATCGCTGCTGATTTTACGAGCGATTTCCTCAAATTCGTGATTGGCGATCGTCAGGCGAACAATTCCCAACTTGCGGTTTCGGTTCTCCAACCCATTCTTCGTGGTGGCGGAACGACGGCGACGATGGAGGCTCTGACTCAGGGTGAACGTGATTTACTCTACTCGCTGCGTGATTTCGCGAACTTCCGTCGTGAGTTCATCGTGGGGATAGCGAACGATTATTACTTCACGCTTCAGGCGCGGGATCAGGTGCAGAACAACTGGGTCGCCTATCAAGCATTTGTAAAAAACGTGGAGCGCGAAATGGCTTTGGCTGAAGAAAACCGGAGAACGCAGACCGAAATCGGACAGCTCCGGCAAGCGCTTTTGAATGCGGAAAGTCGTTGGGTCAATTCATTGAGTGATTACAAAAGCCAATTGGACGCTTTTAAAATCACCCTGGGCCTGCCGGTTGATGACAATTTGGTGCTGGATTATCCCGAACTGAAAGATCTGCGAATCGAAGACCCGGGCGTCTCGCGAAACGATGCTGTTGAGGTCGCGCTGGTGACTCGACCCGACCTGCAGACTTCCAAGGATCAAATCGTGGATGCAGAACGGGGCATTAAAGTCGCGGAAAACGGGCTGCTTCCCGGTCTCGATCTGGAAGTGAATTACGATGCCATCAGCGATCCAAGTGACATCACTCCAGGTTTGAATTTGAAACGACAGAATTTATCGGCAACCATCGATTTGGACCTGCCATTTGATCGAAAAGAAGATCGAAATGTCTATCGCGCCGCTCTGATCGGATTAGAACAGGCGAAACGAAGCGACTCATTGAACTTCGACAACGTGCGACTTCAGATCTACGACGACTGGCGCGCCTTGGAACAAGCTAAACGGAATTATGAGATCTCAGATCTGGGAGTTTCGCTGGCAGTTCGCCGATTGGATGAGCAATTCGAATTGGCCGATCTAGGCCGAGGCGAGGCACGGGATCTGGTTGATGCGCAAACCGACCTCGTGAACGCTCAAAACCAGCGCACCGCAACGCTTGTCACTCATACTTTGGCACGTTTACGTCTTTGGCAGAACATGGGGATCCTCTACATTAATAAGGATGGTAGTTGGATTCCCCAACTTGCCGAGGAAGGTAGATAAGCGATGAAAAAACACATGTGGTGGATCTCCCTCGCCGTTCTTATCGGGGTGGGGTTGATGATTTTTAAACCGTTTGGAAAGTCGGGCGACAATGTTTCGGCAATTCCGGAGGCGGCGGTTCAGCAAGGGGATCTGGTGATTGACGTACTGGAAGGTGGAAACATTCAAGCACTGGAGTCTCTGGAAGTCCGCAACATGGTGAAGGCTACGGCCGGAGTAAAAATCCTCGAAATCGCCGACGAAGGCTATGAGGTGACGGCGGAAGACGTGAAAAACAAAAAGGTTCTCGTGCGGCTTGATCCCAGCACGATTGAAGAGCAACTGGTCGATCACGATGTTCAGTTTCAGCAAACTCAAGCAACTTACGCTGAGGCAAAACAGAACCTCGATATCGAGGAAAGTGAGGCGCTTAGTGACATCAAACTCGTGCGGCAGAGCATGCGATTTTCGCTACTTGATTTCGAAAAATTTGTCGGGGCGGACGCAGCAAAGCAGATCCTGAAAGCGATGGCGCTGCCTTACAGCAACGAAACGCTGTCCCTCTACGAAGAAAACGCGACAGCGATCATTCTGGAGGCATTCGATTCCGATAAACTGGCTGAAAGCGCAGGCGAAGAAATTGAAGAAAAGCCGTTCACAGGTGATTCTGAAGACAGTCAAGCCGCGAAAATTGATTTCGATACCTTCCTGAAATCAAATAAGTTAGGAGAAGGAGAAGCTGAACAAACGATTCGCCGGATGCGGGACGAAGCGCTAGTCGCTGCTTCCGAACTTTCAGTCGTCGAGGAATCTTTGGCCGGTGCTGAACGATTGGCAAAAAAAGACTTCATTACCAAAGCAACGCTGGAAAACGAGCGAGTGAACCTCGAGAAAGCCCAACTTTCCCTGCAAACGAAGAAGACGGAGCTCGATCTTTTCGAAGACTACGAATTTCCGAAAGAAGCTGAAAAGATGCTGTCTTCCTATGAAGAAGCCTTGCTTGAATTGATTCGGGAAAAACGGGAAAAAATGGCGAAAATGTCGCAGGTCTACGCGAAATACCGCTCATACAAACGTCGTTACGAGTTGGAATTGAAGAAGCGACAGGATTTGGAAGAACAGCTCGCCAGTTGCGTGATTTACGCCTCAAAACAGGGCCTGATGGCTTACGGCGGAGCAAATGACAATTATTACACCTCACGCTACTACGAGGCCATTTCGGCTGGAGCGACGCTGAAACTTGGTCAGCCGATTTTCACGATTCCTGACATGTCAAAGCTCGGCGTCGACGTCGATATTCACGAGTCGCACATCAAAAAAATCGAGCGAGGCCAGCGAGCCTTGATCACTGCTGAATCCGTCCCTGATATGACTCTTGAAGGTGTCGTCACCAAAGTCGCAGTGCTGCCTGATTCGAATGCATCTCGCTACAACCCCTCGCTCAAAGTTTATCCGGCCACGATCGAAATTGAAGGGAACAACGATTTCCTGAAGCCCGGCATGACGGCAAAGACGCAAATCATCGTCAATGAACTGACTGATATTCTTTTCATCCCTGTTCAGGCTGTTTTTGTCGAACACGACGAGCACTTTGTTTTCCTAAAAAAGGGCAACCAATATGAACGGAACGTTATTGAGATCGGAGATCACAACGACGAATTCATTCAAATTCTAGAAGGAGTGACCGTCGACGATTCCGTTGCGCTGAGTATGCCTCCAGACTACGAAACAGCCCCCGTTGAAATGGCCGGGCAGAGAAAGGTTGTACCGAAAAAGAAAGCCGAGCAAACCACCATCGCTGAAAGCGAGGAAAAGCCCGAGCCCAAGGCTTAACTAGGGCTTAAGCCAAGGCCCGCCGACGTCCCTGTCGGCAAATGAGATCGCTCGCCCCTTGGAAAACGTGCAAACATCTTGAGCTTTCCTTCGGCTTAAACACCGACGAGGACGTCGGCATTTAAGCCGAACACAAAAAAAGCAGGCCCAAAATCGAGCCTGCCTTCTTCATTAAATTTTGGAATATTCGAAAACTCCGACCGCTTACGCAGCTGAAGTATCACCATGCTTTTCTTCAAGCGCGGCTTTCGCCTGGCTTGCAATACCTGCAAATGCAGCCGCATCGTGAATCGCGATGTCCGAAAGGACTTTACGATCGATTTCGATACCAGCAGCTTTCAAGCCTTCGGTGAAACGAGAGTATGAAATCTCGTTTTCGCGGGCTGCAGCGCTGATACGCTGAATCCAAAGACGGCGGAACGTACGCTTGCGATTCTTACGGTCGCGGTAGTTCCACTGCTGGGCCTTGAAGACAGCATCTTTGGCTGTTCTATAGAGTTTTGAGCGAGAGCCGCGGAATCCCTTGGCTTTCTTCAATATGCGCTTTCTGCGCTTCCGGCTAGCCGGTGAGTTTGTTGCACGTGGCATTTATTTTTTTTATCCTCCGAACGGGTTGTTGGTTTTAATTTCAATCGGGTGACTCACCCCTTCGATCAGATGGAAACTAACTTTCCACCAGTCACCTCGATTGTTCTGAGCGTTAAACTCAGTGGTCGCAATCACTTACACATCAGTGATCAAAAGGCATTTCTGCCTTAACATTCTTCTCGTCGCACTTTGCTACAAGTGCAGATTGGCCGAGACGACGACGACGCTTCGCGTTTTTACGGCGCATAATGTGGCGTTTGCCCTGTTTGCGACGCAAAATACGACCAGTACCAGTCACCTTGAATCTTTTGGCGACTGATTTACGTGTTTTTGCTTTTCCTGCTCTTCTTGCCATAGCGGGCGCGAATGTATCCAGTCACGCCCTGCTTGCAAAGGGTTTTTTAAAAAGATCACGCCTCACCTTTTGACATTCAGACGCCACCAACTGAATAAAGAGAAGATGAAGACGTTAAAAATTTCAAGAATCACATAAATTAAACTTCCCTTAACTAAAAATTTAGGTTAGAAAGATATTCCCGTTTAAGCTCCCCGCTTAGACTCAGTCACTTTTCTCAGCTTACTTTTCCCCAACCATATCCCCCTGGCATGGGCTCAGCAGAACAAATAAAATCGATCAATCACCATCTCCGACATGCGATTGAGCAGGTCAGTGAAGGCATTCTGATCATCGATACGGATACCGATCAGCCGATGGGTCCTAAAATTGTATTCGCGAATCGCGCTGCGGGGGTTCTTTCCGGATGGGATCCAGAGTCACTAAATGGCAAGCCGATCGGCATCATTTACGATCCGGAATTTCTCAATGATTTGATCGCACGCCTCCCGCAAGTTGCCGCGACCAATAAGACTTTCCAGATGGAGAAGAAGATCGTCCGCAACGACGGCAAACAAATCCCTCTCCGCTGGACGATTTCTGCAGTGACCACTTCCGAAGGCGGGACCGCCAATTACACAATGACGATTCGCCACCTTCCGCAGGTTGCTCCTGCGGTCGAAAGCCATCACCAGCCACCTACGCTAGCGGTTGAAGGCATCAACGACATCAGTCAAAATTTGGAGATCAGTCGGGTCGAATCCCTCGCCCTTCTTGTGGGTGGAACCGCTCACGATTTCCGCAATGCGCTTCAGGCCATTCGGACAAAGCTGACTCTCGCTCATCTCGATTGCCCGTTGGAAAACCCCGCGCGCAAACACATCGAAGACGCCGAGGACGCGACTCAACACGCCCATTCGCTGGCTCAGAAAATTCTCGATTTCACTAAAGGCAAAGAAAGCACCATCGAAGTCGTCAATCTGACGCCGATGCTGACCGAAGTTGCCAACATTTCGACAATGGGCACCAGCGTTCGCTGCGAGGTCGCTTCTGTTGAAAATTTGCGGAGCGTGAAAGTCGAAACCCTTCAGGTTCAGCAGGTGTTTCACAATTTGATGATCAATGCCAGTCAGGCAATGCCCAATGGCGGCGTGATTCAGGTGACGGCACAAAACGTCGATGCTCCGGAAGGGAATGAACTTGGTTTGCCCATCGGACCTTACGTGATGATTTCCGTTCGCGACCGCGGCCAGGGAATTCCCGATGAGGCAATCCCACACATCTTTGGGTCCAGTTTTACGACCAAGAAAAATGGCACTGGAATCGGCCTGGCGACCTGTAAAGCCATTGTCGAACGCCACGCCGGAGCAATCACTGTCAGCTCGCGGGTGAACGTTGGCACTGAATTTAAAGTGCTGATTCCCGCTTATACCGGCAGCGAAGCCGCCGTCACCGATCGGGGAATGAAACCCGCAAACTCCGGAGCTGCCAAATTTCAGATCACACGCGGCCATGGTCGTGTTTTGGTCGTCGACGATACCGATTCCGTTCGCGAAGCAGCCGTTCAGCTGCTCGCCCACCTCGGATACGACACCGTTTCAGCATCCAACGGCCAACAAGCCGTTCAGATGTATTGCGATTCCGCGCTTTCCACCGAGCCCATCAACGCCGTGCTTCTCGACATGACGTTGCCCGGCGGTCTCAGCGGAAAAGAAGTCATGGCCGAAATTCGAAAATTCGACGATTATGCCCGTGTCATCGCGACCAGCGGTTACTTCGATGATGATGCTGAAGAATTGCTCACCAACGATGGTTGGGCCGGCGTGTTGCCAAAGCCATATGCGGTCGAGGATCTCTCGTCGACGCTGGCGAAAGCAATGCAGAACTAATTCTCTCCAACGAACCAATAGGGTACGTTCGGCGATTCAACCCTATCTGATCGTGGGAGAGATTTTCGCTCGATCGAACTGTGAAATGCTGTCACGTTTCAGAGATGAAATTTTCCCGAATCGCCCTCGTCCTCTCGCTCGTTTTTGCGGCGCTCATTGCCTCTGCGGAGGATCGACCGCCGAATGTGGTAATCATTTTCACGGACGATCAGGGTTACGAAGACGTCGGAGTTTTCGGCGCGAAAGGCTTTGAGACGCCCCATCTCGATAAAATGGCGGCGGAGGGCCGTAAATTCACTCACTGGTATGCGGCGCAAGCAGTGTGCTCAGCGTCACGGACGGGACTGCTAACGGGCTGTTATCCGAATCGAATCGGAATGCACGGCGCTCTCGGACCGGGAAGTCGGACGGGCCTGAACTCAGATGAAATGACGCTTGCAGAAGTGTTTAAAACCAAAGGCTATGCGACGGCAGCGTTTGGAAAATGGCATCTCGGAGATCATAAAAAGTTCCTCCCTCTCCAACATGGTTTCGACGAATATTTCGGGATTCCTTATTCGAATGACATGTGGCCAAAGCATCCCACATCGGGTGCAAATTTCCCTCCGCTTCCCCTCTTCGATGGGAATGAAAGACTTCGAATCGCGGACGAGGGCGATCAAAAAATGATGACAACCTGGCTCACCACCAAAGCGGTCGATTTCATCAATCGTAAGAAGCACAAACCATTTTTTCTCTACGTTCCGCATCCGCAGCCACATGTTCCGCTTTACGTCAGTGATCGATTTGCGGGAACCACGGAGCGTGGCCTTTACGGGGATGTCATTGCGGAGATTGATTGGTCCGTCGGGGAAATTCTGAACGCGATCAAAACCAACGGGCTGGACGACAATACGTTGGTGATTTTCACAAGCGACAACGGTCCGTGGCTTAGCTACGGGACCCATGGAGGATCTGCCCTACCGCTTCGCGAAGGCAAAGGCACTGCGTGGGAAGGTGGGATGCGCGAGCCCTGCATCATGCGCTGGCCGGGAAAAATTCCGGCAGGAACCATCTGCGACACTCCGGCGATGAACATCGATTTGTTACCAACCATCGCAAATCTCATCGACGCTGATTTACCCGAGAAAACAATCGACGGTCTCGACATTTGGCCAATTCTAGCGGGCGAAGAAGGCGCGACCAATCCCCACAAGGATGGCTACTGGTTCTATTACAAACGGAACGAGCTGCACGCCGTCTCTGAAGGAAAATGGAAACTGTATTTTCCGCATCAATACCGAACGATGGCCGGAAAACCGGGCGGTAATGACGGGACACCCAATTCCTACGCGAGTGCAAAATTAACCGAGCCCGAGCTCTATAATTTGGCTGATGACATGTCTGAAACGAAGAACGTAGCGGCGGAACATCCAGAAGTCGTGAAGTCGCTTTTAGCAAAGGCCAAAATTGCCCGTGTCGAATTGGGCGACAAGCTGACGACAAATTCGGACAAAGGGGCGGGTTCGCGATCTCCGGGATTGCTGACCGATCAGGAGGTCGCGGATTTGATGAAAATCCACTGGCCAAATGGGAAACCAGCGAAGAAAAAGAAGAAGTGAGTTTGGATTTTATGAATCGACGAACAGACGCATCTTTTTTCGCCAGCCGATTTCCTGCAGCTTTGGCGAGTCTTGTGATCTCGATGACGACGAATATCGCGGCTGAGACGAATTTCGGACGCAAGATCACGATTTACCTCAACGAAACCGATCCTGAGAAAAGCTACGGAACTCTTCAAATAAAAGGGAATCCTGACGTATTGAAATTTGTTGTCGGATTTGGGAAAAAAGGCGTTTTGAAAGAGGGTAAAACGTTCACGGGCAACTATTCGCTGCTCGGCGAATTCCGAGTGAACGCAATTCTGACTTCAGGAACGCGGTTTGAAATGGATCCTAAATTGGTCTCCGAATCAGGAAAAACCGAGGCGTTTCTAAAGTCCCAGCTTTTCAAAAACATGTCGTCGATCGATTTCGATGGTGATGGAAAAGGCGGTGAATACGGAGCCGCGTTTATTGGTCTTGAGCCTCTGGATACAGAGGCAAAGCAGCCATTTCACTTTGGCGAATACGCAGGGACATTCCGCTGGTATTCGTATGCAATTCACGGAACCCAAGATGAATCGCGGATCGGAAAAATGGTGACTGGGGGCTGCATCAACGTCGGTGCGGAAGCGTTGGCTGCATTGGCGAAACGAGTAAAATTGGGCGATTTGGTAGAAGTGCGGCTGGCCGAGTAAAAATCGCTTCACTCGCCCAACATCTCCCGCGCGGCTTTCGCATCAGCTGCGATTTGGGCTTTCAACGCATCCAGGCCGTCGAACTTTTGCTCGCCGCGGAGGAATTTCACGAACTCCACTTCGATATCTTCACCGTAAATTTCATGATTCAGCCCGAAGAGGTGAACCTCGAGTAAAAGCTTAGCTTTGGCGCCTTCAACGGTTGGGCGAAACCCAAGGTTAGCGACGCCATTCCACGAATCACCAGCTCCATCGGCGCGGACTGCGTAGACACCCACCGGCGGCAATTGCTCGCTGTGAACGGCCAGATTGGCAGTCGGGAAATTGAGGGTTCGCCCGAGTTTTCGGCCTTCGATCACTGTCCCGAGAACTGAGTAAGCCCGCCCTAAAAGCTCGCGTGCGATCTCAAATTCGCCGTGGGTGACAGCTTCTCGAATCCGCGTGCTGCTCACTGGAACTCCGTCGATTTCAAAAATTGGCACTCCACTCACTGAAAATCCTTGTTCAGCTCCAATTTTTTCCAACAAAGCAACATCTCCGCCACGCCCCCGGCCGAATTTCCAACTTTCACCCACAGAAATACGGGCAATTCCCCCGGACGATGCAGCACTCTCACACAGTTCGTTGACGAATGACTCGGCTGGCTTTTCGGCAAACTCAGTATCAAAAGAAATCACCAGAAGGTGCTGAATCCCCATTTTCGAAAGCAAGCGAACCTGATGGGGAAGCGAGGCCAGCAACCTCGGCGCTTTTTTGGATGCGAGAACCCGGATGGGATGAGGATCAAACGTAACAACAACCGCTGTGCCGCCAGAGTTTTTGGCAGATTCGGTCGCGTTTTCGATTACCGCCTGATGCCCCAAATGAATACCATCGAACACCCCAATCGCGAGGTGCAATGGACCTGTGATCGTGCTGAGATCTGCAATACGGGTGTGGACTTTCATCGATGCGCGAAGCAGACCCTATCGCCTGATTTTGATATGGGGCAAGAGCACATTCAAGAAAGCGGACCTCACGCAGTCTGGCGACGGCGCGTCCAAATCCGCCCACGTAGAGCTGACTAATGGACGGAACCTAAGTGAAGGTCGTTGTGTAAAACACCCAATTGATGTTGGACTTGCCATTGGTCGCCGTCGCCGCGGACGCAAAACCCGTTGCCGCTTGATAATCTCCACCATAGAGAAAATCGTTGGTGGTTGTTGAAATGTAGGCGTTGTCGATAAGCGAAGCTGCGCTGGAAACTCCGTCAAAAGTCTAATCAAACACGATGGCATTTCCGCCAGCAGCCGTATAATCTGCATCTTCGAAACCGAATGACCACACGACCTGAGCAGAAGCCTGACTGGCTCCAAGCACAAAACATGCGATTGAGAACAAGAGGAGTGATCTCAGCTTCATAAATAATTAAAATTATTACAATAACGATTATTTAATATTTTCGTAACCCGTTCTTTTCATATTTGCTTACAAAATGAGTGATTCCCCTCTGAAAATATTAAAGTCCACCTTCGGGCACGAGAGCTTTCGTCCAGGGCAGCTGGAGGTGATTGAAATCCTGATGGCTGGTCGCTCAGCTCTGGCGGTTTTTCCGACAGGTGGTGGAAAAAGCCTCTGTTTTCAACTGCCTGCGCTTTTGCTTGATGGACTGACCCTCGTCATTTCTCCGCTGATTGCGCTGATGAAAGATCAGGTAGAATCCCTTCAACGCGTGGAGGTTGCAGCCGCCCGTCTCGATTCGAGCTTATCATCTGAAGAAGTTGCCGAGATTTACAATCAGCTGGAAAAAAACGAGTTGAAGCTGCTCTACGTAGCGCCCGAGCGAATGGCGAACGAAGGATTCCTGCGCAGATTAAAAGTCGCCAAAATCAGCCTTCTCGCTATTGACGAAGCACACTGCATTTCAGAATGGGGTCATAATTTCCGTCCCGATTATCTTAAAATCGCCAGTCTTTCTGAAGAATTGAAGATTCCCCGCGTTCTAGGCCTGACCGCCACCGCAACGGCGAACGTGTCCGCCGATATTCGAGCCAGCTTTGATATTCCGCCGGAGGATCACATCCAAACCGGCTACCGAAGGGAAAACTTGAGCTTTCACGCCACGCCTTGTCGGTCAGAAGATCGCGTTGCCCTGCTAATCGAACGCTTGAAGAGTCGCCCCCCCGGCCCTGGAATCGTTTATGTGACCCTGCAACGCACGGCTGAAGTGATCGCCGGTGAATTGAAGGCCGCTGGATTCAACGCCCGTGCTTATCACGCTGGAATGAAGGACGAACATCGCGCCGAAGTCCAAGATGGATTCATGGACGACGAAATCGATCTGGTTGTGGCAACAATCGCTTTCGGGATGGGAATCGATAAGGCGAATATTACTTACGTTTATCACTTCAATCTGCCCAAATCGCTCGAAAACTACATTCAGGAAAGTGGACGGGCCGGCCGCGACGGAAACGAAGCGATTTGCGAAATTCTGGCCTGTGCTGACGACCGGATCGTTCTGGAAAACTTCGTTTTCGGCGACACCCCGGCCGAATCCGCCATTCGCTCTCTCGTCGAGCACATGCTTCTGCAGGGGGATTCATTTAGCATATCGCGTTACGATTTGTCAGCCACCAAAGACATCCGTCCACTTGTCGTTGCGACCGCCCTCACCTATCTCGAACTGGAAGGAATTCTCATTCCCAAAGGGCCTTTTTACGGTGCGTTTCGAGTGAAAATCATATCGACAATGCCCCAAATCATGGCTGGATACGACGCCGACCGGCAGGCGCTTTTGCAGCAGATCTTCGAAGCAGGGAAAAAAGGTTGGTACTCTACTACTATTTTCGATATCGAAGAAGTTTCACTAAAAATTCAGCAGCCCGAAGATCGTATTCGCCAGGCGATTCAGTATCTTGAAGAAATGGGCGATATCACCGCCAAACCAAGCAAACTTCGCCATGCCTATGAAATCGCTCCCGGTGCTTCCCGCGATGTCTCGGCTCTTACAAAAAAGCTCATGGCGCTTTTCGACAAGCGGGAACAATCCGAGGTGATTCGCATCGAAAACGTGATCGAGATTTGCGAATCGGGGACCTGTTTAACACGCCAATTTGTAAATTATTTCGGCGAATCTATGGCCGAAGAGTGCGGCACCTGCGGAAATTGCCAGGCTCCGTCAAAGACCCGCCTACCCCTTTCCTGTTCTATCACCGGAGAGCTCTCAACGGATCAAGTCGAGATGATTCACGAGCTTCATGGCGAAAAACATGCCTCCCTGCGACGCCCGCGGCAACTGGCTCGATTTCTGTGCGGAATCGCCAGCCCGGCTGCCATTCGCGAGCGTTTAACATGGAAGGACGACCGATTCGGCAGCCTCGGAGAAATCCCATTCCAGATAGTTCTCGCTCAAGCTGAGGCACTTGTGACGTTTTGATACCCCTCGTAGCATAGTTTATACGCAAATCGGTTGCAGCTCACTATACTTTAGCGCATTTTCTAGAATCTCCGTGATTTCAGAACTCAAATAGGCTATTCGAATGCCTCAGGCTAAGTGCACGGCGGAAGCGCATCCACGCCGATTACCAACGCAATTTCGATTGGGGTTCAATCAGGAGATCACGACTGAAACATATTCAACGGAAGGGTTCGAACAGATTTTGAAGAAATCCCGAAACCGGCTACCCTGTCTCGTGTCCAAAATTCTGTGGTTTCGCGTTGTCCTTCTTACGACTCCGTTTGCGCTCGTCGCGGCGGGTCTGTGGCTGTCGGTAAAAGCGCGCCAATTCCGCTTCTCCCGCAGCGCGGACATGATCTATGTCGTCCAGTCGCCTCCCGGAGAATTCAACCCGTTTGTCCCGAATACCGGCGTCACTCGCGAAATTACGGACATGATTTTCGAACGCCTCTTTCGGCGTGATGACGATTTGAAATTGCGCGCTCATCTCGCCGAGTCCTGGAGCGAACACCAGCGCATCACGCTTCGGATGAAAGACGAAGAGTCCGCCATTGCCGGAGCCGAAATCCTGAAGTCGGAAGAAGAAAACGTAAAATCCGTCGGCATTCTCGAAGCCAAGCGCGAGGGACTCATCCTTCGGGCGTGGTTAAATGGCCACGACCGCTCAAAAGTCGACGAATTTTTGGCACTCTTCAAACCCGAACAAAAAGCGGAGTTACTGAAAGTTCGGCTTCGAATTCGCGATTCCATTGACCAATCTCTCGGCCTGTTTCTGGAAAATGCCGTCGAACGCAACCAGGTTCAGATGCTCCACTACCGCAACGATCAGGAAGCCGACCTCTTTCTCGAAGGCGACACCGATCTCTTTTTGAAAGAAATCCGGCTTTACTACGAATCCAACCGCGATCTCGAACCCGAAATCGTCATTCTCGACCAGTCCAGTTTCTACACCGAAATGGATATGAGCCTGAAGCTCCGTGACGATCTCCATTGGCAGGACGGAGAGCCGATCACTGCCAAAGACGTCATTTTTTCCTACAACGAACTGACCCGTCCGGGCTCCATTTACCCTTTGAAAGACGATTTTTGGTTTGTGGACAGCGTTGAAGAAGTCGGCGCACTCGAAATCCGTATCGAGTGCGCAGCCTCCAGCGCCGTCATGCTGGAGAGTTGGGAAAAACTTCCCATACTCCCCGCCCACCGGCTTACCCGAAACATGACCGACGAAGCCTGGCGCGAATTCTTCAAAAAACCGATCGGCAGCGGCCCCTACGCCATGCTCGAAAGACGCGACGACGGAGGAGTCATACTAGCCGCTCACACCGGCTACTTTCGCGGCGCCCCAAAGCAGGAGCGCATCATTTACCGCATGATGCACGATCGGGAGGAACGCCTTCTCGGAATGAGGCTGGGACGAATCGACATCATGGAGCCCGATCCCCGCGAGCAGCTTTGGATGGAACGCCACCAGGATCAAATCCGGTTCATTGATGACGTCCCCCGCTACCAAACCTTCGTTGCCTGGAATTTGCGACGCGATCTTTTCGTCGATCCCAAAGTCCGCCGCGCCCTCGCTCTCGCCGTCGATACCGAAACCATCGTCCGGGAATGCTCCGGCGACGAAGCCAAGCCCTGCCGAGGGCTCTACTTTCCAGGCAGCCCCTACGCTAAAAAATCGCCAAACACTCCCGGATTCAATCTCGAAGAAGCCAAAAAAAAACTCGCTGACGCCGGTTGGAAATCCGGCCCCGATAACCAATGGAAGCTCCCTGACGGAAAACCTGCTACCTTCTCGATTGGCTATGATGCAGGAAACTTACTCAACGAAAAACTCGCCGTTGAGCTGGCCCGCGCGTGGAGCAAACTCGGAGTGGACGTCGATATCCAGCCCCTCCCCTGGCCCGAACTTCTCGGTTTGTTCCCCGAAGCGAACTTTGATGCCGTCATTCTTGGGTGGGAGCTTGAAGTCGGCCGCAATCAACGCTCTGTCTGGCATTCGCGATTCGCCGCTCCCGGCAGCAGCAACTTTTGCGGCCTCCGCAGTTCCGAAGTCGATAGCCTCCTTGAGCAAATTCTCCTCGAAACCGATCCCGAAAAGGCCGTCGAGTTGACCGGCAAACTTCAGGACAAAATTGCCGAGCTTCAGCCAGCCCTTTTTCTTTGCGAAACCGGACGTCACCTCGCCATTCGACGTGGCGGGCTTGTTCAAGTTCGTCCCCGAATCGACGGCGAAATGACCGCCGAAAACCTCATGATTGGTCGCACCGGATTTTCAGCAGTTCGCCCCTGGTGGGTTCGAAAAGAGCCCGCACCCCAAAAGGAATAAGGCTGCAACGAACCGACAGGGTTTGTTCATTGAACTGACCCTGTTGATTCGTAAAAAATTACTGATCGCCCTTACCGCCTCCGCCATCTCTGCCACCTTTTCCTCCGCCAAATCCGCCTTTTCCTCTGCGGTCGCCACCACCTCCGGGAGGTCCAAATCCACGGCGTGGTGATTCTTCACCGCTCAGCTCGCGAATGGCGCGCTCGGCTTCCATCTCGGCGCGAAACTCAGTGCGCTCAACTTCAGTAATTTGATTGTCGCCGTCTTTATCAGCCTTGCTCATGAATTCCCACATGCGCTCAGGAAGTTCGTCTTTTCCAAGATTTCCATCACCGTTTTTGTCTACTTCAGCCATGAATTGCTTGCGACGCTCATCGCGAGCTTTCTCACGATCTTCTTCGGACATGTTTTCCCATTCCTCGCGACGCTTGTCCCACTCAGCTTTCCGAGCCGCCTTGTCTTCGTCGGACATGTTTTCCCATTCCTGACGGCGCTTGTCCCGATCGTCTTCCCTGGAATCGGTTTCCGCCACAACGGGTTCGTCGGGCGTCTCTTTTACGATTTTTTTAGGAGCCTGAATCGTCGGCTTTTCAGCAGTTTCTTCAGGGGGTCCTTCTTTGCAGCTTGAAAGAATGAGCACAAATGGCACGACGGCCACCCAACCAATGATTTTTTCGATCTTTTTCATGAGGTCTGATTTTCCAGTGGGTAATGAAACCCAGGTAATTGTAGAAAGTTTCGCAATTAATGAAAAGAACATTGTGGCGTCGATAAATGCGCCATGCAATTCACTTGTAAACCCCGCCACGATCGAACAGGTTTAATCGTGAAACGACTTTTCTTCCTGCTCCTCGTATTTTTTCTTTTTCCGTTCGTGGCTCGAGCTGGATTGGATCAGGGAAAGTTGCTCAAAATTGATGCTGCAATTCAAACGGCGGTAAATCAGGGGAAAATTCCAGGTGGATTTTTCCGCTTGGAATCGAAGGGTGAAAAGCATCAGCAGGTTTTCGGTTCGCGAGCGAAAGTTCCGAAAACCGAGGCGATGACGGAAGACACGATTTTTGATCTCGCGTCGCTTTCAAAAGTGCTTTCAACGGCCCCTTCGATTGTGCTTTTGGCGGAGCGCGGGAAGCTAGATCTCGATGCCAAGGTTTACACGATTCTTCCCGAATTTTTAGAAGGTGGCGTCCATGACTCTCCGAAAGACAAGACAGTCACCGCGGCGCACCGCAAAGATATCACGGTGAAGCATTTGCTGACTCATCGCTCCGGTCTACCAGCGGGGATCTCGATTCGGACGGAGAATTGGTGGGGCCACGACACGGGCGTCGGCAAAGCGATCCGTGCGGGGTTGATCGAAAAACCGGACTCGCGGTTCCGCTATTCAGACACGAATTACATCGTGCTCGGCGAGATCATTCGGCGAATTTCAGGACAGCGACTCGATGAATTTGCCGCGGAAAATCTGTTTATCCCGTTGAAAATGGAGGACACCGGTTACCGCCCCGATTTCACGCCGGATTCGCGCGTCGCCCCCACGACGACGATCGGAGCCTATGGTTCAATCCGCGGTGAAGTTCACGATCCGGTAGCAAGGCGCATGCAAGGTGTCGCCGGACATGCGGGTGTATTTTCGACGATGGAAGACGTCTCCCGTTTTGTGAAAATGCTGCTCAACGGCGGTATATTGGATGGAACACGCGTTTTCAAAAAAGAGACGGTGGATTTGATGCTGAGCAATCACATGCCTGATAAGCTCAACATGAAACGCGGGCTGGGATGGGATATTTCATCGCCGTTCGCCTATCAGCGCGGAGAGCGTTTCCCGCGTGAAGGGTTCGGCCACACCGGCTGGACCGGTACTTCAATCTGGGCAGATCCGGCGTCAAAATCGTTCCTGATTTTCCTATCGAACCGAAATCACCCGACGGAAGCCGGTCGCATCAAAGACCTTCGAATCGAACTGGGAACTCTGGCGGGCGAAGCGGTTGGGTATTCCGAAAAAGTGCCGCTTACACAATTTAAAACAAACGATGATGATTTCACTCAAGTGGCCGCCGATCCCCCGGCAGGTAGAGTTTACAATGGAATCGACACGTTGGTGCAGTCCGATTTCGCGGCGCTGCGCGGATTAAAAATCGGCCTGATCACCAATCACACGGGCGTGAATTTTGAGCACCGCGCGACGATTGATTTGCTGAATGAAGCGGACGGCGTCGAGTTGAAGGCGCTGTTTTCCCCCGAACACGGAATCCGCGGGAAGCTCGATCAGGATTCTATTGATGACGGGAAAGATCCGACCACAGGATCGCCGATTTACTCGCTCTACAAAGCCAATGAACGCAAGCCAACTGACTCACAGATCGCGGGAATTGATGCACTGGTTTTTGATATTCAGGACATCGGCTGCCGCTACTACACCTACGTTTCAACGATGGGAAATTGCATGGAAGCCGCCGCGAAACACGGTAAGAAATTCGTTGTCCTGGATCGCGTCAATCCAATCGGCGGCGTGAAAGTCGATGGCCCGATTCGTTCCGGCGAAGGAAACGATTTTGTCGCCTATCACGACATTTCAATCCAACACGGCATGACCGTTGGAGAGCTCGCCAAAATGTTTGTCGCTGAGAGGAAACTGAAACTCGATCTCACGGTTATCCCCGTAAAAAACTGGCGGCGCGTCATGCTTTTTGACGAAACGGGGCTGCCCTGGATCAATCCATCGCCGAACATGCGGAGTCTCACCGAAGCCATTCTATATCCGGGAATCGGGCTACTGGAATTCACGAATATTTCTGTGGGTCGCGGTACCCGGACGCCATTCGAGCTAATCGGTGCGCCATGGATCAGCGAAGGCAAACTTGTTGATGAACTCAATTCAGCCGGGCTTGAAGGCATCCGCTTCACCCCGATTCGATTTACCCCGGACGCTTCGGTTTATAAGAACGAAGACTGCGGCGGCGTCCGTTTTACAATCACCGACAGGAACAAAATCAGCCCCATTGATGTCGGCTTGGCGATCGCAACCGCAATCCACAAACGCTACCCCGAGACTTACAATTTGGCCGAAAAAGGAAATATCCTGATGCGCCACCAACCGAGTTTGAACGCACTTTTGAAAAGTCGCAGCCCGCAGAAAATTCGAAAAACGTGGGAGCCGGAGTTTGAGAGTTTTCAGAAACGCCGCGCGACGTTTTTGATCTACGAGTGAAATGCAGCGCTAGCGGAACGGCCAGAAAATAGGGATCAGTATCGAAGCGACGACCCACAAGATCAAATTCAAGGGGACGCCGATTTTTGGAAAGTCGGTAAATTTGTAACCGCCCGCTCCGTAGACATAAGTATTGGTTTGATAGCCGATCGGAGTCGCAAAACTCGCGCTGCAGCCGAACATCATGGCGATGATAAATGGCCGCGGATCGACTCCCATTTCGCCGAGGTATTCGACTTTTGATGCCATTCCAATCACGATGGGCGTAAGCAGCGCAGCCACA
Source organism: uncultured Verrucomicrobiales bacterium (assembly GCA_937891465.1). Taxonomy (GTDB): domain Bacteria; phylum Verrucomicrobiota; class Verrucomicrobiia; order Verrucomicrobiales; family DEV007; genus JABDJT01. The sequence continues at coordinate 1,055 of CALAHF010000184.1, read as the reverse complement.
GCATTATTGGAAATCAGCTCCGTCAGAGTCGAACTGAGGAGATAAACAACGGCCAGGATGACAAAGGGCGAAAATCGGCCAAACACCGTCATAATGCCACCAACCAACTGCTCAGCAGCGCCGCTTTGCTCCATCGCCATGCCGACGCCGAGCATTCCGAAAATGAGGAACACAATATTCCAATGCACCGCTTCATAAGCCTGCGGAGCACTGAGGCAGCGGAGCAGAATCATCGCCAATGCTGCCAGAATTGCCAACGCAGGAATTGGCATCAGCTTAAAACTCGCGCCGAACACAAAGGCGGCTGCCACGCCAACACCGAGCCATACTTTAGTCGGATCTATTTTGATTTCCGGAGGCTCGGTGATCGTTACAAAATCACGCTCACGCTGAAGCTTATTAATCGAATCAACAGGCCCTTCCATCAGCAGCGTGTCGCCAAACTCCAAGCGCAACGTCGAAAAATCTTTGTTCAAATTCACGCCCTGCCGATGAATTGCGATCACGTGAACGCCAAAGTCCCTGCGGAATCCGATTTGCTGAAGTGTCTTCCCAACCATTCTCGACCGCGGGCCGATGATCCCCTCAATCAATTTCAATTCACGGGACTCCAATTCCTTCAAATTTAAATGCTTTTGTTCATCAAACCGAATCCCTTCAGTCTCACGTAATTTCTGAATACTCGTGCCATGAAGCGTGATCAGAAGGCGGTCCCGCTCCTGGATTTCAAGTTTATCGAGAGGCGTTTTTAATACGCGCCCTTTTCGCCGAACTTCCAAAACCTGGGCGCTCGAGAACTCCTTCAAAAAGGTTTCTGTGAGTGGTTTTCCAATCAATTCCGAATCAGGCTCGACCTGAAATTGAGTCAAAAAATCACGCGATTCAGCCGGAGCGATCAGCTCGGCAAGCGAACTCCGGTTGGGCAACAGCTTTCGCCCGATCGTCAGTAAATACACAAAACCAATAACGGCATAGACGAGTCCCAGCTTCGTGATTTCAAACATCGTGAACGGTTCCATGCCGCTCTCCGTGGCCACACCGTCGATAATCAAATT
>CALAHF010000183.1 GCA_937891465.1 uncultured Verrucomicrobiales bacterium | reverse complement strand
GTTCAAGTCGGAATACCGCGTCGATAAAATATTTTTCCAACAGCCTCAATAGGGTTGGTTCATCGAATCAACCCTGTTCGATCGAAATGCCTCCATGACTCAATAGGGTACGTTCGATGAATAGACCCTGTTGATTCGTAAAAATCGGGCCGCTCAGTTCGCCACGATGTTTACGAGGCGACCTGGAACAACGATGACTTTCCGAACAGTGTTACCGTCGGTGAAGTTCTGAACTTTCTCACTCGCGAGAGCCAGTTTTTCGATTTCATCTTTCGGCGCATCTTTGGAAACCATCAGCTTGTCGCGGACTTTTCCGTTCACCTGAATGACGAGTTCGATTTCATCTTCGACGAGATACGCTTCTTCAAACTCAGGCCATGCCTGATTGGCGAGTGCATCACCTCCGAGAATCCCATTCAATTCTTCGGACAAATGCGGCGCAAACGGATTCAGCACGTGAAGCAATGTCTTCACCGCACTGATCGGCAATGACTCCAGTTTGTTGAGCTCGTTGGTGCACACCATCATTTGGGAAATAGCGGTATTGAAGCTCATGCTCTCAATGTCTTCGGTGACTTTCCTGATCGTAGCGTGAACGACTTTCAGCGTGGCTTTGTCAGGCTCGCCATCAGTCAAATGATCGCGCTTTGCCCAATCACCTTCCTGATTTTGTTCCATGACCAACCGCCAGACGCGACCGAGAAAGCGATACACACCTTCGACACCGTTCATTGACCAGGGCTTCACCTGCTCAAGCGGTCCCATGAACATTTCGTAAAGGCGGAGCGAATCGGCGCCGTAGAGTTCAACCACGTCATCGGGGTTCACGACGTTGCCGCGTGACTTGGACATTTTGTGAGACTTGGCTTCGACTCGAATTTTCGTGTCTGTTTTCCAAACGAAGCTGTCACCCTTTTTCTCAACGTCATCCGCCGTCAGAGAATCGGTCTTCATGTTCCCTGCGACGAAACTTGATTTATAACTAATTGGATCACCTGAATCATCGCGAAAAAGCGTGAATTCCATTTCACCCATGATCAGCCCCTGATTCACCAATTTCTGAAAAGGCTCGGGTGTGGTGACATGTCCGAGGTCGAACAAGACTTTGTGCCAGAAACGGGCATACAACAGATGCAACACAGCATGCTCGGTTCCGCCGATGTAGAGATCAACTCCACCGGGATTCCCATTTTTACCAAGCCAATAATCATCAGCCTCTTTGCTGATTGGCGCACTGTCGTTTTGCGCATCGCAATAACGAAGGTAATACCAGCACGATCCCCCCCACTGAGGCATGGTGTTGGTTTCGCGAATGATTCCATCACCAAGTTCATTCACCCAATCAGTCGCTTTTGAAAGTAGCGGCTCGGGAGTTCCGGTTGGTTTGTAATCTTCCAACGCAGGCGCAAGCAGCGGCAAATCAGCTTCCGAAATCGCTTCGTGTTTTCCGTCCTTCCAAACAATTGGAAACGGCTCACCCCAGTAACGCTGGCGTGAGAACAACCAGTCGCGAAGTTTGAAATTAATCGTCTTTTTGCCGAGTCCTTTTTCTTCAAGCCACTCGCTGATTTTTTCTTTGGCTTCGGCGGTGGAGAGAGCGTCGAGGAAGCCGGAATTGATCGCGGTTCCGTTCCCGCAGAAATTCTTCTGTTCCCCGCCCTCCGGCGCCTTCACGACTTCAATAATCGGAAGCTCAAACTTCTCAGCAAACTCGTAGTCCCGCTCATCATGCGCCGGCACTGCCATGATCGCTCCAGTGCCATAGCCCATCATAACGTAATCGGCGATCCAAACGGGTATTTTCTCATCGTTCACGGGATTAATCGCGTAGCCACCGGTAAAAATTCCGGTCTTATCTTTCGCCAACTCTGTGCGCTCAAGGTCGGATTTCCCGCTGCACATTTTCTGATAATCTTCGACAGCTGATTTCCGATCATCCGTGGTGATTTTTTCAACAAGCGGATGCTCGGGCGCGAGAACCATGTAGGTCGCTCCGAAAAGGGTATCGGGGCGTGTTGTGAAAACGGTGACCTTTTCTCCATCGATCGTGAAATCCACTTCAGCACCTTCACTGCGGCCAATCCAGTTGGTCTGCAGCATTTTGATGCCGTGCGGCCAGTCAAGACCTTCGAGTTCATCGATCAAACGTTGAGCATACGAGGTGATCCGCAACATCCACTGACGCAACGGACGCTTCTCAACAGTGTGGCCCTTCGAGCGCCATTCTTCGACTTCTTCATTTGCCAAAACGGTGCCCAAATCCGGCGACCAGTTCACAGGAGTCTCAGCAACATAGGCGAGACGCAGCTCGTCAATTTCATCTCGCGACATTCCTTTGGCTTCCAATTCGGAAACGGGCTTGGCTTTGTTTTCTTCTTCGCAGAAATACGAATTGTAGAGCTGGAGAAAAATCCACTGGGTCCATTTTACGTAAGCTGGATCGGTTGTGTTGATTTCACGATCCCAATCGTAGGCGAAACCGAGGCTTTTCAACTGGCGACGAAAGTTGTCCGTATTTTTTTCTGTGCTGATCCGCGGGTGCTGCCCCGTTTTTTCGGCATATCGCTCGGCGGGAAGACCAAAGGCATCCCAACCCATCGGGTGAAGCACATTGAAACCAGCCATGCGCTTCTGGCGCGTAATGATATCCGTCGCGGTGTAGCCTTCGGGGTGGCCAACATGAAGCCCTGATCCGCTTGGATACGGGAACATATCAAGCGCGTAGAACTTCGGCTTGGAAGCATCGAAATCTGCGTCGCCGGGGTTCGGCACGGAAAAGGTTTTTTCGGACTCCCAGACGCCTTGCCATTTGGGCTCGAATTCGTCGAAGGGAAATTGTTTGCGTCTCTCGGTGGACATAATTTTGGCAGTAAAAATTGTGGCGTGGAAAATAGAGGGAAAGCAGCGCGAGGCAATCAGCTTTTCTTCGTCTTCGCGAGATGCAAAAGCTTAATCACCAACCACAAAACGGGCGGAATGGAAGCGCTGAGCAGCAACGCCATTGCAGGGCGATCCCGGCCACTTGCTCCGATGATGGCAAAAGCAAATCCCAGCGGAATAGAGCCGCAGCACAGAGCGAGAAAAAAGCGGCGGAACGGCATACGGACAAGGCCAGCCATGCACGCGACAACTTCGGGCATGACGGGAAGCCAGCGGGAAAGCGAGACAACCCAACCTCCGATTTCGCCGGAAAACAACGCCTCTCCTTTTTCGATACCCGATTCACCAGCGATCCACAAACCCGCACGACGACCCCATTTCCGACACAATCCGTAGGCCAACAGGCCCGCAACGATTGAGCCGATCGAGCTGAGAACGCCTCCCCAAAACCATCCGTAAACGACGCCGAGCGCGGACATCACGACTGTTCCGAGGATTGGCAGAACCAGATCGATAATGAGAAATCCCATACCGACAGCCCATGCCCAGCTGCCTGATTTCTCCAAATCAGCGACGAGTTTTTCCAACGACATCTGGGTTTCAAAGAAATCACCCCAAATCAAAAACGGGACGATCACCAGAACAGCGAGAAAAATAAATAGTAGAACCAAACGGCGCATCGCATGAATCTTCGTTTTTTTGTCGAAAGTTCACGCAGTTTCTGGAAAACTTCGTCTACCCCATCATGGCAGCTCCTCCAAAACCCGAACCCATCAACCCCGAAGATCTTCCTGAACTCGCCCGCGCGGTGGTCCGGGAGGCAAAATTTCCGATGTTGGCGTCGATTGATGGCGACAAGCCGCGCGTGCGGCCAGTTTCGCCGGTGCAAGTGGATGATGCTGATCTCACCCATTATGTCGCCAATTTACGTTCGTATCATAAAACCAAGCAAATCGAAGCGAACCCCAATGTGGAGCTGTGTTACATGGCCCCGAACCACGATCAGCTGCGGATTGAAGGCGCTGCCGAAACGGTAACCGATCGAGCGGTTCTTGAATCAATCTGGGAATCCAATCCGCTTCTACGGAATTACCTAGGCTCGATCGACAATCCAGAGATGATCATTTACCAGATCAAACCAACCCGAATCCGCTTCATGCGGGAATGGGCTTTGGAATATCACACGGTTGAGCCTTAACCGCGCGAAGCCGCAGCGATGCGATTCCCCTTTTGAAAAATGCCCCTTAGCTTTTCAGCCAACGTTATGAAATTGAATTCAATCTCACGCCTTCTCTTTGCCAGTCTTGTGATCGGCAACCTGACTTTCGCCCAGGATCAGACAGAAAAACCGAAAGCTCCAAAATATGAGGCGGACATGAAAAAGTTCGAAGCCCGAGACAAAGCGACGCCTCCGCCTGAAGGTGTTGTTCTGTTTGTCGGAAGCTCCAGTATTCGGATGTGGGACTTGGAAAAGTCGTGGCCGAAATTGACGGCGCTTAATAATGGTTTCGGTGGCTCTACCTTAGCCGATTCCATTTTTCATTTTGATCGACACATCGCGCCCTACAAAAATCCGAAAGCGATCTTGATTTACGCAGGCGACAACGATGTCAGCAAAGGCCTCAATGCAGACGAAGTGCTGGCAGATTTCAAAACGCTGCTCGGAAAAATCAAGAAAACGCATCCAACTGCGAACGTGATTTTTATCGCGATCAAGCCCAGCACAAAGCGTTGGGACATGTGGCCAACCATGAACGACGCGAATCAGAAAATCGCCGAACTCGCAAAAACGGATGACTTGCTACAATACGCAGATATCGCGACGCCGACCTTCGGTCCTGACGGCGGCAAACCGGAGGACAAGTGGTTCAAAGCAGACGGACTTCACCTCAACGAAATGGGCTACACCAAATGGGTCGAGGTGATCAAGCCGCTGTTGGAGAAAGCAGGCGTTTACGGGAAGTGAGGTAACTCACTCAACACGCTTCGTTCCCGGACGAACCGCAGGAATTTCTGCGAGCCACTCAGGAATTTCATCGGGGGCGTAGACTGGAAACTGAACTTCCATACATGAAACAGCGGGATAATCTCCGACGGTTTCTTTTCCGCTTCGATTGACCACGACAAACACACCGGCAATTTCGCCGCCCTGTGATTTGATGAATTCGAACAGCTCCACCAGCGTTCCGCCCGTTGTAATCACATCTTCGACGAGCAAAATTCGATCGCCTCTGTTGATTTCAAAACCGCGCTTCAGCTCCAGCTCGTTCGTCTCAGGATTTCGCTCTGCGTAGATCGTGCGTGCATGAACCGCCAAACCGACCTGCTGGCCAACTGGCACGCCACCCATTGCCGGGCTCAGGACCACATCGATTTTGCCAAGCGCCTTCATCGCATCGACGCGCTGTTCGATCATCGCCTGCAACTCAAATGGATGCTGAACCAGCTTTCCTTTTTTAACGTAGAAGTTCGAATGATTCCCACTCGCAAGCTGGAAGTGGCCTTCTTCGACCGCTCCGTATTCCTTGAGCAATTCAATCGTTTCCTGCGATGACGTCGGTAATTTGGTTTGCATGATTTCGGAGTTCAGAAACTAGTCATTCCGATACCCAGAACTGATACGCAATAACTTTTTAATTAACAGGGACTGTCGAAGCGGACTACGCCTCGATGATTGGTCTTGTCGAATCAGAGATTCTGAGATTAAAATTCAAAAAAACCAGAATCCTGTACACACATTGAAAAAACACCTCTCAATTTCGGCGATCGCACTGGGATTCGGGGCTTTTGGATACTGTCAGGAAAAATCAGCAAAACCTAATCTTGAAATCCATCCAGAGGGTTGAGCTCCTTTAACGACGCAAATTCAGGCCGATGGTAAAATTTGGGAGGTGATGATCGACACCGGTTCGAACCGGACTGCCATGAATCCCGCATCAGATTTTTATGAAAAATTTACGTTCACCAAAAAGGGGGTGATGATTTCAAACGATCTGCACATCGATGCTGAAGAAGGCATCCTAAAAAATATCCGATTTGGGGGCCAAGACATTTCAAACATCAACGTAGTCGCGTATGAATTCCCTGAATCAAAAAGAATAGTGGGAAAAGAGTACGCCATGATATTGGGAATGGACATTCTCAAGCAGTTCAAAATGGAGCTGAATTTCGATGACGGTTTACTGAAAATTGGAGAATTCGTCCCTGCAGAAAAAGGATGGGAAAAAATCCCAGTTACCATTTATGAAGGAAGACCTTACGTTGAATGCGCGATTGGCGAAATAGAGGGGACGTTTTTGATTGATTCTGGTTCAAACACCGAAATCCGATTTCCCGAAAGTGAATTTGAATATTTGGTAAATGATTCAACCATTCAAATGATCGAAAACCAGTGAAAGGAAATAGTGGGATTCATCACTGAGCTCGACATTTTACGGAAGAAATTTGAATTTGTAATTTGCGATCAAATGGAGGGTTCGGCTAGCGTAGGATCAAAATTCATGCGCCGGTTTAACTGGCGAATTGACAACGAAAAATTTTGGACTTCTCCGCGAAAGAAGGCTTATGACCCTGGCATTTTTGAACGCACTGGAATGCGACCGTCAGCGATAGGGGGGAAGATCGTTGTGGAACAAGTTGTCGCAGGTTCTGTAGCCGAACAAGCTGGAATCAAATTGAACGATGAAATTATTCACGTTAATTGTTCGCCCGTAGGGATTTCGTCCCTTCTTTCAATAGGCGAAATATTTCGAACCAAAACCGCAACTTCGACAACGTTCGAAGTCAAGCGGGAAGGCGTTTCTAAGAATGTTTCAATCGTTATCAAGTTGCCGGAATTTTCCGTTCAATAACCGATTTTATCAGGAAAGAGGTAATTTTTTCAGTGTGAAACGCGATTATTATCCTCACTCCGCATTTCCCTCAATCACAACGCGAATCTGGCCAGCATAATCTTCAGCTTTTTCAGCGAACGAACGGTCCGGTTCGTTGTATAAAATTCCTCGTGAGACATTCACGACCCACGGTGCTTTGCGGGCTTTTTCGTTGGCGAGCGCGGATAAATCTCCTCCCTGAGCTCCAAGGCCGGGGATCAAGAGCGGCACGTCGGGAATGGTTTTGAGAACTGATTTCGAAGCGTTGGTCAAACCGACGACGAGACCAATTTGTTCCGGCTCTTTCATTGCCATATCTCCGACAAGCTGATGCACCTGACGCTTCTCTTCTCCGGCCAACACCTGCGTTTCGATATCCGCAGCCCCTTTATTCGAGGTAACACCGAGCAAATAAACGCCTTTCCCTGGAAATCCGAGAAACGGCTCGACCGAATCGTAGCCCATGTAGGGACTGAGAGTCACGGCATCGACGTCCCATTTTTCAAAATAGGCTTCGGCGTAGTGTTCCTGAGTCGTTCCAATATCGCCTCGCTTGGCATCCAGAATTACAGGGACTCGCGTTCCCCAAATTTGCCCCAGCAATTCTTCGAGTAATTTGTAGCCCTCGACTCCCATTGCTTCAAAATAGGCAATATTTGGCTTGAAAGCCGCTGCATATTGCGCGGTTTCATCGATCAGCTTAACGCATGTCCGACGGACATCAGCAACGTCAGCATGGACGGAAGGTCGCGGGTCAATCCCGACACAAAGTCGGGAACCTGACGACGTGATGCGGTTCATCAATTTCTCGCGATAAGTCATGGCACTACAAAAAATCTCTCTGCACGAATCAACAGGGTCTATTCCATGAGTCAACCGTATAAAAGACCGGCAAGCGTGCTTGTCTGAACTCCACTAATTCGCGGTGGCATTGTGTCTGAATTCCCGCGATTTGGCCCTGACGCATTTTTGTAGCGGTTATTCGAGAAAAAAATTCGTTGCGATGGGTAATCGAATGGGGCTCGATGCAAACTTACCGCTTCATCGCCATCTGCCCGATGTAGGAATCACGCATCTCTTTGAGCTTCACGATCCGCTGATATTCCGTAGAATTCGCTCGGTCCGTCAGTTTGGACTTCGCGAAGGGATTGTTGGTGCCCCAATTTTTCCAGGGACCATCGGGAACTTCATCTTCATCGACGAACCGCCAGTCACAGCTTGCTTTGGTGTTGAAATCGAGATAATCGCGAACTGCGGGCGAAACGTCTAAGCCTGCCGCACTGTTTTTCACCTGATTCTTCGGCTTCGAATCACCAAAAACGTACTGCCAGTCATCTGTTTCAAAAGGACCGACATCTTCCCATTGCGCATAACAAACTTTATCTCCGCGACGAATCGCCAACCAGCGACCTTTCAGAATCGTCCGACCATTGCGGTAAAATTTCTTTTTAAACCACGGCACCATGGCACGGGCAGAGGGCTTGGTCCCAACTCCCCCCCCTTTGATGTCATTGTAAGGAAGCGCGATGTAAAAAGGGTTCTGGGTCGGCTCGAACTTTTTCGGACGAAAACCATCCCTTCCTGAACTTTTCGGATCGTCGTAGCCTCCGAAGCTATTCACCCACCTCATGTCCCACGAACTCATCGTGTTTGGAGTTGGATTGTTCTGAGTTGGCAACTCACCAATCCAGAAAACCGTCGTCGTAATAGCCCGCTTCCACGGGAAGCGAGTGTAGGTGGTTCGCGGCCGAGTCGGCGCAAAAACGCGCGGTAATGTCGATTTTTTACTTGTCTGAGAAACTGCCCCAGGAAAGAGATTTTTAACGCCGGTCGATGCAGTAGCCGGAAGCGGGGCAATTGGCGAAATGGAAGGCGCGGTTGTCGGAGATGGTGTCCCCGCAGTCAATGTCTGCGCACAGGAGACTACTGGACCCGCCAAAAGAAGGGCCGCTCCGGTTAAAAATAAAATCTTGCTGTGTGAGGAGGTATTCACGTTTAGTGAACAGATGACGTCTCAGAGAAAAACTTTCTTAGAAGAAGAATCTTTCTACAGCCTTTGACGCCTGCTTAGGGTAATTTTGGGACATCCAATACGAAAATTCTATTATAATTTCCGTATATTTCCATTAAAATTTAGAAATTACCGTATTTTCCCGCAAGTTTGATTCTGAATTCGGATAGTCCAAAGTGAAGTGAGCCCCTCGACTTTCTTTCCGTCGGGCTGCCGAATCCACAATCAAAGTTGCAAGTTCTACAAGGTTCCTTAGCTCGAGGAGGTCAGCTGTGACACGAAAGTTCCAATAAAATTCCTGAACTTCGTTCTGAAGGTTGTGCAATCGGGTCGCTGCACGCTGGAGCCTTTTCGTCGTTCTCACAATTGAGACATAATCCCACATTAACCGGCGGATCTCATCCCAGTTGTGGTAAATCACGACCAACTCGTCGACATCACTTACAGCTCCACTCTCCCATTCCGGAAGTTCAATCAATTCAACCTCATCTCCAGCGGGGAACGTTTTCACACACGCCTCCAAAGCCCGGGCCGAAACAACGGCCCCTTCCAACAATGAATTACTCGCGAGACGGTTTGCTCCGTGAAGCCCCGTGCAGGCAACTTCTCCAACAGCCCACAATCCTTGCATCGAAGTAATCCCGTTTACATCAGTTGCAACTCCTCCGCATTGGTAATGCGCGGCCGGAACAACCGGAATAGGCTCTTTCGAAATGTCGATTCCGAGGTCGAGACACGTCTCATAAATATTCGGGAAGCGATCAGCAATATATTCTTTAGACTGATGGGTGATGTCGAGAAACACACAGGGGCCACCGGTCTTTTTGATCTCCTGGTCAATCGCACGCGCCACGATATCCCGCGGAGCAAGAGAGCCACGTTCATCATATTCCTTCATGAATTGTCGACCGTCTTTGTCGATCAATTCCGCGCCCTCACCCCGCATCGCTTCGGTAATAAGAAACGATTTCACCTCGTGATGATACAGGCAGGTGGGATGGAATTGGACAAACTCCATGTTCGCGATATCAACGCCAGCACGCCATGCCATCGCCACGCCGTCTCCCGTCGCGACGTCAGGATTGGTGGTATAAAGATAAACTCGCCCACTTCCACCCGTACAAAGAATTACCCGGTCCGAACGAAGCGTCACGACTTTCTCCGTTTTCACGTTCAGCGCATAAACGCCCACACAACGCGGTGGTGAGGCATATCCCAGCTTTTTGGTAGTGATCAGATCGATTGCAAAATGGAACTCAAGAAATTCGATTTGGTCATTCTCGCGAGCTTCCGCAAGCAATTTTGTTTCGATTTCGCGGCCGGTGGTGTCCTTCGCATGCAAAATCCGACGTTTGCTGTGGCCACCTTCCCGCCCGAGATCGAGCGTTTCCTCGCCGGTTTCAGGATCAACGCTCGAATCAAATTTCACGCCCCAATCGATCAGTTCCTGAATGGCTTCGGGGCCCTCGCTGACAATCGTGCTGACAACCTCTTCGTCGCACAAACCCGCTCCCGCACCCAACGTGTCCGCAGTGTGCTCTGCGAACGAATCGTTTTTCGCTTTCACGCAACAGATCCCGCCCTGTGCCCAGGCCGTGTTGGTTGTCATCGCCTCCTGCTTGGTCACCACAGCAACCGTTCCAAATTTTGCAGCACGAAGCGCGAAACTCAGCCCGGAAATCCCGGACCCGATGACGATGAAATCGTAGGTTTTGATAGAAAAGAAAAAAGTTAGTTCTTCAGTTTTTATGAACCAACAGCAAGTAAAGACCGGCGATACCGCCTGCCAAAACCCCACCAATTCGCGATAACGGTTTTGCTAAATTAATCGAGTTAATCCCGACGCGATTTGATAAGGTCGGTTCGATGAACCAACCCTGTTGGTTCGTGAAAACCAATTGAGTCACAAAGGTAAGCTACGATTCCGCTGACACAAACGAGACATTGCCATCGCTCTTCTGAAATGGAATCATCCCGAATGCGCACGTTTCTCACCATTACTTTGCTTTTTCTGACCTGCATGCTGAATGCACAAACGGCGGAACGCCCCAACGTTCTCTTTATCTTTCTCGACGATTTTGGCTGGAAAGATACGAGTTACATGGGTTCGGATTTCTACGAAACGCCGAATCTCGACAAGCTCGCCAGCGAAGGAATGATTTTCACCGATGCTTATTCTGCGTCGGCAAACTGTGCTCCGGCTCGCGCCAGTTTACTCAGCGGCCAATACACGCCGCGTCACGAGGTTTATAATGTGGGAACGGGGCCACGCGGCAAAGCGGCCCATCGCAGGCTGAATCACATTCCCGGAACGGATACGCTTCGACCGGATATTCAAACGTGGGCGCACCGGATTCAAAAGGCGGGCTACAAAACCGCAACGATGGGTAAATGGCACCTTTCAGATGATCCTAAGCCTTATGGATTCGATGTAAATGTGGGCGGAACTCACTCCGGCGGACCTCCGAACGGCTATTATCCCCCTCATGGAAAAGCTCCGAATCTTCAAGATGTGCCGAAAGATGAATTTGTAACAACCACGCTCTCAAAACGAGCTGCTTCATTCATTACCGAGAACAAAGAGAATCCTTGGTTTTTATATCTCACGATGTTCGCCGTTCACACGCCGATTCAGGCGAAGAAAGATCTCGTTGCGAAATACGAAGCAAAAACTCCGGGCGAGCTTCATGACAATGTGAAGATGGCGACAATGATCCAAGCGGTCGACGACGGCGTTGGACTGATCGTGGCAAAGCTGGATGAGCTCGGACTGACCAAGAAAACAGCGATCGTTTTCTTTTCCGATAACGGCGGTTATGGCCCCGGAACCGACATGGATCCGCTGAAAGGCTACAAAGGAACCTACTATGAAGGAGGCATTCGCGAGCCGTTTTTTGTGAAGTGGCCGGGCAAAGTCGAAGCGGGAACGAAAAACGAGACGCCGATTATTGGTGTCGATTTGTATCCCACCTTTCTCGAAATGACGGGTGCCACAGCGGACGAAAATCAGCCACAAGATGGAGTCAGCTTGGTTTCGTCGTTCAAAGGCGATGCGTTGCCGGAACGCTCCATTTTCTGGCATTTCCCCGCGTATTTACAGAGCTACGGGGGCGCGGGTCCCTTCGAGCAACGCGATCCACTTTTCCGTTCACGTCCCGTGGGAGCGGTTCGAAACGGCGATTGGAAGTTGCTGGAATTTTTCGAATCCGGCGATCTTGAACTCTACAATTTGAAAGTCGACATCGGCGAAGCCAACAACCTCGCCGCTGAAAATCCTGAGAAAACCAAGGAGCTTCTCGATATTATGAAATCATGGCGCGAGAGCACAAATGCTCCCGTTCCGAGCGAGAAAAATCCTCAGTTCGAAGCCGACGCAGAGAAAAAGGCCATTGAAGCCGCCATCGGAAAAACCAAAGGTGGCGGTAAGAAGAAAAAGAAGAGTCAGAAAAAAGGAGTGCCACTGAGTTGGCTGATCAATTTATCGATCAGGCTTTCAACGAACGGGCGGCAATGATCCGGAAGCGAAGTTTGATCAAATTCATTGCGGGATTGATTGGAACCCTCGTTTGCGGCGGCTTACTGGCATACTTTGAATACAATCCAAGAGTCGAATTCACCGGTCGTGGCTATTACAAACTAGCAGCGGGTTTGTGGACTGGCTTTGCGATTTGCGGGCTTTTTACGCTCAAAAACGGCTGGGCATTAATTGACCGGAAAGACATTGGGATCAGCCCTGGACGATTGAACACGAAATGTCGAGCGCATCAAAATGCGAGAAGCGGCAGCCGCCCTCACAATAGAAGACGGCTACCTCAATTTTTATGGCTACCTCAATTTTTATTTCGGTGATCAATCACGCTGCTTTTCAGGCACTATTCGGAACGTCAGCTGCGGAACGCGTTTTCTTGTGATCGAACCCGCCACAGTAGAACGGAGAATTTCGCTCACGTTTTTCAGCGCTTCATGCATTTTATCAATCTGGTTCACATCCGTTTCCGGCGTCGTGAGCATGACTTCCAGCGTTGAGCTTTTGCAAACGGGGCGGACCCACACGGCGCGGAGATCATCCAAAACCGGATCGCCACAATCGCACGTGATCGCTTCATCGATGGCATGGTAAATCTGATTGCAGAGCTGGCGCGAGTGATGGTTCGGCTTTCCGCGACTCTGTTTTCCGATAGCGGATTGCTTCCGTTTTTCAAGTTCCTGAGGAGAAATTCCGTCATCCACGAACAATTCGTCGCAGTGTTCCAGCATTTCGTTTTCGTTGGGGTGGTTGGGTGAAGTTTTCATTTTTCATAAAGGTAAAATTGCAAGAATCCAGACAGAGCTCTGCCCGAAAAGTTTTTGGAAATCAGCCGCGACGGGCGGCGATTTTTACCGATGTGAAAAAACAAATCCCACCGATCACCACCGCGTCGCGCGGGGTGCAAGAAGTGTGATCTGGATCTGTGGAGTGTAATTTTTCATAACGTCCTCCTGGTTGTGAATTTACGAACGAACAGGGTGCGTTCGATGAAGAGACCCTATTGGATCGAAAATCGTTCAATAATTTTTACGGAGATCCAAATCATCATCAATCGGCTCGCCATAAACCAAATGCTCTGCGAGTTGGTTGGCGATGAATGGACCGTTCATCACACCCTTCGATCCGAGGCCGTTGAAAAACGCCACACGAACAAATTCCGGGTGTCGACCAATCACGGCACGACTTTGGCGAATGACCGGGCGAATCGCAGCACGATGATCGGTTACCGAAAATTCCGGTTTGAAAAATTGGCTGACCCTTTCTGTAACGGCTTGTTTTCCAGCTTCGGTTGGACCCGCATTTTCGAATTCACGATCGTAATTGGATCCGACACGAAACTTTCCATTCCCCAGCGGCAAAACCCAGCCTTCGCGATTCACAATTCTGGTTTCAGCTGCGGCGGCCACGTCATTGCATTCGATTTCCAGAATTTCGCCCTTAGTTCCGTTCATCGGCATGAAATCAAAAAACCGATTCCGATTTCCTTCCCATCCTTGTGCGAAGATAATCGATTTAGCTTCGATGTTTTTCCATTTCAAGCCTTCGTGATCCACGTTCACATCTTCCGCATTGAGCTTACCAATCGCGAATCCCAAACGCTCCAATAGGTGCAACTGAGTGGCGCGCAAAAACGCCGGAACATCGAGCCATCCGGCCTGGCTCATTTCAAATCCGCCAAGGTCATTGTGAAACACCGCGTTATCGACCTGGAACGGATCATCTGAAACATACGGCGTGATATTCTCCGCCTGTTCCACTTTCAGTTTTTCCCAGCGAACCTGTTGTTTTTCCTCGCGAAAAAGCCGGGCAATCCGCGTGTGATGAAAAAATTTCTCGCCGAGTTGTTCTTCAATTTTCCAATAAAACTGATGCGCAAAAGGCAAAAACTCATTGATGCGCCAGCTCGGAGCAATTCGGCTACCTGTGATGGGGCTGACAATTCCCGCCGCGACTTTTGAGCATGTATCAGGCTCGTCACGATCAATCACGAGCACTCGCTGGCCGCGTTCGAGAAGTTGCCAGGCAAGCAGCGAGCCAGCAAGGCCCTGACCTACGATGAGATAATCAACTTTCACGGAAACAATCTCAATCGGCTTTTGCCACCGCTTTTTGAGGCGCCAGAGCGAGTTTGTTCATCGACTGAACCTTCTCTTGAAGCGCCGTAATTTCCTCTGCGGTAAAAGACTTAGATTCAGGAACGTCCAGCATGTCATGGATAATGCGCAGGCCAGCCAGCATTTCCTTCATGTGATCCTGATCCTTCACTCGGTCTTCAAGCATCTGGACGGATTCGACAAAATACTCAGCCAAATCGGCTCGGGCTAATACCGCTGCTTTTTTCGCATCAAATGGTTCCAGCGACGCGGCGCATCCAATTTCAAGCGCACGAAGCCAACCGCCAAGACTGATGAGATGGGCGGCATCCACATCGCGAATCATCACCATTTCTTTTTCGACGTCTTTTTGCGTCTTCGCCAACTCCAACTTCAAACCGCCCCAATCACCCAGTGCGCCGTGTTCGAGGATCGAATTGGTATGCTCAGAAAGGCGAGTTCCGGCTCCTAGAATTTTTGCGTGTTTTAAAAGCGAGCGACCAACGGGCTCGAGATCGAGGAGCTTTTCTGCCTCGACTGCAAGAAAACCGTCAGCTAATAAACCACCAAGACTGAGGGCCAATTTCGACCGATCCTTCGGCATTTTCTCGGGCACTTCACGCTTTAGAGCATCATATGGCAGAGGGCGAAGCGAATTGAGGTCTTCGAAGATTTTTCGAATCGAAGGTGCCGTGAATTGATTCACTCCAAATTCCTCGCGGACATGCTCATCTTCAAGCAGGTCATCAGGAATTTCCTGACCTCTCCCAATCGACGAGCTGAGCATCGCGATCGAAGCGACTGCAATCGTAAAACGACGGATATGACCTCCAATATTCATTTTGAGAATGGTCAGAATTTAGGCGAGTAACAAGGGAAAGCTAGATTTATTCATAGAACTGGCGTATATTCGTAACTATTGCCTGACCGCATCAACGAACAACGAAAAAACCAACCAAGCTAATATCCTCGGGGCGTTCTGACCAACGTCTCATGAAAACGATCTACAATTCCAAGTCTTTTAACCAGTTCAGACGCCTCGCTACAGCGTCATCTTGCGCGCTTTTAACGGCTTTTTTCTTCAGCAGTTGTTCAACTGTTCAAAAGGAAAAAGATCGGTCGCATGTCGTTGAAATCTCAGTCCCGGAGCAAAAGATGGCTCTCTACCGAGATGGCAGGCCCGTAAAATATTTCCCGATTTCAACCTCGAAATTTGGCCTCGGTGACGAACCGGGAAGCAATAGAACTCCGATCGGACGGTTCGAAGTTGCCGAAAAAATCGGAGACGGAAAGCGTTCTGGAACTGTCTTCAAGAGCCGGAAACCCACCGGCGAAGTCGTCAAACCAAACAGCCCGGGTCGCGATCCGATCGTTTCGCGAATTTTTTGGCTGAAGGGGAAAGATGATATCAACAAAAACGCCTTTGCCCGTTACATTTACATCCACGGCACACCGGAAGAGAGAACCATTGGAACACCAGCGAGTTACGGCTGCATCCGGATGAAATCGAGAGATGTGATTGATTTATACGACGCAGTGGGCTGGGGTGCAGACGTTTATGTGGTAAACAAGCCATTGTGGCGACCGAATCCTGCGCCGCAAATCGCACCGATACTCTCTGCCGGAGCAAGCATGCCGATGGCGATGGCTGGCGTCATGCCAATGATGCAAGTGGCGGCAACACCCGAAAACCAATCCAATGTGGTCGTTGATCCTAAAAAACTGAACCCTGTCGTGCCGCTGAATGACGAGAACACCGGTGCCATTCGCAGAAAACACAGATTCCAGCCCCTTGTCGCAGGGAACAGGGTTCCAGAATAGCCACCGAATCTGAACTTGACTTCGAACCACGGATGAGTAACTTCCGCGCCCTTCCCTACCATAGGAAGATCGAAACACATCTTTGATACCAAATTTTTGCCATGGCTAACTCAGCATCAGCTCTCAAACGCGTTCGTCAGATCGTCGTTCGCACTTCTCGTAACCGAGTTGTCAAAAACAACGTTAAAGAAGCGCGCAAAGCACTTCTTGTTGCTGTTGAGGGCGGAAACAAAGACGAAGCGGCGAAAGCTCTTGTCGCAGTTTCTTCAACCGCAGATCGCGCTGCCAAGAAAAACATCATTCACCGCAACACAGCTGGCAACATCAAGGCCAAGGCTGCTGCTCGGGTGAAAGCAATGGCGTAATTCGCTATTCACCGAATTTTCTGCAGGCAATTGTGACGCCTGCTCGGATTTTACAGAATCGATTTCGCTCCAGTGGAATCGATTCTTTTTGTCTACTGAAATATCGAAATCCGCCTGCTAAGCCGATTTTCGATCGAACAGTGTCTGTTCGTCGAACCAACCCTCCTGAGTAACGAAAGATTGAACTGTCGAAGGCAGAGAGGGGTTTTGTCAGGTAAGGCTATGATTTCGCTGCTGCGAAATTTTCTAAATTATTTCGTGAAACGCATTAAAACGGCATTCACTTCGTCCATCGGCAAACCGACGACGTTCGTCTGCGACCCTTTGATCGATTCGATGATCAACTCGCCATGATCCTGCGCCGCGTATGCTCCGGCTTTGTCGAGCGGCTCAATGAGCTTGTGATAATTGTCGAGCTCGGCATCGGTCAGCTGTTTGAACTGAACGTCGGTGATGACGGTGAATTCTTCGACGAATTCGGTCGAGTTTTGAAGAATACAAACCGCTGTAAAAACCTGATGAGCACGTCCGTTCAGCGAACGAATCATTGTTCGCGCCTCATCCATGTTTGCTGGTTTTCCTAAAGCTTCTCCGTCCCGCAACACAAGGGTATCTGCCGCGATCACAATCGCTTCGGCATAATCAACCGCGACGCAATCTGCTTTGAGCATCGCGTTCATTTGGGTCAACTCACCGATTGGAATCGATGGATCATCGACCTCTTCTTCCTGCGGTGGAATGACAACAAATTCGTAGCCAGCCTCCCCCAAAAGGTCCTTTCGACGAGGAGATCCGGAAGCGAGAATAAGAGGGGAAGTCGGGTTGGTCATGAAAAGTGATTTGCGTAAGCAACAATTCCTTGATTCGTCGGAGAGAGCAACACACATTCACCACCCATGGAAAAAGTTATCATCATCGGAACCGGCTGTGCAGGCTGGGCAGCAGCGATCTACACGGCACGGGCAAACCTTGAGCCACTTGTCATTTCCGGCGAGCAGCCAGGGGGGCAGCTAACGACGACGACTGAAGTTGAGAACTACCCCGGCTTTCCTGAAGGAATCGACGGCCCTGATCTCATGATGAACATGCAGAAGCAGGCTGAGAAATTTGGAACGCGGGTCGACTACTCGATGGTCGAGAAAGTTGAGAAACAAGAAGACGGAACGTTTTTGCTGCAAACTTCAAGCGGCGAAAAAGCGGCTGAAACGGTCATCATCGCGACTGGCGCAAGCCCACGTCACCTCGGATTGCCGAATGAAAAAGAACTGATCGGCCACGGACTTACTTCCTGCGCGACTTGCGATGGCGCTTTTTATCCAGACGTCCCTGTCGCCGTGATCGGTGGCGGTGATTCTGCCTGTGAAGAAGCAACGTTCCTGACTCGTTTCGCGAGCAAAGTGTATCTCGTTCACCGCCGCGATGAATTGCGGGCCTCGCAAATCATGGCCGAGCGCGCATTGGCGAATAAAAAAATCGAGCCCGTCTGGGATTCAGGCGTCACTGCTTATTTGACCGATGACGACGGCAAAGTTCGCGCCGTTGAACTCGAAAATTTGAAAACCGGTGAGAAATCCGAGCTTGATCTAAAATGCGTTTTTGTTGCCATCGGGCACATTCCAAATACGCAATTTCTTGAGGGAAGCGGCCTCAATCTCGACGACAACGGTTACATCATCCAGAAACCGGGAACAGGATTCACCAATATCGAAGGTCTTTTCGCAGCAGGAGACGTTGCGGACCACGTTTACCGTCAGGCAATTACCGCTGCAGGAAACGGTTGTCAGGCCGCACTGGATGCGGAACGTTACCTCGCTGAGCGGGAGTGATTCGGCTCTTGCTCTGATACCGTCATCGCGGTAAACTTGCGTACGGAAAGCGAGAAATTCCAGATCAATCAATCGAACGAAACACGATTATGAAACAGGTAGTAATTTATGCGGCAGTGGCGGGAAGTGTGTTGGCGGGAAGCGCGCAGGCTCAATTTCACAACAAGGCTCGGGAAACCGGTCAGGTAACGATCAGCCAGCAGGCTCAGGCCAACATGGTTGCGCAACAAAAAGCGAAGATCGCTCGCGGAGTTGCCGGAAAATACGGTGATCAAACCGCTCTTCAAAACTCAGCGATGTATCTCCCTGAGTGGGCGGCCAATCGCGGCGGCAGCATTCGGCTCGGGCAAATGGAGCAGGAGGAAGCCTTTTACTGGTCACAGGTTGTGAACCATCCCGATGGATCTTACACCGAGACAAAACGGGACAACAAGACCATGAAAACGACGGAGGCAAACCAGCCGGTGGAGCAATACACCTACGCTTCGAACAAGGTGCTTATTTCGAAACGTCACATCACACACAATGAATTTGGCGACCCCAAGGAGGTCATCATTCGCGACGCGCAGGATAATTTTCGATATCGCGGAGTTTTAGTTTATGACCCGTTGACGCGTCGCCTCAAGGAAGAGCAGATTTTTGACGCGAACGGTAAACCACTCCGACGCAACGTTCAGAAATATGACACTGGAGGCCATCCCATGCCCGTCGAGATTTACGATTATGTAAAAAATCTTCCTCAGGATTTGCAGCTTGTTATTACAGAGGGCGAAAACCCAAACCCCCGCGAAAAAGGCAAGCGCTGGAAACTATTCGGCAAGAGTAAGGATCAAGAAGCGGGTGACCGACTTATCCCCGGGTTTAACAAAAAGAAAAAGGATGTGACGACCGGCCCTGCTTCAGAGCCGAAAGAACGCAAAGGCTTGGGCAAACTTTTCTTTGGCGGCCGAAACAAAGGCAACTGATTGTTGGTTGCCGTCAGCATTTCCATTTACGCCGTGGCAGCTCAACATAAGTCTATTCAGCTATTAATCATTCTGGGCGGTATTGCCGTTGCCGCATCAGGTTGGATTTGGGGGGGGCATTATTACCAAATCGCTTCCGGAGCGAAATTCAGCGATGATGAAAAGCAGTTTTTCAGTCTTCAAAACCAGCTTGAACAACGTGACAAAGAAAATGCGCTCTTGAGGGAAAAATTGGAGGAATTATCAGCTCCAATTTCCGTCGAGTAAATTTCCCGCCCGCCACGTCTCTCGGGTGGACTTTTTTCATTCTTGAGCCATAGATTCCGCTCCACAAACGAAACGAAATCCACTGAAACTTTGAGCCTGATTGTCCAGAAATATGGCGGAACCTCCGTCGGCACCCCGGAACGAATTCGAAATGTCGCCAGCCGCATTTTGGAAACGCACCGATCAGGAAAAAAGGTAGTCGCGGTAGTTTCAGCCATGTCCGGCGAAACCAATCGTCTCGTCGCACTCGCTGATGAAGTGACTGGCAAAGATCATTACCCGACGGAGCGCGAAATTGATGTGCTCCTCGCGACGGGCGAGCAGACGACGATCGCTCTCACCGCCATGGCGATCAACGCGATGGGTGGAAATGCAGTCTCGCTAACCGGTGCTCAAGCGGGAATCGAAACCGATGGCGTTCACACCAAGGCCCGGATCTCGAATATCACTCCGAACGAAGTTCATAGACTTCTCGATGAAGGTAACATCGTGATTTTAGCAGGATTTCAGGGAAAAACTTCCGATGGAAAAATCACAACGCTTGGTCGTGGTGGCTCCGATTTGACCGCGATTGCGATGGCCGCAGCCGTTGATGCTGAGCTGTGCCAGATTTTTACCGACGTAGATGGAGTCTACACTTGTGACCCTCGCGTTGTGAAAGACGCAAGGAAGCTTGGCGAAATCAGCTACGACGAGTTGCTCGAGATGGCCAGTTCCGGCACGAAAGTGATGCAGTCCCGTTCGGTTGAATTTGCCAAAAAATTTGGAGTCCCCTTTGAAGTCCGCAGTAGTTTGAATCAAAATTCTGGAACCCTCGTAAAAGAAGAAACCATGAGTATGGAATCCGTTGTCATCCGTGGAGTCAGCCTTGAGCGCGACCAAGCAAAAGTCACCATCACCGGCGTTAAAGACCACCCCGGCAGTGCCAGCATGATTTTCGGAGCTCTTGCCCAGGCCGATCTGATCATCGATATGATCGTTCAGAACGTCTCCAAAACCGGGATCACCGATATTTCGTTCACACTTCATAAAAGTGATTTGGAGAAAGCTGAGTCCGCTCTTGAAAATGTTCGGACGAAGTTAGGTGACGATATCGAGCTCGAATCTGAAAGCAGAATCGCCAAGCTCAGCGTTGTCGGAATCGGAATGCGCTCGCACTCCGGAGTCGCCGCAGAAATGTTTGCCGCGCTTTCAGACGCCGGCGTGAACATTCAGATGATCTCGACCTCCGAGATCAAAGTCACTGTGACCGTCGCCGAAAACGAGATCGATGCGGCTGCTCAGGCGGTGCACGACAAGTTTGGTTTGGGGACAGCGTAATTTGTTCAAACGCCTCAGTGCGGATTCAGATCTTCAAATTCACGTATCCACTGTTTTCGAAACCATTCGTCGCAATCAGCATCGGTGACACTTCCACCAGAATACATCGCCGCATGAGATCTCAATCGAGATGGAGTGTTCTTATACGCAGCAAAAACCGCCCACCGAGTTTCGGGATCACCGGCCAAGGAGAAGAGCAGCCGCAACGTCTCAGGAACCTCAGGAACCTCAGGCGGCTCAGCAAATAGCTCGAAAGTCGAAATTGTCAGCGAAATCCCCATGCCCTCTGGATCGTTGTTTGAATATTTTCGTGCCAGCTTTCGGAAGATTTCCCACGCCTCTCCCCCAAGATGTTCCTCCCAAAGCCTCGCAGTGAGTTCGGTTAGCACACGGACTCGCAACGAAGACGCATCCGTGAGTAGCCTGGCATCATTCAGCCATCGATCAAATGCACCCCAAAGAGCGTCGCAACTCTCTTGGGAATAATCCGCCGCTTCACAAGTCGAGACAGCGCGGAGAATCTCCGCTTCTGCATCATCAGCCAACTGCTTTTCAATGGGCGTGTCCTCTCGGTAAACGAAAGCGAGAAACTCCGCATCGTTAGGAGTCTTCGTTTCGGAAGCATTAGCCAACTTATCTTCGGCGGCCATTTTTTTGAGTGAACGCGGTCAAAAATTACCGCTTCTTCTTCCCAACCGCGCCTTTGAACTTCTGAATCGCGGTCGCAATCGACGCCGCCAGACGAAGACGGTGAGCATCGTCATCGATTTTAGCGCCTTCGGTTGGATTTGTGATGAATCCGCCCTCGAACAAAATTGCCGGCTTGTTGATGCCTCGCAGCACGTTGAAACGGGCTCGTTTAATTCCGCGATCGATCGATTTGAACTCGTGAACAACATGCGCATGAACCGATGTCGCGAGAGCGATATTTTCCTTATCGCGGATGTTTCCGTTCAAAAATGAACTCCAGGGCGAACCGCCATTCGTGGATGAAGTTCCCTGCGGCGCCAGCGAATAGGTTTCAATTCCGTTGGCCGTTTTCGTACCGGATGAATTAAAGTGAATGCTCACGAAAATCGCGTTCTTCGTCTTGTTGGCGATGGCAACGCGTTGGCCCAACGTGAGAAACACGTCCGTGCTGCGAGTCATCACCGTTTTGAAACCACGGGCCTTTAGCTCTGCCTCCAATTTTCGAGAAAGATCGAGCGTGTAATTTTTCTCATAGCCTTTGACCCCTTTTGCGCCGGAATCGTGCGCTCCATGACCGGCGTCAATCACGACCGCATCGAAAGAAATCGGCTTTTTGATGTAACTCGGCCGCAAAACAGGATCGACAAGTTTTGCCAAATCCACGATCGAAATCATCGCCTTTCCACCCTGTTCGACGATCGGGAAGCTCAGATTGAATTTTATATTGTTAATATAAATCGCCTGAGAACCCGTTTTCCAGCTCATGATCAGGCTGGGATGACGAAAAACGCGGTCACTTTCCTCCTTCGCAAAGCGCTCAAATTTGTAAAATGAATTCACATTTTCATCAGTGACATACTCCCGACCATTCACCTTCACTACACTCCAAGGCCCCGCCACAGCTGAGATGGACGACACAAGACTCATCACAACAGCTACGAAGGCGGCCATAAAATGAGGGTTTAAAATGGTGGGAAATTGTCGAAGAAGAACCGACATGGGAAAATGAAATTATTACAGAAATTCTAAATAAATATCGCTATTTTTTAGCTTAGCGCAATTTTGAAAGAGTGGGCATTTCAATTTTACAAAGAAGCGGTCCAACCAAATAGTTTCGCTCCTAAAATTTCCAGTAAAAAAATGGCAGAAGAACTTTCAAGCAACTATCAACCGAACGAAGTCGAAGCAGCGTGGTATTCCCGTTGGCTCGAAGCCGGTTGTTTCCATGCGGACGAAAATAGCGATCGCGAGCCTTACTCAATCGTCATTCCACCGCCCAACGTCACGGGAATTCTTCACCTCGGCCATGTCTTGAACAATACGATTCAGGATATCCTCTGCCGTCGCGCGCGGATGGAAGGCAAGGAAGTGCTTTGGCTGCCGGGAACGGATCACGCGGGCATCGCTACCCAGTCGAAGGTGGAGCAAAAGCTGCGCAAAGAAAAAGTGACGCGTCACGACCTCGGTCGCGATAAATTTCTCGAGAAAGTGTGGGAATGGAAAGATGAGCATGGCGGCATCATCAACAATCAGCTGAAACGCCTCGGTTGCTCCTGCGATTGGGAACGCGAGCGTTTCACAATGGACCCCGAGTATTCGAAATGGATCTCGAAGATTTTTGTCGATCTTTTCAACGAAGGCTTGCTCTATCGCGGCAAGCGGATGGTGAACTGGTGTCCGAAGTCGCTCACCGCATTGAGTGATGAGGAAGTCATCATGAAGCCTCAGAAATCGAAGCTCTACACGATGCGATACCCGATCGTGGGCGAGAAGGACAAGTTCCTCGAAATCGCGACAACGCGACCTGAAACGCTCATGGGCGACACGGGCGTTGCAGTTCATCCCGAAGACAAGCGCTATAAAGATCTCGTTGGGAAATTTGTCTTGCGTCCTTTCCCCGAGGCAGAAATCCCCATCGTGGCGAGTGATCACATCGATATGGAATTCGGAACCGGTGTTCTAAAAGTGACACCGGCGCATGACAAGGCTGACTTCGAAATCGGCATGAAGAACGGACTCGAGATCATCGATGTCTTCACGCCCGATGGAAAAATCAACGAGCACGGCGGTCCTGAGTTCGAAGGAATGGACCGTTTTGAGGCGCGCATAAAAGCAGCGGAGAAGCTCAAAGAAATGGGGCTTCTCGTCAGCGAGGAAGACTATGAAAACAACGTGGGCTTTTCCGAACGCGCCAACGTGCCGATTGAGCCACGCATTTCGATGCAGTGGTTTTTAAAGTATCCGTGCAAAGAAGAAGCTGCAGCGGCCGTTGCCAATGGTGATATCAAGTTCCGTCCCGATCGGTGGAAGAAAACATTCGCTCACTGGATGGATAACATTCAGGACTGGTGCGTGAGCCGCCAGTTGTGGTGGGGGCATCAAATTCCGGTCTGGTACCGGAAAGAGAAATCTGAGGAGCTCCAGAACCGTGAATCGCTTGATACGGATTCGGCGGGAAGCGATTTGTATGTTGGTGTTGAGCCTCCGCAAGATGGCGAGAACTGGGTTCGCGATCCTGACGTGCTCGACACGTGGTTTTCCAGCTGGTTGTGGCCGTTTGCGACCATGTCCAATTCCGAAGGCGAAGAATCTAAGACGCTCACGAAATTCTATCCGACGTCCGATCTCGCGACCGGTGCTGATATTCTATTCTTCTGGGTTGCCCGGATGATCATGGCCGGTTTCCGCTGGAAAGGCGAAGTGCCGTTTAAAAACGTATTCTTCAATTCCATCATCCGCGACAAACAGGGACGGAAATTGTCGAAGCAACTCGGGAATTCTCCCAATCCGCTCAACGTGATGGATAAGTTTGGAGCCGACGCGATGCGTTTCTCCGTGCTCAAAGCCGCGCCCCTCGGAAACGACGTTCGGTTCATCGTTGAAAAGGACAAAGATGGTGAGGAAACCTATCCACAGGTTGAAGAAGGCCGGAACTTCGCGACGAAAATTTGGAACGCGGTTCGTTTTCGCCAAATGCAGGGCGAAGCCGACACTGAGCCGGGCGAGCTTTCGATTTACGCGATCGATATTCTGAAAAAACTCGACACTCTCGAGACCAACGTGGCGAGCGCCTACGAAGATTATCGCTTCAACGAGATCGCCTCTTTGCTCTACGAATTCTGGTGGAATCAATACTGCGATTGGTTCCTCGAAGGTGCAAAACAGGATTTCGGAAAAGATGCTGATCCTGCTGCAAAAGCAGCCACGCTCCAGACGATGGATCGCGTGCTGCGTCGTTTTGTGATCTTGCTCCACCCGTTTATGCCTCACCTCACCGAAGAGCTGTGGGAAAAATGCGGGCTTCGCGAGGACGGTGGTCCCGACTTCTTGATGCTCACGCAGCTTCCGTCTGACTCAATGCTTGATGGAATTGATGAAGCTCAAGTCGAAGCGGCCGTAAAAACCGTTTCCGACGTTTACGAAGCCGTTGGTCGCACTCGAAATCTCAAAGCCGAATACAACCTGGCTGCAAATCGGAACGTGAAATTCATTCTCGATCCCGAAGGCGACTTCACCGAAGCGGCCGTCTTTGCAAAACTCGCCGGTGCCGGCGGAATCAAGACCGAGGCTGGGTTCGAAGCTGAATCAGGCGTGCCCGTGGCATTGACCCCGATCGGGAAGATCTACATGCCACTCGATGGTTTAATCGACAAAGACGCGGAACGGACTCGACTCTCAAAACAGAAAGAGAAAGCTGAAATTGAGCTGAAAAAGGTGAATGGGAAACTCTCAAACGAGAATTTTGTATCCCGCGCGAAGCCTGAAATCGTTCAGGAAAACAAAGACCGCCAGGCTGAGTGGAAAGCCAAGGTTGAAGAACTCAAACAGATGATCGCCAATCTCGGCTGAGAAATTTGCTTACGATCCAACAGTAACTCTGTTCAATGAACCGCACTTGTTGACTCGAAAAATCAGTATTTCTTCCACAGCGACGGCATAAACAAAACCAGGATCGCGAAGAACTCGAGTCGGCCGATCACCATCAATAGACTGAGCAGCGCGAGCGTGCCGTCATTGAGGAACGCAAAGTTATCTGTGGGCCCGACGCTTTCAAAGCCGGGGCCGGTATTAAATAGAGTCGCAAAAGAACATCCAAATACAGAAATCAGGTTCAAATCAGGCTCCAAAAGGGCAATAAGTAGGCTGGAAATCAAAATGATAATCAATGCGAGCGCGAGAAAGAGTGTGGCTGTCACGAGAACTTTTCGGTCAGGTGCAACACCGTTGAGCGTGATTTTAAAAACCTGATGGGGACGAAAGGTTCGCGTCAGCTCCATTCGTGCAATCCGTTTGAAAAGGATCACACGGTTCATTTTCACACCGCCCGCAGTAGAACCAGCGCACCCTCCAACCACCATTAGGAAAATCAGAAGCATCCGCGAAAAAAGCGGCCATTGATCGTAATCGCTCACTGCAAATCCTGTTGTGGAGCTGATAGATATGACATTGAAGAAAGATTCGTGAAAGGCCTGACCAAAGGTGTGGTCATCAGTAGCCAAAAATAAATCCAGAGCGATAGCGGCACAAACGATGACTAGCAAAATAAGGTAGAATTTCCCCTCTTCCTCGGAAGCTACCCGTTTCCACTTTCGTTGCACAATGAAGACATAAAGCATGAAACTAAGGCTTCCTAGAATCATAAAAATGGAAATCCAAATTTCGATCGGAATGCTGTCGAAATGGCCAACGCTGGCGTTTTTGGGACTGAACCCGCCGGTGGAAACCGTCGTCATTGCATGCAGGACCGCGTCGAAGGTGGACATTCCCAAAACAATAAGACCGACAGTGCAGACGACGGAGAAGATAAGATAAATTTTCAGCAACATCAGCGCGATGTCGCTCACGCGAGATGCGTTGGAATCGGAAATATTCAGACTGGATTCCTGCTGCATCAGTGAGCGGCTTCCGACCCCAAGAAAAGACAATACAGCCGCAAACAGGACAACAATTCCAATTCCGCCGAGCCACTGCAACGTCGAGCGCCACAACAAAACTCCACGGGGATAGGCTTCAATATCTTCCATCACGGTTGAACCCGTGGTGGTGATTCCAGACATCGATTCAAAATACGATTCTACCATTCCGAGCCCCGGATCACATAAGTAGAAAGGAATGGCCCCGAATCCTGCCGCCAGTATCCAGCTCAACCCAACAATGACGATCGCTTCACGACGGAGAATGTCATTTTTGCAGCGGAATCCAAACAGAAACAAAGCGAGACCGAAAAATACCGATATTCCAGTGCCCGCCCACAGCGCCGTCACCGCTGACTTGGCAGCCGGCCCGGATTCTTCCACACTATGCCGCACTTCAATTTCAGAAAAAATGGCACACGCTGACATGGCGACGCCGATCAAGATGATCAGAATACCAAGGACTTTTGCGATGATCCGAAAATTCATGCGAAGAAACAAATCAGCCTGTCACCAATTTCAAAAAACGTTTTTTAGCTTTTGGCGACACCACTGCGTAGAGATGATCGCCCGCCTTGATCGGATCATCGGCCGCTGGAACCATGGCCCTCACGCCGTGAAGCAATGCTACCAAAATGCAATCCACCGGCCAGTCGACTTCGGACACGCGCTTTCCGTCGATCACGGAACCTTCGGTCACGGCTGATTCGATTAACTCACCGGCATCGAGCTTTTGCAGCAAATGCCAGCGATCCGAAGTGACGAAACGCATCAAATCACGCCGCGTTGCATCGCGAGGACTCACCGCAGAGCGAATTCCCATTTGATCACTAAACCCGGTGATTGCTTCCGCATAATCAGCCCGGTGAATCAGGGTAAGACAATTTTTTGCACCTAAACTGTGAGCCTGAAGGCAAGTCATTACATTGTCTTCGTCAACCGATGTCGTTGCGATAAAGAAATCCGCATTGCCAATTTGCTCTTCTTTTAACTCCGCCAGGGAAGTCGCGTCCGCATTTAAAACCGTGGCTTTCACGAGCGAGTCGGCAAGAAACGCGCAACGGTCGGGGTCTTTTTCAAAAATTCGCACCCGGCATTTCCAACTCTCCAAATTTTGCGCGAGCGAAAATCCGTATTCACCGCCACCGAAAATCACCACATTCGTTTCGGTTTCCTTGCCGTGTTTACTGAGTTTAACGGCGACTTCGTGGAGTCGAGCCGGATCGCCAAACAAGGTTACCAAATCACCGGCTTTCAATTCATCATTGGCGGACGGGATAATTGATTCCTCCCCGCGGCGAATCGAACCAATCCGAACGCGTGGGGGAAATCCAAGATCTTTAATCGGCTTATTGATCAACGATGAATTTTCAGGAACTTTGATTTGCTGCAGTTCAATGTGACCGTGAGCAATTTCCTCCACAATCGGCGCATCGGGATTGCGCACGTATTTGGAAAGCTCAACCGCCGCAAGCCGCTCGGAGCTGAACAAACTGTCGATTCCAAAGTGACTTCGGAAATCGAAAAGAAATTCCTCACGCTGCAAATCTGGATGAACGCGACAGATCGTTTGTTTCGCGCCAAGCGCTTTAGCCATCGAGCAAGAGACGAGATTGATGTTGTTCTCGCTCGTTAGCGCAAAAAACAAATCACACTCGGATACACCGGCATCGAGCAATACGTTAACAGACGCACCGTCACCCACGAGGATGCGAGCATCGACCGCTTGATCGAGTTCGCTCCCGACGCTTTCATCTGATTCAATTACGCAGATGGCATGACTTTCGTGAGAAAGACTTTGTGCCATGTGACGACCGATTTCACCGGCACCAACAATGATGATGTTCATGATTCGCGCCGAAGATAGACCCTACCGAAATCGCCGCAATCGGCGATTTTCGGGAAGAATTTTACCATTTTTCGAACCAACAGGGTTGATTCATCGAACATACACTGTTGGTTCGCAGGCTGGCTCTAAAGAGCCACCGTAAAATCGAATTCGGTGCTGGACCCGATTTTAGCGAACGGCTATGATCTACGAAGTCTTAACCCGCTGATCGACATGCTTTCCCGCCTTCTCGCCTCCACGATCTTTTTCTGCAGCCTCCCACTGCTCGCCGCACCGGATTTTGAACGCGACGTCGCTCCTATTTTTGAATCTCAATGTCTTCGTTGCCACGGCTCGGGAAAAGAGAAAGGCGACCTCCGAATGCATGACAAGGAACTGTTCTTCAAAGGCGGCGAAAGCGGAGACGATATCAAATTTTCACTGATCGATCGAATCACCCTCCCGCCGGAAGATGACGAAATCATGCCGCAGGAAGCGGAACCGCTCACTCCCGAGCAAATTGCAATTCTGAAAGCGTGGGTCGAAGCCGGTGCCGAATGGCCCGACAGCGTTCGCTTGAAGACGGCCAAGAAGGAACTGATTACGGATGCCATTCCGAAGGAAGCTCCGAAATCGAAAGCGGAAGTTTCCAAAACGATCGACAAACTGCTCGCTCATGAAAATCAGAATCGGGACACGAAAAAGGCAGCCCCCATCGATGATTCGGCATTTCTCCGCCGGGCTACACTGGATTTGATTGGCCGGATTCCGCGAGTTGAAGAAATCGAAGCGTTTCAAAAATGGTCTCCGACTGAACGACGCGAAAAAGTCGTCGACAAGCTGCTCGCCAATCCCCGTTTTACGGATCGATGGACGGTCTTTCTGGCAGACACTTTACGGGTTCGCTCCAACGTCACCGGCGGTCGCGAAATGCAGGCGTGGCTTCACACCGAGGTAGAAAAAAACACTGGCTGGGATGAAATGACTCGCGAAATGATTTCAGCAAATGGACGAACTTCCCAAAATCCTGCCGTTGGCTTTTTGCTAAACGACAACACCGACCCGATGTCGATGGCCGCTGCAGTCAGCCAGATTTTTCTCGGCGTGCGGATGTCCTGCGCCCAGTGCCACAACCATCCATTTGATGACTGGAATCAGACGGATTTCTATGAACTCGCGAGCTTTTTCGGAAAAACTGTGCAGCGCGAAAATCAGTTCGCCCGGACAACTTACACCACGGAAGAAAAGACGAACAAAGTCATGTGGCCGCCTGAGAATGATAATCCGCCAAGCCGGGAACCTGTGAAACCGAAGTTCCCGTTCGAGCTTGTGAGCTTCGAGAAAGCGCCGCATTACATTGAGCGATTTGAAAAACTACGGGCGGCTGACGTTCAAAAAATTGCAGCCAAGGAAGCCGGTGATGATTTGGAATCGCTCCTCGATATCGATGCCGGCCCTGAGAAAAAGAGCAGCCTCGATTTCGATGTGATGGCCGATGCGAAGAAATCGAGCGCCGACCTGAAGGTTCACGAGGACCTCTACAAGCCCAGCGTCGATCGCGCTGTGCTGGCTGAAAAAGTGACCGATCCGCGCAATCCGTATTTTGCGCGGGCTTTTGCAAACCGGGTCTGGGCGGAATTGAACGGACGTGGTTTTGTCATGCCACTCGATAATTTCACCGAATATCAGGCGAATTCGCATCCCCAGACCCTCGAGTATTTGTCTCGTGAGTTTATCGCCGGCGGCTATAATATGCGCGAATTGGTTCGCTCGATCATGCTGACGGACACCTACCGCCGCGGGCATTTGCAGAACGACGCGACGGCAAACGAATTGGAAGCGGCCGAGATCGCATTTTCCGCCAGCCCCATTCGGCGGATGCTTTCCGAAGCACTGTTTGATTCCGTCGTTATTGCCGGACATCTCGAATCAAAAAAATGGCTTGCAGGTGAGAACGTCCGTGTCGTTTCAAAACAAATCCGGATTCCTCTTGGCAGGATGGAAACCACCGAAACCGACGAAGGAAAAACCGAAATGGCGATGATGACCAATGCAAACGGGGACGCCATGATGAGCGCCGGTTCCGATTATAGTTTGGAAAACAGCATTGAGATCGATTTCAAAAAAGTCCTCGCGGACAACGCCGCTCAGGAAGATGAGCTGGCTTCAATGCGGGCGAAAGAAGACGCAAAACTTGAAGCAGAAAAACGACGCCGCGAAGCGGAAGAAGAAGCTCGTCGTCGTCAGGGACCACAGCGTTATCAACTGAAAACCGTTGAGGAAAAGCTCGATGATAATCCGAGCTTCAACAGCTCGATGCGGATGGCTTCACCTGCTCCGGCAGATCATTTCCTCCGTGTGTTCGGCCAGCCAAGTCGTGAAGGGCTTGGAGAATTTCGCGATCACTCAGCCTCGCTGCGCCAGCAATTGATGATGTTGAATGGCAAAGCAACTCACGAAGCAGCACGCGTCGGTTCGCTCGAACCACTCTATGCCATGCTTGCAGGAGACAGCCCGAAAACGGAAGATGCCGTTCGCCGCGTTTATTTGGAAACACTCACCCGCGAACCCGATGCGGAAGAATTGATCGACGGCATCACCGTTTTGAAAGAGAGTGAAACCGCACTCGCCGGCATGTCCGATTTGCGTTGGGCGCTTTTGAACTGCCACGAATTTCGTTTTTTGCCATAACCCATTTTTTAGAAGGACACCCCAAACCCACCCAAATCATGAACAACCAATTTGGCTGCCAAGACTACCACGACACCATCAATCGCCGCTCGTTGCTGAAAACTGCCGGCGCAGCATCGCTCGCGACATTTCTCGGAATGCCCGTGCGCGAACTCATTGCCGCAGCTCCGAAAGCAGCGACCGCCGAACACGTGATTCTCTTTTGGAACGGTGGCGGAATGAGCCACATCGACACGTGGGACCCAAAACCAGGCCGTCCCACTGCAGGTCCGTTTTCCCCGATCAAAACGAGCGCTTCAGGTGTCGAGATCAGTGAAATTTTTCCGAAGCTTGCCAAACAAATGCATCACGCCTCGCTGATCCGTTCCATCGCCGGCACAAATGGCGATCACGGTCGGGCGACGTATGAATTGCAGACGAGTTATCAGATGACGGGTAACAGCACGGTTCACCCGGGCCTCGGTTCAATCGTCACCAGCCAACGTGATTCACTCGGAGATTTGCCGGCTTTTGTATCGATCGGCGGCCGTGCTCCGAAGGCGGGATATCTCGGTCAGGCTTGCGAAGCCTACTATGTGGGTCGTCCCGGTGAGCGTGATCCGTATCTCACTTTTCCTGACGGCATTTCTCAGGTTCAGGGAAACAAGCGGCTCGATATCCTCGCGAAGATGAATTTGAAGAAGACAAAGCAGCTCAGCTCACATGAGATGAAAGCTGCTGAAGTTGCTCTCAATGATGCAGTTGATCTGATGAAAAGTCCCGCGCTGGCGGCATTCGAATTGGAAAAAGAAGATCCGAAAACCCTCGCTCGCTATGGCGAAACTGAGTTTGGTCGGGCTGCTCTACTTTCGAAAAAGCTCGTCGAAACCGGTGTTCGTTTTGTCCAGGTGAATCGCGGTGGATTCGACAACCACATGAACATTGCTGACGCGATGACCAATCATGGCGCGACGATGGACCCAGCGCTTGCATCACTGATCGAAGATCTCAGCGTCACCGGAATGATCGATAAAACGCTTGTTGTGGTGCTTTCAGAATTTGGCCGCACTCCTCGCGTGAACGACAACGCCGGTCGCGATCACTGGGCAAAAGTCTTCAGCTGTTTCATGGCTGGTGGCGGCATCAAAGGCGGCACCGTAATTGGTTCGTCCGACACAGACGGCGCTATGCCGGACGAACGTCCCGTTGAAGTCAGCGATCTTCACGCAACGGTACTTCATGCCATGGGCATCAATCCCGCGCATGAAATTACGACGCCACAAGGTCGTCCGATGACATTGGTTCGCAAAGAAGCGAAGCCAGTGGCGGAGCTTTTTGTTTGACGCCAAAAAATTGTAGCGAAATAACGCCACGCGAAAAATCCAGAAGATCGGCTACGCTTTAGTCATATGACGCGCGTATTCCTGCTTCTGTTTTTTTCCTGCATTTCATCGGCTATTCAAGCCGATGATTGGCCCCATTTCCTCGGACCCAATCACAATGGGCATTCCGCTGAAACAGGGCTGGACTGGGATTTTGAAAGGGAAGATTTCAAACCCGTCTGGACTTACGGAAAAGGTAAAGGACACGCAGGCCCAGTGGTGGTTGATGACCATGTCGTTTTCATTCACCAAAAGGATAAAAATGAAGAGATCGTTTGCCTGAAAGCTGAGAACGGCAGCAAAATTTGGAAGCACAGCTACGGCGTCGAGGTCGGACAGAATTTTGGAATCGTCGATGCGCCGCGCTCAAGTCCAGTCATCGATCCGGACACAAAAACGGTTTACACGCTCGGCAACGATGGTGATTTACTGGCGCTTGAACTCGAATCAGGGAAAGTTCTCTGGCAGCTCAAAGTGGGCGAAAAATTCGGAGACGCGCCGACCTTTTTCGGGATCGGTTCATGCCCGTTGTTGCTCGGCGACCTGCTGATCATCCATGTAGGATCGGACGATACCTTTGCGGTCGCGTTGAATAAAACCAATGGCGAAGTGGTCTGGAAAAATCAACACGAATGGCACGGCAGTTACGCATCGCCGATTCCCGGGAAAATCAACGGAGAGGACCGCATTTTGATCTACGCGGGCGGCAAAACTAAGCCACCCGCGGGCGGCCTGGTTTGCCTGAATCCGAAAGACGGAAAAATAGACAGTTCATTTCCATGGCGAACGTCGAATCCCACCAGCGTCGTTGCTTCAAGCCCGGTGGTTTGCGATAATAATCAGGTTTTCATCTCCGAGGACTACGGAAAAAGCGGCGTCATGATTCAGTTTGATTCAAATTTCAAGCAACGACTTGCCTGGACCACGGAACATCTCGGGTGCCAGTTTCAGACACCCATTTTTCACGACGGAATGCTGACCGGATTTGGAGGAACCGGTGGCTTGATGGTCAGTTACGACACCCAATTTGAACGCCTTCACATGGACGAAACGTTCATCAAATTAACCATTCCCTACAACGATCGCGAGCTTGCCGTCAATATGGGACGCGGCAGCCTGATCTGGGCGGATGGTGATTACGTCGTTCTCGGTGAAAACGGAACGTTGCTTCGGCTTGCAATTGCTCTTCGGCAAAAACCTGTTGTACTTTCGAAAGCGGTGCCGTTTTACGCTCCCGAAACCTGGGCGCCGCCTGTCCTTTCGAACGGCCGACTGTATCTCGTCCAAAACGAAATGGGATCGAAAGTGATTTGTTATGACGTGAGAAAAAAGTGAATTCACGAATGGATAGGGTTCATTCGTCGAACAGACCCTATTAGATCGCAAAACGCGATGAACGACTCACTCACCAAACAACTCATAGAAACTCTCGACTCGATTCGGGAAGCAGGACTTTATAAGTCTGAACGCGAAATCACAACGCGGCAGAATTCACAAATCGAAGTTGCCTCCGGAGATTCGGTTCTGAATTTGTGTGCGAACAATTATCTGGGACTGGCCAGCCACCCCGAAATTATCGAGGCCGCTCACGACGCGCTCGACAAGTGGGGATACGGGCTTTCTTCGGTCCGCTTCATCTGCGGAACGCAAACGATTCATCGCGAACTGGAATCAGCTCTCAGTGATTTTTTGGGAACCGAAGACACCATTTTGTATTCGTCCTGTTTCGACGCCAATGGCGGCCTTTTTGAGACGTTGCTCGGACCGGAAGACGCGATTATTTCCGACTCGCTGAATCACGCGTCAATCATTGATGGCGTTCGATTGTGCAAAGCCCAGCGTTTTCGCTACGCCAACAACGACCTCGAAGATTTGGAGGCAAAGTTGAAAGTAGCCTCATCCGCGCGTCACAAATTGATTGCGACGGATGGCGTTTTCTCGATGGATGGAAGCATTGCCGACCTCGAAGGAATCTGTGATTTGGCCGACAAATACGACGCCTTAGTGCTGGTCGACGATTCTCATGCCGTTGGAGTTATTGGCGAAAACGGGCACGGTACCCACGAACATTGCGGCGTGATGGGCCGAGTGGATATCATTACCGGCACACTCGGAAAAGCCCTCGGCGGCGCGAGCGGTGGCTACACCAGCGGTAAAAAGGAAATCGTCGAATTACTAAGGCAACGTTCGCGCCCGTATTTGTTTTCGAATTCACTGGCCCCTGTTATTTGCGCAGCTTCATTGAAAGCGCTCAAATTGGTTCAGCGGGATTCAAGCTTGTTGGATCGGCTTCGGGAAAACACCGCCTTTTTCCGCAGTGAAATTGAGAAGACAGGACTCAAAGTTTTGCCCGGTGAACATCCGATTGTCCCCGTGATGATAGGTGATGCCAAACTGGCCTCAAAAATGGCGGACGCTCTTTTGGAAGAAGGAATTTACGTCATTGGATTTTCATTCCCCGTTGTTCCTCAGGGAAAAGCGCGAATTCGGACGCAGATTTCAGCCGCTCATTCTAAAGAAGAACTGCAACTGGCTGCAGAAAAATTCGGGAAGGTCAAAGCAGTAATTGAGGCGTGACAAGCTCTCGCAAAACGGAGTTTTTCAAGGTAAGGTCGGCCACGTCGCATGCCTACTGCCCCGAAACAACCCCCTGAAAAGCCGTCGACGACCGCTTCGACCCGCGGTTCCTCCAAACTGAAAAGTTTGAACTCCGGCCAGCTTTCAAAAGGAGCCAAACGCGCCTCTGCCTGGAAGCGATTTACCAGTATCCTAGATCGTAGAAATACAGCTCCGCGGACAGAGCAATCGATGCTCCCCGTTTTAATTCAGGTATTTGCGGGGTTTACAAAACTCGATGGCCGGGTTGCTGAAGGCGAGATTGATTCGATTCTTGGATTTCTCCGTTACGATTACCCGGAAACTGTGTATTCCGAATTGCGGGAGCTTTTCATGGAAGCACTCCGGGAGTCACAGGACCTAGATGCAATTTCTGAAGATCTCGCAGCTCTTTTGCCGCTGGAAGACAAAATTTTGCTCGGTGTCCAACTTTACGTTTTGATCAGTCGGGCGGGATTGCCGAAGGAAAACCTGATTACCTTTTATCAGTTCATGACCACGTTGAGCGTGGCGTCTGAGGCAATCAACATTGTTTATCAACTCAACACCAGCGAGTTGGTCGAAGAGGAACCAACTGCTGAATCATCTGAAGTCCAGCCGCTGGAAACGCTGATTTTCAGTCCTGAAAATGCTGCTGATGTCTGTTTCAAATCGCTTTCGGAGGGCCATCAAGTCGCCGCATTCCGTTTTCAAAATCTGGTATTGATCAAAAATATCGGGACCGAAACAATCATCGCACGGGGACGCCGCGTGAATGAAGGCGAGTTCTGCCGGGTATACGAAGGCCAGCGGATTTTAATCGGCGCTGAGGTTCTCGACTATCAGGATCTGGTCTTTTATTTCAATGCGAAGAAAGACGTTTCCTCAGTCCAACTGTATCTGGCTCAGGACAACAACGGCACCCAGTTCATCGAGAAGCAACGTTCCAAGCAGAGCTATATTGAGATTCATTTCGGTCTTGATATCGAGATCAAGGTCCTGCGAAACATAAAAGCGCGGATTGGAGAACTGGATCTCAAAAAAGGCGATCACCAAAAAGTCGGCTCTCGCGAGAAACTGGTTTTCGATAACCACACCGAGATCGCTTTTGGAGAACTCCGCCGACGTGCTCGTGAAATGGGCGGCCGGTTCAACATGCTTCCCAGTCGCTCGGAGTATTTAATTTCGAACAATCCCGATCGACTTCAGCCCGGTGACATCTTGCTCACTCCCGGTCTGACCAGTGAACTCCTGCTGCGAATCCGTTGTGATTACGAGGCCAAAACGGGAACGTTGGAAGTGCTGGACGCGGATCGGCCGATGGCTGTGGAGGGACAGATCGTTCGTGTTGGCGGCACCTATCCGCTCAAAGACGAAGATGCAATCACTGTTGGCGAAGGCCAGTATGTTCGCTGCCATTTCGGTGACGGCGTGATCGAAGAAGAGCGCAACGTCATCAACACACTGAAGCTCCGGGACGTGGTTCATCGATTCTCGGGGAGTAAAGTGCAGGCGCTAGACAACATCAGCTTTGCCGTGCAACGCGGTGAAATGATCTGCGTGATGGGGCCGAGTGGTTGCGGAAAAAGCACGTTGTTGAAAGGCATCGCGGGGCAAATGAAACCGCAAGGCGGGCGAATCGATTTGAACGGAGTCGATCTCTATTCCGAGCACGAAAACCTGTCGTCGTACATAGCGCTGACTCCTCAGGAGGAGACATTCGATTCACTCCTCTCCGTTGAAGAAAACCTCGACACTGCAGCTGCAATTCGCGCCCCCCATTTTCGAGGCCCTGAACGCAGACGGCGCGTCGATGCAAAATTGGTCGAACTGGGACTCAACGAAATTCGCCATCGCCTCGCAGGTGACGGACAAACGAAAAACCTCAGTGGTGGCCAGCGAAGGCGTCTGAACGCGGGAATGGACATGATCGGCATTGCCGATGTTTACCTTTTTGACGAGCCTACTTCCGGCCTTTCATCGAAGGATTCAGAACATGTTCTCGAAATCATCCGTGGGCTAACCCACAACAAAATCACCCTGGTGTCGATTCACCAACCAAGCAGCCGCTTGTTTCAGATGTTCGACAAAGCAATCCTTCTTGACCAGGGTGGCAAGCTTGCCTTTTTCGGAACGCCCTCGCAAATGCTCGAATATTTTGCAGAAGCCCGCGATCAAGAAGGCGTCAATCGCACTGCATTCGGCACATTCGGAGCCGGAGCTGTTTCGACTGATCCTGATCGATCGGAGGTCCCTATTACCTCTCCTCTGGCGGCGAATCAACTGACTCCCGATTTCGTATTCGACGTTCTTGAAACTCCCTTGCTTGATCTGAGTGGTGATGTCATTTACGAGCAAAACGATCGCGGACATTTGATTCCAGCACGTCGTTTCAGCCCTGCGTTTTGGGCCGATCGCTTCCAGACTTACCGCATGTTGCAGGAAGTGAACTTGCGGGAAATCGAACCGGACAGCTCGGCGACCGTTCAACTTCAAAAAACTCCGCAACGACCGAAACGGAGACTGCGTGACGACTGGGTGCGATTCCTCAATCAGCTGAAACGCGCCTTTTGGAGTAAACTGCGGAACCGCTCAAACCTTGCCACCACTCTGTTAGAAGCTCCTGCATTAGCTGTTTTGGTCGCTGTCGTTTTGCGTTACAGCGAGGATGGAGCCTACAACTTTGCCTCGGCCTTTCACATCCCAACTTATCTTTTCCTGTCATTGGTCATCGCACTTTTTCTCGGATTAACCAACTCCGCTGAAGAGATCATTCGCGATCGAAGTTTACTGGAACGAGAACGGCATCACGGGATTCGCGTGTCCGCTTACCTAACGAGCAAGATGCTTTCGCTGGCATTTTTCTCACTCATCCAATGCGTCATTTATCTATTGCTTGCCGATTGGATCTTGGGAATTCGTGCGATGTTTTTCTACAATTTGTTCTGGATGTTCGGGACCGCTTTGGTCGGGGCAGCAGCCGGATTGTTTATCTCCAGCACCGTTTCCAGCCCGAAAACTGCGGCAAACATCATCCCGCTCATCATGATCCCAAATATCATTTTGGGGGGCGCTTTGATTAAATATGATGAAATGAACCGCAGCGCGCTCGATGTCATTTCATCCGTGCGGCATTGGTTCGGCCCCGCTCAAACCGAGGAAGAAGCGGAGAATGAAAGCAAACTTCAGGTGCCAAGCATTTGTCATTTGATGCCACTCCGGTGGAGTTACGAAGGAACGATTATTTCTCATGCTGAATTGAACCCGACCAGCTCGCTGACCAATTTGATTGAAAACGAATTGGCCGAAATCAGTGCAATTCCAATCAGTCAGAAATTATCTGCGGTGGAATCAATTCGCCTGCGAAATGCAAAAGATGCCCTTGCGATTATTCACGGACTTGAAGGTAAAAGTGCCGACGATATCGCAACAAAAATTGCGACGATTCGCGAAGGATTGATTAACCGCGACTTTGATCCTGAACCAATTTTTGAAGCCTCGCCCGAAGGCAAAACCTTTACTGCTGAACAAATTTTCGTGAACGAAAAAGTGTGGCGCCTCTTTAACCGGGCAGAAGTGGAACGGCGTGACTACCGAAAAGAAGAGCGTCCACCAAACGTTTTTTTCGGAAGTATGCGGCAGTATAAAATGCCTTTCGCTATTCCGGGAAACCCATTTGCAGCGCCTCCTGATAAAGCGGGCGACCCACCAAAAAACGACATCATCCAAGTCAAAACGCTTTGGATCAATGTGTTTGCGATGACGATGTTTGTGGTGATCGCCTTGTTTTTACTGAAGCTCAACTTATCGCGACAACTGCGGCGAGTCTGATCACCGAATCAGCTTCAATGCCGACTTCATCGTATCGATATCGGCAATGGTTTTGTCACGACGAATCGCCTTGATTCGGGGAAACCGGAGTGACAATCCGGAATCGTGACGCTTGCTTGGCTGAATCGAATCGAATGCAATTTCCAGGACAACATTCGGTTCAACCGTGTGAACCCGGCGGTTCACCTCGAGCGTGTTTGCTTTGAAATGTTCGGTAAGTTCTTCGATTTCCAGATCGGTCAGGCCTGAATACGCTTTTCCCAAGACTCGAAGCTGATCGGTTTGCTCATCTCGGATTGCGAACGTGTAATCACTCAACACATGAGTTCGTTTGCCGTGCCCCAGTTGCGCTTTCACAACAACACAGTCCAACGTAGCCGCAGCCTTTTTAAGCTTGAGCCAGGATTTCCCCCGGCGCCCAGGCGAGTATGCGGAATTGGGGTCTTTTGCGATGAGCCCTTCATTGTCACGTTTTCTAGCCGCGTAAAAATGGTCATCAATTTCTGCAGTCGATTGGGCACGATACGAAGCAACAGGGTTGATTCGATAAACGTACTCTATCTGATCGTGCGGCGATCGGCTTGCTGGGCTATCGGCCGAAGCTACGCGATCTCCTTCATTCGATCCAACAGGGTCTGTTTGTCGATCGAACCCTATCTGATCGAAATGGGAAACACGGTCGATCAGCGGCTTTTTGATCAGGCTTTCGCCGTTGTGCCAGAGAACGTCGAAGGCAAGAAAAGTCACAGGGATGGATTCTCCGAAAAACAAATCGCCTTCATTAAGTCGGCCGAGACGTTTTTGCAGATCGAAGAACGTCAGTTTTTTGCCGGCGGCGTAGGCAATGATTTCGCCATCGAAAATGAAGTCGTCTGTAATCTTCTGAGCTTCGGGGATGAGTTCCGCAAACTCTTTCCCCAGCGCCCTTTGGTCGCGGGAATAAATTTCGACACGATCACCAACTTTGTGAAGTTGCGCTCGAATGCCGTCGTATTTGTCCTCGAGCCAAACGCCACCTTCGGTTTCGGAGAGCCTCTTCCAAATACCCTCAGCATCCGGCTCGGGGCTGGCGAGCATAATTTTTAACGGATGAAAGGGAGTAACTCCGGATTCTGAAAGCAAATTATCGCGTGCGAGCAGCGCTGTTTTCCCGGGATCTCCTGTGAGCATATGAGCTTCGCGAACAAGGCTTACTTCTCGATCAAAAGCGGCCGCAATAGATTCTTCAAGGAGACCTTCCTTCAGTCCGATTCGAAGATCGCCCCCGAGAATTCCGACGACCATGGCCGCTTCGGCATGGTGCAGCTTGGAAAGCGTTTCTTTAAGAACTGAAATTTTTGCCGATCCCCTGGCGGCGGCGAGGTTTTCAAAAAGCCGAGCAATATCCGAAAGCTTATGAGGTTCCGGATTGGTGTGCCCCTGAAGAATGATATATGAAGTGCGAGCTGAATCAGCCTGACTGGTGGAAATCTGACGATATTGAGTTTCAGAAAGCCCCGAAATTTCGCGAATGACGCGACGAACAATCGCCCAGCCTGTGTTGACGGTGCGCGTCGCAGCGGTTTTTGAAAGTGGGCTCCCGGTCAAGAACAAGCATGCCGTCTGAAGTTCTTCCGACGTCGTGAGTGAGCGGAGGTATTCAGCAAGGACAGCCTGTTTTTTCAACTTACCCGTGGCGTCACGGACGGCTTCGCACGTTTCAACGAAGCGCCCGAAACCGGATTCAGGCCGTGGAACTTCGTGGCTGGTATTTTCGACCTTTGGAATCGTGGTTCGAACATCGCCATCAAATTTCAGCTCGGTTTGATTTGCAGAAATGAGGGACCACGCTTCTCGCCCCTTGGCGCGTAGCTCTGTGGCAAACTGGCTTGCATAGCCATGAAGTGTGTAGACAAGGTGTGGATTTACGTCCTCGACATAGGTATGGAGGTCTGGATAATCCGCGTGGTCGGTCAACGGGAATACTTCGTCACACTGGTAGCGATAGCGCGCGTTTGAATCAATCCCCCACCCCGTCATCATAGCGGCCCGTTTGTTTTTGATTCGGCGAATTTCCTGAGACTTCAGGCTGTTTGGAGGAATGACAATGACATGGCCGACTGGATCACGTTTTTTGGGCTCGAACGGCTGACATTCGGGGAATTTCCAACCGAGAGATCCGACAACGGCGTTCATTTTTTCGACCGTTTTGTGAACCTGAAATTTTAATTCCGGCGCAGCGGCATGAACCGCCAGAATAATTTCCTGCGCTTTTCCGAGCGAATACCCCATCAGAAATGGAATGTCACCGTCCTCAAGCGTCTCACGGGCGAACTTCACCATTTGCGCAATGACATCAGCAGTGGGTGGAAGGGTGAATTTAGGAATCCCAAAGGTGGTCTCCATAATCAGCGTGTCAGCATGGCGGAACTCGATGGGTTCGGCCGCAGCTGATGGCCTCATTTTGAAATCGCCGGTGTAAAGAAGGCTGGCACCAGTTTCGGTATTTCGGACAAAAATTTGAGCGGAACCAGCAGTATGTCCAGCAGGGAGGAGTTGAATCTCGTGCCGGTCGTCGAGCTGATGCACCTCTCCGAATGGCAAAATTAGATAGTCGCTTTTCCGATTCCCGAATCGTTTCTCGATAATTCGAGCGGTGGGCTCGCTGCAGAGAATTTTTCCATGAGGGGCAAAGTGGTCTGCGTGCGCGTGAGAAACAAAGGCAAAATCGCACGGCCCATGGGGATCAAGCCACAATTTTGCCTCAGGCAAAAACGGAGCTTTGCGCCAAATCACTTCAATTACTGGATTGTTTTTGCTCACACTGAGAAATCAGTCACTTTTTTTCAATTTTTTTAGAAAAGGGGCTATATTCTTCAACGGCTAGACTTCGTTTCGAAGAAAAACGACATCTGGAAACGGTTATAATTACATACGCTTTGTTGGAAAATATGAATCTCTCTTTGTGTCGATTTTCTCTCTTAACTGTCCTGACGACAGTCTCGTTGACTATTTTTACGGGATGCTCGACCGCTCCGACACCTTCCGGACCGGTTGCAATCACGAAAGTGAACCCTTATCACTTGAAGCCGGGGATGTATGTGAAGACAGACGAATCGATGATTAAATTCGAGCAGCGTCATCACCTCCACGGCGCCGTGACTTCGGAACAGTTTCAGGACAAATTCGGAAATTATTACACAATTTTTTGGAAATCTGAATCACCTGGCTCCCAGGTGACAGTTCGCTTGGAGTATTGTCAGGCAAATACGGGATCCGAAGTTCACCAAATCAGCGCGAACGTGACTGCGAAGCGCAAAAACACGACTAAGTTTCGCGTAAACGGAAATTACTACACGAAAGGCGGCCCGGTTACCTCATGGCGAGCCCTTGTTCTCCAGGGCGACACCGTGATTGCAGAAAACAAATCGTTCCTCTGGAAGTAACTCTTTCAACATTCCTGCCCCCTCCCCCACCGTGTTTACCAGCGATCCAAATCAGAGAGCTGAAATTTCAGACCAATCCTCTGAATTGAAGGTGAAGTCTTGGGAATTACCAACCGCGCCCCGAATTCATGGGGACGCACTCAAACTTCACCCGGATTTTAAACCTTTCAGATTGTGAAAGACGAAGATTCCATATTGGTTGGATGTTTTGGAGATGTTGCGTGGGTTCGCTTAAATGGGAACGCCTCTCATCTAAATAGTCATTTGGTTCGGGATTTCGCGGATGACTACGTGAGTCGCGGCGGCCGTCAAATCGTGGTCGATCTTGAAAATTGCCCGGGAATGGATTCAACATTCATTGGCATCTTGACTGGGCTGACGATGAGAATGGCGGAGATGGACGGCAAAATCGAAGTCGTAAATGCAAATGATCGAAATTTTAAATCAGTGAAAAAGCTGGGGCTTGATGAATTGATTACGATCGACAGAGACGGAACTTCGTGGACTGAAGAGCGGGCGCTTGTCGCAGACAACGTGAACAGACCGTTGCCAAAAAAAGAACTCTCAAAACGGGAACGGGCCGAAATGATGCTGAAAGCTCATGAAACGCTCGTCGAAGCCAACGAAAAAAATTACAGTCAGTTTCGTGATGTACTTGAATATTTGAAGAAGGATGTGGATGCGATGGGTTGAACCCCGACGAGCTATTTTTCTTCAACCCAGTGATGGAACACTTTGTATATGGCACCCTCATAACCGTCATCATTTGCCTGTTCTTGGCATTGTGGAGATTGGAGCGCCAAAAGCGAAACAAGGTGTCATCGATGCTGAATGAGATTGATCAGGAAGAGCATCGAATGATCGATTTCCTGCATGGTCTCGGCAAATCATTGCAAGAGGATTCATCCCCGCCGAACATGCACAAATACGTAGTCGGTGGCGTTGCTGAGGTGGTGAAAGCAGACGCAGGGATTTTATATCTGATCGACGAGGCTAGATCACGCCTCGTCCCCGTTCACATGACCGATGAGGAAGCTTCTGTAACCGATCTTCCCTCGGAATTGGAGGGTTTCAAAGATCCAGCGGACCGAAAAAGCCGGCTTCGCAGTTTTTTGAAACTAACAGCAGTGGATTCTAATACAGGAATTTTGGGCGAAGCCCTTCGCGAAGGAAAGGCGATTCACACTCAGGAATTACTCAAACACCCCACCTTCACAGGAAAACCAAATTCGATTCAGGAAGGAATGAGCGTTTTGGTTGCCCCCTTGATCTATGCTCAAAAAACGGTCGGAGTCCTGGCCGTGACGCTCAAAGGCGATCGAAAATTTACGGAAAACGACTGCGATGTCTTTGACAGTGTCGCTGAACAAAGCGCCTGCACACTTGGAAGCGCCATCATTCATGCCGAGGCAGGTGAAAAACGACGTATCGATGAGGAGTTGACTCGAGCCAGCGAAATTCAGCGCATCCTCCTTCCCCGAAATTCCCCTGATTTGGCAGATTTCGACCTCGCTGCATTTTA
Organism: uncultured Verrucomicrobiales bacterium; assembly: GCA_937891465.1. Classification (GTDB taxonomy): domain Bacteria; phylum Verrucomicrobiota; class Verrucomicrobiia; order Verrucomicrobiales; family DEV007; genus JABDJT01. Next base: position 5,906 of record CALAHF010000183.1, on the reverse strand, counting down.
TAAACCGGCACGAATGGTCAGCGGCGATTATTACGATTACGTTCGCATTGATGATGATCGATTTGGTATCGCCATTGGCGACGTCTGTGGCAAAGGAATCGCGGCCTCGCTGATCATGGCGATGTCACGTTCGATTTTGCGTTCCTATGCGCCGGATAACTTGTCTCCCGCATCCGTTTTGCACGCAGTGAACCGGGCAATTTTTCCGGATATTCGCGAAGACATGTTCGTCAGTTTCTTATATCTCGTTTTAGAACGGGATTCGAACGAAGTCACGATGGCACGGGCCGGCCATGAACTCCCCTTACTTTATCGGAGGCAGGAAAACCGCATTGAAACCCTCGAAGCCGGCGGAATGGCAGCCGGAATTGACTCGGGGAACGTTTTTAAACGGACCGTGAAAGATTTTCGTTTCACCATGGAAAAAGGAGATATTCTCATCCTGTATACAGACGGCGTGAATGAGCTGGAAGCCGTTGGTGGTGAAGAGTTTGGAATCGAACGGCTCGAAGAAACTATTCTCGCAACTGGCACTGAAAACGCGACCGAAGTGCTGGACAGAATCACCTCGACGCTGAACACCTTCACAACCGGAGCGACCCAAAGCGACGACATCACCTTGATTGCAATCGAGAAACGGTGAATAGTCCGCCCCGTTCAATTATCAGCGCTTCAACATTTACCAAGCGCATGTTAAATCGCGACATAAATCGCGAACTTTTTTGAACAAACCCGCCTTTCAGGTATCTCATTTTTCAGACCCAACTCATGAGCGAAACTCCACCCGAATCAGAACTAGTGAACGAAGAATCCGATCTCGATCTGGATGATATTCTCGTTGGCGAAAGCGCGGATATTCCAACTGATGGAAATCCCGAAATCATTGAGGATAAGGGGCCGGAGATCGAACTGAATCCGATTGAAAAACTCGCAGCCGAAGCTGACAAATGGCGGGATACTGCAGCGAGAAATCAGGCCGATTTAGAGAATTTCCGTAAACGTATGGCTCGCGAAAAAAGCGATGCGATTCAATACGCAAACGGCAATTTACTTCAAAGCCTCCTGCCCGTGATCGACAATTTCGAAATTGGCCTCAAAGCTGCCGCCAGTGAAGGCGAAGGCTCCATGGTTTACATGGGAATGGTCATGGTTCAGAAGCAGATGAACGATTTTCTCGAAGAAAATAACGTCGAAATTTTTAGCGGCGAAGGCCAGGCGTTTGATCCCAATATTCACGAAGCCGTGAAACAAGAGCCGAGTGATGATGTTCCTGAAGGAAACATCATTTACGAACTCCGCCGTGGTTACAAACTGCGCGACCGCCTGCTCCGCGCAGCAAATGTCGTGGTATCTACCGGACCTGATACGGGAGAAAAACCCGCCGAAGACGCTGCCGAGTAAGCGCATTACGCACCCTGAATTCTTGCCCTATTCCGCATGGAAAAACGTTGCTATTACGAAGTCATCTCCGTCACCCGGGAAGCCAGTTCCTCTGACATCAAGAAATCCTATCGCAAACTGGCGATCAAATTTCATCCGGACAAAAATCCCGATGATCCATCCGCAGAAGACAAATTCAAAGAACTCGGTGAAGCCTACGAAATTTTGATGGACGATCAGAAGCGGGCTGCCTATGACCGCTACGGACATGGCGCGTTCAGCCAGGGAACAGGCCCTTCTGCAAGCGGTGCCGGTGCAGATCCGTTCGATATTTTTCGCGACGTCTTTGGTGGCGGCGGAGGTGGTGGTGGCGGAGGCGGCTCCATCTTTGAAGAGATTTTTGGAGCAGCTGGTGGGCGCGGAGGTCGTGCCCGCCGCGGTGCGAAAAAACAAGGTTCTGATCTTCGTTACGATCTTCAGATCACCCTTGAGGAAGCAGCCACAGGCATTGAAAAAGAGCTCGAACTCGAGAAACACAATCCATGTGGATCCTGCAAAAGCACAGGTGCCCGAGGCGGTTCAGCTGACGTCCGATCATGCCCTACTTGCGGCGGCGCAGGTCAGGTCATCGCAACGAGGGGTTTCTTTCAAGTTCAACAAACCTGCCCGGCATGTTCCGGTGCGGGTGAATCAATTTCAAATCCTTGCCGTTCTTGTAGCGGAGAAGGTCGGGTTCAAAACACCAGTCGCATCAAGCTTTCCATCCCGAAAGGCATGACGGAAGGCGCGCGACTTCGCTCAACCGGAAACGGCGACGCCGGCAAGCGTGGCGGCCCGGCCGGAGATTTGTATGTCGTTGTTCACATCAAAAAACACGAAATTTTCGAACGGGACGAAGCCGATCTTTACTGTGAAATGCCTGTCCCGTTTTCTCTGGCGGCACTCGGTGGCGACCTAGTGGTTCCGACATTGGACGGTAAGACATCTATCAAAGTTCCTGGTGGAACTCAGACCGACACATCATTCCGACTCCGCGGAAAAGGGATTCCCTATCTCAATTCGGACAAGAAAGGCGACCTTCTCGTTAATGTTCAAGTTGAGATCCCGGTCAAGCTCAGCAAAGATCAGGAAGAAAAGTTGAAGACATTCACGGAATCTTTAAGCGAGAAAAATTCGCCACTCCGCGAATCCTTCTTCGAGAAAGCGAAGCGCTTCTTCAAGTAAGTGTTTCACGAATCAATAGGGTTGATTCATTGAACATACCCTGTTGATTCGTAGCATGGCTGAAATCAACACGCTCATCGATACTGCGAATGCAGAATTGAAAATTTCTGAGATTCCGGATTATCCGCCCGCGCTGAACGGGCTGCAACTCACCAATAAGAGTGGCCGTGCCACAAAGATTGTCGCTGCAGTTGACGCTTGCCTTCCCGTGATCCGGGAAGCCGTTGAACAAGAAGCTGATTTGCTAATTGTTCACCATGGAATGTTCTGGAATGGAGCCCAGCGAATCGTCGATGCGCAGTTTAAAAAACTCCAACTTGCGATGGAAAATAATCTCGCAATTTACAGCGTTCACATTCCTCTGGACGTACACCCTCGCCTTGGAAATAACGCACAATTGATTTCGGGACTCGATTTGGGCGTCGAACCCCAACCGTTCTTCGACTGGAAGGGCATCAAACTCGGCCTTCGAATCGATGGATTAGAAATTAGCCGCGCCGACCTTTTATCGAAAGTGAAATCCGCAACCGGAGCCGAAGCGATGATGTGCGCTGGCGGGCCTGAAACAGTCAGCTCTCTCGGAGTCATTACCGGCGGCGCGGGAGCTGAAATTTTTTCAATCGCCGAGACAGGAATCGACACATTCATCACCGGCGAAGGCCCGCACTGGAGTTACACCGCCGCTGAAGAATTAGGTTTGAATCTGATTTACGGCGGGCACTACGCGACCGAAACCTTTGGCGTAAAAGCACTGTCCAAATGGCTGTGTCAAAAATTTGAAGGGCTTCACTGGACATTCGTTGACCACCCAAGCGGTCTCTAATCCATCGTTGGCGTGATTTGCGTCACTGAAGGAATCGGGTAGTTTATTCACTCCGTCATGGGCCGAAAAATTCTCTTTCTCTTTTTATCCCTGAGCCTGCTCAGCTCCGCTGCGTCCAGTGCCGACGCCCCGCCAACGACAGGGCAAATTCTCCTCAGCGTTCCCAATAGCTGGAATAGCAAAACAGGAAAACTGAAAGCATTTCATTGGGACGGCAAAGAATGGAAGCAATCTTTCAAGTCATCGATCGACGTCTTATATGGCCGCAACGGTTTGGCCTGGGGGCGCGGCGTCATGCCGGCTCCTTCAGGCGGCAGCGTAAAAAAAGAGGGCGACGGCAAAGCTCCAGCAGGCTTTTTTGCAGTGCCGAAAGTCCTGGGATATGCCGGCAAACTCCCCGGAGGTTCAAAGGGAATCCCTTACCGCTCAGTTACTAAATGGGATGCTTGGATTGATGATCCCAAAAACCCCTATTACAACAAGCATTACGTCGCCGACCCGGGCAACGTCCCGTCTTGGTTCAATTCTCAAAAAATGCGGCATGGTGATTTCGCTTACGAGTGGCTGATCCAGATTGATCACAATGCCAATACGCCAAAACCGGGTGCCGGAAGCGCCATCTTTTTTCACGTCCGTCGCGGCCCCAGCCGATACACCTCTGGCTGCACAACGATGCGGAAAGAGCAATTAGAGGAAATTATCAAATGGCTGAATCCGGAGATGAAACCGCATTACGTTCTGCTGCCCCGAGCCGAATACGAAAAGCTCAAGGGCCCGTGGAATTTGCCTGAATTCGGAAATTGAACAACAATGCACGACCCCCTCAGGAATTGAAATGCAGTGGTATTACTTAGACACAAACAAGCAGCAGGTCCCGTTCGATGAAAATTACGTTCAGGCGTTGGCTCACGATGGAACCATCAATGCGCAGACGCTCACTTGGAACGAGCGACTTCCCGAATGGCAATCGGCAGCTGCTTCTTTTCCGCAATCTTTTGGCCAGCAGCAAGCAATACCGCAACAGCAGATTTCTCCTCCTGCGGGAATGAGCCAACAGGGAAAGGCCAAGATGCCCGTGCGAATGGAGGAATCGAAAATGCTCAATCACGATCTCCGTGAATTGGTCAAAGACCTCGCTTCCTATCTCAGCGCCAATGCTAAATGGATCCGTTTCTTCGGAATCATCTTGATCATCAGCGGAATCGCCCAGCTAATATTCCTCTACGGAGCACTGTTTATTTGGCTTGGAGTGATCCTCATGAAAGCCGCGAGCCAGGCTGAGATTGCTTTAAAGACTGGAACAAACGAATCGCTCGAACGATGCCTTTACCAAATCGGGCGGTTTTTCAAGATCAATGGAATCGTGCTGCTGGTCCTACTCATCCTCTACATCGGCGCAATCATCGCAGTCTTGTCAATGGAACTTCTAGCACCGTTTTTAGGCGGCGGCATAGAGCCTGGCTTGTGATGCCGCTTCAAAAATCCCGCTGATGACAGAATCCAATCGCAACTGCTTGCCGCTGAACCCCGCGCGCATCTCAATGCTTTTCTTGTTTGCGGTGGCGACGATCACTCTCATTCCACTGCACTGGCACTTCGCAGGTACCGTTGCATGGATCGCATGCCTTCTCTTAATTTGGCAGGATCCGGAAAAAAAACTACGCCGCCGCATGTCAGTCCTGATGGGCTGTATCGCAGTCCTCGGAATCGCCGACATCAACAGCTCGACAGAAACTGCAAATTTTCTTCGAGTCGGAATCCCCTTCACCATTGTCATTCTCGTTCCGTTTTTAATTCTCAGAAAGACCGACCAGGGAGTGATCACTTATCGATTTTGGCCGAAGGTTTGGCGCAAGCATGACATCATCTACACCATTCTCTCAATCCCACTCGCTTGGCTGGTATTGAAATTTTACTGGTGGGCCACCCCTGAGCAATACATGCAATGGACTTTGCCCGAGACGCCCGATGACAGCCAAATTAAAAGACTCTTCATCGGAATCAATATGGTGGGGATCTGGGACGAGCTCTTTTTTGTAAACACCGTCTACGCTGTCCTCCGAAGCCTTTTCAGTTATCGAGTCGCGAATGCCGTTCAAGCAATCGTTTACACGGCAGTCCTCTACGACATGGCCTTCATCGGTATTGGGCCAATCATCATTCTCTTTTTTGCGTGGACGCAGGGCAGCATGTTTGAAAAATCTGAGAGCTTACTCTGGGTTCTCATCGTACATCTCATCGTCGATTTTTTCCTTGTGGCCGCGATCGTCCACTCCTACTACCCGAGCTACGGCCTCGATTTTCTGTGGCGGCACGGATTTTAGAGCGTGCTAGAATAGCGGTGTGAAACATTGTTCCAAAATCCTCATCGCCGGCCACGGCTACTTAGGTGAGCCCCTTGCCCAAGAGCTCGTCGCTGACGGGCACACCGTTTTTGCGATCACGAAAAGTGTCGGTGATGCAAATGCAAATCCAAATG
>CALAHF010000182.1 GCA_937891465.1 uncultured Verrucomicrobiales bacterium | reverse complement strand
TCAAAAAAACAAAACACCCCTGCCGATCGATCAAACAACAGGGGTGCCTCGTAAAACTCTAGAGCTGCAGATCAGCGCAAATCCAAACACTTCATCTTCGTCTGGCCACGCATGATGAGACGCCCTTCGCTCAGTGCCATCGGTGACCAGAATTTAAAATCGGGCAGCTTGATCGTTTTCTTACCTTCCTGCTTCGCGATCTGCGCATCGACTTCCGCCTTCTTTTCAAAAACATCGGCGAAGGCGATTTCCTTCGGACCTTTTGGGCTCACTTCAAAAACTCGCAGGTAACCGGTTTCACCATCTTGAACCAGGATCTTGCCATCAACCAACATGCTGCCTCCACGGCCCATGAACGGATCGGTGCCGGTATTCCAAACGGTTTTCCCATCCAAATCCATGCAGGCCAATCCACCTTTCTTGCGGGCTTCACCTTTGTGATTGGAATTCTCGTTCATCAGGAAATAAAGATGCTCACCGATTAAAAACGGCGGGTGCATTTGGGTTCCTTCGATGATCTCCCACAGCTTCGTCACGGTCCAATCGTCGCCATCACGCTTCACACGCAGCATGCACGATCCGCAATCGTAACCACCAGTCATGTAGACCCGCTCTTCATCGATTTTCGTCGCGAAAGGAATCGGGATTTTATTGAAATACGAATCGGTCTTCCAAAGCGTTTTGCCGGTCTTAGGATCCACACTAATCACCGTTCCGAAATCGCCGTCGAAGGCTCTCGATACAAAAAGCACCTGTTCGACGCCATCCAGGGTCAGGATCGTCGGCGATGAATGGCTGTGACCAATCGGCTCGGTCGTCCAGACTTCTTCGCCGGTCTTTTTATTCAATCCGACCAGTCCAACTTCGGGTCCCATCGCTGCAGCGATCAAAATATCACCAATGATCAGGGGAGACTGTGCCCAGCCCCATTTGGGAGATTCAGCGTTGTACTTCTCAGCAACATTTACAGTCCAATCTGCTTTGTGCGTCTTCCGATTCACCCGATGCACATGACTGAGACCGCTCGTGAAATACACCGCATCGTCCTCGATTGTTGGCACGCCACGGCTTCCCGGATGAGGCAAGCGCCCTGCTGAAGTGAATTCAAATTTCCAAAGGTCGCGGCCATCTTTCAAGGACACCGCTCTTAGCTGATCAGTTTCTCCCAAAATGCGATCGAGAAAGAAAACCTCATCTCCGACGATGGCAGCACCACCAAAGCCTTCGTTTAATTCCAGGCTCCACAAAACAGGTGGCCCTTTATCATCCCACGAGAGATTCAGTCCGGTTTCGGATGAAGTGGACAACCGGTCCGTTCCAAGAAAATAAGGCCAATCAGCAGAAAAAGCGCTTGGAGTTGGCAGGCAAATGACAGCGGCTGCGCTAGCAGCGAGAATCGAATAGAACTTCATGCGTTGAAGATCTCCGAAAACGGCGATCTTTCCATCACGCGATGATCTTAAATTACAATGGATGAATCCTCTTCATTCCCAGAAAAGCTATATTTGATACCTCACGAATGACATCGGCCCGACGCGAAATCCACGATCCATAGTTCGATTGATTTTTCCGCTGGCTGTCAATGATCCCGACAAGAATATACGGGTAAGATTTCCCGTTTTTCCCCTTCGCGACGAGAATTCCCATATCACCACAGCACATCGCCGTGCTGCCCGTTTTATTGTAAACCCGTGTCCCTGGGGGGACCCGCTTCGCGTCGGTATAAAGTCGGTCGCGCCCGGGAAGCGCCATCATCCGGAGAATCTCTTTCGACTGTGGAAGATGCCCACACCACAGCGCATTAAGAAAACGACCATAATCCCCTGCCGATCCTTTGTTCCGATACGTCCGTCCATTTTTTGGAATGTATTCGACCAGGCTAAGATGGTGGCAGAGCGATGGATAATGTTTTTTCAACAGCGCTTGCGTGGCCGCCGGTCCGCCGGTTTGCTGCATCACCCAGTTGGTCGATTCATTGTTACTCTTTTGAATCATCAACTCCATGTGACGCTTGCTCTTCGGCCCATAAACAAGCTTCCCCGCCTTGACCTGATGAAAAAATGCCAGCGCCAAATACGGCTTGATCATACTCGCCGCCTGAAGCGACGAGTTTTCATTGATGCTCACCAGCTTCTTCCCCGTGGTGAAATCATAAACCAGCCAGGATGTTCGCTCATCCCCCCGAATCACCCCGCGCCCCCGCAGCGACTTGATATAGCGCTCCACCTGCGCCTCGACGTCACCGCTCGACTTGGCCCTTGCTGAAGTTGATCCGAAAAATCCGATCGACAGCGCAACAAGGAGGACGACAAAAGCAAAGGGCAGGAGCTTCGGATTTCTAGACATCATGGATAACATAAGTATAACCGATTCCCACGCTCGTTCTAAAAAAATCACTACGTGAAGGTATGAAATTTTCACCTCGGAGATTTCCAGCTCGAAGACACCTTAGGAGAAATGTGATACCGTTTCTGACGTCGAATTCACCTCACGATCCAACCCGGTTGGTTCGACGAACATACCCTGTTGATTCATCGAACCGACCCTGTTGGATCATGAAAAACTCAATTGCTTCCTTCGCTATGAAACGGACCCTCTTCATTCTTTTCACTTCGATTTTGATCGTTGCGCCAGCCGCCCATCACGCGCAGGAAGTCGCGCAACCGGGTGCCCCAACTCCTGATGACTTCGCAACATTCTTCGCCGGCAAACAACTTCGTGGTTCTAGTCCTTTGACGACAATTGCAAATTCTCCCGCGGGCCTCACTCATGCTGCGGAGATCCGCGAGCTGAACGATGAGTGGGAAAAGACGCGACTCTCCAAGATCCGTAAATGGGCGGCCACCGATGTGCATCCGAAAATCAAACGCCCCGCCGTGGTGAAATACATGTTCGGCGGACCGGACTTTGTTCACGCCGCGACCGTTTTCCCCGGCAGTCCCGAATACATTCTCGTGGGGATGGAGCCACTGGGAGCGCTGCCCGATTTCTTCACGATGGAGCTTCCCGAGATTCAGAATTACCTGACCCATCTTAACCACACCCTACGCAGCATTTCGGTGCGGAACTTTTTTATCACCAAAGAAATGCGGGAGGACTTCGGGAAATCCGGCGTCGAGGGCGTCTATCCCGTGCTGCTTTACTTCGCTGCATTGACCGGCCACGAGGTGCTCAACGCGAATTTTGTGAAGCTGAACCCAGATGGCGAACCCGTGGTCGCAATCCAAAAAGACGCACTCGGAATCTGGCTGCAGCTTCGGGAGCTGAAACCCACGCCAGGCGCACCGGCCACGCAGAATCTGTACTATTTCCGAACGGATCTTTCCAACGCGGGATTTAAAAAGGACACGCCCTTTCACAAATTCCTCACCGCACGTCCGGGCGGAGCCGGTTACCTGAAAGCGGCTTCCTTTCTCATGCACACCGACAGTTTCAGCAACATCCGCAATTTTCTCGTCGGTGATTGCAGCTACATTTTGCAAGATGCCTCGGGAATTCCGGCCGACTTCTTCGCACAATATTACAACGTGAGCTACTGGGGAAACTACATTGGGCCGATCGAAATGTTCAGCGAATACGATCAGCCTTATTTGCATCAAGCCTATCGATCAGGAGTCGCTAAGCCCCTGCCCTTCGGAACGGGATACCGGATGAAGGATGATAATTCCGTGCAAATGCTCGGCGTCCGGAAGTAACGAATACCGTCACGATTTCATCGTTAGATTCAGCAGCTGGCGCGAATACCGTATCTTGACGGATTCCGGCCTTACCCTCAAAATTTTCTGCTATGAAACCGATTCTGAGAAAGAAAGCGAAGACGTTTTTGGTAGCGTTATCCTTGATTGTCACGGCAGCGATGCTCCCTGCCAACCCGAAGTCGGCAAAGACAACGCCCTTCTCCGGAAAGCCAGCCACCATCCCGGGGCTGATCGAAGCTGAGCATTGGGACAAAGGTGAAGCGGGCGTCGCCTACGCGGATGCCGATGAGAAAAACCTCGGCGAAAACTACCGCGAACTCACTCAAGTTGATATCGAAAAGCGCTCCGACGCCTCGAACGGCCATGGTGTTGGCTGGACGCGTGCTGATGAATGGCTCATTTACACCGTCGAAGTCACCGAGGCCGGAACGTATTCGATTTCGATGCCCGTCGCCTCAAAAGGCCCAGGCGGCATCTTTCGAATCGAGATGAATGGCAACGACGTCACCGGAAAAATCACCGTCCCCGATACGAAGAGCTGGCAAAAATTGGAGACGATCACCCATAAAAATGTCGTTCTCAATAAAGGCACATTTCAGATGAAAGTGGTCATGATCGAAGCCGGTGAGTCGAAAAGCATCGGCGATATCGATTTCTTTAAATTTGTAAAAACCAAGTAGCCCCCGTGAACAGTCGCGTCTCAAACTCCTATCAGGTTTTCAGCCTGGCGGCGCTTTTCGCGCAGCTGGTTGGGGTTCTCGACGCCCGGGGAGAGAATGGCGAAGCTGCCCTGCCTGCGGCGGTTACTCAGGAGAATTTCGATGCGCTGAAATCCCAATCCCCTTTTCTCCGCGAAATCGGGCTTTCCAAATCTCTTATCGTCACCGGCCTAGCCCACATCAAAGACGATGTCTACGCAACGTTGTTTGATACCGAAACCCGCGAATCCTATCTCGTTGGCGAAGAAGTCACCGCCGCAGGAATGCAGCTTGTCAGCATCACCGGCGACGAATCCGATCTCGAAACCCTCACCGCCCGAATTAAAACAGCCGGTAGTCAGGTCGTTTCCATTCGTTACGAAAAACTCCCCGCCAAAGCGTTCAAGCGAACTGGCGCCCCTGTCGTTCGCGACATCCCCAACGCCAAAGGAACCGGCCCCCACGGTGGCCCCGATCCTCGTGTGTTGACTCCGGTGCAAATGGCCGATGCCAAAAAAGGAGCCGCCAATTACAAAGAAGGATTCGAAGCCGACGGTTATCCAAAGGCACCTCCCGCAGCGACCGTCGCGAAACTCCAGAAGCTCTCCAGTCAGCAGCGTGAAGCCATCAATGTGAAAATGTATGAGTATCGCAACAAAGGACTCGGCCTTCCCGAACGGGCGAAGATTTACGAAGGAATGCTGGATCGCGCGGTGCGAAGTAAGAAGTGAAATCACTTCACCGCCCGAATGATCCGCTGCGCCGTGTGACTCCGCCCATACGCATCCGTTCCTTCAATCATCAACAGGTGTGATCCCACTTTCAAATCCGCTGGCAAATTCACCTTCCACAAATGCCCCGATTTCACCGGTTCATTCAGACTCGCCTTCGGGTTCGCCTCCAGTTCGCGCTGACGCATCGCGACATAATACGGGTCCGCCTCCGCCACCTTCTTCATCTCGACCCAGCCCCCGCGATCTTTCACCTTCAGTTTCACGACCGATTTCTCAGAACCGTTGAACAAATTCACATACACCGGTGTCTTCGCTGAGTTAGCCGATTGGATTTCATCCGGCGCATTAATCGTCATCTGATACTCCGCCGGGTGCCCCGCCGCTTTGAAATCCAGGGTGTGCTTCGCCCCGTCAAATGTAATGATCGAATACCCGTTCGGCGCGCCGTCCCGCATCATCGCATGCGGCACCCCGACCTCATTCTTCTGCCCCTTCCACCACGAGCCGGATACCGTCACGTTCACGATGTGATGATGCGGTTCGTCGCCCTTCCAGCCATCCGTTTCATCAATGTAAAAATGCCCATGCCAGTGCGTGTGCCCCGAGATCGACATCGAATACGGTCGCTTCTCGATCAGCCGGTAGAGCTCCGCCCGGTTCCCCACATCCATCAGCGGAATGTGCAACATCAGGCACACCAGCTTCTCCTCCGGCACCAGCGCCAGATCATTCTTCACAAACTCGATCTGATCCGGTCCCAGTCCGCCTTTATACGTCTTCTTCGTCCTCCCCGCATGAATCCCCCAGTCCACATCATCCAGCACGATGAAATGCACCGCGCCGTAATCAAAACTGTAATACTGCGGCCCGAAATATCGGTGAAACGTCTCGTCCGAATCCCCGTCCGTCTCCGCTTCGAAATTCAGATCATGATTCCCGATTACGTTGTACCAGGGAATCCCCAGCAGCGCGATATTCGCATTCGACGGTTCGAACAGACTCAAATTATCGAACATGATATCTCCCAACGTCACCCCGAACTTCGCGTCCGTCCCGACCAGCTCCGTCAGCACATCATGCGCGATGTAATCCACCTGGTCCTGACTTCGCGGCTGCGGATCCCCAAAAAAGATCGCCTGAAATTTCTCTGGTTCATCAGTCACTTTTACCAGTGGAAAATCAATCGACTCCGGCAGCGCCCCCGTTGGCTCCACGCCCGCGTAGCGCGTGCCCTTCGGCGAGCCCGCCGGTTTGTGAATGTAGAAAAACTGCGGCAGCTGCGCCTCATCCACCGGCGGCGCATAGCCCTGCGGTTTGATCACAAAGAAGATCGTGTCCTCATCATGCGGCAACGTCCAGCGCCCCTCCGCATCCGTCTGCACGACTTCCTTTTGATTCGAAACCGCCACGCCAGCCATGCCCGGTTCATTGGCATCGCGGGTGCCGTTCTTATTCAGATCTTCAAAAACAATCCCCGTGGCAGAATGCCCCACCAACGGAGCGAGCGACACGGACAGGAGTAATACAGAGGTCAAAAGTGCTTTCATGAGAAGGCCAAACTATGATTCAACACCCGCGAAAGGAATCAAAAATTTGTCCTCGTTCAAGTAAGTTTCGGCAAATCCGACCAGCTGCTCCTAGCGGAACTGATACGAAAACAAATCAGCATCGCGCAGGGAAAATTGCAGGCGCACCGGCTTGCCGGCCAACGCCGAGACATCACGTCCGTTTTTCCACTGCACCACGCGATCAACCGAATCCCCGAATAGTGGCGGGCAATCCTCCAGTCCGAAACCGGGAATCGCGCTGCCGTCAGCATTCGTGATCGCAACCGTGACGCCACCCACCGCCGACGATGAAAAGTTCAGCGACAACTCCTTGCCTGAAAATGTCAGCGGTTTCGTGATCAATCCACCACCGCTCAGCTTCGCCTTCGCCGAGACAAACCCATCCAGCCGCAGCGTATAACGGCGCAGCTCATCCTGCTCCCCCGTCCAGTAGCCCTCCGTTGCGTAGAGCGACAACTCATTGGCCGCCCCCGGGAGTTTATTCTTCGTCTCCACCACCTGCCAGGCGATGTAATTGTCACCGTATTTCCACTGCCCCGTTCGCTCCAAACCCGGCCGAAGAAACGCTTCCGGCCATCGATCAAACGTCACCGCGTCGCGACTACTCATCAAAAGACCTTCCGTCAGCCCATAGCCATAGCGTGGCGACGCCGCCGCACGCAACTTACGATGTTCCGGATCCGGTAACTGCACCATCGAAGGCGCCTTCCCGTCCCGCTCGACATAACGCGTGGGAAACCCGATCAACAAATGCGGTGCCCGGTAATACGGCATGATTTGATTCACATACAGATGCTCCGGCTCCACCCCTGGAAATTTTAAGTCACGGTGCGGCGACCACGTGATCAAATCCTTCGACGTAGCCGTTCGAATATCACGAATGCCTTCAGAAAAAATTCGCCAGTAAGCGCGATACTCCTTCCGCAGCGGATCCCAAAACGCCAGATTCTGCGAATCAAACGCCCCGTCCGTGATGACCGGCTTCTCGTGCAGCATCGACCACCGAATCCCATCCGCCGATTTCATCACCAACAACCCCTTCGGCTTATTCGATCTCAGCATCGCCTTATAGCGCTCGTCCGGTGGGCAATCCGGGTTCTTATCGAAAAACACCGCCGGATGCGCCCCGTCAGGCCGAGCCTCACCCCACGGCCCGTCGTCCCAGACGACAATGTTATTCTTCTTCGACCCCTCAAATTCGAACAGCCCCAGCTCCGGCTTCGTCCAGGTGATCCCATCCGCGCTCTCCGCATAGCAGAGAAAACGGTTTTTCGTGTCCAGCTTTCCCGCGTCCACCATGATGTGCCACGCCTTGTAGTACATCACATACTTCTCCCCATCATGAAAGACACTGTGGTAGCCGCAACCCGATCCCTCCCAGGGACGGTCGTGAACAATCGCAATCTCCTGCGCCTGCGGATGATGCATCCGCCGCTCCAGGCT
>CALAHF010000181.1 GCA_937891465.1 uncultured Verrucomicrobiales bacterium | reverse complement strand
ATCGGGATTGATGGCAAAACCAAGTCCACTCTTGTCCTCGGTGACGGCACCAAAGCGACGCACGCCGGATTTGTCTCAGTCGATGGCGAATGGTTGATCCACAAAGATCTCTACCGCACGAAACCGAAAGGCTTCATCGCCGGTCGTCTCCTCTTCCGGGACGTGGAGAACATCAGCGATTTCGACGGCGAACTCCAGTGGGTGAAACGCGCTGATCGACGGGAAAAACGCTTCAATCGCGGCTTCGAGATTCGCCAGATCACCCTCGGCTCCAGCTACACGCCGCCTGCGGTTGGAGAGCGTGCGTTTGCGAACGGCGATATTATACTCGACTTCACTGACGGAGATGTCCCCAACATTCCTGCAAGGAGCTTCGGTGACTGGGCGACGACCAACAAAGTCGTCATTGAAACGACGGACCCGACTCAGAAATTCGCGGTGAAAGTGAATTCCAAGAACGGAGTCGTCACCGGCACCTATACGGATTCACTGCGGAAGAAAAAGATTCCCTTCGGCGGAGTCATCTTCGAGAAGCAAGACATCCTCACGGGTCACTTCATCGGCACGGACAATACCGGCCTCTTCGGTATTCTCAGGAACGATTTACCGTGAAAAAGTTCTTCGTTAGCTCTCCACGAAGCAACAGGGTGCGTTCGATGAACAGACCCTGTTGCTTCGTTTTGATGCAGACGCAAAAAGGCAAGAGGTGGGGCGAAGCGTCCCGCTGAGCCGTGTGGTCTGCACCCCCCTCAAACCCGGCAGGACCGATGCGCCGATAAAAATCCTTGAATAAGCAAATTCCTATCAGTTAATTTTTGAAAATGAAATTTCGCTCTCGATGGCTTTTGATTCTTTTACTGCTCGGTTCTGGCCGCGCCAATTCTGAGGAAAAGAGCCGATTGGATGATCCCCGGGAGATCTTGAAGCCCCATTTTTCGGTTCCGGCGGAGTTCGCAGGAGATTTTGGATTGTTTCGGAAAATTCCATTTTCCCCGGAAAAAAGAAATTTGTGGCCGAAGAAACGGGCCGAAATTCGCGCTGAATGGATGGATTTGCTAGGCGGCGAGTGGCCGAAGCTAAACGTGACTCCAAAGATCGAGATTGTGGAAACAACGGAGCGCGAGAATTTTACCCAGCAAAAACTCAAATTCGAATGGCTGCCGAATCAGATCACAACGGGGTATCTCCTGATCCCGAATGACATCGCTGAAAATGAAACCCGGCCCGCCGTGGTGACCGTTTACTATGAGCCCGAAACCGCAATCGGTCTTGGCAAGGAGCAGCGGGATTTTGCGCTCCAGCTGGTTCGGAAAGGATTCGTAACGCTTTCCATCGGAACAACTGAAACGACCAACAACAAGACCTACTCGCTTTATCATCCGTCTCGTGAAAACGCGAAGCTTCAGCCGTTGTCTGCCTTGGCGTGTGCGGCGGCTAATGCGTGGCACGTGCTGGCGAGTCACCCAACGGTCGATTCAGAACGCATTGGAATCGTGGGGCACTCCTACGGCGGTAAATGGGCGTTGTTTGCGGGGTGTTTGTTTGAAAAGTTTGCAGCGGTTGCGGTTTCTGATCCTGGAATCGTGTTTTCGACTCATCCCAGCGTCAATTATTGGGAACCCTGGTATCTCGGATACACCCCGCCGCCGTGGCGAAAGCGAGGGGTTATTTCTTCCGAAAATCCAGCGTCAGGTCCGTATCCTGATTTGCTGAAAAATGGTTGCGATCTCCACGAGTTGCACCAGCTCCTCGCACCGCGTCCATTTCTTGTTTCTGGCGGTCAAGTCGATCCCCCTGAGCAGTGGAAGGCATTGAATCACCTGGTTGAATTGAACGAAAAATTGGGCTTTAAGAACCGGGTGGGGATGTCGAATCGCCCGGATCATGCTCCCAATCCGGAGTCAAATCGCGTCATCTCAGCCTTCTTCGAACACTTTCTGATGACGGCTGCCGCAGACGATCAATGAGTTCTGCCGCGTGGGCTCAAATTGTGAATAACTTGTGGAAAAATGAGCGACAACGGACTCTGACAAGTCGCTAATTCTAAAAAATCTCGCTGTTGGCAAGGAGTTTGAGTTTCAAAAGTTTTATCGGCACTATTGCGTTAGCAACTGAAACCTCTCTATTGTTTTTATATAAGTAGTTTATGAACAATTCGATAGGCGGGATTCAAATGAGTTCAGCGTCATCTGAGAATTCAAAATCAGGACCTAAATATCAGGTGCAATTTTTTAAACTAACGAAATGCCTGAGATGTCAATTTGGTATCAAAATTGACCGATATCGGATCTGTCCAATCGAATTTTTGAAAAGAAATGTGAATAACTTGCTGAAAACTATTCACAGGGGGCGAGTATGGGCTTCAATTTGAATTAGAACGAGAAATGTTTGTCGATCACATCAAGATTTATGCGAAGGCCGGAAACGGCGGTGACGGGTGCTCCAGCTTCCGTCGTGAGAAATTCGTACCTAAAGGCGGACCAGACGGCGGAGACGGCGGAAAGGGCGGCGATGTCATTCTGATCGTGGATCACCATACGGACAATTTGAAGGCGCTGTTTTACAAGCCTCACCACAAAGCGGAGCGGGGAGCGAATGGAAAAGGTCAGCGGATGACCGGACGAGGTGGCAAAAATTTGATCGTCAAAGTTCCACCGGGAACGCTTGTTTATGAAGCGCCGGATCCGAACGCAGCGCGTCGGGCTGCAGATGAGTTCGCGAACGATTACACGGATGAAGATTGGAAGGGAAGCTACAACGATGCCAATGAGCGCGTTGAAATTGCTCCGGACAATTTCGGCAATGAACTCGACGAGGATGAAGACGAGGAAGAAGAGTTGGCTGAGGATGATACAACCGAAGTAACCGCGGTTGACGGGGCTGAAGTCGAATTGATGGAAGGTGATGCTGCGCCTGTCGAAGAAGACAGCACGGAAGAGCTGACATTGGTCGCTGATTTGACCGAAATCGGGCAGACATTTGTGCTTCGTAAGGGTGGAATCGGTGGAATGGGAAACTGGAATTACCGGTCCGATACCAATCAGGCACCGATTGAAACCAAGCCTTCGATCGTAGGTGAGGAAGGCTGGTATTTTCTCGAACTTCGAAAAATCGCGGATGTTGGATTGGTCGGCTTCCCGAATGCGGGCAAATCAACGTTGCTTCGGGCACTTTCCAAGGCAACGCCGAAAGTCGCTGCGTATCCGTTCACCACGCTGAAACCGATGGTGGGAGTCGTTGATTTCCCGGGTTTCATGCGAACCACAATTGCTGATATTCCAGGCTTGATCGAAGGCGCTCATGCCAATGTAGGTCTTGGGCACGAATTTCTCCGTCACATAACGCGGTGCCAATTGTTGATGTTTGTTGTAGATACTGCCGGAGTTGATCAGCGCGACCCGATTTCTGATATCGAAAAGTTGCGGACTGAAATCAAGCTCTATGACGAAGAGCTTTCGACTCGTCCGTGGTTCATCGTTGCCAACAAAGCGGATCTTGAAGAGTCCGAGATGTATCTCACAGCGATGCAACACCGTTTTCCCAAGCAGGAAATTATTTCGATTTCAGCGCAGGAAGGCATCGGCCTGGATCACCTGCGGGATCGTTTGAAAGAGCTTGTTGGCAAACGCCCTGAGTGATTAAGTCTCTTCATGGTGTGAAAAAATCCTTCGACGTGGCGACGGATTCTGGCTATAAATCAGGAATCACAACCGATTCCGATATGAAAACCATTCTCAAGCGCACTCTATTTCTCACTGCAGCCATCATTGTTTCAGGCTTGCTGAACGTCAGTTGCGAAACCACGCCAGCAGACTCGCAGGGGATTTCAGCTCCGGCAGGACAGACGCGTGAGGGCTTGTATCAGATGCAGGACAAGACGTTTCGTCAGCTTGCTTACTAAATTTACCGATTGGTAAAAAAACGACCTAATAGGGTTGGTTCGTTGAACGTTCCCTCCCAAATCGCGTCAGGGTCTTGTTGAATTTTAACAAAACCGCCGTCGCGAATTGGTGGGGTTCTGACAGGCGGTATCGCCGGTCTTTTATTGCGATTGGATCGTGGAAATGTCTTGCGCAGCCTTGCGACTGCGCTGAATCATTTGATGATCAAATCACTCTTCGTCCTTTTTCTCGACTGGGATCGCGAGGATGTCGCGGCGACCTCCGGTGAAGATTTGAAGAAGTAGGACATCGCCTTTGAAATCAGCCACAATTTTTTTGGCTTGCTCAACTGAAGTGATGTCTTGCTGGTCAATCTGAGTGATGACCTGGCCTGGCTCAAGACCAGCGTCAGCGGCCTTTGAATCTTCTTCAACATTGTCAACCACCACGCCTTTGGCAGCTTCGTCGAGGCTCAGAGCTTTGCGGATGTCTTCGCTGAGTTCGTCAATTTCCACACCGACGACGAAATCAGACTTCTCGGGCTGCGCTTCAGGCATGATCCGGGGGCCGCGATTGGCGAATGCGTCGCCACGGTTTTCTAAATTACCCAGAGTCACTTTGAGAGCTTCCTCTTTCTGGTTTCGAATCACGGTGAACTCAACCTTGGTTCCCGGTGAAGTGTTTGAAATATCGAGGCGCAATTTAGGCATGCTCTGAACTGCCTTGCCGTTGTATTTCACAATCAAATCGCCTGCACGGAGACCGGCTTTCTCAGCCGGAGTATTGGTGCCAACTTCGTTTACTACAACGCCAGCATTGTCTTTGCGACCAAGCGCTTTCGCGAACTGATCCGGCTTTGAAGAAAGGTCTTCGAGGAAAACCCCGAGGAATCCGCGTTTCACGGTGCCACCGCCTTCGAGAAGACGCTCAACGATGTTCAAAGCCATGTTCGCTGGAATCGCAAAACCGATCCCGATGTTTCCACCAGCAACGCCGCTCTGAATCGCAGTGTTGATTCCGATAAGGCGCCCCTGAGCGTCGACGAGCGCGCCGCCTGAGTTGCCGCGGTTGATTGAGGCATCGGTCTGAATGAAGTTCTCGTATCCGCCGCCCGTGATGTTCAATTCGCTTCGACCAAGGGCGCTGACGATTCCCATCGTCACGGTTTGCTCAAGTCCGAACGGGTTTCCAACAGCCATGGTGACGTCACCGACTTGTAGTTTTGAGCTGTCAGCGATCGTGATTGGTTTGAGGCCTTTAGCATCAATTTTGATGATCGCGATGTCCGTTTTTGGATCGGATCCGATGAGAACCGCTTTGTAATCGCGGCGATCAGAAGAGAGTGAAACATTGAGTTCAGCACCGACCGAACCAGCTACGTGATTATTGGTCAGGATGTAGCCGTCTTCGGAAATGATGACGCCTGAACCGAGTCCCTGCTCACGGGGAGCGGGGTGTCCAGGTCCGCCCGGCATACCCGGAGCGTTCTTTTCAAAGAAGTCTTCCGGCAAATCCGGGAACATGCGGCGAAAGAGTTCCTCTTGCTGAGGATTGCGGGCTTGAGCTTCTTGTTGAGGAATTTCGCGGCTCGAGAAAATGGTGACCACAGCAGGCATGGCCTTCTTCAACGCAGGAGCATAGCTGCCCATGACGCCATTCACGACAGCGAGTTCCGATTTATCGACGGTGATTTTCTTTTCAAGTTCGTCGAACTTCAAAATCGCCTTTGCCTTAGTTGGCTTTTCTTTGGGCGGCTGTTCCTTTTTTTCCTGCCCGATGACGGGGCTAAACGCAAAAACGCCAGCGGCGAGAAATGCGGTGAATGATTGGAGGTGGATTTTCATGATAACGTCTCTGTCTTTTAGGAGGGATAGGTTTTAAAGAACGGTAAGCGATTTTTGACAAACCGTCCGGTTGATTTTGACGTTTACAGCGGCAGCTTTTTTTCGTTTCGTTTAAAAAATATTAACACGATGGATTCGATACTTGAAACCGACCGTTGGGAGTCCACTGAACTGACTCCCGCAGAACTAGGCCGTTATGCCCGTCACGTCACAATTCCGGATGTGGGAATTGAAGGTCAGCGAAAACTTCGCGCCGCGCGGGTTCTTTGCATTGGCGCAGGTGGATTGGGCTCCCCTATTGCGATGTATTTGGCTGCAGCCGGAGTTGGAAAGATTGGCATTGTCGATCCTGATGTGGTTGATCTCTCGAATCTCCAGCGTCAGATTCTTCATGGGCAAGGCGATGTGAACAGGCTCAAGTTGGATTCAGCCCGCGACACGCTTTCAGAAATCAATCCGCATGTCGAGGTCGAGACGTTTCCTGTTCGATTTACTTCCGAAAATGCTCGTGAAATCTCGGAAGGCTACGATCTCATCGTCGATGGGACGGACAATTTCGCGACTCGCTATCTGAGTAACGATTTGGCGGTTTTAACCGGAAAGCCCAACGTTTACGGCTCAATTTTTAGATTCGAAGGCCAGGTGTCTGTCTTTTCGCCAGCCCATGGCGGGCCGTGTTATCGCTGTCTTTTCCCTGAACCACCCGAGCCCGGACAAGTTCCAAGCTGTGCCGAAGGCGGTGTTCTTGGTGTACTTCCGGGGATCGTCGGATGCCTGCAAGCAAACGAAGCGATCAAGGTCATCATTGGAATCGGAGAGCCATTAATTGGTCGTCTGGTTCACTTCGATGCGTTGAAATTCCGTTTTCGGGAACTCAAATTGCGGCGGGATCCTGAGTGTCCCGTTTGCGGCGAAAACCCAACGGTAACCGATTTAATTGACTACGAAGCATTTTGCGGGATGCCTGACGAAGTCAAGGAAACTTCAGCCGATTTAAAGGAAATTACCGTTCACGATTTGAAAGCCCGGATGGAAAAATCTGAGTCATTTCTGCTGCTCGACGTCCGCGAGCCTGTTGAAGCCGAGATCTGTAAACTCCCGAATTCGACGATGATTCCTGTCGGTGAATTGTCGGAAAGGTTAGGGGAGTTGCCTGCTGACAAAGATGTCGAAATCATCCTGCATTGCAAAGCCGGCGGCCGCAGTGCCAAGGGGTTGCAGATTCTACTCGATCAGGGATACACCAATGCGAGTCATGTAATCGGTGGGATCAATGCCTGGTCGGTTGAAGTGGATGAGTCGGTGACACTGTATTGATTAGCCCATTTCCGCTATCACTTCTTTTAGCTCTTCAATGCAGCGCGCATTCTCGGTTTCTGTTCCGACAGAAATTCGAACATATTCCGGCAATTTGTAGCCGCGCATCGCCCGAATAATGACACCGCGTTTTAGCATTTTGCTGAAAACGGCATCACCGTCGCCGACTTTCACGAGCACGAAATTCGCTACGCTGGGAACATATTCCAGGCCCATGGCTTCGAAGGACTCGTGGTAAAATTTCAGCCCAGCACGATTCATCGCCCGGGTCTTTTCCTGATGCTCGTCATCCATTAAACCGGCCAACGCACCTGCCTGGGCAATTGCATTGGAGTTGAATGGCTGGCGACACTTCTGAAGTACTTCTGCGATTTCGGGAGTGGTGATTCCATACCCAATTCGCAGTCCGGCAAGTCCCTGAATTTTCGAAAACGTCCTCATGATGACCACGTTACGGCCCTCTTCTACGTATTTCATCGTATCGGGAGGCGTGTCGAGAAATTCGTAATACGCCTCGTCGAAAACGACGGTCACGTGATCGGGAACGCGATCCATGAACTTGTCGATGGCCTTTTGATCGACCATCGTTCCTGTTGGGTTGTTCGGATTGGCGATGAACACCTTCTTGGTCTGTGGCGTGATCGCATCAGCCATGGCTTCGAGATCATGGACGAATCCCGGATCGGGAACTTCGATGGTCTCGGCTCCGAAAAGTGTTGCCATCAGTTTATAAACAACAAAGGCATGCTCGGCGGCAATGACGTTGTCGCCGGGGCTGAGAAAACCGTGCCCGATCAGTTCGATGATTTCATTGGAGCCATTTCCCAGAACTACGTTTTCGCGGGCGAGCCCAAATTCCTCTGCGATCGCGGTTCGCAATTTGTAGCCGCCGCCATCGGGATAAATGTGAACGCTTTCGCACGCCTTCTTCATCGCCTTGATCGCTTTGGGCGAGGGACCGAGCGAGTTTTCGTTCGACGCGAGCTTGATGATCTTATCAGGATCGAGGCCCAGCTCGCGTGCCGTTTCTTCGATCGGTTTTCCCGGATCGTAAGCGACCAGCGATTCAAGCCAAGGATGTGCGTTTTCCCAAATTTTCGACATGGAAGAAATAAAAACACCAATCCGCCCGATTGCTACTTTGCAGTGTCAGTAAAATCAAAATTCTTCCCGCTTTTCCTGTCTTATTTCCCAAAAATCGAATTTAGTTTACCCGCGAGACGAATTCCGGCCTTGGTCAATCGCTCACGGGCAATGGGCAACGCTTTGGCGCGGTAGTCGTAGCTGAGTGAAGGTGCCTCAACGATGTTGATGAAATAGCCCTTACGCTGGGCGCCGAAATTGTAAACCTCATCGCGAACCGCTCTCGATTCCTTGGCCCATTCGAGAACGGGATCGGCCTGCCATTTGACTCGATCTTTGTCGGACACACGATTCAGAAACGTCGTGAACTCCGTGTAGCTGAGATGAGCGGACTCAACCACCAACTCGTCCCAGACCCTGTGCAACGAGGCTTCCTCATCAAACCACTTCACCTGAATCTTGTTGCCGCCTTTGTCGTCGCGACGGCCTACGTGAAGTGGTTGGTGAATATCTCCAACAAAGTGAACGTAAAACGCGAGCGCTTCTTTTTTCCCAATTTCGCGGCCCTGAGTCGGGTTCAGCTTGGTGCCTTTGCGTTTCATGTTTCCCGAAAACTCCATTTTCTCCGCATCAGGATCGCGCAGGAACGCCTCGAGTTTTTCGAGAATCAAAAGCACATCGCCCTCTTCTTCGGGAACGCGTTTGTAATCGTCCCACGTCTCATCGTCATCGATCGAAATGTAATGCCACGGCTGAGCAAAGTCCCAGCTTGGATCGGAGCGGATATGATCCGGCCAGATTGAAATCTCCGCGAGTGTTTCGTCACCGAGAATCTCGCGAATGGCCGCCTTTGCTTCCGGCGTCAGATTGCGTTCTGCCAGTTCCGCTGAAATCCGGTGCCCATTTTCACCCCATCCGAATACGGACGTCGCGCCGATGGTTAAAAGAAATGCAACGAGGGGGAGTTTGAGATCAATTTTCATAGGTGGGCAGGCCGATTTGTCAGTGATTTAAACCGAAAAAACCAACGAGGGCAATCCCACGAAACCGACCCATCACGAATCAACCGTGCTACCAAGGAGCGGCGGCTTTCCAAGCGCCGACGAAGCCTCGGGCCGGCGAGGACGGCAGCGGTCCCAGCGGCTTTTCGAACCAACAGTATTCATTCGATGAACCAACCCTATTGGTTCGTTGAGAATGACTGAAGATCGATCCGCGATCAGATGCCGCCGCAATACGCTAACCATCCAAAAATTCGGTTTCCGATGTTGAAATGGTGGATGATTCGGGAACACTGGGCAGCAGTGTGCCGACGCCTCAATTTGTCAAATTCGGCTCCAACGCTTCTTTTCTTCCGATTCTAAATTCCACCAATGTCCGTTCAATCTGATTCCCTTTCCGGTCGCCTGACCATTCGCTTAGAAGTTTTGCCGGGGAAAACGGTGCGCGAAAAAGTGGAGATGGCGTCGCAATGTGGCTTTGATGGAATTGCGTTTCCGGGTCGTTTTCGTTCTCAATTTGGGGAGGAAATGTTGGCGTCGTTGGCAGATTTACCGATCCCGATTGAAACGGTATCTCTTGGTTTTGAAGGATCGCTTTGCAGTCCTGATCCAGCGCTGCGGCAAGAATGTCGGGATTCTCTGCTCGAGCTGTTTGATTTTACGGCTCAACTCGGGGCGAAAAGCGTGAATTTGCCGCCGGTGCTGATTCTCGACAATCCGGAGCGTTTTCCGATCGGGGCGATTCAGGAGCAAGACCAACTATTGATCGAGCAGCTTCCCAGACTCTGCGACGAAGCGCAGGCGAGGGGCGTTGAATTATTGATTGAGCCCGTCAATGCCGCTGAGACAGATTACCTCACAACGATCGAACACGCTGCTCGGTTGTGTGAAGCCGTGAATCATCCGGCAGTTGGCCTGACTCCGGATTTTTTTCACATGCACATTGAGGAGTCGGACATTCCATCGGCGATTCGAAATTCGATGCCGTGGATTCGACACATTCACACGGCCGAAGTCATGCACCGGCATGAACCGATGCCGGGTAAGCTCAACCATCGACCGGGGTTCCGTGCGCTCAAAGATGCTGGATATACCGGACTGGTAGAAGTCGAATGCCGCAGCCTTTCCGGCTCGGCGGAGGAAGTGTTGCCCAGGGCGGTCGCGTTTCTATGTGAAGAATGGGCGTTGGCGTGATTTGCACGGGTAGGGACGATTGTCCTCAATCGTCCGCAAAGCCTATCCGCCGCCGAACTAGAGCGGACGATTGGGGACAATCGTCCCTACCAATTACCCCTATCGCTTCTTGAAACGGGCTTCACCTCACCCCAGCTTTTCCATCTCACGCTCGATCAATGCCTTGGTAGCCTTGATTCCCTCAAGCGGCGTGACTTCATGACCTTCGAACTCGATACCAATGTAGCCTTTGAAACCGCTGTCTTTTACGATCTTGATGAGGCGGCCGTAGTCGACATTTACCTCATTGCCTTCGGCATCAAACTTCTTTGATTTGGCACAGACAATCTTGGCCCACGGCATCATTTCCTCGACGCCTTTGTAGGGATCGTAGTCTCCGAAGTTCTGGAAATCCGGAAGGGTGCCGCAGTTATCCATCGCCACCATTTTCATGACGTCTGCCACCCATGCGCCGTTGCTGGAATGATTTCCGTGATTTTCGACGAGAATGTCGAGTTCGTAATCCGCTGCGGCCACTTTGCTAAGCACTTTCAATCCCGCAGTGGCATGCTTCTTCTGCTCTTCGGCATCACCAGGCGAGCGAACGTCCACCCGAATGCAGGAGCCGCCGAGAATTTTCACAGCATCAAGCCATGGGCGATAGCTCTCGATCGAAGCCGCCCGAACTGATTCGTCAGCTGAATCGAGCGCATGTTTGCTTTTGCAAAGCATCATCGTATTCACTGCGCCGAGATCGTCGCTCCGTTTTCGCATCTCTTTGAAAAAATCGGTCGCGCCAGCCTTTTCTTCCATGTGGCCGTTGTAATATTCCAGCGCCTTGATTCCAGTCCCGTTCACCACTGTCATGGGGTAGCTTTCCATTTTTAGCTCGCCCGACTTGAGCTGGCGATTGAAGCTGTATTGCTGGACGGCGAACTTCAGCCACGGCTCCGTTTTATCAGCCGCGAATGCCGATTCAAATTGAAGAGGAGCGGCGCCGATTCCGGTTCCAAGGGCGAGATTTCTGAGGGCGTGGCGTCGATTCATCATTTGTAAGCGTTGTGAAAGTGAAACCGTTTCGAATCGTTTTGGCGAGCGCTTTCCGTTCGGACTTCCGCGCCATCGCGTACGATTTCGGGCTTTTCATTACTAGGCAGTTGGAGAAAATCCCAAGATGCTTTCCTATTTTAGAACTCTGTTGCTAACCCTCACGCTTTCTGCCGTCGCGATCAATGCGCAGGCGAACTTGAAGCTCCCCGCGATCATTGCCAGTCACATGGTGCTTCAGCAAAAACAAACCAACCCCATCTGGGGCTGGGATAAGCCCGGAACGAAAGTGACGGTCACGTTGGGAGATCAGGTGAAAAAAGCGACCGCTGGTGACGATGGAAAGTGGACTGTGATTCTAGATAAGCTCGACGCGAGTTATGATCCCAAAGTGATGACCGTTGAAGGCACCTCCAAGCGGGTGATTAAAGACGTGCTCGTTGGTGAAGTCTGGATGTGTTCGGGGCAATCGAATATGGGAATGACTGTAAGTGGCGATTGGAAGTTTGAAGTCGAATCATTGGCGTCACTTCACCCGGGCCTTCGGCTCATTACGGTGCCGCGTGTTGGCACGCAGGAGCTGCAAAAAGACTTCGTTGGGACATGGGAGTCAGCCAATCCAACCAATTGCAAATCATTCAGTGCCGTGGGTTTTTTCTACGGGCGTTACCTTCACGAAATTCTCGATGTGCCAGTGGGTTTGATCAATAATTCGTGGGGCGGCTCAGCGGCAGAGGCCTGGGTGCGGCGTTCGTCTTTAGAAAAAGACACCCGTTTCAAGCTGCTGACCGATGGATGGAAAACGCGCGAAGCATTCATTGAATCCGATGCAGAGAAAGCCAAGTATCAAGCAGCGGTTGATGCATGGAAAACGAAAACGGCTGAGGCGAAAGCGGCTGGGAAACAAGCGCCACGTCCACCCCGAAATCCTGAAGCACTGCTCAGCGGGAATTCTCGTCCGGGTAATATTTTCAACGGTATGGTTTACCCAACGCTCGGCTACGGCATCAAAGGCGTGATTTGGTATCAGGGCGAAAGCAACGCCAGTCGCGCCTGGGAATATGGTCAGCTTTTCCCTTACATGATCGAGCAATGGCGCGCCGAATGGGGCCAGGGAGATTTCCCGTTTTATTGGGTTCAGCTCGCCGATTTCCGCGCTGAAGTTGATCAGCCGGGCGACAGCCAATGGGCTGAACTTCGCGAGTCGCAGACTAAAACGATGTCGCTCCCGAGGACTGGCGAAGCCGTCATCATCGATCTCGGCGAAGGCAACGACATTCACCCGAAGAACAAATACGATGTCGCTGCTCGACTCGTTCGTTGGGCTCTCGCGAAAGACTACGGATTCAACATCGAGCCACAGAGCCCGACCTACAAAGACGTCTCAATTACTGGAAACAAAGCCACTCTGAAATTTGATCACATTGGCGGCGGAATGCGCACCGTTGATGTTGCTGAAGTTCGCGGCTTCGCGATTTGTGGAGAAGACAAAAAATGGGTCTGGGCAGATGCCAAAATCACCGGCAACGACACCGTCGAGGTTTCCAGCAAAGACGTCGCGGCTCCTGTGGCCGTTCGCTATGCCTGGGCCGAGAACCCTGTCTGCAATGTGTTTGGCAAAAATGGATTGCCACTGACGCCGTTTCGGACCGATGATTTTCCAATGACGACAAAGCCTGCGGAGGTGGAGTGAAATCATTATTCGATCGACTCAAAGATTGAAATGATGATTCCAGAATTTCGCGACGAATGGACGCTCGCCGAAGTGAAGCCTGATGATTCGAGCGAACTTTGGATATTTCGAAAAAATATCGGAGCGTCGGAGATTAAGGGGCTGAAGATTGCTCCGTCGTTGATCTATCTGACGATCGATCGGATATCAACCGAAGGATGAAACTGGCTTACCCAATTCCCAAGACGAAAAGTTGCTCTATGACTCTGAAGATGAAGTTGCACCAAAATTAGAGAAAGAGGCTCAATGCGTCCATGTTGGTAGCGTCCCAAAGGCAGGTGTGAAGGATTTGCTGTTTTACGTCTCCGATTCTGATCTTTTTCTCAAGGCGCTCAACGAAAACAACCAAGGGCTGGCTTCATTTGAGATTTCACTTGAGAAGCATGAAGATCCTAATTGGCAAGTGTATGAAGACTTCCCCGGAGGTTGATCATTTTTTCGCTTTCTTCGGCGGAGCCGTTCGAGGCGTTTCCAATGAATCCACCAACGCTTTATCAGCAGCGCACGGTGCACCGCTTTCTGGAATGTCTGCCTTGGCGGCCCAGAGAATCCCATTGGTCATCAGTTTGCGGGCGCCTTCGAATTCCCATGCAAAATGGGCGTCGAGACCACTGAAATTGAAGGAATGGCCGCCGTCAGCGTGATCGAATGTCCAGCTGACGACGTCTTTGGTGCCTCCTTTCGGCGAGCCGAGATGTTCTTTTCCTGACCAAACAGCGGGAGTGACGCCGGCCATTCCGGTGTCGAATTTAAATCGATTCAGCCAACCGTCGTTCAGTGCCCATGGGGTGACGCCGCGGGTTACGGGATGTTCGGGAAAGGTCTCGTGCTTGCTGTCCCAATGTCCCCGGCCTGACAGAACTTTGTTATAAACCGCTCCCATCCACTCGCCTGCTTGTTTGGCTAGCTGCGGAGGAAATTCAACTGCCTGATGAATGCTGACCAGCCCCACGCCTCGATCGATTTGCTTTTGAATCACAGTGATCCGCTCGGGGGAGGCGAGGTAAGCCTGTTTGCCTCCGCCATCGGTGTAGAAAACAATCGCATTGGCGTCGTCGAAAACGGTTTCGCCCTGTGGCCAGCCTTCTTTGATGTAAGAAACCGAAACGCCTTTGGTCTGCTCTAGCAAATGTTTCATCACTTCGCAGCCGCCGGTGTAATCATGATGTCCAGGTTTGTCGACCTCCTTCACGGTTCCGGCTACGAGCACGATTTTGATGGGATCAGCGGCCTCAGAAAAGAGTCCAAGCATCAATCCAAGAGCAGCGAGAAAGCGAAAGAAGTGACTCATAAGCGTGCTGGAGGCTATCGGGAATGGCTCGCCCCAATAAGCCCTTGGATGCGCCCTTTGACACTTTCGGGCAAAACCGATATCCATTCGTATGCGCATTTCTATTCTGAAAGGGCTTATTGGCGGATTCTTCTTCGTTTCAACGGCTCTCGTTGCGCAATCTCAGAATCCGGTAATCACGCTTGAAGACGTTCCCGATGATTTGCAAACTATCACGCCGGACGAACCCATTGCGGCTGAGTTTTCTCCGGCAAAAGCGGCGCAGTATCTCGATCAGGCGTCGCTGACGTGGCAGAAAAAAAAGAAGTGCGCGACCTGCCACACGAACATGAGTTACATGATGGCTCGGCCAGCGCTGAGCTCGTTTCAGAAAGACTCCGGCGAGGTGCGGGCGTTTTACGAAGCGTATCCAAATGAGCATTGGAAGAAGAAACCTCCTTCTGAAAAACAGGGCTTCTGGACGATCGTGGTCGGGACGGGCCTCACATTCAACGACCTGCAAACTACGGGAAAATTGAGCGATGTAACCCGCGAAGCGCTCGATTTAATCTGGACCGTGCAGCGCGAAGACGGCGGCTGGCGTTGGCCGCATTGCGATTACGCGCCATTGGAAATCGATGACCACTTTGGTGTGACATTGGCTGCGCTGACCATTGGAATTGCGCCGGACAACTATGCCGAAACTCCGGCAGCGAAAGCGGGTCTTGAAAAGCTGCGTGGGTATTTGAAAAACGATCCTCCGAAATCGCTTCATCACCGGGCGATGCTGGCGTGGTGTTCAATTCGAGTGGATGGAATTGCAACGGATGCTGAGCGAGCCAAAGCGCTGGAAGAACTCATGGCGTTGCAGCTACCGGATGGCGGCTGGTCGACGGCGAGTTTTCTGACAGACTGGCGAGGCGGAATCAAACGCGAGGACGGTAAGCCGCTCGATGTTAAAACGAGTGACGGCTATGGAACCGGGTTTGTGACGATCATCGCCCGTGAGATGGAAGTTCCCGCCAACGATCCGCGTCTTCAGAAAAGCGTCGCCTGGCTGAAATCGAATCAAAGGGAAGGCGGCAAATGGTTCACAAAATCACCGGTCAATCATGCCCGCAATTTGATATCAAACATCGGCAGCGCTTATGCCGTTCTGGCATTGCAAGCGTGTGGCGAATTAGGTGAAACCAGTCCATTGGGTAAGTAGGTTTTAAACGCCTCAAATATTAGAAGGTCGGCTATGAAATTGATTCCCGAAAATTCCATATTAATTCCTTCAAATTCCCGTTTCCCCTTCGCATTGAACGGGAATTAAAAAGAATTTATTGGAATTTACGGGAAGGGATCACCAATCGAATTCGACTTTCCAATTTTTTGAGCCCGCATTTTTCGAACCAACAGGGTATCTTCATCGAACAGACCCTATTGCTTCGAAAGAGCTCCACGAACCAACAGGGTAAGTTCAACGTTCTATTGCATAAAAGAGATTGGTGTAGAGCTGATGAGGTC